>NZ_JBITFM010000003.1:443576-561346 GCF_044456065.1 Streptomyces sp. NPDC051041
GAGGTGCTGTGCGCGCTGTTCGCCCAGGTGCTGGGCCTGGAGCGGGTCGGCGTCGACGACAGTTTCTTCGACCTCGGCGGACACTCCCTCCTCGCCGTGCGACTGGTCAGCCGGGCCCAGTCCGCCGGACTGCGGCTCAGCGTCGCCGACGTGGTCCTGCACCGCACCGTCGCCGAACTGGCCACCCGCGCACAGAAGACGGGCCCCGCCCAGGAGACCCTGCTCGACCCGTTCGCCACCGTGCTGCCCATCCGGCCGGGCGGAGAGGCGCCCGCGGTCTTCCTCGTCCACAGCGGACTCGGCTTCAGCCTCCCGTACGTCGGACTCGCCCGGTACCTCGACCGACGGCACCCGCTCTACGGCCTGCAGTCACCGGCCGCCGGCGGGGCGGCGCCGATCCCCGACGACATCCGTGCCGTGGCCGCCGAGTACGTCGGGCACATCAAGCGGCTCCGGCCGCACGGCCCGTACCGGCTGCTCGGCTGGTCCTACGGCGGCGTGCTCGCCCACGAGATCGCCGTGCAGCTGCAACAGGCGGGCGACGAGGTCGACTTCCTCGCCAACCTGGACGGCTACCTCGGCCCGACGGGCCGCGACGAGGACGGCGACGACCACGAGCTCCTGCTGCGGGCGCTGGAGACGCTCGGCCACAGCCGCGGCGAGTTCACCGGGCGGCCGGTCACCCCGGCCGAACTCCTCGGCGTCCTGCGGCAGGAGAGCCACCCGCTGGCCGAACTCGGCGAGCGGGGGATCCCGCGGCTGCTGCGCCTGGCCCGGACCCACGGCGACCTGATGGAGCGCTTCGCCGCCGGCCGCTTCCGCGGCGACCTGCACCTGTTCGCCGCCACCCGGGAGTGGACGGCGGACCAACTGGCCGACCAGACCCGACGATGGGAACCGCACGTGGACGGAACCGTGAGGATCCACCGGATCGACTGCGGCCACGAGTACCTGATGCACCCGGGCCCCCAGGCCGTCGTCGGACGCGTCGTGGACGCCGCCCTCGACCGCCTGGACGCGGGGCGGGGCGGTGAGCGGGCATGGTGACCCTGGTTCAGGTACGGACGCCCGCGCCGCCGGTCGCGCTGGCCCTGGAGTCCCTCGCCGTGGCGGGCCGGAGGCTGCGGCGCCTGCGCCGGGCTCCCGGCCGCCTGGTCGGCATCGTCATGAACCCGCTCGTCTCGATGATCGTGCTGGGCTACCTCTTCCAGGGGTCCCTGGCGGTCACCGGCGGCGACTACCAGGAGTACCTGTTCGCGGGGGTGGCCGCGCAGGCCGGGCTCGCCGGCATCGGACCGACCGCCGTGGCCGTCGCGACGGACCTGCGCGGCGGGCTCGTCGACCGGTTCCGCAGCCTGCCGATCTCACGGCCGGCGGTTCTGTTCGGCCACACCCTCGGCGACCTGGCCGTCGGCCTGATCGGCCTGGCCGTGGTCACGGTGCTGGGCGTGCTCTTCGGCTGGCGGCCCGACAGCGGACCGCTCTCCGTCCTCGCCGGCTTCCTGCTGCTGGCCGTGTTCATGTACGCGATGCTCTGGGTCGGCGTGCTGCTGGGGCTGTTCTCCCGCAACCTGGAGACGATCAACGTCGTCGCCGGCCTGGTCACCGTCCTGTTCTCGTTCCTGTCCAACGCCTTCCAGTCCGTCGACCGACTGCCGGGCTGGCTGCGCCCGCTCGCCGAGTGGAACCCGGTCAGCGCCGTGGTCACCCGGACCCGGGAGCTGTGGGGCAACCCCACGGCCACCGGCGGGGGTTTCCCGGCCGAGCACACGTCCCTGGCCATCGCGGTGTCCCTCGGGGCGGTCTTCGTCCTCACCGTGATCCTCAGCCTGCGCCGCTACCGCCGGGCGGCCTCCTGACCCGGGGCGCGAGGGCCCCCGTTCCGGGCGCCGGCGCCTCGCCGGCGGCATCAGCCCGCTGTCAGCGGCACCTGCCACAGTCGGCCCGGAGGACGCGCTCGACGAGCCCCACGGCCCCGGCACATCCGGCACACCCCACCCATCCGACGAGTCCACGACGAAACGGAAGTGACGACGCCATGCCGAACCCCTTCGACGACCAGAACGGCACGTTCCTCGTCCTGGTGAACGACGAGGCCCAGCACTGCATCTGGCCCGCCTTCGCGCCGACGCCCCCCGGCTGGACCGTGGCGCTCGCGGAGAGCCCGCACGCCACCGCGCTCGCCTACGTGGAGGAGCACTGGACGGACATGCGCCCCCGCAGCCTGCGGGAGCGGGCCGCGGACCCGGTGCGCTGAGCGGAGTGGGGGCGGTGGAGGTGGAGACGGCCATCCGGGCGGAGGGCATCCGCAAGCGGTACCGGAACGTCGAGGCGCTCCGCGGGATCGACCTGCACGTGCGGGCCGGCACGGTGCTCGGCCTCCTCGGCCCCAACGGGGCCGGCAAGACGACCACCGTGCAGGTGCTCACGACGCTCGTGGCGCCGGACGGGGGCCATGCCGAGGTGGCCGGTTTCGACGTGGCCAGACAGCCGCGCGAGGTACGCCGGCGCATCGGCCTCGCCGGGCAGTACGCCGCGGTGGACGAGGTGCTCACCGGACGCGAGAACCTGGTCCTGCTCGGCACGCTGCTGCACCTCGGCCGGCGGGCCGCACGCCGGAGGGCCGACGAGCTCCTGGAGCGCTTCGGCCTCACGGCCGTGGCCCACCGGCCGGCCCGCACCTACTCCGGCGGCATGCGGCGCCGTCTCGACCTCGCCAGCTGCCTGATCACCTCGCCCCCGGTGCTGTTCCTCGACGAGCCGACCACGGGCCTCGACCCGGTCAGCCGGATGGCGCTGTGGGGCCTGGTGCGGGAGCTGGTGGACGGCGGGGTGACCCTGCTGCTGACGACGCAGTACCTGGAGGAGGCCGACTTCCTCGCCGACCAGATCGCGGTCGTCGACTCCGGCCGGGTGATCGCCGACGGCACGCCCGAAGCCCTCAAACGCAAAGTGGGCCCCGAGTGGCTGGAACTGACCGTCCCGGCCCCGTCCGACGTCACCGCCGTCCTCACCGCCCTCGGACCGGCCCTGACGACGCCCCCGACGGTGGACGCCGAGAAGGGCAGGGTCGCCGTCCAGCTGAACGACGGCCTCGGCGATGTCGCCGACGTGGCCGTCGCCCTGCGCGACGCGGGCATCCGGGTCACCGACTTCGCCCTGCGCCGCCCCACCCTCGACGACGTCTTCGCCCACCTGACGGGCCGTCCCTCCACCTGACCGAGGTGCGCAACGCGCTGGAGGGGACGGCCCCGCCGGGGCGTCGGCTTCTCCCGGGGACGACCGTGCTCCGGGAACCGTGCGACGACCGCCTGACGGCACTCGACCGGGAGCCGCCGCCGCCCGGGTCCCGCACCGACGTCGCCGGGCCGCGGGCACGCGCCCCGGTGCGCCCGCTCCTGCGGTCGGACGGCCGGGACCGGACCGGACACGGCGGAGGGCCCGCGCACAGGCACGGGCCCTGGCCCCTCCGCACGGCAACCGTGACGCGCGGAGGGGCCAGGGCTCGCCCCGGAACGGAGGTCCGGAGCGCCGTGCCCGCGGGTCAGCGGCCGCCGCCCGGTCCGCCGCTGCCGAACGAGCCGCTGCTGCCCCCGCTCCAGCGAGGCCGTTCCCCCTCGGGGGCGGGCCGGCTCGGCATGTTGCCGTGGGCGGGCATCTCGTGCGGCGTCAGCCGGGTCTCGCTTCTGGGCATCTCGTCGGGGGCGCGGTTCTGGTGTTCCTCGCGGACCGGGCCGTCGTCGGGCAGTCGGGGCTGCTCCGCGGGGTCCGGCGGACCCGGGTTGCGGCGCATGTTCCGGATGCCCAGGGCGAAGGCGCCGATCAGCAGGGCCACGACCACCACACCCGCCACAGCCAGCCCGATGCCGAGGGCGCCTCGGCCCGCTGCCATTTCCATCCATGCGGTGTTCATGGCCCGCGGGTACCCCGGCTGTCCGCCGCCAACCTGTTCAGCCGGACCGGGCCGCGCGCGTCCGCGAACGGTTCGCCTTGCGGATCGCGTCGAGCAGGTCCGCCTTCGACATCCGCGACCGGCCCTCGATGCCGAGCCGCTTCGCCATGTCGTACAGGTGTTCCTTCGAGGCGCGCTCGTCGACGCCCTCGCCGCTGCGGCCGCCCCGCTGCCGGGGCCGGGCCGACCGGGGGTCCGAGGGGCCCCGGCGACCGCCCTCCTTGCGTTCCCAGTGGTCGCCGACCTTCTCGTAGCTGTGCTTCAGCGCGCCGTACGCCACCCGGTGCGCCCGCTCGCCCTCGCCGTACTGCTCCACGGCCGAGTCGTGGGCCTCGATCCAGGTGCGCTGGGCGTCGCGGGGGGACCGCTCCAGGGTCGACGGCAGTTCCTGTCGTCCGGGCACGGTGGACACCTCCGTGCGTCGTCGCGGGCCGCACGGGTGCCCGCGCCGGGGCCCGGAAAACCGGCCGGAACCCGGGGAGCGCCGGGTTTGACGCCCGCGGCACGGGCTACCCGCGCGGTGTGACATCACCGACTTCCCAACAGGAGCTGTTCCGGTTCCTGGAGGATCGCTTCGCCTGCGCACAGGCGTGCACCGAGTGCGCGCGGGCCTGCGCGCTGCGCGCGAGCCTCGTGGATCCGGACGGGACAGAGAACCAGGAACTCGTACGACGCAAGGGCATCATGTGCGCGGAGGTGTGCGACGCGACCTGCCGGGTGCTGTCCGAGCAGAGCCAGGTGGACGAGGCCGCCATGCGGGCCCAGCTGGAGTGGTGCCGGACGGTGTGCCTGGAGACCGCGCACGTCTTCGACATGCAGCCGGGAGCGGAGGAGAGCGCGAAGGCGTGCCGCGCCTGCGCCCGGGCCTGCACGGACTTCCTCGCCACGCTGAACTGACGCGGCGCTCCCGGGCCACCGGGGGCGGTCGCCCCGCTTCTTCGGCGGCCGCGCGAGCCGGCGGGAGGGGGTTCGGGCACGCCACGCGTACGGCGCCGGCCCGCCGGCACGGCGGGCGAGCCGGACCTCCCCGCCGCCCCCGCGAACCGGCCGGAGCCGGGCCGCCCGCTCCGGCACGGCGCGCCCCGAACCCGCCGCGGGAGCCGAGGCACGCGAGGCGGGCGGCTTCCTGCCGCGCCCGCCGGCCCACCCCTGATCCGCCCGGCGTGAGCTGCCGGGGCGGTGTACGGCACACCCGCCGTAGGTCTCCCTACCGTCCTGCGCGCAGGGGCCCTACGGCAGGCCGGCCCCCTCTCCCGCCGCCGGCCTCCCGCGCCCGCCGGTCACGGGCCCGCTGCCGTGCGGCGTTCCCGCACGTCCGCGCCCGCCACCGGCTCCCGGGCACGTCCCCGCGCCATGGCCCGGCTCGGTCCGGACGGGTGTCCCGCACCGTACAAAACCGGGCGACAGCCCGCCATACTGGGCGGGCCGGGGGAGGGCGGACGCATCAGCGACGGGGGCGGGTGCAGAGATGGGGGACAGCGGACTGATCCACGGCCGGTACCGGCTGCTCGACCTGATCGGGCGCGGCGGCATGGGAGAGGTGTGGCGGGCGCGGGACGAGTCGCTGGGGCGGCACGTCGCCGTCAAGTGCCTCAAGCCGCTCGGCACGCCCCCCGACCGGTCCTCCGGCCGGGTGCTGCGGGAGCGGTTCCGGCGCGAGGCCCGCGTGGCCGCCGCGCTCCAGCACCGCGGCGTGACCGTGGTACACGACTTCGGCGAGTCCGACGGCGTCCTCTACCTGGTCATGGAGCTGCTGCGGGGCCGCGACCTCAGCCGGCTCCTGGAGGACAACAAGGGCCGTCCCCTGCCGGTCGCGGACGTCGTCGACATCGCCGAACAGGTCGCCGAGGCCCTCGCCTACACCCACGAGCAGGGCGTCGTGCACCGGGACCTGAAACCCGCGAACATCGTCCGGCTCGCCGACGGCACGGTGAAGATCTGCGACTTCGGGATCGCCCGCCTCGGTCGCGACACCGGCCCCACCTCCCGCCTGACCGGCACCGGCATCGCCATGGGCACCCCGCACTACATGTCGCCGGAGCAGATCGGCGGGGACGAGGTCGACCGCCGCAGCGACCTGTACTCGCTGGGCTGCGTGCTGTACGAGCTCGCCACCGGCACACCGCCCTTCGACCTCGACGACGCCTGGGCCGTCCTCGTCGGCCACCGCGACACCCCGCCCGAGCCGCCGCGCAGCCACCGCGCCGAGCTGCCCGGCTACCTGGAGAGGATCATCCTGGACCTGCTGGCCAAACAGCCCGGGCAGCGTCCGCGCGACGCCCGCGAGCTGGCCCGCCGGATCACCGCGGGCCGCACCGCGCCGGCGCACGCGCCGGCCGCGGTGACCTCCTGGCCGGCGCCGCGCACCCGCGGTCCGGTGGCGGTCGGGACCCGGCTGCCGTCCTGGACCCGCGGCATGACCACCGGGCCCAAGGCCGTCGGCACCGGCCCGCACGGCACGCCGGCGGACCCGGGGGCGGGCCTGTCCGGCGTCTGGGCCCCGCGCCCCGGGCCGGACCCGGCCGGGGATCCCCTGCCCGCGCCGGACCCGGCCGGGGAACCCGGGCCCGGGCAGCGGCCCGAACCGCCGCCGGAGGCCGTCGCCGCGCTGGCCGGCCGGCACCGGGCGGGCCTGAGCCTCGGGCGGCTCGGCCGCTGGGCGGAGGCGGGCGAGGTGCACCGGGCGGTGGCCGCCGAGCGCGAGCACCTCCTCGGCCCGGACCACCCCGACACCCTCGCCAGCCGCTACGAGGCCGCCTTCGCCCTCAGCCGCACCGGCCGCGCCGCCGACGCGCTGCGCGCGTACAAGCAGGTCGCCGAGGTGAGGATCCGGGTGCTCGGCGCCGACCACCCCGACACCCTCGCCGCCCGCCAGGAGATGGCGTACGCCCTCGGCCGGCTCGGCCGCCACTTCGACGCCCACCGGGTGTACGCCTCGGTGCTCGCCGCCCGGGAGCGCACCATGGGCGCCGACCACCCCGACACCCTGCGCTGCCGGCACAACCTCGCCGTCAGCCTCGGCCGGCTCGGGTGCCCGGAGGAGTCCTGGCGCACGGCCCGCGAGGTGGCCGCCGCCCGTGCCCGGGTGCTCGGGCCCCTGCACCCCGACACCCTGGTCACCCGCTACGAGGTCGCCCACGCGCTGGACCGGCTGGGCCGCTGGGAGGAAGCCCTGCACGCCTACGAGGAGGTCGCCCGGGACCGCGCCCGGGCGCTCGGCCCCGACCACCCCGACACGCTCGCCGCCCGCTACGAGATCGGCATCAGCCTCGGCCGCCTCGGCCGCAGCGCCCGGGCGCTGACCGTGTACCGCGAGCTGATCGAGGACCGCGCCCGGGTCCAGGGCCCCGACCACCCGGAGACCCTGCGCGCCCGCCACGGCCTGGGCGTCGGCCTCGGCCGGCTCGGGCGCTGGGAGGAGGCCCTCGCCGAGGCCCGGCAGGTGTGCGCGATCCGCGAGCGCGTGCTCGGCCCCGACCACCCGGACACCCTGGTCAGCCGCCGCGAGGTCGCCGTCGGCCTCGGCTGGCTGGGCCGCTGGGCGGACGCGCTGGCCGAGTACCGGCGGGTGGCCGCCGCCCGCGAACGCGTCCTCGGCGCGGACCACCCCGACACCCTCGCGAGCCGCGACGACGAGGCGCACTGCCTCGGACAGCTCGGCCGCGCCGCCGAGGCCGCGGAGCTGTACCGCAGGACGACGGCACTGCGGTCCCGGCCCGTCCCCTGACGGCGGCCCGCCGCCCCTGGCCGCCGCGGACCACCGCGTGCTACCAAGAACCATGACCGCACCCGAGGGACCGCGCGCCGGCCGGGCGTACGACGCCGTCGTCGTCGGCGGAGGCCACAACGGCCTGGTCGCCGCCGCCTACCTGGCCCGCGCCGGGCGTTCCGTGCTGGTGCTGGAGCGGCTGGACCACACCGGCGGCGCGGCCGTGTCGGCCCGTCCCTTCGCCGGAGTCGACGCCCGGCTGTCCCGGTACTCGTACCTGGTCGGCCTGCTGCCCCGGAAGATCGTGCGGGATCTCGGCCTGGACGTCCGCCTGCGCGCCCGCCCGGTCTCCTCGTACACCCCCACCGAGCGGGACGGGCGTCCCACCGGGCTCCTCGTCGGCGGCGGGGAGCGGCGGACCCGGGAGGCGTTCGCCCGGCTCACCGGCTCCGACCGCGAGTACGGGGCGTGGCGGCGTTTCCACGCCCTGACCGGCCACGTCGCCCGGCGGGTCTTCCCGACCCTCACCGAGCCGCTGCCCACCCGCGAGGAGCTGCGCCGCCGCGTCGACGACGAGGCCGCCTGGCGGGCCCTGTTCGAGGAGCCGATCGGCGTCGCGATCGAGGAGCACCTCACCGACGACCTGGTCCGGGGCGTGGTCCTCACCGACGCGCTGATCGGCACCTTCGCCGACGCCCACGACCCCTCGCTCAAGCAGAACCGCTGCTTCCTGTACCACGTGATCGGCGGCGGCACCGGAGCCTGGGACGTGCCCGTCGGCGGCATGGGCGCCCTCACCGACGCGCTGGCCGCCGCGGCCCGCCGGGCGGGCGCCGTCCTCGCCACCGGGCACGAGGCGGTGCGCATCGCCACGGACGGCCGCACGGCCGAGGTCGCCTACCGCACGGCCACCGGGGAGGGCGTCGCCGCCGCCCGGCACGTCCTTGTCAACGCCTCCCCGCAGGAGCTGGCGGCGCTGACCGGCGACCCGGCCCCGGCCCCGGCCGAGGGCGCCCAGCTGAAGGTGAACATGCTGCTGGAGCGGCTGCCCCGGCTGCGGGACAGCGCGACCGACCCCCGCGAGGCCTTCGCCGGCACCTTCCACGTCGCCGAGGGCTACCGGCAGCTGGCCGCCGCGTACGCCCGGGCCGCGGCCGGCGAGCCGCCCACCGCCCCGCCCTCGGAGACCTACTGCCACTCGCTCACCGACCCGAGCGTCCTCGGCCCGGACCTCGCCGGGCGGGGGTACCACACGCTCACCCTGTTCGGCCTGCACACACCCGCCCGGCTGTTCGCGCGGGACGACGGGCAGGACGACGCCGTCCGCGAGGACCTGCTGACGGCGACGCTGGCCCAGCTCGACGCCCATCTGGCCGAACCGCTCGCCGGCTGTCTGGCCACCGACGCGGACGGGCGCCCGTGCATCGAGGCGAAGACCCCGCTGGACCTGGAGCGCGACCTGAGGCTGCCCGGCGGCCACATCTTCCACCGGGACCTCACCTGGCCGTACGCCCAGGACGGAGCCGGCCGCTGGGGCGTGGCGACCCGGCACGCGAACGTGCTGCTGTGCGGGGCGGGAGCGGTGCGCGGGGGCGGTGTGAGCGGGGTGCCGGGGCACAACGCGGCGATGGCGGTGCTGCGGGCGCGGGGCGGTTGAATGGCCGGCGCCGGGCGGGGCACTCCGACAGGTCGAAGGTATCCGCAGGATCCGGCCGCCCCGCGGGGACGGCCGGACCGTCCCACGGGAGGCTCCCATGGCCGACCTCAGCCCGATCGACCTGCAGAAGGCCCTCAGCGGCATGGACTACCCGACGGACAAGAAGCACCTGGTGGACCAGGCCCGCAGGAACAAGGCCGACGAGAAGGTCGTCAGCCGCCTGGACAGCCTGAAGCAGGACCACTTCGACGGACCGAACGAGGTGCAGAAGGCCGTCTTCAACCAGTGAGGCCGTCCCCGGCGGGCAGCGCGCCGGCGCCCGTGCGGAGCGGGCCCGGCCGGCACGGCTAGTCGGCCGACGGCGTCCAGCCCGCGGCCCGGATCCGGGCCGCGTCCGCCGGCCGCGACTCGTCGAAGAGGACGCCGTCGGCCGCCTCGACGCGCAGCCCGTCGACGTACGCCCCGCGGCCCGCGTACAGCCGGTCGGTGGTGTACCGCCAGCGCAGCGCGAGCCCGCGGGCGGCCGGCAGGTCCGCGGCGAGCCGGTGCCAGACGCGGCCCGAGAACCCGGTGACCGCGCCGGCCGGACGGTGCTCCGGCTCCCCGCCCCGGCGGGTGGTCGTGAACGGGACGGGCCGCCAGGTCGCGCCGTCGTCGGCCGACGCCTCCAGGACGAGCGCGTCGGCCCGGGGCTCGGTGTCCCACCACAGGGCGCACCGCAGCCGCGCGCCGCCGGCGGAGGTGTCCAGCGCGGGCAGCGCGAGCGTGGCGGCCGTGGCGCTCGCCATCCCGGAGAACCAGGCGGTACGGCCGTGCGCCGGACGCACCGGCACGGCCCGCGCCAGGTGGTCGGCCGCGGCGACCCGGGGCGCGGAACCGGAGCGCCAGCCGCGCACCGGGTGCACGGAGTTGCCGAGGATCACCAGGAAGGAGTCGGTGGTCGGGTCGAGGACCAGCGAGGTGCCGGTGAAGCCGGTGTGCCCGGCGGTGCGCGGGGTGGCCATCGCTCCCATGTACCAGTGCTGGTACAGCTCGAAGCCGAGGCCGTGCTCGTCGCCGGGGAAGGCGGTGTTGAAGTCGCTGAACATCAGCTCCACGGACTCCGGCTCCAGGATGCGCGCCCGGCCGTGGGAACCGCCGTCGAGGAGGGTCCGGGCGAGCACCGCGAGGTCCCACGCGCAGGAGAAGACGCCCGCGTGGCCCGCGACGCCGCCGAGGGCGAACGCGTTCTCGTCGTGCACCTCGCCCCACACCAGCCCGCGGTCCAGACCCGACCAGGGCCTGCGGGCGTCCTCGGTGGCCGCGATGCCCGGCCGCCAGGAGGCGGGCGGGTTGTAGCGGGTGCGGCGCATGCCCAGCGGGCCGGTGATCTCCTCGTGGAGGAGGACGTCCAGGGAGCGGCCCGTGATCCGCTCCAGCACGAGCTGGAGGGAGATCAGGTTCAGGTCCGAGTAGAGGTAGGCGGTCCCGGGCGGGACGGCCGGCGCCTCGGCGAAGACGAGGCCGAGCTTCTCCTCGTGCGTGGGCGCGTCGTACAGGGGGATCCAGGCGCGGAGACCCGAGGTGTGCGTCAGCAGCTGACGGATCGTCACCTCATGCTTGCCCGCGCGCCCGAACTCCGGCAGGTACGAGGCGACCGCCGCCTCCAGTTCCAGTGCGCCCCGCTCCAGCTGCTGCACGGCGAGGAGCGAGGTGAACAGCTTGGACACCGACGCCAGGTCGAACACGGTGTCCCGGGTCGTCGGGATCTGCTGCTCGGCCGGGAACTCGATCCCGGTGTCGGTCTTCTCGTCGTACGCCCGGTAGCGCACCGCCATGCCGATCGGCTCGTGCAGCGCCACGGTGCCGCCGCGCCCGGCGAGCAGCACGGCGCCCGCGTACCAGGGGTGCTCGGGGGAGGGGCCGAGGAACGCCTTCGCGTCGGCGACGAGTCGCCGCAGCGGGGCGCGCAGCAGACCGGCGCGTTCGGGGGAGCCGGGCCGCAGGGCGGAACGTGGCGACGCGGCGCCGGCCGCGGCGGCCGGCAGCGGCGCCAGGGCCAGCGCGCCGCCCAGGGCGAGCGCGCCGGCGCCCAGCCGACGGCGGGTGAGACCACGTCTGTCGTCGGCTGCCATGAGGACCCCCGCATCCGGGCTGGACGTGTCGTTCCGGACTCGTCTTGCGCAGGGGAACTTTCGTGTCGGGCGCGCGGTCTGTCAACGGGGCGTGCGAGGACCGGCAGCCGACGGGGCGCCGGGGGAGACCCGCCGCCCACCGCGCGGACCGGGGCGAGCGCTCGGTGGCACCGGTCCCGCCCGCCTGGTCGCCGCCCTCGCCGACGCGGTGACCGCCGTGCCGGGCGAGCACGTCCGCGAGCGGACCCCCGGCACGCTCGTCGGCGTCCCGGACGGACGCGGCGAAGCGGCCGGCGTGCCGGCCCGACCCCGGTGCGCGGTCCGGTGCCGGGCCGTCCCGGGCCGCGCGGCGTCTTGACCGCGGCCCCGGCCGAACCGAGGATCGTCTGCCATGACGCCCGGACACGGCAGCACGGTCGACGGGGTGCTGCGGCGCAGCGCCCGCCGCACCCCGGCGCGGGTCGCGCTGGAGTACGCCGACCGCTCCTGGACGTACGACGCACTCGACACCGCCGTCTCCCGCGCGGCGAGCGTCCTGCTGGCGCAGGGGCTCACGCCCGGCGACCGGGTCGCCGCCTACGGCCACAACTCCGACGCCTACCTGATCGCCTTCCTCGCCTGCGCCCGCGCGGGCCTGGTGCACGTGCCGGTCAACCAGAACCTGACCGGCGACGACCTCGCCTACCTCGTCCGCCAGTCCGGCAGCACGCTGGTCCTCGCCGATCCCGGCCTCGCCGGCCGGCTGCCCGGCGGGGTACGGACGCTGCCGCTGCGCGACGCCGACGGCTCGCTGCTCGCCCGGCTGGCGGCCGCACCGGCGTACGACGGCCCGGAGCCGTGCGGCGAGGACCTGGCGCAGCTGCTGTACACCTCGGGCACGACCGCCCTGCCCAAGGGCGCGATGATGACCCACCGGGCCCTCGTGCACGAGTACCTCAGCGCGATCACCGCCCTCGACCTCGGCGCGGGCGACCGGCCCGTGCACGCGCTGCCGCTGTACCACTCGGCGCAGATGCACGTGTTCCTGCTGCCGTACCTCGCGGTCGGCGCCACCAACATCGTCCTCGGCGCGCCCGACGGCGACCGGATCCTCGACCTGATCGAGGCGGGCCGCGTGGACAGCCTGTTCGCCCCGCCCACCGTGTGGATCGACCTGGTGAACCGCCCCGACTTCACGCGGCGGGACCTCGGCGGACTGCGCAAGGCCTACTACGGTGCGTCGGTCATGCCGGTGCCCGTCCTGCAGCGGCTGCGGGAGCGGCTGCCGCGGCTGGCCTTCTACAACTGCTTCGGACAGAGCGAGATCGGCCCGCTGGCCACGGTCCTCGGCCCCGACGAGCACGAGGGACGCATGGACTCCTGCGGCCGGCCGGTGCTGTTCGTGGAGGCACGGGTGGTCGACGAGGACGGCAAGGACGTGCCCGACGGCACGCCCGGCGAGATCGTGTACCGCTCCCCGCAGCTGTGCGAGGGCTACTGGGACAAGCCCGAGGAGACGGCCGAGGCGTTCCGCGACGGCTGGTTCCGCTCCGGTGACCTCGCGGTGCGGGACGCCGACGGCTACCTCACGATCGTCGACCGGGTGAAGGACGTCATCGACTCCGGGGGCGTCCTGGTCGCCTCCCGCCAGGTCGAGGACGTGCTGTACACGCACGAGGCCGTCGCCGAGGCCGCCGTGATCGGCCTGCCCGACGCGCGGTGGATCGAGGCCGTCACGGCGGTCGTCGTCCCGCGCGGCGAGGTCACCGAGGCCGAACTGATCGCCCACGCCCGCGCGCGCCTCCCCTCCTTCAAGGCGCCGAAGCGGGTGCTGTTCGTGGACGAGCTGCCGCGCAACGCCAGCGGGAAGATCCTCAAACGACGGCTGCGGGACCGCTTCGCCGACACCTGAGCACCGCCACCGGGCACCACGCCCGCATCGGCGGGGACGCGAGGACGGTGGCCGTCCGGCGGCACCCGGCGGCCCCGTCGTGCCGCGCGCCCCGGCGGCGTGGCGCCGGCCACCGCCCGCTGGCCGGGATCACCTCGGCGGCCGGATCCGGCCCGCGTCCGCGAGACGGCGCCAGAACCACCGGGTGAGGCCGGCGTCCACCGCACGGGCCGGGGGCAGCTGCGGCGCGGGCTCGATGCCGGGCTCCTCGGCGAGCGGATGCGCCAGCCCGGGGACCGACAGCAGCTCGGCCCGTCCCCCCAGCGCGTCGACGAGGTCCAGGGCGTCGGCGCGCAGCCCCGGATGATCCAGCTCGCCGCTGACCACCAGCAGCGGCGCGCGATCGGCGACGAGGCCCGCCCGGGCGACGAAGTCCAGGCTGTCGGCGGCCTTCCCGGACTCCTCGTCGTAGGGGTAGTCGCCCGGGAACAGGGCTACCACGGACCGCATCCGCACGGCGGCGTTCACCACGGCGCCGGCGAAGACCGGAATCCCGGTACCGGCGAGGACCCGCAGCGCGACGGCCCCGCCCAGCGAGGCGCCGAGCACGCCGATCGGACCGTCGTCGACCGGCAGCTGCGCACGGATCGAGGCCAGCGCGGCCGGGAACTCCTCGGACGCCTGCCGGACGAACGGGTACAGGTAGGACATCAGGACGTCCTGGCGGGCCAGCTCCACGATGGCGGTCGTGCCGCCGTCGACCATGCGGGCCCCGCACATCGGCATGCCGAGGTGCACCCGCCAGGCGGGCAGGCCGTGCATCGGCAACGCGGCGGCGAACGCGGCGTCCGACCTCGGCGCGTCCAGCATGTGCCAGGTGACGACCAGCGGCGCGGTGCCGTTGCCGTCCGGCGGCAGCGCGGTGAACGGCACACCGGCGGCCGTGCCCGTGATCGGTGGGTGCATACGGCGACGGTAGGTCCGCGGCCGCGCATCGGGGACGGATATCGCCACCGGCGAAACCGGCCCGGCCGGCCGCCGGGCCCGTGGGCCGGGGCAACGGCACTGCCCCCGGCCCCCTCCCCTCGGCCCGCCCCGCGATCGCCGCGGCCCGGTCCCGTGACCGCCGGCCCCGCCCGGCGGCCCGCGCTCGCCCCGGAACCGCCGGCCCGGTCCCGCGGCCGCCGGACCCGCCCCGCGCCCTCCGTCAGCGCGGCCGCAGGTCCACGACCCGCCGGATCTTGCCCACCGACCGTTCCAGCGACTCCGGGTCGACGATCTCCACGCCGACCGACACCCCGATGCCGTCCTTCACGGCCGCCGCGATGGCCCGCGCCGCCGTCCGGCGGACCTCCGGGCCGGCGCCGGGGCGGGCCTCGGCCCGCACGGTGAGGGCGTCCAGGCGGCCCTCGCGGGTGAGCCGCAGCTGGAAGTGGGGCGCGACGCCCGGCGTGCGCAGCACGATCTCCTCGATCTGGGTCGGGAAGAGGTTGACCCCGCGCAGGATCACCATGTCGTCGCTGCGGCCGGTCACCTTCTCCATGCGGCGGAACACCCGTGCCGTGCCCGGCAGCAGCCGGGTCAGGTCCCGCGTCCGGTACCGGACGACGGGCATCGCCTCCTTCGTCAGCGAGGTGAGGACCAGCTCCCCCTCCTCGCCCTCCGGCAGCACCGCGCCGGTGACCGGGTCGACGACCTCCGGGAAGAAGTGGTCCTCCCAGATGTGCAGGCCGTCCTTGGTCTCCACGCACTCCTGCGCGACGCCCGGGCCGATCACCTCCGACAGCCCGTATATGTCGACCGCGTCGATCGCGAACCGCTCCTCGATCTCCCGCCGCATCCGCTCGGTCCAGGGCTCGGCGCCGAAGACGCCCACGCGCAGGGAGGTGCCGCGCGGGTCGACGCCCTGCCGCTCGAACTCGTCCAGGAGCGTGAGCATGTAGGACGGGGTGACCATGATGACCGTGGGCTCCAGGTCCCGGATCAGCTGCACCTGGCGGGCCGTCATGCCGCCGGACGCGGGGATGACGGTGCAGCCCAGCCGCTCCGCGCCGTAGTGCGCGCCGAGCCCGCCGGTGAACAGCCCGTAGCCGTACGCCACGTGCACCCGGTCCCCGGGCCGCCCGCCCGCCGCCCGGATCGAGCGGGCCACCAGGTCCGCCCACCGGGACAGGTCGCCGTCGGTGTAGCCGACGACCGTGGGACGGCCGGTGGTGCCGCTGGAGGCGTGGATGCGGCGGACGCGGTCGTGCGGGACGGCGAACATGCCGTACGGGTAGTTCTCGCGCAGGTCGGCCTTGGTGGTGAAGGGGAACCGGGCCAGGTCGGCGAGCGTGCGGCAGTCCTCCGGACGCACTCCCGCCCGGTCGAAGGACTCCCGGTAGAAGGGCACGTGCGCGTACGCGTGCCGCAGCGACGCCCGCAGCCGCTCCAGTTGCAGCGCCCGCAGGCCTTCCGCGTCGAGCCGCTCTCCCGCGTCCAGCAGGTCCGCCGTGTCCGACATGGGGCTCCCCTCCGCCAACCGCTCGATCCGGGCGACCGATCATTCGGTCGAGTACCGGGGATCAGTAACCCAGGCCGCACCGCCCGAAGCAAGCGTCGGGTGCGGGTTTTCCCGGTGCGGGCGGCCGCGGTGCGGGAGATCCCGGCGGGACCGGCCTCGGCCGGCGGGGGCACCGGCCAGGGGTGTCGCCGGATTCGCGGAAAGCCGCCCGTCCGGCGTCAGGGCCGCCCCCCGGCGCCGTCGGGAGCGGCGAGGACGGGGACCGGCGACCGGCGCGCCTGCCCCGCCGGGCCGCTCGCCGTATCCCGGGCGGACCGGACTTCGCGGCCCCGGGGCGACGGGGAAGGGCGGCGGAGCGCCGCTGGAGCCGGCCAGGCCCGCGTCGGGCGCGCCGGACGCCCTGCCGGGGAACGCGCCGGGGAAGTCGGGACCGCCCGGCGGGCACGCCGAAGCCCTTGCCCCCGGCCGGCCCCGTCCCGGCTGGAGGAGCGGTTCCTCACGCGCCCTGAGGGAGGCGGGCGGCCTCCCGGGCCGCCTCGATCATCCGGAAGATCTCGTCCACCGCGGCCTCCGGATCGGCCGCCTCGCGGGCCGGCGAGCAGGCGTCGGCCGCGAACCCCGCGATCGTCCGGCGGGCCGTGGTGGTCTGCGGCAGGTCGGGAGCGCCGGCGATGGCCGTCGCCGGCGACTCCGCGTGGCGCGGCCTCATCGACTCCTCGTACTGCCGCGGGGCGGGTGAGGCGTCGATCATGCGCCGGATCCGGGCGGTGCTGCCCGCCGGCGTCGGACAGGACGCCTTCGGGGTGGTGGACGGGGCCGGCGGGGGCGCCGAAGGAGTCGAGGCCGGCGGTCGCGTGTTCGGCGAAGGGGCGAGCACCCATGCCGAGTCCGCCGTGCCGTCGGCCTGGACCCGTACGCCCGAGGGCCTGACGTTCGCGGAGGCGGCCGGGCACCCTCCGTGACGGAGCCCGCGCTGCGCGTCATCGGCCGGGCCGGTCACACGCGCGGGCGCCGGGTCATCGTCGTCTGAGCCTCGCCCTGCGCGGCCGTACGGCCCGGCCGACCCGGTGAGCGTGTCTCCCGTCACCGGGTCCGCCGGGCGGACAGACCGCGGTCCCCGGGCCGGAGCCCGCGGCGCCGACCGTCCCGATCGCCGTCCCCGGGACCCGGGGGTCCAGAGCCCCGCCCGTCTGCGTGTGGCGCACCGCGGGCGGGCGCGGTGCGCGGGCGGCCGGGCACGCCCGCGGCGGCGGTGCGCGGCCCCTTCCGGCGCCGCCCGTGCGGGACCGGCTCCCGGACTCCTGAAATGTCCTGTTCACATGGCCTTTTGGCGGTGGGACCCGATCGCTAGGCTGGCCGCGGACGACGACTCGGGAGGAGCACCGACGTGGCCGAGACCACCACCCACCAGCGCCCGCTCACTGGCTGGGACAAGCCGGAACTGGACCTCAGCAACGCGCAGTGGCAGTCCAGCAGCCGCGGCCTGGGAGATGTCCAGATCGCCTTCGTCGAGGGGTTCATCGCCATGCGGAACAGCGCCCGCCCGGAAAGCCCTTCCCTGATCTTCACCCCGGCCGAGTGGGGCGCCTTCGTGTCGGGAGCGCGGGAGGGAGAGTTCGACCTGACCTGAACCTCCGCGGCGGCACCGGGCCGACCGGCCGATCCGGGGGTGTTCCACCCGTTTTTCCGGACACGCGACCTTGAGCGCCTTCCCGGGGCCCCGCCTGAGCCAGGCTGGCCCCCGGGAAGGGAAGGTCTGCTTCCGGAGGTGAGGAACCCATGAGCACCCTGCCGGTCATCGCGGCGGTCGACGGTTCGGACGACAGTCTGCGCGCCCTGGAGTGGGCCCTCGACGCCGCCCGCAGGCGCGCGGCGCCGCTGCGGGTGGTGCACGTGCGGCAGTACGCCACCTGGGCGCCGGCCGAGCTGCTGGCCGCCGCGCCCCCGGACGCGGACGACGACCCGGTGCTCGCCCAGGCCCGCGCCCGTCTGGAGGGACACGCCGACCTGCCGGTGACGGAGTACGTCGGCATGGAGGGGGCGTCCTCCGTCCTGCTGCCCGAACTGGGCTCCACCGCCCAGCTGTTGGTGCTCGGCTCCCGGGGCCGGGGCGGCTTCGCCAGCCTGTTGCTCGGCTCCAACGGCATGGCCGCCGCCCGGGACGCCGAATGCCCCGTCGTCGTGGTGCCCCGGCCCGGACGCGAGGTCCACGGCGAGGGGCCGGCCGAGCCCGGACCGCGGGTGGTCGTCGGCCTGCACGTGGACAGCCCCGACGAGGCCACGCTCGCCTTCGCCTTCGCCGAGGCCGCGCTGCGCGGCGCCCGCCTCCAGGTGGTCGCCGCCTACCCCTGGCCGGTCCAGAGCTGGGCCGCCCCCGGCCGGCTGGTGCCGCCGGTGATCGACCAGGTCGCCGTCGAGAGCGAGACGCGGAGCCTCGCCGAGGGATTCCTCGCCCCGCACCGCACCCGGTACCCCGACGTCCGGGCCGAGCCGTCCGTGCTGCCCGGCGACGCCGCCGGGCACCTGGTCGCCGCCTCCAAGGACGCCGAGCTGACCGTCGTGGGCCGCCACCGGCGCCGTCTGCTGGCCCCCGCCCGCATGATGGGCTCCGTCACCCAGGCGGTACTGCTGCACGCCGCCGGCCCGGTCGCCGTGGTGCCGCCCGCGCCGCCGGAGGAGTGAGGGCGCCCTGGGGAGCCGGGCGTTCCCGGAGCGCAGGGGGCTTCCGCCGGCTGTTCCGGGGCGGGGAAGCGGGCCGTCCCGGCGGCCGTCGCGGGTCACGGAGGAGGCCCCCGCCCGCACGGCACCCGGCGGCCCCGGGCACGTACCATGGCGGCATGTCGTTCCTCCGCCGCCGCAGTGCCACTCCCGCCGGGCCCGACTTCGACGTACTGGCCATGGATCCGGGTGACTGGCCCGGCAACCTCGGTGCCGGACTGCTGCCCGCCCCCGACGGCACCTGCCAGGGCGTGTTCCTGCGCTACGACCTGTTCGGCGGACGCGGCCCCGCCATGATCATCGGCAATCTGCCGGAGGGCTCCCCGGCCCGCGACGTCCCCGAGGGACAGGTCCCGTTCGAAGTGGGCCAGCTGCTGCTGGCCCTGGAGAACGACGAGGAGGTGACCGTCGTCGGCACCGAGGACGTGCCGGTGATGCAGGGCGACAACCTGCTGATCGTGCGGCGCGTCAAGCTCTCCGAGAGCCGGATCTCCTGCGTGCAGTTCGACCGCAGCGACAACGTCCTGGTGACCATCGCCGCCTGGGACCGCCCCATCACCGACGACCTGTACGCCCTGCTGAAGCCGCTGCCCGCGGAACTCTTCCAGCAGGGCTGACCGGCTGCCCGGCCATCGGCGCGCATGCCGGGGACGGCCCCCGGCACGCCGCCGTGGCCGAGGACGTGCCGCATACGCCACCAGCCGCGCCGGCGACCGGTGCCTCGCCTCCGCGTACCAGGCATCCGGACTCCGCCCGGGCCCCGACCGGGCCCCGCTGGGCGGCGGCGAGCAGGGCGGTACCGTCCGCGACGTCGGCGGCCGGACCGGTACGCGGTCGCTTCGGGCTCAGCCCGGTCGGGTCGGCCGCCGTCGGCAGCGTCATGAGGCGGACCGCGGACGGGGCCGCGCCGAGCAGCGGGAGCAGCAGGGCCGTCGCGGCCAGGGCGCCGGCCGTCGCACGGGAACGCCCGTGACCGAGGACGGTGGCGGTTCCTCGTACAGCGGCCTCCTGCGAACCGACGGCCCGTCGAACGGACGGTCCGTCAATCACTTCCACCGGAAGGGGACGTGCCGCGTCGTCGGCGCGCCCGGCGGAGTTCCGCGCCGCCGCACACGACGGTCCGCGGCGTGCCCCTGAGCGGGCGCACCGTGGACCGTCGTCCCCGTCAGCGGGTGCCGACCGCCGCCCGCACGGCCCGTCGGGCCATCTGGCAGTCGTCGTGCAGTCGCCTGAGCAGCAGCCGCTGTTCCTCGCCGGACGGCGCGGCACCCGGGTGGGCCGCTCCCGGCGCCGCGCCGTGCAGCGAACGCTGCACGGCCGTCTCGTACCTGCGGATCTCACGGGTGAGCACCAGCATCAGGTTCACCAGGAAGGCGTCCCGCGCGGCCGGGCCCGCCGACTGCGCGATCTGGCTGATCCGCCGCCGGGCCGCCGGCGCGTCCCCGAGCACCGTCCACAGCGTCGCCAGGTCGTAGCCCGGCAGGTACCAGCCGGCGTGTTCCCAGTCCACCAGCACGGGGCCGGTCGGTGAGAGCAGGACGTTCGACAGCAGTGCGTCGCCGTGGCAGAACTGGCCCATGCCCTGCCGCCCGGCCACATGCGCGATGCCGTGCAGCAGCTTCTGCAGGTCGCCCAGGTCCCGGTCGGTGAGCAGGCCGAGCTCGTGGTACCGGGTGATCCGCGCCGCGTAGTCCAGCGGCCGGTCGAAGGCGCCCGCCGGCGGCCGCCAGGCGTTCAGCCGGCAGATCGCGTCGAGCACCGCGCGGATGTCCGCCCGCGGCGGCGCCTCCGTCGGGTGCCGCCGGAGCGCCACCACCCTGCCCGGCATCCGCTCGACGACGAGCGTGCAGGTGTCCGGGTCCGCCGCGATCAGCCTCGGCACCCGAACGGGCGGGCGGTGCCGGACGAACGAGCGGTATGCGCCTATCTCGTGCCGGATCCGCTCGGCCCACGCCGGGGAGTGGTCCAGTAAGCACTTGGCGACGGCGGTGCCGCGTCCGGTCGTACCGACCAGGAGCACGGACCGCCCGCTGCGGCGCAGCACCTGCACCGGGGCGAACTCGGGACAGATCCGGTGCACCGAGGCGATCGCCGTGCGCAGCTGGGCGCCCTGAGGGCCGGACAAGTCGAGTCTCCCGCTGAGCGGCGGGGTGCCGGGCCCCGCGGCACGCCGCGTCCGGCCGGTGCCGAGCGCGGGGGCCGACGGGCGCGCGGGGGCGGGGTGGGGACCGCCGCCCGCCGGGCGGGGAAGCGGCGACCGGGGCGGGGCGGACACGGAGGACGAAGCTGCGTACATGGGTGAGACGGATCCCTTCGTATGCCTGCAGTGCCTGCCTGGAACGTCGGCGCGCACCCGCCCGGCCGTGCCGGCGCACCCTGGGGAATGCCCCTGCGGCGACCGGGTCGGGGTGGCGCGTTCCTACCTGACACCCGATGCCCCGTGGCACACCATCTGGCGCACCCTGGCGAACCCTGGCGAATAGTCGCCCGGCCCCTTCGGCCCGGCTACTGTCAACTCAGCCGAGAACCTGGGGGCTTGATGTGAGCGGACGACCCAACACCCGGCTCGCGGACCTGTTCGGCCTGACCGGCTGGTCCAAGGGTGAGCTCGCGAGGCTGGTCAACCGGCAGGCGGCGGCGATGGGCCACCCCCAGCTGGCGACCGACACCTCACGGGTGCGGCGGTGGATCGACATGGGGGAGATCCCGCGCGATCCCGTGCCGCGGGTGCTGGCGGCCCTGTTCACCGAGCGTCTCGGCCGTGTCGTGACCATCGAGGACCTCGGCCTGGTCCGGCGCGGACGTGCGGGGAGACGGCAGGGCGGCGGGCATGCGGAGCATCCCGACGGAGTGCCGTGGGCGCCCGAACGGACCGCCGCGGTCCTCACCGAATTCACGGGAATGGACCTCATGCTCAACCGACGCGGTTTGGTGGGCGCGGGTGCCGCGCTCGCCGCGGGATCCGCACTCAGCAGCGCCATGCACGACTGGCTGCACACCGATCCGGCCCTGGCGGCCGACGCTCCCGATCTCGACCACCCCCTGCACGCCGAACCCGCCGGGTTCGACCGCTACGAGGCCGCCCCCATCGGGTCGCAGGAGGTCGAGGAACTGGAGCGCTCGGTCGAGGTCTTCCGCGCCTGGGACGCCGCCCGGGGCGGCGGCCTCCAGCGCAAGGCCGTGGTGGGCCAGCTCAACGAGGTGGGCGGCATGCTCGCCTACCGTCACCCTCCCCACCTCCAGCGGCGCCTGTGGGGCGTCGCCGCCAACCTCGCCGTGCTGGCGGGCTGGATGTCGCACGACGTCGGCCTGGAGCCCACGGCCCAGAAGTACTTCGTCATCGCCGCCCACGCGGCGAGGGAGGGCGGTGACCGGCCCCGCGCCGGCGAGGCGCTCTCCCGGGCGGCGCGCCAGATGGTGCACCTGGGCCGGCCCGACGACGCGCTCGACCTGATGAAGCTCGCCCAGTCCGGGGCCGGGGAGGAGGTGCTGCCGCGCACCAGGGCGATGCTCTGCACCGTCGAGGCCTGGGCGCAGGCCGCCATGGGCAGGGGCCAGGCGATGCGCCGCACCCTGGGCGAGGCGGAGGACCTCTTCGTCTCCGACAAGGGCGACGTACCGCCGCCGGACTGGATGCAGCTGTTCACGGAGGAGGACCTGTACGGCATGCAGGCCCTGGCCTACCGCACGCTCGCGGAGTTCGAGCCGGCCGCGGCCGTGCACGCGCAGCACTACGCGGAGAAGGCCCTCGCCCTGCGGACCGACGCCCGGCAGCGGTCGAAGATCTTCGACTACCTGTCGATGGCCTCCGCCTGCTTCATCGCCGACGACCCCGAACAGGCGGACCGCTACGCCCGGTTGGCCCTGGTGTCGATGGGGTCCAACTCCTCCCAGCGCACCTGGGACCGGCTGCGTCAGATGTACCGGCTCACCGCCGAGTACGCCGGCTACCCGAGGATCAAGGAGCTGCGGGAGGAGATTGAGCTGGCCCTGCCGAAGGCCCAGACGAGGAAGCGGGGCGACGGCACCGGCGCATCGGTCTAGGGGAGGGAGCGCACGGGGGACCGTGCCGCCGCTGTTCCCGCTCCGGTGCTCCCACGGCGCCTCCGCTCACGCGATACGCCTGTTCCCGCCACCCACGCTTCCGTCCCGACCCCGCAGTCCCTGCGAGCACGACTGCGCGGTTCCGCGCCACCGCATCCGCGGTCTCCGCGCACTCCCTACGACATCACCCTGGCGACGAGCACGCACGCGTCGTCCACGCGTTCGGTTCCACTGAACTCCTCCACCACCGTCCGCACGCACTCCTGTGCGGTCCGCGCCTCGGCGAAGCGCGGAGCCAGACCGAGGAGCTGGCTCACGGCCGCCGTCCCCGCCCCGCTTCCGGCTTCGCTCGAACGGGGAGGCTCCCACCGCCGCGGCACCAATCCGTCGGTGTACAGGAGCAGCAGGTCACCCACCTCGAGGACCTCCTCGGCCTGCCCGTAGCGGGCGTCCGGGGGGCCGCCGAGCGGGACGCCGTCCGGCGCCCGCAGTCCGCGCCCCGTCCCGTTGCGGAACAGCAGCGGGGCGGGGTGTCCGGCCTGCGCCCACACCAGGGTGCGGGTCGCGGGGCGGTAGCGGCAGCAGACGGCGCTGCCCAGGGCCGGCCGGACGGTGGTGTCCAGCAACCGGTTGAGCCCGGCCATCAGCCGCCCCGGACGGGTGCCCGCCATCGCCATGCCGCGCAGGGCGCCCAGCAGCATCGTCATGCCCGAGGCCACGGCGATCCCGTGACCGGCCAGGTCGCCGGCGCTCAACAGCACCTCGCCGTCCGGCAGTTCGAGGGCGTCGAACCAGTCGCCGCCGACCGGTGCGCCCCGTGACGCCGGCAGGCGGTGGCCGTACAGGTCCAGGCGGCGGTCCCGGCGCGGGAGCCGCAGGGGGCCGTGCCACGGCGGCAGCACGGCCTCCTGCAGCTCGGCCGCGACCCGGTGCTCGGTCCGCGCGCGGTGCCGGCGGCGGCTGAGCGAGTCACGGGTCTCGCTCACCGCCCGCTGGCTGCGCCGCAGTTCACTGACGTCTCGCAGCACCGCCCACATCGAGGCGGTGCTGCCGTCCGCGTCGAGCACGGGCTCGCCCATCATGTGCACGGTCCGTACGTCGCCGTCCGGCCGGACGACGCGGAACTCCCCGTCGACGGGCCGGGCGTCGACGAGGCAGTCCGTGACCATGGCCGTCAGCTTCGGCCGGTCCGCGTCGAGGACCAGGGACGGCAGCTCGTCGAGGGTGAGCGGGGGAGCCGCGGGGTCGCGGCCGAGGATCCGGTAGAGCTCCCCGGACCAGTCGGCCCGGTCCGTCAGCAGGTTCCACTCCGCGCTGCCGACCCGGCCGAGCAGGGAGCCGGACGGGGGAGCGGCGGTCGCCACCGGGGCGGTGACGACCGGCTCGGACGGCCCGGGGGCGGGCAGCGGGCCGTCCCGCAGCTGCGCCAAGTGCTGGTCGAGATCGTCGAGTTGGTGCAGCGCCAGATCGCACAGGGCGCGCTGCCAGCGTCCCCGCGGGTCCGATCCGTCGTCCTGGGCGTCGCGCCGGACGGCGTCCAGGCCGCCCTTGAGCCGCCGCGTCTGCGATATCAGCGCGTCGACCGAACCGCTTCCTGGCGGCTGGGCGGCTGGGCGGTCCGCGGAGAGGGGGGACGGCATGACGCACTCCGATGCGGGGACGGTACGGCCAGGGGCCGGGAGAAGAACCGTTACGACTGTCGCACAGCCCGCGACGGCCCGTAAGGGATTCGGCAAGACGCGACGCGGCGATGCGCCTGGCATATGCCGCCGTCTTCGCGGAGCGCTCGCGGCGCCTTGGCGACGTACGGCTTCGAGCAGCCAACTCCTAGATGCGACACGCCACTTGGCGGATGACCGGAAAGTTCCCCGAGGTGCTGCCGGATGTTCGACGATCCTATGTTCCACTGCCTTCAGTACCGCAGCACCCCGGCGATCCCGTTCGCGTCCCCCAGTGTGCCGTCCGGGACGAAGCGGACCTCGGCGCCGGTCTCCAGGCATCGTTCGACGATCTCGTCCACGATGTCCTCGCGGGCGTCGGGATCGCCGCTCTCGGCCGGCGCCAGGTGGTCGCCGGCGTCGCGCACCGTCACCTGGCAGTTCTCCTCGACGGCCAGCAACCGGACGCGGCCCGCCAGGGCGCTCTGCCACAGCTCGTCCGCGCCGGCCGCGAAGTTCCTGCGGCCCCGGGCCGATGCCAGCTCCCGCAGCACCTCCTCGGCGGACCTGCGCGTCTCGGCGTCGACGACGGGCCGCACCGCCCGCCACACGGCCTCGGGCGTGCCGTGCGCGAGTCCGCCGTGCGGGATGTGCACCGCGTTCTTGGCGACCCCGCCGAGTTCCCACAGCAGGGACAGCGCGGCCCGCTTGCCGGTGACGTACAGCGGCCGGGGGTGTTCGCGCAGGACCGCGTGCATCGCGGTGTCGGCCTCGCGCAGGAAACGGCGGGTGCGTTCGTCGCGGAAGGTGCCCGGCGGGTCGCCGATCCGCTCCTGGCGCTCGGGGTCGAAGTTCTCCGGGTTCCTGATCAGCGGGAACCCGCAGGTGTGGTCCTCGGCGACGCGGTCCGCGCCGCCGCTCCACAGCGTGACGCGGTCCGCGGAGACCGACAGCACCCAGAACGGCCGCTCGGCGGCCCGGGCGGCGACGAGGTTGCGGGTCAGGAAGGTGTCCGAGAGCACCACGCGCTCGGGCACGCTCCGGGTCAGGGTCCACACCTGGTGCTCCCCGGGCGCGGCGAAGATCGCCAGGCCGTCCTCGGTGTGCGTCAGGTCGACCTCGGTCAGGGCCCGGTCGAGTTGCCGGGCGACCTCGGCGCGCCGCTCCCGGGGGACCGCGGGGTCGGTCTCCAGACGTTTCTTCGCCTCGGTCACCGCATTGCGCAGCCGGACCGGATCCTGGGCGTTGTAAGGGTCGCGGCGGTGCGTCGGCGTCAGCACGGAGACCGCGGGGTAGGGGCGGGGGCGCCGCAGCTCGGCGAGGGCGGTGAGGCTGAGATCGTGCTCCATGTCAGCACGATAGAACCGATTCGCCTATCGGGCATTCGGGGTAATCCGCCCACCGTCCCGTCGGTGCGGTGACGCTGCGGGAAGGGGTGCGCGGAAAGCGGGGGAAGTCTTTGCTCCCGGCTGATTTCGCGCGCCGGTCACCTGGTGCGGGGCGGCCCAGGGGGTGTCGCATGTGCAAAGCCCGACCGAAGGGGGTCCGGGGCGTCGCGCGCGTCAAGGCCGCGTTGACCGGTCCCGGCCACCCGGTGTCCGGCCCCGTCGGCCCGGGACGGGTCCGGTAGGCCCCGCCCACCGCGGCACCCCGCTGACCACCCGGACGGCGCGGCCCGGAGCGCGCCCCGGACCGGCGCTGTGGCTGGACCTCCGCACCCGGGGACCTCCCTGCGCCGAGCGACGGGGTGCGGGCCCGCCTCACCCCCTGCCGTCGTCCTCGGCGCCGCAGGAGCTGCGGTCCGGCGGCAGGGAGCCGTACAGCAGGAAGGCGTCGACCGTGCGGCGCACGCACTTCGAGGACGCGTACCCGGTGTGCCCCTCGCCCTTGTTGTCGAGCACCACCGCCGACGGGCCGAGCCGCTCGGCGGTCTGCTCCGTCCACCGGTACGGCGTCGCCGGGTCGCCGCGGGTGCCGACGAGCAGCATCTTCGGCGTGTCGACGTCCTTGACCTCGTGGCGGATGAAGTCGGTGCCCTTGGGGCGGCCGTAGCACATCAGCACCTGGGTGAGCCGGTACCGGCCGAACACCGGCGACGCCTCCTCGTACGCGGCGCGCAGCCGGCCCAGGTCCCTGGTGATCCGCTCGGCGCTGGGGCGGTCCGGGTCGTCCGCGCAGTTGATCGCCATCAGCGCGGCCGGCAGGTTGTCGAGGGGCACGTCCTCCTCGTCGACGAGGCCCCCGGGGCCGTCCTCGCGCACCGGAAGCCCGAAGCCGCCCGACGCGAAGCCCTCCACACCGCGTGTGTCGCCGTCCTCCACCAGCAGCGCCAGAGCCCGCTCCAGCGAGGGCCACAGCTCCCTGCTGTAGAGCGCCTGCCCGATGGCGCCCACCAGGTCCTGGCCGGTGAACACGTCGCCGAAGGCCGTCGGCAGCGGATCCTCGTCGAGGGCGGCGACGAGCCGCACGACCTGCCGGCGGGCCTCGCGCGCGTCCTGCCCGAACGGGCAGGCGATGTCCTCCACGCACCAGTCGATGAAGTTCTCCAGCGCGGTCTGCTGCCCCTGCGCCCCGGCCAGGCCCTGCTCAGACAGCGGCTCCGTCAGCGTGTCCACACCGTCCAGCACCACCCGGCCCACCTTGTCGGGGAACTGGGCCGCGTACACCGCGCCCAGCCGGGTCCCGTAGGAGAATCCCAGATAGTTGAGCTTCTCGTCGCCGAGCGCCTGGCGCATCACGTCCATGTCGCGGGAGACGTCGACGGTGCCGATGTGGGGCAGGACGGGGCCCGCGTGCTCGGCGCACTCGGCGGCGGCCTCCCGCAGCAGCCGCAGCACGGCCTGCGGATCACGGCGCACGTCCTCGTCCCCGTCCGTCGCGTCCAGCAGGCCGGCGGCCCCCTCGCCGCAGCTGACCGGGGAGGACCTGCCCACACCGCGGGGATCGAAGGCCACCACGTCGTAGCCGTTGGTGAGGTGCATGAAGTTCTTGCCGGCGGCGGCGAGTTCGCTGACGCCCGAGCCGCCCGGACCGCCGAAGTTCAGCAGCACCGAGCCGCGGGACTCGCCGGTCGCCCGGTAGCGGGCGAGGGCGAGATCGAGCGTGCCCGCCTCGGGCCGGGCGTAGTCCAGGGGTACGGTGACCTTTCCGCACTGCAGGTCCTCCGGTGCGCCCGCGCCCTCGCAGGCGGACCAGGCGACCTCCTGGCGGTAGAACCGGGACAGGCCGGGCCCGGAATCGTCCGCGGCCGCGGCGGGCAGCCCCGCGCCCAGCAGCGCCAGGCCGGCCGCGGCGGCGACCGCGCAGCGGCCGGCCGAGGACCGATTCGACAGCTTGGCCAGCATCGATGCCTCCAGGGGCGCCCCGTCGCGGACCGGAGAACGGCGCCCTCGATCATCACCATAGGCGGCATTCCCGGGCGCCGCCTCCGGAGCGGCGGAGCCGCACGAGAGGGCTCGTCCCGGGCGCTTCGCCGCGCCGCCGGGGCGCAGCCGCCCTGTCGGGCCGCGCCTTCGCCGTCGGTCCTCTCCCACTGCCCGACCGGTCGCCTTTGCCATTGTTCGACAAGCGTGCCACTCGATGGGGTGAAAGGCCGATAAGCCATAACTCGCATGGTTCTCCGGCGTTTTATCCGATGCGGGCGAACGCTCGCGACCATGTCTGGAAGGCAGGGACCCATGAAACGGGTTACCCGAAACCGTGTGATCGCCGTCGCCGCCGCGTCGGGCGCGATGGTCATGACGATCCCGGCATCCGCCGCTTTCGCGACGGACGGCGGCTCGGTGGCGAACGGCTCCGCGGCCGGCTCGCCCGGGCTGGTCTCCGGCAACGTCGTCCAGCTCCCGGTGCACGTCCCGGTGAACGTGTGCGGGAACACCGTGAACGTGCTGGGCGCCCTCAACCCCGCCGCGGGCAACCGCTGTGCCAACGAGGGGGCGGCGCGGCAGGGACACGAGGGGGACGGCGGAGCCGGCGGCGCGGTCGCCGAAGGCGGCGGAAGGGATGCGCCGGGGCTGGTCTCCGGCAACGTCGTCCAGCTCCCGGTGCACGCCCCGGTGAACGTCAGCGGCAACAGCGTGAACGTGGTGGGCGTCGGCAACCCGGCCACCGGCAACGAGTCGGTCAACACGCCCGGCGACCACCCCGACCGCCCGGACCGCCCCGCGAAGCCGGTCCCGGAGCCGGCCCCGGTCCCGGAGCCGGCCGCCCCGCCCGAGCGCCGCGCGCAGCCGAGGCCCGCCCCGCCCGCCGCGTCCCCGGCCCCGGTCGCCCTGGCCCGCACGGGAGCGGACCAGACCCTCCCCGCCCTCGCGGGGAGCGCCGTCCTCGTCCTGGGCGGAGCGATCCTGTACCGGCGCTCCCGGCCGAGGCCGCAGAGCTGACGGACGGCGCGGCCGGGCCCCACCGAGCGCCGCCCGACGGGGCCCGGCCGGTCGCCGCTCGCAATTCCGGCAGGCCGTACATGTCCGCCCCGATCGAGGGCACGCGGATTGTACGAGAGATGTCGGTTCGAGTCGATGGTCGATCCGGAGGTGTCAGGTGTCTGCCGCGATGGACGCGAAGGTGTTGGAGCGGTTCCCCGCGGGATCCCCGCGCGGATCGTGGCCGGCGGAGGAGTACGCGGCGGCGCGCCGCGCGGAGGGCGAGCCCGCGACGGTCGTGATGGACCTGAAGTCGGACGCCTTCCTCGTGGTGGTCCCGGACCACGGCGAGAAGTAGTCGCGGAGCGGGCCGCCGGGCGGGGTCACGCCGACCGGGGCGGGGCGTCGTCCAGCCGCCGCGCCCTGCGCACGAACACCTCGTGCAGATCGCGCGCCGCCCGCGGCACGGACTCCGCCCGGCGGCGCCGCAGCATCAGCAGGATCCGGGGGGTGTCAGCGGCGAGCGGCCGGTACGTGATCGCCCCGCACCGCTCCAAGGGGTCGCCGGCGACGCTGAAGTCGGGCAGCACCGCCGCCCCCAGTCCCTCGGCGACCATCAGCTTTCCCATCTCGGCGCCGTCCGTCGAACAGGCGAAGGACGGCAGGCGTCCGTCCAGCAGGCGGTGCACACAGCGGTGCATCACATAGCCGGACCGCATGGCGACCAGCGGCTCGGCCGGCAACTCGTCCACCGACACCGCGGCCCGGGCCGCGAGCGGGCTGTCCGGCCGCACGCACACCACCGGCCGGCCGCGCAGCAGTTCGGTGGACTCGAACTCCGCGGGCATGTCGTCGCCCTCCAGGTGGTTGACCAGCCCGAGGTCGAAACCGCCCTCCAGCAGTGTCCGGTGGATGTCCGTCTGCTGCGCGGCGACCACCTCGACCTGGGTGAGCGGGTGCGCGACGCGGAACTCCCGCACGGACGGGATGAGCAGCGGCACGGTCGCCGCGTTCACGGTGCCGACGCGCACCATGCGGCTGATGCGGTGCTGCTCGCCCGCCGCCGCCCCCAGCCGGTCCACCGCGTCCAGGACGTCGACGATGTGCGGCAGCAGCTCCCGGCCCGCCGCGCTCATCGTCGCCCCGGAACGCTTGCGCTCCAGCAGGTCGACTCCCAGCTCCCGCTCCAGGTTCCGCACCGTCTCGCTCAACGCGGGCTGCGACAGGCGCAGTTCCTCGGCCGCGCGGCGCAGGGAACCCAGCCGGGTCACCGCGGCGATATATTCCAGTTGCTCGGTCCGCACGCCAGCAGAATGCGGGCGAATTCCCGGCGCGTGCAAGGGTTTCCCTGTCACGCGTTCGTGAAATCCAATGGTCCGGGATGCGAGACCGGTCGGGTTCTCCTTGACTGTCCTCGCCGACGGCTGTCACGATCGGCGGCATGAAGATGCGACTGGACCTCACGCGGCGACGCCATGTCGACCTCGCGCGCGTCTCCAGCGCCTCCTGTTGCCACGCGGCCTGATCCCCGCCGATCCGCCGCTTCCCCGCACCGCCGCACCCGCCTTCCCCGGGCAGCCGTGCGCCGCTTTTCCGCCGCACCGCCTGAATTCAGCGCGCCGTCGCGCCCGGTGAATTCGGCGTACCGGCTCTTTCCCTGCCTTCTTTCTGTCTTTTTCCGGCAGATACGCGACAGGAGTTTTGCATGTCCGCGCAGCCCGTGAAATTCGCCTACTGGGTCCCCAACGTCAGCGGCGGCCTGGTCACCAGCAGGATCGAGCAACGCACCGACTGGGGGTACGAGTACAACCGCGAGCTCGCCGTCCTCGCCGAGAACAACGGCTTCGAGTACGCGCTCAGCCAGGTCCGCTACATGGCCGGCTACGGCGCCGAGTACCAGCACGAGTCGACCGGCTTCAGCCTCGCGCTGCTGCTCGCCACCCAGCGGCTGAAGGTCATCGCCGCCGTCCACCCGGGCCTGTGGCACCCGGGCGTCCTCGCCAAGTTCGGCGCCACCGCCGACCACCTGTCGAACGGCCGCTTCGCCGTCAACGTCGTCAGCGGCTGGTTCAAGAGCGAGTTCACCGCCCTCGGCGAGCCCTGGCTGGAGCACGACGAACGCTACCGCCGGTCCGAGGAGTTCATCCGCGCCCTGCGCACGATCTGGACCGAGGACCACGCCGAACTCGCCGGAGACTTCTACCGGCTGCGGGACTTCTCCCTCAAGCCCAAGCCCCTCGGCGCCCCCGGGCGGCCGCACCCGGAGATCTTCCAGGGCGGCAACTCCACCGCCGCCCGCGCCATGGCCGGCCGCGTCTCCGACTGGTACTTCTCCAACGGCAGGGACTTCGACGGCGTCGTCGAGCAACTCGCCGACATCCGCGCCTCCGCCGCCCGGGCCGGCCGCACACCCCCGAGATTCGGCCTCAACGCCTTCCTCATCGCCCGCGACACCGAGGCCGAGGCCCGCGAGACGCTCCGGGAGATCGTCGCCCGGGCCGACACCGAGGCCGTGGAGGGCTTCGGCGCGGCCGTCCGGCAGGCCGGCCGGTCCACCGCCGACGGCAAGGGCATGTGGCAGGACTCCGCCTTCGAGGACCTGGTGCAGTACAACGACGGCTTCCGCACCGGCCTGATCGGCACCCCGGAGCAGATCGCCGAGCGGATCGTCGCCTACAAGAGGCTCGGCGTCGACCTTTTCCTCCTGGGCTTCCTCCACTATCACGAAGAGGTCGAGTACTTCGGCCGCCGCGTCCTGCCGCTCGTCCGCGAGCTGGAGGCCGGCCTGCCCGCCGATTCCGCCCCCGCCCACGCCTGACCGCACCGCACCACGAGAGAGGCCGACACCCATGAGCACCGCCACGCCCGCCGACTGGCGGACCCGCCCCACCCCGAAGACCGCCGAGGAGTGGATCGCCCGCGCCGCCGAGGTCGCCGCCGTCCTCGCCACCGACGCCGCCGAGCGCGACCGGGCCGGCGCCACCCCGTACACCGAGGTCCGGCTGCTGAAGGACTCCGGGCTCGTCACTCTGCTCGGCCCCGTCGAGCACGGCGGCGCGGGCCAGGACTGGCCCACCGCCTACCGCGTCGTGCGCGAGGTCGCCAAGGCGGACGGCTCCATCGGGCAGCTCCTCGGCTACCACTACCTGTGGAACTGGGCCGCCCGCCTGGTCGGCACCCGCGAGCAGTGGGAGCACGTCGAGGCCGAGGCCGCCCGCAACCGCTGGTTCTTCGGCGGCGCGGTCAACCCGCGCGACAAGGACGTGGTCGTCACCGAGGACGGCGACGACCTGGTCTTCACCGGCCGCAAGTCCTTCTCCACCGGCAGCAAGGTCTCCGACGTCACTGTCCTGGAGGGCGTTTTCGAGGGCACCGACCGGCACGTCTTCGCCATCGTGCTCTCCGACAGCGAGGGCCTGACCTTCCACGACGACTGGGACAACATCGGCCAGCGGCTCACCGAGAGCGGCAGCGTCACCATCGACGGCGTCCGCACCCCGTGGTCCTCGGCGGCCGGCTACGTCGGCAAGGAGTTCCAGCCGCGCGTCTACAACACCCTCAACGTCCCCACCATCCAGCTGGTCTTCGTCAACCTCTACCTCGGCATCGCCGCCGGCGCGCTGGAGACGGCCGCCGCCTACACCCGCACCAAGACGCGGCCCTGGCTGCACGGCGGGTACGAGCGCGCGGTCGACGAGCCGTACGTCGTCGACACCTACGGCGACCTCACCGCCAAGCTGTGGGCCGTCGAGGCGCTCGCCGACGCGGTCGCCGCCGAGGGGCAGAAGCTGCACGACGACCCGGACGCGGTGACCGAGCAGGCGCGCGGCGAGTTCGAGGTGCGGGTGGCCGCGGTCAAGGCCCGGGCCACCGACGTCGCCCTGGAGATCACCAACCGCATCTTCGAGGTCACCGGCGCCCGCTCCACGACCACCGCCGAGGGCCTCGACCGGTTCTGGCGCAACGTCCGCACCCACACCCTGCACGACCCGGTCGCCTACAAGCGCCGCGAGGTCGGCCGCTGGGTCCTCGAGGGCGAACTGCCCGAGCCCACCTGGTACTCCTGACCGATCCCGCCCGGGGCGCCCGCCGCACGTGGGCGCCCCGGGCCCGGCGCCCGCCGTGAACGCCTTCCGAGAAGAGGACCCCATGGCCACCGTCCTGTCCGTCTCCGGCAGCCCCTCCGCCTCCTCCCGCACCGACCGACTGCTGCGCCACCTGGACAACCGGCTGGTCGCGCACGGCCACGAGGTGATCCCGCTCGACGTCCGCACCCTGCCCGCCGAGGCGCTGCTCGGCGCCGACTTCCGCCACCCGGCGATCGTCGGGGCCACCGAGCTGGTCGCCCGCGCCGACGGGGTCGTCGTCGGCACCCCCGTCTACAAGGCGTCCTACTCCGGCGTCCTCAAGGCGCTGCTCGACCTGCTCCCGCAGTACGCCCTCACCGGCAAGACGGTGCTGCCGCTGGCCACCGGCGGCACCACCGCCCACGTCCTGGCCATCGACTACGCGCTCCGCCCGGTGCTGAACTCCATGGGCGCGGCCCACATCGTGCAGGGCTGGTTCACCCTCGACAAGGACATCACCGTGCACGAGGACGGCTCCCTCACCGTCGCCCAGGCCGCGTTCGAGGCCCTGGCGCAGGTGGTCGACCAGTTCTCGGCGGCGCTGGGCCCCGTCCCGGCGCTGGCGGCGGGCCGGGCGGCATGACCGCGCACCTGATCGCCGACGACGCCGAGGCGCTCACCGTCGCCGCCGCCCTCGCCGAGGAGTTCCGCGCGGGCGCCGCCGCGCGCGACGCCGGACGCGGACTGCCGTACGAGGAGGTGGCCAGGCTCTCCGCCTCCGGCCTGCTCGCCGTCACCGTGCCCGCCGAGCACGGCGGGGCGGACGTCCGCCACGAGACCCTCGCGGAGATCTTCCGGCTGCTGGCCACCGCCGACGCCAGCATCGCCCAGATCCCGCAGAGCCACTTCGTGTACGTGAACGTGATCCGCCGCCAGGGCACCGAGGAGCAGCGGAAGTTCTTCTACGCGGAACTGCTCGCCGGCCGCCGCCTCGGCAACGCCCAGTCGGAGGCGGGCACGAAGCACGTGCAGGACATCCGCACCCGGCTGGAGCGCCGGCCGGACGGCTCGTACGTCCTCGACGGCGTCAAGCACTACGCCACGGGCGCCCTGTTCGCCGACTGGATCCCCGTCCTCGCCCGCGCCGGGGACGATCTGCTGCACGTCGCCCTCGTGCCGCGCGACGCCCCCGGTCTCACCGTGATCGACGACTGGGACGGCATGGGCCAGCGCACCACCGCCAGCGGCACCGTCCGCCTGGAGGCCGTACCGGTCCCCGCCGACCGGGTGTTCCCGCACCACCTCACCTTCGAGGGCCCGCAGCTGCACGGCGCGGTCGCCCAGCTGCTGCACGCCGCCATCGACACCGGGATCGCCCGGGGGGCGCTGGCCGAGGCCGCCGAGTTCGTCCGGACCAGGAGCCGGCCCTGGTTCGAGAGCGGGTTCGAGACGGCCGGGGAGGACCCGCTGCTGATCCAGCGGTTCGGCGAACTGGACCTGAGCGTGCGCGCGTCCGAGGCGCTGCTGCGCGAGGCCGCCCGCACGGTGGACGCCGCCGCGGCCCGCCTCACCGACGACTCGGCCGCCGAGGCCTCCCTCGCGGTCGCCGCCGCGAAGGCGCACGCCGCGGCGGCCGCCGTCGAGGTCGCCGGAGCCCTCTTCGAGGTCGCCGGCACCCGCTCGGCCCTCGCCTCGCTCAACCTGCACCGCCACTGGCGCGACGCCCGCACCCACACCCTGCACGACCCGGCTCGCTGGAAGATCCAGCACCTCGGCCGCCACGTGCTGCACGGCACCCGGCCGCCCCGGCACGGCCTGCTGTAACGGACGCCCCCGATCGGAGATCCCCGTGTCCCTCACCTTCCACTGGTTCCTGCCCACCAACGGCGACAGCCGCCATGTCGTCGGCGGCGGCCACGGCACCCCGGCCACCGCCTCCGGACGGGACCGGCCGCCCACGGTCGCCTACCTGAGCCAGATCGCCCGCGCCGCCGAGGACCTGGGCTTCGTCGGCGCGCTCACGCCGACCGGAGCCTGGTGCGAGGACGCTTGGCTGACCACCGCGATGGTGAGCCGGCACACCGAACGCCTGAAATTCCTGGTCGCCTTCCGCCCCGGCTTCGTCTCGCCCACGCTCGCCGCGCAGATGGCCGCCACCTTCCAGCGGCAGACCGGCGGACGGCTGCTGCTCAACGTCGTCACGGGCGGCGAGAGCCACGAGCAGCGCGCCTACGGCGACTTCCTCGACAAGGACGCCCGCTACCGCCGCACCGGGGAGTTCCTGGAGATCGTGCGGGGCCTGTGGGAGGGCAAGACCGTCGACCTGGCCGGGGAGCACCTGCGGGTCGAGGACGCCGCGCTGGCCCGGGTGCCCGACCCGGTCCCCGAGGTGTACTTCGGCGGCTCCTCGCCCCTCGCGGGCGAGGTCGCCGCCCGCCACGTCGACGTGTACCTCACCTGGGGCGAACCGCCCGCGCAGGTCGCCGAGAAGATCGCCTGGATCCGGTCGCTGGCGGCGGAGCAGGGCCGCACGCTCCGCTTCGGCGTCCGGCTGCACGTCATCACCCGCGACACCGCCGGGCAGGCCTGGGCCGAGGCGAACCGCCTCCTGGACGGCTTCGACCCGCAGACCGTGCGGTCCGTGCAGGCCGGGCTCGCCCGCAGCGAGTCCGAGGGGCAGCGGCGCATGCTCGCCCTGCACGGCGGCAGCCGCGAGCGCCTGGAGATCCACCCCAACCTGTGGGCCGGCATCGGCCTGGTGCGCGGCGGCGCGGGCACCGCGCTGGTCGGCAGCCACGACGAGGTCGCCGAGCGGATCAAGGAGTACCACGCCCTGGGCGTCGAGGAGTTCGTCCTGTCCGGCTATCCGCACCTGGAGGAGGCGTACTGGTTCGGCGAGGGCGTGCTGCCGCGGCTGGCCGCGCAGGGGCTGTGGCGGCACCCGTTCGCCACGGAGCCCGCCCCCTCGGCCCAGGTGCCGTTCGCGGGTTAGCCGTTCGCGAGCGGGACGCCGGCGGCGGGCCGATCCGCCGCCGGTGTGCCGAGGTGCGCCCGGCGTACCTCGGCCGGCCGTCCCGCGCCGGCGGGAACGCCCCCCTCGCGGGCCGGCCGCACCGCTTCGCCCGCCTCCGGCGGGCCCCCGGATCCCTGCTGTGATATATGTCACATTCAACCCGTGTCACGTCCGGGCCGCCTGCTCCCATCTGGTGGGCGTCAGCAGGCGAGCCGAGGAGGACGGAACGATGAGCGCACGGCAGGAGACCGGCACGGCGACCGCGCACCGCGTGGTGATCCTGGGGGCTGGGTACGCGGGCGTGGCCGCGGCCGTCCAGCTCGCGGCCCGGGTGAGGCGGCGCGCAGGGGTGCGGGTGACGGTGGTGAACGCGCAGGAGCGGTTCACCGAGCGCATGCGGCTGCACATGGCGGCGACCGGGCAGCGGCTCGCCGAGCTGAGCGTCCCGCAGCTGCTGGAGGGCACGGGCGCGCAGTTCGTGCGCGGCTGGGTGACGGCGGTGGATCCGGATGCGAAGACCGTGCGGATCGACGACGGCCGGGTGCTGGCCTACGACACGCTGGTGTACGGGCTGGGCGGCGTCGCCGGCACCTCGGCGGTACCGGGGGCCGAGGACCACGCGTACACCCTGAGCAGCACCCGGGACGCCGAGCTGCTGGCCGACCGGCTGGCGCGGCTCGGCAGCGGCACGGTGGTGGTCGCGGGCAGCGGGCTGACCGGCATCGAGTCGGCCGCGGAGATCGCCGAGCGGCATCCGCGGTTGAGCGTGGTGCTGCTGGGCAGGCAGGAGCCCGGTGCGGCCATGACCCCGAAGGCCGGGGCGTATCTGCATGCCGCGCTCGACCGGCTGGGCGTCCGGGTGCGCGCCGGCGTCGAGGTGGTGAAGGTGCTGCCCGACGCGGTGGAACTGGCGGGCGGGGAGAGCATCGCGGCCGACGCGGTCCTGTGGACGGGCGGCACGCGGACCTCGCCGCTGGCGGCCGCCGCCGGGCTGGCCGTCGACGAGCGCGGACGCATCGTCACCGACGCCGCGCTGCGGTCGGTGTCCCACCCCGAGGTGTACGCGATCGGGGACGCGGCCGCGATCCGCCAGGGATACGGCGTCATGCACGGCACATGCCAGAGCGGCATGCCGGCCGGTGTGCACGCTGCGCTGTCGATCGACCGGGTGCTCAGGGGCAGGCAGCCCAAGCCGTTTCGCTTCGGCTACTACCACACGCCGGTGAGCCTGGGGCGCGGTGACGCCGTGGTGCAGTTCACACGGCCCGATGACAGCCCGCGCCGGATCTGCCTGACCGGCCGCACGGCGGTTTGGTACAAGGAGGCGGTGACCGCCTCGCCCTGGCCGGCCTACGGCCGTATGAAGAAGATGCCCGCCTCGGGCGCGATCTGGCCCCGCGGAGGCCGCTCCACCCGGGTCCGGGAGGCCCGGTGACCGACCCGTCCCCCCATCCCGACCAGCAGGTCTTCCACGAGCACCGGCGGCTGCTGTTCTCCGTGGCCTACCGCCTCCTGGGCAGCGTCGCCGACGCCGAGGACGCGGTCCAGGACGCCTGGATCAAGTGGTCCGCCACGGGCCGCTCGCAGGTGGCCGACCCCAAGGCGTACCTGACGCGGATCGTATCGAACCTGGCGCTGGAACGGCTGCGCTCCACCCGGCACAAGCGGGAGACCTATGCGGGGCCGTGGCTGCCGGAGCCCGTCCTCACCGGAGGGGATGCCTCCGAGATCGTCACGGACGCCGAGTCGGTGTCGATGGCCATGCTGGTGGTGCTGGAGACGCTCAGCCCGCTGGAGCGTGCGGTGTTCGTGCTGAAGGAGGTCTTCGACTTCAGTTACGCCGAGATCGCCAAGGCCGTGGAGCGTTCCGAAGCCGCGGTGCGGCAGGCCGCGCACCGGGCCCGCGAGCACGTGCGGGCCCGGCGGCCGCGCTTCGCCGCCGACCGGTCGCGGCAGCGCGAGGCCACCGAGAGGTTCTTCGCCGCCGCGACCGGCGGGGACGTCAACGCCCTGATGGAACTGCTCTCCCCGGACGTCACCCTGTGGACCGACGGCGGCGGCAAGGTCCGGCAGGCCCTGCGTCCGGTCGCGGGCGCGGCCACGGTGGCCGCCTGGTTCGCGGCCATCGGCACCGTCACCTACCAGGGTGTCGAGTCTGCCGACAGGAGAGCCGAACTCGTCGAGATCAACGGTGGGCCGGGCATCGTGTTCAGCGGGCCGGAAAGCGTGATCGCCACCGTCACCTTCGACTTCGACCGCGACGGCCGAATCACCGCCATCCACAACGTGGCCAACCCGGACAAGCTGCAGGCCGTCGCCGACGGCACCGCTTACGACCTCGGAACGCGGTGAGCGTCGTCACCGCATGCTGCCGCCGGGCGCGAGCAGGCTGGTGAGTCCGGCGACCGCCCCGGGGACGGCTCGAAGCAGCGGTGGAAGCTCCCCGGCTTCCTGCGCCGGGACTCCGCCGTGAGCATCGGCAGCCAGGCGCCCCGCTCACCAAGGTGGATCAGGGCGGAGCGGCGATACTCGTGCGAATCCCAGCCGGTACCGGGCCGCGTGCCACGGCGTGCCCGGCCGGCAGGGCGCGGGCCCGACCGTAGGACAGGCGGGCGAGCCCGGTGCCCGGGCGGCGTGGGTGACGAGCACCGGCCGTGGATCCGGCCCTGAAACGGCCTCCCGGCACACGACCTGACACGCATGTTCCTCGGCCCCACCGCGTGTCCGCTCCCCGGCACGGTCTCAGCGCACCCTCACCCTTTTCTGACCTCCTGTGAGAAAAGCGGTTGCACCGGTGGTCCCCTCGCGGACAGGGTGCGGTGGTGATCGGAACAGGGATCGAACTCCCCGTCGTGGACGGGGTTCCGTCCGGTGTGGACTTCGGCGGTCACGGTGCGGGCGTGCTGCTCGTCCACGGCAGCGGACACAACGCTGCGGTCTGGACGGACGTGGCGTCCCGTCTGGTGAGCGAGCGCCGTCCGGTCGCCCTCGACCTGTGTGGCCATGGGCAGAGCCGGCTCGACTCCACCGGTCCCGAGCAGTACTGGCGAGACATCGGTGACGTCGTCACCGCGCCGGCCCGGGACCGCCCCGTGCTGGTGGGCCACTCCACCGGTGGGTACGCGGTGACGGCCGCCGCTGCCGGCGGACTTGTGGAACCGGCCGCCCTCTGCACCGTGGACGGCGTGGTGCTCGATGACCGTGACGCGTCACTCGCCGAGCATGCCGACCTGCGGACCACCGAGGCGGCGGACCGCTTGCGGACGATGTTCCGCTACGGCTGGAAAGCCGACGACGACCAGATGCGCGCCCATGTCGAGCAGTGCGTGCGGGAGGCCGGAGGGGACTGGCTCAACGCCGGAGCACGACCCGGGCTCGTCGAGGAGGTCACGCGGCGCTCCTTCATGCGCCGCGGTCACCGGTGGGTACGGCGGCCGGCCGTCGGGGAAGCCGCGACCGTCACCGCCGTGGAGCCCGATGCGGAAGTCCTCCCGGCCGTCGATGTGTACGACCGCCTCACCTGTCCGATGACGATCGTGCTGGCCGAGGAGGGCTTCTGCGCCTCACGGCGCGACGAGGTGCGCGCCGTCGTCGACGCCGTCCCCGGCCGCCGGCTGACCGACATCGGCTCGAATCACAACGTCCCCATGACCCGGCCTGCCGACCTCGCTGCGATCGTTCTCGACCTGGTGCGGGACCGAGCCGCGACATCGGCCGGGAACGTCGATCGATCTTCGCCCCACCGCTCCACGAGGAGTCGCCGTGCACCGTTCCAACGCCCCGACCATCAGAGAGATCTCCGTGGCGGGCAAGGACGCCGGGCCTTACGGCATCGCGGCCGGAGCTGACGGTGCGCTGTGGCTCACCCTCGTGCACAGTGGTCGCATCGCGCGTCTCACCCTCGACGGCGAACTCGACGAATACCCCCTGGACTCGTCCGAGTGTCGTCCTGCGGTCATTGCTCCCGGGCCCGACGGAGCACTGTGGTTCACCCGGTTCCAGGACCACCGGGTCGGCCGCGTCACCGCCGACGGTGAGACGGAATCCTTCCCCGTACCGACGCCCGGCAGCGGACCCTTCGGCATCACCGCCGGTCCGGACGGCGCGGTGTGGTTCACGGAGATGAACACCGACCGTATCGGCCGCATCACCTGCAAAGGGGAGATCACCGAGTTCGTCCTTCCCGGTACGGGCGCCTGCCCCTTGGCCATCACCGCAGGCCCTGACGGGGCCTTGTGGTTCACCCTCAACCAGGCGAACGCGATCGGCCGCATCACTGTCCGCGGGGACGTCGTCACACACCCGCTCCCCACCCCCGGCGCCGCGCCCGTGGGCATCACCAGTGACGGCGCCGCCCTGTGGTTCGTCGAAATCGCAGCGGGCCAGATCGGCAGGATCTCGATGGATGGCAGGATCGAGGAGTTTCCGCTCCCCGACCGCACGGCCAAACCCCACGCCATCGTCGCCGCCTCCACCGGGGACTGCTGGTTCACCGAATGGGGAGCCAACCGCATCGGCCGCATCACCGACAGCGGCGAGATCACCGAGTACAGCCTGCCGTCGCCGTCGTCCGAGCCGCACGGCATCACCGTGGGTTCCGACGGCGCCCTGTGGGCGGCACTTGAGACGGGAGGAGTCGCGCGGTTGGAACCGTAGCTCGGGACGGAGAACCGCCCAGGTCGGCCGTGTGCCGGTGTCGTGTCGCGCCAGAGGCCGCCGCGGCCCGATCGACGTGCCGTACCTGCTCGATGCCTTCTCCACGGTGAGCGTACGGCCCCGCCGTCCGCGGCCCGAGGGCCGGGAACGGCCGTCGCGGCGAGGCCGGGGCGGGTGTCCATGCCGAGGTTCACCTCACCGCATGGCCGGACGTGCGACCAGGACAGCGGGGTCGGGCCGCGCCGGTCGGCGGATGCGAGGGGTTTTCCCGCTTCGGTTCGTCGGGGACGTCCTGGAGCATCAGGGTGTTCACGTGCACGGGGTCGATTGACGTACTCCGGCAGGCTCCCGGGGGTTTCGCCTCACGGCGGGCCGGGGCGCGGCCGGATCTGACGGATCGTCGGGCGCGGTCCGGGGGAGGGGCGGGCAGGATGGCCAAGATTGGTCTACACCCTTGACTGGTACATACCAATACGGTTGAGTGTGCTGCCACACCCCCCACCACGGCCGCGCCCCGCAGCAGGCCTTGCCTCACCCTGCCCCGCCGGGGGCGGTCGTGTCGCACGAAGGAGTTGATCCCTGTGTCGAGACGCCGCCTGTCCGCCCTCGTGACCGCGCTCGCCCTCTCGGCCGCCGCGCCGGTGCTGCTGCCGGCCGCGGAGGCCTCCGCCGCCGCGTGTTCCAGCTATCCGAGCTGGGTGGCCGGCAAGCCGTACGTCACCGGCGACATCGTCCGCTACACCGACGGCAAGGCGTACATCGCCGAGCACGACAACCCGGGTTACGACCCGACCATCAGCACCTGGTACTGGGAGCCGTACGCCTGCGACAGCGGCGGCTCCGGCACGCCCGTCGGCTCGTTCGTCGTCAGCGAGGCCCAGTTCAACCAGATGTTCCCGAACCGGAACCCCTTCTACACCTACAGCGGCCTCACCGCCGCGCTCGGCGCCTACCCCGGCTTCGCCAACACCGGCAGCGACACCACCAGGAAGCAGGAGGCCGCGGCCTTCCTCGCCAACGTCAGCCACGAGACCGGCGGACTGGTGCACGTGGTCGAGCAGAACACCGCCAACTACCCGCACTACTGCGACTGGAGCCAGCCCTACGGCTGCCCGGCCGGCCAGGCGGCCTACTACGGGCGCGGCCCGATCCAGCTCAGCTGGAACTTCAACTACAAGGCCGCGGGCGACGCGCTCGGCATCGACCTGCTGAACAACCCGTGGCTGGTGCAGAACGACGCCGCCGTGGCCTGGAAGACGGCCCTGTGGTACTGGAACACCCAGAGCGGTCCCGGCACCATGACCCCGCACAACGCCATGGTGAACGGCGCCGGCTTCGGCCAGACGATCCGCTCCATCAACGGCTCCCTGGAGTGCGACGGGAAGAACCCGGCCCAGGTGCAGAGCCGGGTGACGAAGTACCAGCAGTTCGCCCAGATCCTCGGCGTCCCGCCGGGCGGCAACCTCTACTGCTGACCCGGACCGGACCGCGTACCCGCCCGCCGGGCCGCGCCGGGCGCGGCCGGCGGGCGGCGCCGTCCTCCGGCCCGCCCGCCCCCGCGCGGCCCGGACCCCGTCCCGCACGAGGTGCCGTCCGGGCGGTTCGTGCTCCCCGCGCCACGCCCGGGTACGCCCGCGGGCGTACCCGGAAGGAGACGTACGCGGCACGGCCGCCGGCTCCCCGCCGACTCGAAGCCGCGGGCCGAAGGGCTGGTCCGGCCGGCTCCCGGAGCGCCCGCGCCGGCCGGGGGCGGCGATCCGCGGAGCGGGCCGTCCGCCGAACCCGTCTTCCGGCCCCGGTCACGGGCCGGGAGGCGACCGCGCGACGAGGGGACGGAGCGCATGCTCATGCGGGGGCTGCCCGTCCGGCGAACGCCCGGGTGAGCGGCCTGTCCCGAGCGGCACTTCCCCTCACCGAATAGTCTGCGTGGCCATGATGCGCGCTTGGATCCTGCCGACGCTGCTCGTGCTCTGCGGTTCGGCCGTCGCGACCGGACTGGTCCTCGGCGGCAGCCCCGGCGGGGCCGCGGCGATCCTGCCGGTGTTCGTGCTGCTCGCGGGGGTGAACTCGCCCTTGGTCTTCCCGAGGCCGATCGGCGCGCTGGAGGCGGAACGCCGCAGCGCGGCCGACGGCCGGCCGGTCGTCTACTGGCGGCCGGGCTGCAAGTACTGCCTGCGCCTGCGCATCCGGCTGGGCCGCAGCGCCCGCCGGCTGCACTGGGTCGACATCTGGCGTGACCCGGTTGGAGCGGCGACGGTGAGGGCGGCCAACGGCGGCGATGAGACCGTGCCGACTGTCGTCGTGAAGGGCCGGCCGCACACCAACCCCGATCCCGAATGGGTGCGCGGACACCTCCCCTCCTCCGTGTGATCGGGAGCGGTGCACCACCGGAGCGGCGCCCGGGGGCCGAGAGGCCGTCGCCCGGGGCCGCTCGCGGCCGGCTGCCCGAAGACCGTTCCGGACCGACTGGCGTCCTGCGGGTTTTACGTATAACCTCTCCCGTCAACCACCCGTCCCGAAAGGCGCCGATGTCACGCATCGCCCTGGTCGCCCTCGTCGTCGACGACTACGACGAGGCGATCCGCTTCTACACCGGGGCCCTCGGCTTCCGGCTCGCCGAGGACACGCCCCGCCCCGACGGCTCCCGCTGGGTCGTCGTGGAGCCGGACGGTCCGGCACCGGGGGCCGCGCTGCTGCTTGCCCGCGCCAAGAACGAGACCGAGCGCTCCCGGATCGGCGACCAGACCGGCGGACGCGTCGGCTTCTTCCTGCACACCGACGACTTCGCCCGCGACCACGCCCGGATGCGCGCCGCCGGCGTGCGGTTCCTGGAGGAGCCGCGGCACGAGCCGTACGGCTCGGTCGCCGTCTTCCAGGACCTGTACGGCAACCGCTGGGACCTGCTCCAGCCCGCCGCCGGCTGACCCCGGCCCGCGCCCCGCCGGCGACTTCGGCCGACGCCTTTCCGGGCGTCGGCCCCGACCGACGCCTTCCCGACCGACGAAAGACGCCCCACGCATGACCGCGCCCCGCATCGACACCGACACCCTCCACCGGCTGCCCAAGGCCGTGCTGCACGACCACCTCGACGGCGGCCTGCGCCCCGCCACCGTGGTGGAGCTCGCGGACGCGGTCGGCCACCCCCTGCCCGCCACCGACCCCGACGAGCTCGCCGCCTGGTACTTCGCGGCCGCCAACTCCGGCGACCTGGTCCGCTACATCGCCACCTTCGAGCACACCCTCGCCGTCCTGCAAACCCGCGAGGGCCTGCTGCGCGCCGCCGAGGAGTACGTCCTCGACCTCGCCGCGGACGGCGTCGTCTACGGCGAGGTGCGCTACGCCCCCGAGCTGATGCTGAAGGGCGGGCTGACCCTGTCCGAGGTCGTGGAGACCGTGCAGGAGGGCCTGGCGGCGGGCATGGCGAAGGCGGCGGCCGCGGGCACCCCGGTCCGGGTCGGCACTCTGCTGTGCGGGATGCGGATGTTCGACCGCAGCCGGGAGATCGCCGACCTCGTCGTCGCCTTCCGGGACGCCGGTGTCGTCGGCTTCGACATCGCCGGCGCCGAGGACGGCTTCCCGCCCGCCGACCACCTCGCCGCCTTCGAGCACCTGCGCCGCGAGAACGTGCCGTTCACCATCCACGCCGGCGAGGCGCACGGCCTGCCCAGCATCCACCAGGCGATCCAGGTGTGCGGCGCCCAGCGCATCGGACACGGGGTGCGCATCACCGACGACATCCCCGACCTCGCGGCCGGCAAGCTCGGCCGCCTCGCCGGCTGGGTGCGCGACCGCCGGATCGCCCTGGAGATGTGCCCGACCTCCAACCTGCAGACCGGCGCCGCCGCCTCGATCGCCGAGCACCCGATCACGGCCCTGAAGGACCTCGGTTTCCGCGTCACCCTCAACACCGACAACCGCCTGGTCTCAGGCACGACGATGACCCGCGAGATGTCGCTGCTGGTGGAGCAGGCGGGCTGGACGCTCCAGGACCTGCGCACGGTCACCGTGAACGCCCTCAAGAGCGCCTTCCTCCCCTTCGACGAGCGCAGGGCCCTCGTCGAGGACGTCGTCCTGCCGGGCTACGCGGCCGTGCTCTGAAGGAGCCCCCGCACATAGGCGGCCTGTCCGACGTGCTGCAGATCGTCGGACAGGACGCTGACCAGCCGCACGCCCAGGGTGACCGGCGGGTCCCAGTTCTCGTCCACGACGCGTTCCAGGTCCTTCGCGGTCAGCTCCCGCAGCGCCCCGAGGGTCTGCTCGTGCACGGCCTCGTAGTAGCCGGTCAGCAGGTCGGCGGAGTCGACCCGCACCTTGCCGACCTTCGCGGAGCTGTGGCCGTACCCGGTGTCGTGGCGCGGCAGTCCGAGACCGAAGCGTTCCTCCCAGCCCTGCGCCAGCCACACCTGCTCCAGCCCGAAGGCGTCCGCCACGTGGTCGTCCTGGACGCGGGTCAGGTGCCAGACCAGCCAGGCGATCGAGTTGGCGTCCGCGGCCGGGCGGGCGTTCAGGCCGTCGGGGCCGAGGCCCCCGACGGCGGCATGGACCTCTTCCCGGATGCGGCCGTAGCCGTCGATGAGGATGTCCTTCGCGTGCATACGACCACCATGGCGCACTCCCCGCTCACCCGCCGCCCGTTTCCAGCAGCTCCATGAGCGCCCGCGCCGCCGGGCTGGTGGCCTGCGGGGGCGGCAGCAGGGCGACGGTCTCGTACACCGTCTCGCCGGTGCCCTTCACGGGCAGGGCGGTCAGCGAGGCCCGCTTGAGCCGGAAGTGGCGGGGCACGACGGCGATGCCGAGGCCCTCGTCCACCAGGTCGAGCAGGCTGTGCACGTCGTTCACCTCCAGCGCGACGCCGCGCCGCACGCCCGCGGCGGCGAACACGGCGTCGGTGGTGCGGCGCGGCCCCCAGTCCGGATGGAAGTCGACGAACACCTCGCCGCCCAGGTCCTCCGGCGTGACGGCGGCGCCGGCGGCGGCGAGCCGGTGGCTGGGATGGCACAGCACCGTCATCGGCTCCCCGGCCAGCGGCACCGACCGCAGCTGGTCGCTGTCCTCCCGGGTGCGGACCGCGAACGCCAGGTCCAGGCGCCCGGCGGCGACCTCCTCCGCGAGCGCGCCCGAGCCCGCCTGCCTGAGGGAGATCTCCACGTCCGGGTGGCGCCGCCGGAACGCGGCCAGCAGTCCCGCCACGTTCACCCCCGCGATGCACTGCTCGCTGCCGAGGGCGAGCATGCCGCGCAGCACGCCCTGCACCGCGGCCACCGCCTCGTGCGCGGCCCGCACCTGCGCGAGGATCCGCTCCGCCTCGCCCAGCAGCGCCCGCCCGGCCGGGGTGAGCGTCACCCGGCGGGTGGTCCGCACGAACAGCGGGGTCTGCAGCTCCCGTTCCAGCGCCCGGATCGAGGCCGACAGGCCCGACTGGGACACCATCAGCCGTTCCGCCGCCCGGGTGAAGTGCCGGTCCTCGGCGACCGCGACGAAGTGCTGGAGGTGGCGCAGTTCCATGACTGAGAAGCGTATCCGCTGAATCTCATCGGATTCTTCTGTTGGACCCATGCCCGCAGGTCGCGCCAGAGTGGACCCCGGTTCCTCCGGCACCGGTCCCGTACACCGGTGCCGCCCGTGCCGACCTCCTGGAGTCGCGTTGTACACCGCACACCCCGACCGCTACGCGGAGATGCCCTACCGGCGCACCGGACGCAGCGGCCTGAAACTTCCCGCGCTCTCGCTCGGCCTGTGGCACAACTTCGGCCCGGACCGCCCCGTCGAGACCCAGCGGGCCATCCTGCGCCGCGCCTTCGACCTCGGCGTCACCCACTTCGACCTGGCCAACAACTACGGCCCGCCGCCCGGCGCCGCCGAGTCGGCGTTCGGCGAGGCGCTGCGGGCGGACTTCGCGCGGTACCGCGACGAGCTGGTCATCTCCACCAAGGCCGGCTACCTGATGTGGCCCGGCCCATACGGCGAGTGGGGTTCGCGCAAGTACCTGCTGTCCTCGCTCGACCAGAGCCTGAAGCGGATGGGCCTGGACCACGTCGACATCTTCTACTCGCACCGCCCGGACCCGGACACTCCGCTGGAGGAGACGATGGGCGCCCTGCACTCGGCGGTCCAGCAGGGCAAGGCGCTGTACGTCGGCGTCTCCAACTACACCGCGGAGCAGACCCGCGAGGCCGCCCGCATCCTGCGCGAGCTGGGCACCCCGCTCCTCATCCACCAGCCGCGCTACTCGATGCTGGACCGCCGCCCGGAGACGGAGGGCCTGCTGGACACCCTCGACGAGCTCCAGGTCGGCTCCATCGCCTATTCGCCGCTGGAGCAGGGCGTGCTGACCGCCCGCTACCTCGACGGCATCCCCGAGGACTCGCGGGCCGCGAGCGACAGCCCCTTCCTGAACTCCGACGCGCTCACCGAGGATCTGGTGGCCCGGCTGCGCCGGCTGAACGACATCGCCGGCTCCCGCGGCCAGTCCCTGGCCCAGATGGCCCTGTCCTGGGTGCTGCGCGGCGGGCGCGTGACCTCGGCCCTGGTGGGCGCGAGCAGCCCGCGGCAGCTGGAGGACAGCGTCGCGGCCATCCGCAACCTCGATTTCGACGCCGAGGAACTGGCCCGGATCGACGCGGTCGTCCAGCCGTAGCGCGCCCGCGGCGACGGAGCCGGCCGCCCGCCTCCGGCACCGCCCCGGCCCGCTCCGCCGGGGCGGTGCGGTGCCGGTGCGCGGGCCCCTCGCCCGGCGGGCCCCGGGGCCGGGAACCCGTCACCGGAGCCGTCGCGTTTCGGCCAGAAACCAGGACGAATATGCCAGGAGACTGGCCGGAAAAATGTGGTGACAGTGTTTCAGTAGTCAACATACTCGACAGCGAGAGCGCTTCACGTCACGCGATGGCGCCCTCACGCACAGCACACGAGCCGCGCGGGAAGCCGGGCCGGGCCGGCGGGCGGGCCATGCAGCGGGGGAGGTCGAGGTGCACGACGAGTTCCTGTGCCATGTCACCGCGTACGGGGCCTGCGACGGCCGGCGCATCGGCGTCCCCCTGGGAACCTACCGGGCGCCCACGCTCGCCCTCGCCCTGTGGTGGCTGCGGGACCGCGCCTCCTGGATCGCCCAGCGCCTCGACCCGCAGCCCGACACCGGGCACGTGCCCCCGGGAGCGCTCGTCCCGGTCGCCGACACCGTGCCCGACGTGCCCACCGTGCTGCGGGCCTGGTGCGGCGACGTCACCCGGCAGGAACAGGCCGCCGACGAACTGGCCGCCGGACGGCTGGTGCGCATCGCCGTCAGCGACGACACCACCGAGTACGAACTGCTCGCCGAGTCGGTGGACGCCCTGCGCATGCAGCGCACCCTCCCCGCGCTGATCGTGTCCGTCGCCTGAGGACCCGGCCCCACACCAGGCGCACATCTGGGCGAATCGCTAGAATCCTGGCATGGCGGAACGGCCGGCCGCGCCCCCCGCGCCCGAACTCCTCCTGGAGACCGACACCGGCTCCACGGTGATGAGTCCGAACCGCGACTACCACGTCGGGCGCGACCCGTTGAGCGACATCGTCCTCGACGATGCCCGGGTCTCGTGGCACCACGCGGTGCTCCGGCCCGAGGACGGCCACTGGACGATCGAGGACGCCGACAGCACCAACGGCACCTACGCCGACGGCCACCGCGTCCACGCCTGGGACGTGGGCCCCGGCACCGTGATCCGCTTCGGCAACCCCTCCGACGGCCCCCGCGCCGTACTGGCCGCCCCTCCCGCCCCGGCCCCGCAGCGCCCGCCGGCCGCCACCGCGGTCCCGGAACCGGGCCGGACGGGCACCCGCCGGCAGCCCACGACCGTACGGCCGCTGCCCAGCCGCACCGTCCGCATCGGCCGCGCCGCCGACAACGACCTCGTCCTCGACGACCTGGTCGTCTCCCGCCACCACGCCGAACTGCGCGTCCTGCCCGACGGCACCTACGAGATCGCCGACCTCGGCAGCCACAACGGCACCTACCTCAACGGCCGGCCGGTCACCCGCGCCCCGGTCGGCCGGGAGGACGTCGTCGGCATCGGCCACTCGGCGTTCCGCCTCGTCGGCGACCAGCTCCAGGAGTACGTCGACACCGGCGAGATCTCCCTGGAGGTGCAGGACCTCACGGTCACCGTCGACCGCGGACGCAGGACGCTGCTGGACCACGTGTCGTTCCCGGTGGGGGAGAAGTGCCTGCTCGCGGTCGTCGGCCCGAGCGGCGCCGGAAAGTCGACCCTGCTGGGCGCCCTCACCGGGCAGCGGCCCGCCGGCCACGGCGCGGTGCTCTACGACGGCCGCGACCTGTACCGCGACTACGCCGAACTGCGGCAGCGCATCGGCCTCGTCCCGCAGGACGACGTCCTGCACGCCCAGCTGACCGTCCGCGCCGCCCTGTCCTACGCGGCCGAGCTGCGCTTCCCGCAGGACACCGCGCAGGCCGAACGGCGGGCCAGGGTCGAGGAGGTGCTCCGGGAACTGGGCCTTCAGGAGCGGGCCGCCCAGCCCGTGCACAGCCTGTCGGGCGGACAGCGCAAACGGGTCAGCGTGGCCCTGGAACTGCTGACCAAACCGTCGCTGCTCTTCCTCGACGAGCCGACCTCCGGCCTCGACCCGGGCATGGAGCGCTCGGTGATGCACATGCTGCGCGGCCTCGCCGACGACGGCCGCACGGTCGTCGTGGTCACCCACAGCGTGCTCAGCCTGGACGTGTGCGACCGGCTCCTCGTCCTCGCGCCCGGCGGGAGGACCGCCTACTACGGGCCGCCCGAGGACGCCCTGCCCTTCCTCGGCTTCACCCAGTGGCCGGAGGCCTTCGAGGCCTTCGAACGCGACCAGGACCGGGACTGGGCGGGGGAGTACCGCGCCTCGCCCCTCCACCGGCGCCACGTCGCCGACGCCACCGCCAACCCCCGCCGGCCCCGCTCCGGTCCGGTCGTCATCACCCCGCCGCCCCGCCCGCGCAGCCGGACCGCCCAGCTCGGCACGCTGGCGCGCCGGTACACCGCCGCGCTGAGCGCCGACCGCACCTTCCTCGTCATCACGATCGCGCTGCCGTTCGTGATGGGGGTGATGGCGCGGGCCCTGGCCGCCGGCCGGCTGACGTCCGAGACGGCGCTGAACACGCTGCTCGTCCTGTGCGTCGGCGCCGTGCTCACCGGCGCCGCCAACGCCGTGCGGGAACTCGTCAAGGAGCGGGCGATCTACCAGCGGGAGCGGGCGGTGGGCCTGTCCAGAGCGGCGTACCTGATGTCCAAGGTCGTCGTGCTGGGCACGGTCACCGTGCTGCAGGCGGTGGTGCTCACCCTGATCGCCCTGGCGGGCGTGGACCTCGGCGCCCCGGGCGGCGAAGGCGTGCTGATGCCGCCCCTGGCCGAGATCACGGTCGCCGTGGCGCTGCTGGCGTTCACGGCGATGATGCTCGGCCTGCTGGTCTCCGCGCTGGTGCGCAAGGAGGAGGCGACGATGCCGCTGCTGGTGCTGCTCGCCCTCGTCCAGGTGGTCTTCTGCGGCGCCCTGCTCCAGCTCCACGGCGTGCCCGGCCTGGAGCAGCTGTCCTGGCTGGTGCCCGCCCGCTGGGCGCTCGCCGCCATGGCCGGCACCGTCGGGCTGGCCCGGACCGTGCCCGGGAAGCTCACCGACGACCCCTTGTTCGAGCACACGCCGGGCGTCTGGCTGCTCGACACCGGCCTGCTGGTGGCGCTGTCGGTGCTCCTCGGCCTCCTGGTCTCCCGGCTGCTGCGCCGGCACGAACCCGCCGTGATGCGGAAGTAGGCGACCGCGATGACCACCTCCGGCTTCCGCCCCACCCACGTCGTCCCGCGGCACGGACTGCCCGCCTGGGAGGCCCCCGACCCCGCCCGGCCCACCGTGCCCCTCGACCCGCTGCTGCCGGTCCGGCTCGTCGAGCGGCGCGGCGACTGGGGACACGTGCTGTGCTCCAACGGCTGGTCGGCCTGGGTCGACGGCCGGCTCCTGGTCGCCGTGCCCCAGGACCCGCCCGCCGCCGACGGCCCCGAGGGCCGCGCCGCCGACCCGCGCCCCCTGCTCGCCCGCGCCGAGCAGGCCCTGGCGCGCTACCGGGACGCGGTCGAGGAACTGATGGGCGGCGGCCTGGACGGCGAGTCCTTCCGCGCCCGCACCCGCGGACTGCGCGTCGGCGTCGTCGTCGACGGGGAGTCCGTGTGGCTCTACGACCCCGGGCAGGGGCGATGGGCGTACGGGGACGGGACACGGCTGAGCACGTACGCCGTCGACGACGCGCCCGCCGGGAAGCCCGGCCGCGCCCCCGCGCGCACGGCGACGCCCACCGCCGCGGACCCGGGCTGCGCCCCCACCCGGGTCGTCACCCCCGACGGTGACCGCTGATGCCGCGCGAGAGCCGCCCGTTCTCCGGCACCGCCGGCGACCTGACCGGCCGTACGGTGGCGGGCTACCGCATCGAGGCCGAGCTCGGCCGGGGCGGCATGGCCGTCGTCTACCGCGCCCGCGACCTGCGCCTGGAACGCACCGTGGCGCTGAAGCTGCTCGCCCCCGAACTCGCCCGCAACGACACCTTCCGCCGCCGCTTCACCCACGAGTCCCGGGTGGCCGCCGCCATCGACCACCCGCACATCGTGCCGGTCTTCGAGGCGGGCGAGACGGACGGCGTCCTGTACATCGCCATGCGGTACGTCGCCGGCAGCGACCTGCGCCGCCTCCTGGACCGCGCGGGCCCGCTGCCGCCCGCCCCGGCGCTGCGCATCGCCGCCCAGGTGGCCTCCGCGCTCGACGCGGCCCACGAGCACGGCCTGGTCCACCGGGACGTGAAACCCGGCAACATCCTGGTGGACCGCGGCACCGACAGCGACCACCCGGAGCACGTCTACCTCACCGACTTCGGCCTGACGAAGAAGTCGCTGTCGCTGACCGGCTTCACCACGGTCGGCCAGTTCGTCGGCACCCTCGACTACGTGGCCCCCGAGCAGATCTCCGGCCGCCCGGTCGACGCGCGCTGCGACGTCTACGGCTTCGCCTGCGTCGTCCACGAGATCCTCACCGGCCGCCCGCCCTTCCTCCGGGACGACGACATGGCCCTGCTGTGGGCCCACCAGTACGACGAACCGCCGTCCCTGACCGAGTCCCGCCCCGACCTCCCCCCGCGGGCCGACGCCGTGCTCGCCCGGGCCCTGGCCAAGAGCCCCGACGACCGGTACGACACCTGCCTCGCCTTCGTCGCCGCCCTCCGCGCGGCCGTGCGCGGCGCGCCGGCGAAGGCGCACCCGCCGACACGGGTGGACCCGGGGGCCGCACCCCCGGCGGGGGAGCGGCCCCCGTCGCCGCCGCGCTGGGCCGCGCCGGTCCTCACCCCGCCGGCCCGGTGATCCGGGGGAAACCCCGGCGGAGCGCCGGCCACGGTCCGCCCGCCGGGTCCGGCGGCGCCCGCGCGCGTCGCCGGCCTCAGCCCCTCCCGGCCGCCGCCCGCGCGGCGGGGCCCGACGGGAACCAGCCGGCGGTGCCCGGCCCGGATCGCCGGGCGCCGCCGTCACTCCCGGACCAGGCCGCCCAGCGGCGCGCGGCGCGCGCGGACCCTGCGGTGGCAGATGCGCCAGCCCTCCGCGCCGCGCACCACGGTGTCCTCGTACGTCACGGACCCGCACGAGCCGTCCGCCAGCACGCCCAGCCCCTTGGAGCGGGCCAGGACCCGGCCGTCGGCCACCTCCTCGATCACCACGTTGGTCACGTGGTGCGCCACCGGATTCGCCGCGCCCAGCGCCACCGCCGCCTCCTTGAGCGCGGCGAGCCCGGTGAGCCGGCCCTGCCCGAAGTCGGACAGGTCGTAGACCACGTCCGGGGTGAACACCTCCGGGCAGCGGTCCAGTCGCCCCTCGTCGACCAGGTGCCCGTGCAGGGCGATCAGCTCGACGACGGCCAGCCGGTCCGCCACGGACAACGCCCCGTCGAACCCCTGCCGCGACCCGGTGCGCACATCCCTGTCCGACGTCATCGCTTCCCTTCCTCTCCGGCCGCGCCCCGGCGGCCCGCCGGCCGTGCCAGCAGCGCGCCGAGGAAGCCGGCGACCAGCCCCCACAGCAGCGCCAGGCCGAGCGCGGTCCACACCTGCGGTCTCAGGAACAGCTCCCCGGACAGCGCCCCGCCCAGGTCGCCGATGCCGGGCACCGACAGGCCGTAGTACGCGGAGACCCGGCCGACCAGGCAGATCATCAGCACCGTCAGCGCGAGCGCGACCGCCATGCGCACGGCGTGCCGCCAGGCCCGTGTCCGGGCCGGTGACCGCGCCGCCATCACGAAGGCCGCGCCCAGCAGCAGCACCGCGTCCACGGCGACGAGCCACCACACCCGGCCGTCGTGCTCCGCCAGGGTGCGCAGATTCACGGCGGAGACGTCCGGGGCGCGCAGCACCTGCTCCAGCGGGCGCGGCATCGGCAGCCCGAACGACTCCTCCACCCGGCCGTGCCAGGTGGCGCCCAGGCCGATGGTGAGCGCCGGCCACGCCAGGTTCGGCAGGCCGAGCAGGACCACCGCGGACGTCCTCGCCGCGTGGCCCCGGGTCGCGGCGACGACGAGGGCGACGACGAGCCCCACGACGATGTACGCGAGCAGCAGGACGACCATGGCGTGCGCCGCCGGCCGCACCGCCGCCCGGAAGCGCAGCAGCCGCCCCGGCAGCGGGGCGCCGCGCGCCACCAGCAGGGCCAGCGCCAGGACGCCCGCCAGCCACAGCAGGCCGAAGAGCAGGGTCGGCCACACCGCGGTGGTGAAGCCGATCCGCGGCGAGACGCCGAACAGGTCTGCGAGGCCCTCCAGGACGGCGTCGCCGAGGGGGACGCTGAAGGTCTGACGGGCGGCGAGGGCGAGGCCGAGGAGGGCGAGCAGCCACAGGACGGCGATCCGGCCCGCCCAGCCGGCCAGCTCCCCGGCGCCGGCGACCGCCCGGTACCGCAGCGGCCGCAGGAAGCCCCAGGCGGTCACCAGGGCCCCGGCGAGCGTCACCGACAACGGGATCACGGTCAGCTCCGCCCGGGCGGTGACGAGCCCGCCGGTGTCGTCGGCCGGCTCGACCACGCCGCCGACCGCGGTGACGACGGTCGCCGCGACGATCCGCGGGAAGGCGTCGCCGGGCAGGTCGGCGGCGCCGGCCGCCCACAGGCCGAGCGCCGCGACCACGCCCATGGCGGCCAGTCCCGCCAGCACCGCGACGAGGGCCTGCACCCAGCCGTGGCGGGCGGCGGCCCGGCCGGAGGGGGTACGCGCGCTCACGCTGCCACGCTAAGCAGCCCCCCGGCGGTGCGCCCGCCGAAGGGCCGCCCGCGTCCGCCGGGAGGGTCGTCCGGGCCGGGTTGCGCACGCCGCGGGGCCGGGGCGCACAATGAGCTGAGGGGGGACAGAACGGCGCACAGCGTGCGGAAAGCCGTGCCAATTCCCGCGGGAAGAAGAGTCCGTGAGCGTCGAACCGCCGTCCTCCGGCCACCCCACAGGACCGCCCTCGGGCCCGCTGTCGGGCCCGCCCCGGCCGCCCTCGGGCCCGCCGTCGCAGCCGCCGGCACCGGGCGGGGACGCGGGCGCCCCGCGGCCGCGCCGGCCGTGGTGGAAGTCCGTGCCCCGGGTCGCGGTGCTCGCCGCCGTCGTGGCCGTCGCCGTGGCCCTCGGGCTGGTCCTCTCCCGCTCCGGCGGCGGTTCGGGCGAGGACGGCCGGGTCGCGGAGAGCGGCGAGGTGTTCCTGCAGGCGGCGGACAAGGCGGGCCCCGACCCGTTCACCGAGTCCACCGCGAAGGACAGCTCCCTCCCGCCAGTGTCCCCCTCCCCGTCCACCGGGGCCCCGGAGAACGCGGTGCGCGGCGTAAACGGCGGATCGCCGGGCCTGTACGGCGGCACCCGCAACGCCGCCAGCTGCGACGTGGAGCAGCAGATCCGGTACCTGCGGGCGGAACCGGAGAAGAACCGCGCGTTCGCCTCGGTGGCCCGCGTCGACGCCGCCGACGTCCCCGGTTACCTGCGCGCGCTCACCCCCGTGCAACTGCGCATGGACACCCGCGTCACCAACCACGGCTACCGCGACCGCCGCGCCCACGCCTACCAGGCCGTCCTGCAGGCGGGCACGGCGGTGCTCGTCGACGACCGCGGCGTCCCCCGCGTGCGCTGCGCCTGCGGCAATCCGCTGACCCCGCCGGTCGCCCAGCAGGCCGGGCTGAGGAGGACCGGCGACTCCTGGCCGTCCTACCACCCCGCGAACGTCGTCGTGGTCGTCCCGGCGCCACGGACCGTCCACCACTTCGTCCTCTACGACCCCGACCGACGCGAGTGGATCTCCCGCCCCCGGGGCGACACGGGCGCCGGGGACCGCGAGACCCGGCCCCCGGCCGACCGGCCCTCCCCGTCGCTGAGCGTCTCCCCTCCGACGGAGCCGGACTCGCCGGCTCCGGACACCGGCTCGCCGTCCCCCGATCCCCCGACGAGCCGGCCCCCGTCGCCGGAGTCACCCGCCGGGTCCCCGTCGCCCGAGCCGCCGTCCGGATCCGCGCCGGGCGGCTCGGACACGCCGCCCCGGTCGGAGCCCGCGCCCGGGTCGCCCGGCTCGCCCGGCTCGCCGGGCTCGCCCGAGCCGCCCGGGTCCCCCGCACCCTCGCCGGAGGGGTGAGTCAGCCCGCCCGGACCACCAGGGCGTGGTCGCCGAGCCCCAGCAGCCGCTCGGCCGGCAGGTCGCCCAGCGTCGTGCGGACCGCGGCGATCCGTCCGCTGGCCGGATCGAAGACGACGTCCAGGACCGTTCCGCGCTCGTCGCCCGCCTCGGTGAGGACCCTGTGGCCCAGCACGTCGTGGCGGGGCGGCGGCGCGGCCGGGGCGGCGGCCGGGCCGACCACGACGGCGTCCGGACCGACCGCGCGCACGGCCTCCCAGGCCAGCACGGTCCGCCGGCGGAGACGCCGGCCACGGACCCGGATGTGCGTGACCGTGCCGGACGTGACGTCGACGGCCAGGGACGACAGCACGCCGATCCGGGCGGCCCCGGCCGAGGTGACCACCGGCAGGCCCGTCAGTCGGGAGAACAGCATCACGGCAGCCGGCCCCTCCGGGGGGTGTGGAAGGCGCCGGCCCGGACCGCGAAGGCCGGGACGTCGTCGGTGACGTACCGCAGGGCGTCCGCGGGGACGACCAGATCCCGGCCGGAGACGTCGAGGTCCGCCCCGCGCGGCAGGTACACCCTGCGCCGGTGGTGCCTCGAGCCGGGCGCGATCCCCCTGCTCGCGGCGATCCGGAAGCCGACGACCCGGCCGCTGGTGCCGCCCTCCACCACGACGTCCAGCACCGTGCCGACCTCGGCGCCCGCCTCCGTCACGACCCGTGCCCCCAGCACCCGGCCCCGCCGGGCATCCTGATGCGCGGCCACCACGGCCGTGCCGGCCAGGGCCCGCCGGTCGCGTACCATGACCGCGTCGTGCCCCAGCGCATGCACCCCCGGCCAGGGCAGGCTCCGGTCCAGCGGACCCGACAGCAGGCCCGGGCCACTGAGGGTGAAACCGGTGATGCGCCCGGCCCGCGCGTCGAAGACGGTGTCCTTGACGTGGGCGACGGCGTCGCCGCCCAGCGTGACCACGGGCAGGGTCGTCAGGCTCCGCGCGGACATCGGCTCGTTCATCGCACGCCGCCCTTCCGCCGGACCGGCGGAAGCCCTGGCCGGGCCGCTCAGCCGGTCGCACACCTTCCGGGTGCCCCGCCGGGCTGCGACGATGCCCACAGTGCGGGCCCCGGGGGACTGCCGGGCCCGGCTCGGGGTACCAGGACTGGTGCGGCAGCGTCCGGCCAGTCCGGCGCCCGAGAGAGAGACGCATGATCGAGCACCTGGACGGGGCAGTGATACCGACTGGTTTCGACGTGCCCGTGGAACCGCTGCGGCGGACGGCGCACTACACCGGCGAGCCGGGATGCATCGCCGAGGCACGGTCCTTCGCCGCGCAGTTCCTGGAGCAGCTCAGGACCGAGTGGTGCGCCCCGGTCGACGACCGGGCCGACGGCGCGGTCCTGCTGGTCGTCAGCGAGCTGGTCACCAACGCCGACCGGCACAGCGACGGGCCGTACATCCTGGAGCTGGAGGGCACGGGCGCCTCCGTGAAGGTCTCCGTCTACGACAGCAGCGCCGCCCTGCCCCGGGCGTTTCCCCGCGACCCCGAGCGCATCGGCCGGCACGGCCTGGAGATCGTCAAGGCGCTGGCGCGGGAGGTCACCGTGGAACGGGTGCCGGTCGGCAAGCGGGTGTGCGCCGTGGTGCCGTTGAACGGCGGATGAGCCGCTCGCCCGGTTCTTCGGGGGGACACCGGCTTCGGGCCACCGGGACGCTGATGCCGCCCCACGTACGCGGTGGGGCGGCATCAGCGTCCCGGTGCGGGGCGGCCGGCGCCGCCGGGCCGCTCAGGCGCAGCCCAGCTCGCCCAGCATCCCCTCGCGCAGCCGAGTGATGATCTTCTTGATCAGACGGGACACGTGCATCTGCGAGCAGCCGAGCTGTTCGCCGATCTCCGCCTGGGTGGCCTCCTCCACGAACCGCATGTGGATGATCCGCCGGTCGCGTTCGCTGAGTTCGGCCATGAGCGGGGCGAGCGAGTGGAAGTCCTCGACGAGCCGCAGCCCTTCCTCCTCCACGCCGATGAAGTCGGCGAGCACGGCCTCGCCGTTCTCCGGCCCGTCACCGGTGAGCGCGGCGTCCAGCGACGAGGAGTTGTACCCGTTGGCGGCGATCTGCGCCTCGACCACCTCGCTCTCGCTGATGTTCATCAGCGTGGCGAGCTCGGCGACCGTCGGCTCCCGGTCCAGGCGGCTCGCCAGCTCCTCGCGGGCCTTGGCCAGCTCCACGCGCAGCTCCTGCAGCCGCCGCGGCACGTGCACCGCCCAGGTGGTGTCACGGAAGAAACGCTTGATCTCGCCGACGATGTACGGCAGCGCGAAGGAGGTGAACTCGACCTCGCGGGACAGCTCGAACCGGTCGATGGCCTTGATCAGGCCGATCATGCCGGTCTGGACGATGTCCTCCATGTCGTCGCCGCGGCCCCGGAACCGTCCGGCCGCGAACCGCACGAGCGACATGTTCATCTCGATCAGGGTGTTGCGCGCGTACTGGTACTCGTGGGTGCCTTCCTCGAGCTCCGTCAGGCGCTGGAAGAACTGGCGGGACAGCTCCCGTGCGTCACGCGGGGCCACGCTCCGCGGGTCCACGACTCCCGGCAGTGGCCCGTCTGCCGTCCGGGTGCCGGCGGTCTCCTCGACGACCTGTGCCTCCGACCGGATCACGGCGGTGTCCATTACCTCTCCCACGAAAGTCACGGTACTCGACGTCCTCCCTGATGTCCTTCCCAGTCGCGCCTACCCGGGGAGCGGCCGTGCATTCCTGCCGTTTTCGCGGGAGGCGGAAAATCGGCGGCGGCCCCGTCCGCGGCCGCGGCCGCTTCCCGCGGCGACCGCCGCCGAGGGACCGGGGCCCACCCGGCCCGAGCGACGTTTCCGCTGGTGGGAGACGGTACGGCGGTCCGGGGCGGCGGGCCCGCGCAGCGGCGGCGGTCCCGCAAGGCCCCGGCCGGGCCGGCGGGACCGCGGCCCGGGACGGGGTGCGCCGGACCGCCGAGGGGCCGCCGCCCCGCCGCCCCGCCGCCCCGCCGCGCCGGCCCCGCCGTCTCCGTCGTCCCCGCCCTGATTCTCCTCAGGGCAGAACACTTGTCCCTTCCCCTGGAGCCCGGGACTTCTAGGCTGAGGGCCGTGACCAACCAAGCGCCGAACGAAGCCCGCGTCATCCCCCTGCGCCCGCCGGCCACGCGTCCGCGGCCCGGTTCGGGGCCCCGGCCCGCCCCCGCCCCCAGGGAGCCCCTGTGGCGGGACCTGGTCGGCGACGTCCTGCGCCGTGAGCGTCTCGCCCAGGAACGCACGTTGAAGGACGTGGCGGAGGCGGCCCGGATCTCCATGCCGTACCTGTCGGAGGTGGAGCGCGGCCGCAAGGAGGCCTCCTCGGAGGTCCTCGCGGCCGCCGCCCACGCCCTCGGCCTGGGCCTGGGCGACCTGCTGTCGCGGGCCCAGGACGAACTCGTCCGCGTCACCGCACGGCACACGGGCCGCGGCCGGGGCGCCCCGACGCCGTCGTACGACGGACTGTGCCTGGTGGCCTGACGGCCGGCGCCTCAGACGCCGACGAGGCGCCGGGTGAGCACCTCGTCGGCCAGGCCGTACGCCACGGCCTCCCCGGCGGTGAACACCTTGTCGCGGTCCATGTCCGCGCGCAGCGTGGCGACGTCGTGGTGCGTGTGCCGCGACAGCACCTCCTCGACCTGGGAGCGGATCCGCACCATCTCCTTGGCCTGGAGCGTCAGGTCGGAGACCGTGCCCCGGGCGCCGCCGGTGGCCGGCTGCCCCAGCAGCACCCGCGCGTGCTCCAGCACGAACCGCCGCCCGGGGTCCCCGCCGGCCAGCAGCACGGCCGCCGTGGACGCCGCCTGCCCGACGCAGAACGTCGAGATCGGGGCCTGCACGAACGTCATCGTGTCGTAGATCGCCATCAGCGAGGTGAACGAGCCGCCGGGGGAGTTGATGTAGATCGCGATCTCGTTCTCCGGCGCCGCCGACTCCAGATGGAGCAGTTGCGCGATGACGACGTTGGCGACGCCGTCGTCGATCTCGGTGCCGAGAAAGATGATCCGCTCGTTCAGCAGCCGGCTGAACACGTCGAAGGACCGCTCGCCCCGCGGGGTGCGCTCGATGACGTTCGGAATCGTGTACGTGCCCATGCCTACAGTCCCATCCGTCGCCGGGTCGCGGCCGGGCGGACGTCCGCGAGGGACTCCACGACCCGGTCCACCATGCCGTACTCCCTGGCCTGTTCGGCCGTGAACCAGCGGTCGCGGTCGCCGTCGCGGGAGATGGTCTCCGGACTCTGCCCGGTGTGCTCGGCGGTGATCCGCTCGATGGTCCGCTTGGTGAACTCCAGGTTCTGCGCCTGGATCTCGATGTCCGCGGTGGTGCCGCCGATGCCCGCCGACGGCTGGTGCATCATGATCCGCGCGTGGGGCAGGGCGTAGCGCTTGCCGGGCGTGCCGACGCTGAGCAGGAACTGCCCCATGCTGGCGGCGAACCCCATGGCGAGCGTGGAGACGTCGTTGGGGATCAGCCGCATCGTGTCGTAGATGGCCAGGCCCGCGTGCACCGAGCCGCCGGGGCTGTTGATGTACAGGCCGATGTCGGTGCGGGGGTCCTCCGCGGACAGGATCAGCAGCTGGGCGCAGACCCGGTTCGCGGAGACCTCGTCGACCTGGGTGCCCAGCAGCACGATCCGCTGCGCGAGCAGCTGGGCGGCCAGGTGGTCGTCGAACCGGGTCGGAGGGGTGTCGCCCTCCTCGGCGCGGGGCAGCGGTACCGGCCCCGGACCGGCGGTGAATGGAGACATCGGCGCTCCCTGTGGTCGTGTCGTCCGTCGACGCGTGCGGCGTCGTCGGCGCGGCGCGGGCCGCCGCGGTCTCCACTGTCGGCCGGGCACCGGGGCCGTGGGGGATTTCCCGGCTCACAGCAGATTCGCCACGGGCAGAGCGGTCACCCGGTCCGCTGCTCGCGCACCCGCCGGAGGAACGCCCGTACGCCGCCGGCCGGCGGGCCCCGGCCGGCGGGTGCGGCCCGGGCGGACCGTGGAGGCCGTCGGGGCCGCGCCGCGGGAGGTCGACGCGGAAGGGCCGGACGGCGTCGGCGGGCGGGGACGTCATGACCGGACGCCGGGGACGGGAAGGGGGCCCGCGGGACGATCCGGCTCCCCGCCGATGAGTTCCGCGGCGCGGGCCGGTCGACAGGGGTGACCGCGTTCCACACCCAGGAGGCAGCCATGACCACCGACGGATTCACCACGTGTCTCTGGTTCGACGACCGGGCCGAGGAGGCCGCCCACCACTACGTCTCGATCTTCGAGAACTCCCGCATCGGACGGATCGGCCGCCGCACCGAGGCCGGTCCCGGCCCCGCGGGCTCCGTCCTGACCGTCGAGTTCACGGCCAACGGGCAGAAGTTCGTCGCGCTGAACGGCGGCCCGGAGTTCACGTTCAACGAGGCGATCTCCTTCCAGATCCTCTGCGCGGACCAGGCGGAGGTCGACCACTACTGGACCAGGCTCACCGAGGGCGGCGGCGAGGAGGGCCCCTGCGGCTGGCTCAAGGACAGGTACGGGGTGTCCTGGCAGGTCGTCCCGGAGCGGCTCATCGAGATGACCACCGACCCGGACCAGGAGAAGGCGGGGCGCGCCACCCGGGCGATGCTGTCGATGGGCAAGCTCGACATCGCCGCCCTGGAGAAGGCCTACGCGGGCGAGTGACCCCGCCCGCCCCGCGGGGCGGGCCCGCCCGGGGCGAGCGGCTCGGGCACGGCGCACGGCAGCAGCGGTCCCGGCCGGGGTGGCCGGCGCTGCCCGTGGGCCGCGCTCTCCACCGCCCCGGGACGGCGGGGGAGCCGCACCACCAGGTCCGCGCCCAGGCGGAGCCCGGCGTTCTCCGTCCCGGAGGACACCGGGCGCTCCACGGGCGGGTCCGCCCGCGCGGGAACCGTCCGGCGATCAGCCGGCGGACGAGCGGAGCGTCGACGACCGCCTCGTCCGCGTGCGTCCTCCCCGGCTCACACGTCCGTCCCGTCCCAGCCGCCCGCGCGCGGTGCGCCGAACGGTTTCCCACCGCCGGGCGCACGGTGGACGTCATCCGCCGGCGCGGGCTCGTCGACTGGTGTTCGGACGGCGGTCATCCGGCGTCCCTACGGTGCGCGCCATGAGAAGAACTTCGATCATGCTCGGCGCCGCCGCCCTCACCGTCGCGCTGGCCCTCCCCGCGGCGGCCCACGGCGGCCACGGGGGCGGCGGCTTCGGACGCGCCACCCTCACCGGGTTCGCCTCGCTCCCGGCCGAGACCTTCGTCCCGGACAGCGAGCCGTCCGGCGCGCTCATCGGCGCCGGACCGTTCAACGGCATCGCCGCGCCCTTCGCCGACCAGCCCGTGCAGGGCTTCAGCGGCATCGTCGACCGGCACGACGGCACCTTCGACGTGCTGTCCGACAACGGATACGGCAACAAGGCCAACAGCGCCGACTACCTGCTGCGCGTCCACCGGATCAAGCCGGACACGAAGACGGGGAAGATCAGGGTGCTGGGCGGCTTCCACCTCAGCGACCCCCGCCACAAGGTCCCCTTCGCGCTCACCCGCGCCGACCGGGTGCTGACCGGTGCCGACTTCGACGTCGAGTCGATCGTGCGGGCGGCCGACGGCACCTACTGGATGGGCGACGAGTTCGGCCCGTTCCTGCTGCACTTCGACACCGGGGGGCGGCTCCTCGAAGCCCCGATCGCGCTGGACGGCGTGCGGGCGCCGGAGAACCCCCACCTGGACGGCGCCCAGCCGACCATCGGCAGCAGCAAGGGCTTCGAAGGGCTGGCCCGCTCCGTCGACGGCCGCCGCCTCTACCCGCTGCTGGAGGGCACGGTCACCGGCGACACGCCCGGCGACCTGCGGTTCAGCGAGTTCGACCTGCGCAGGCGCGCCTACACCGGTAAGCGGTACGTCTACCGCCTGGAGTCGCCCTCCCACGCCATCGGCGACGCCGTCGCCGTCGACCGCCACCGCTTCCTGGTCATCGAACGCGACGGCGGGCAGGGCGACACGGCCGGGTTCAAGCGGATCTACCTCGCCGACACGCGCGACCGCGACGGCGACGGGCTGATGGACAAGACCCTGGTGGCCGACCTGCTGGACATCGCCAACCCCAAGGGCGTCGGCGGTTTCGGCGAGACCTTCCGCTTCCCGTTCCAGACGATCGAGGACGTGGTCCTCCTGGACGACCGCACCCTGGCCGTCCTGAACGACAACAACTTCCCCTTCTCGTCGGGCCGCACCCCGGGCGAGGCCGACGACAACGAGTTCATCACCATCCGGCTGGGCTCCCGCCTGCACGCGGATCCGCGCGCGTTCCGCTGACCCGTCCGACGGGGCCCCGCCGCACCCGGGCGGACGGTTCCGGCCGGGCTCCGCGACGGGCGCCCCGTCCGGCCGTGGCATGATCGGATCCATGCGTGAACGTGTTGTGGCCGCGTGCGACGGGGCTTCGAAGGGAAACCCCGGGCCGGCGGGCTGGGCCTGGGTGGTCGCCGACGGGACGGAGACGCCGGCCCGCTGGGAGGCGGGGCCGCTCGGCCGGGCCACCAACAACGTCGCCGAGCTCACCGCGCTGGAACGCCTGCTGGCGGCGACCGACCCGGACGTACCGCTGGAGATCCGCATGGACTCGCAGTACGCCATGAAGGCGGTCACCACCTGGCTGCCCGGCTGGAAGCGCAACGGCTGGAAAACGGCCGCCGGCAAGCCGGTCGCCAACCAGGACCTGGTCGTGCGCATCGACGAACTGCTCGACGGCCGCACGGTGGAGTTCCGCTACGTGCCCGCCCACCAGGTCGACGGCGACCCGCTCAACGACTTCGCCGACCGCGCCGCCAGCCAGGCGGCCACCGTCCAGCAGCCCGCGGGCAGCGACCTGGGTTCGCCGGAGCCGCCGCCCGCACCGGATACCCCGCAGGCCAGGGCCCCGCGCCGCCGGACCGGCGCGTCCCGGCCGCGGGGCGGCGGCTCCGCGCGCACCCTCAAGGCGAAGTTCCCCGGCCGCTGCCGGTGCGGACGCTCCTACGCGGCCGGGGAACCCATCGCCAGGAACGACCAGGGCTGGGGCCACCCGGAGTGCCGCACGGCGACGGCCGGCTGACCGGGGGCCGGAGCCCCGCCGGTCAGCCGGCCGTCGGAAGCGATGCGGTCACGTGACCGCCCGGGGCGAGCCGGTCACACGACCGCGCCGCGCCAGCCACCGGTCTCCTGGCCGCGCTCCTCGATGAACTCCTTGAAGCGCTTGAGGTCGCCCTTGGTCTGGCGCTTCACCACCCCCAGCTTGTCGCCGACGGTCTCGGTGATGCCCTCGGGGCTGTAGTCCATCTGCAGCATCACCTTGGTGTGCTGGTCGTCCAGCCGGTGGAAGGTGACGACACCGGCCTGCCGGGACTCGCCGCCGATGGTGGTCCAGGCGACCCGCTCGTCCGGGATCTGCTCGGTGATCTCCGCGTCGAACTCCCGGCGGACGCCGTCCACGTTCGTCACCCAGTGGGTGAGGGTGTCCGTGCGCTGCTCGATGCGCTCCACACCGCCCATGAACTCCGGGAACGTCTCGAACTGCGTCCACTGGTTGTAGGCGGTGTGCACCGGGACGCCGACCTCGATGGATTCCTCTATCTGCGACACGTGGATCTCCTTCGGTCTTCCGTCTTCGGGTTCGCCGCGCGAGTACCCCCGACGCGCCCGGTGAACCGTTATCTTCCCGGCGAACCGTCACTTTCCCGGCCGTCGCCCGGTGTCGGAGGCACGAGGCGGCGCGGCCGGCCGGAGCCTTCGGGGCCATGCCGGTCACGGCTTCACCGCCCCGCTCCGGGGGCCGCCTCCGGCCGTGCCGCCACCCGGCGGACGACCGCGGGCGGGAGGGGAACGCCCTCCCCGGGGCGGACCGTTCCCGGCGGTGCTCCCGCGGACCGGCCCGCCGGACCGGCGCGCCGCGTGCCGCGGAACCCTCCCGGAGGGAAGCCGCCGGAGCGGGATGACAGACTGACGCCATGGAAGAACGCGCATTCGACAGGTTGGGCCGGTCCGCGTCCGTGGTCGGTCTGGGCACATGGCAACTGGGTGCCGACTGGGGAGACGTCGACGACAAGGAAGCCCTGGCGGTGCTGGAGACGGCGGCCGAGTCGGGGGTGACCTTCTTCGACACGGCGGACGTCTACGGCGACGGACGCAGCGAGCAGACCATCGCCGCGTTCCTGCGCGGCCGGCCCGATCTGAGCGTGCTGGTCGCCACCAAGATGGGCCGCCGCGTCGACCAGATCCCCGAGAACTACGTCCTGGACAACTTCCGGGCCTGGAACGACCGTTCCCGCCGCAACCTCGGCGTGGACCGCATCGACCTGGTGCAGCTGCACTGCCCGCCGACGCCCGTCTACTCCGCGGACGAGGTGTTCGACGCCCTCGACACCCTGGTCGAGGAGGAGCGCATCGCCGCCTACGGCGTCAGCGTGGAGACCTGCCGGGAGGCGCTGACCGCGATCGCCCGGCCGAACGTGGCGAGCGTGCAGATCATCCTCAACCCGTTCCGCATGAAGCCGCTGCGCGAGGTCCTCCCGGCCGCCCGGGAGGCCGGCGTCGGCATCATCGCCCGGGTGCCGCTCGCCTCCGGCCTGCTGTCCGGCAAGTACACCAAGGACACGGTCTTCGCCGCGAACGACCACCGCGCCTTCAACCGGCACGGCGAGTCCTTCGACCAGGGCGAGACCTTCTCCGGCGTCGACTACGACACGGGCGTCGAGGCCGCCGCCGAGTTCGCGGCCCTCGCGCCCGAGGGGTACACGCCGGCCCAGCTGGCGCTGCGCTGGATCATCCAGCAGCCGGGTGTGACCACCGTGATCCCGGGCGCCCGCTCGCCCGAGCAGGCCCGCGCCAACGCGGCCGCCGCCCGGCTGCCCGAGCTGTCCGAGCGGACGCTCACCGCGATCCGCGACCTGTACGACCGGCGGATCAAGGACCAGGTGGAGCACCGCTGGTAGCGCCGCGCTCCACCGTCACGGCACCAGGCGCAGCTGCCGCTCCTGCTCCTGGTCGCCGGAGACGGACCCCTCGTCGCGGGTCGTGAAGGCGTGCGCCAGCGTCTCGCTCGCCGCCGCGACGGCCTGCGGGGTGCCCTGGACGGTGACCGTCACCGGTTCGGACAGCCGGTCCGCGCCCGTCCCGGGCTCCGTCGCCGCCGTCGGCTGCGACGGAGAGTTGAAGACGGCCGTGCGCACCGTGGCGTGCTCGTTGGACGGCGCCTCCTCCGGCGCGCCGAACACGCCCTCCAGGGTGCGGACGACCGTCCGCACGTCGTCGATGCCACCGCCGCTGAGGGTCACGGTGAGCTGCGTGTCGGACATCCTGGGCGACCTCCTCGTCCTCTGTGTCAACGCGGTCCGTGTAACCGGCCGCTGATCGCTCAAACAGCACCCGTCTGACAGGACGGCCCGCGAGGGGGAACCCGCCGCGCAGGGGACAGCCGCAGCCACCGGGAGGCACCGTGCCGAACACGGCGGACGGGACGATGAGGCGCAGAGGGCGCAACGAGACGGAGGAGGAGCGAGCGGACCGGATGTGGCAGGAGCTGATCCAGGAGGTCCGGGTCGCTCAGATGGGCGTGCAGATCCTGTTCGGCTTCCTGCTGACCGTGGTGTTCACACCGAAGTACGACGACCTGGCGGACACGGACCGGACGATCTACCTCGCGACGGTCGTCCTGGGCGCCGCCGCGACCGGCGCGCTGATCGGGCCGGTCTCCCTGCACCGGCTGGTCTCCGGGCGGCGGGTCAAGCCGCAGGCGGTGCGGTGGGCCTCCCGGCTGACCCTGCTCGGCCTGGTGCTGCTGCTCGCCACCACCACCGCCTCGCTGCTGCTGATCCTCCGGGTCGCGAGCGACGACGGCTTCGTGCCCTGGCTGGTCGTCGGCGTGGTCGGCTGGTACCTGCTGTGCTGGTTCGCGCTCCCGCTGTGGACCCGGCACCGGTACACCTCGCGGTGAGACACCTCCCGGGCCGCCCGGATCAGCCGCTGGCGAGGATCTCGGCCAGGAAGTCGTCGACCCTGACCTCCTCCCGGCCCGGCTCGACGACCGCGTGGGTCTCCCGCAGGAAGGCCGCGATCGCCGGAGCCCACGCGAACACCACGGCGTGGTGGCGGCCGCCGTCGGGCCGGACGTCGCCGAACAGCTCGATCCGCAGTTCCCCCCACACGCCCTGCGAGACGGGACGCAGCCGGACGTCGCCCACGCCGACCGGACGCGCGAGTCCGGCGGCGAGCATCTCCCGGTCCAGCCGCCACCGGGCGAGCACACGGCCGTCGTGGCTGAAGACGACGGTGACGGCGAACGGGTCCGCGGCGTCGTAGCTCAGGTGGGCGAGCACGGGGAAACGGTCCGTGTCGCCCGCCTGGAGCTGCACCACCAGGGTCTTGTGCACGAGGGAGGAGTTCACGAAAAAGCCTCCGGGGAGTACGGACGTAGAGCCCTCTAGTACCCCGTGCGCGCACAAGATGCCCGGTCGGCCGAGTGATCTTCGAAGAAGCCGCCGCGGGCGGGGCCCGGATCCGGGTGGGGCCCGGATCCGGGGCGGGTCAGCCCAGGGCCTCGCGCAGCGCGGGCAGCAGGGTCTTCCCCGCCCAGTCCAGGAACGCGGGCTGGGAGTCGCCGCCGATCTGCACGAGGGCGATCTCGGTGAACCCGGCCTCGGCGTACGGACGCACGGCCTCGACGAAGGCCTCCGGGTCGTCGCCGCACGGGATCGACCCGGCCACGTCGTCGGGGGTGACGAACTGCGTGGCGGCCTCGAACGAGTCCGGGTGGGGCAGCTCGGAGTTGACCTTCCAGCCGCTGCCGAACCAGCGGAACTGCGCGTGGGCGCGCTCGACCGCCGCGTCCCGGTCGGGGTCGTAGCACACCGGCAGCTGGCCCACGCGCGGCTTGCCCTCGCCGCCGTGCCGGTCGAACGCCTCCAGGAGCCCCGGCTTGGGCTCGGTGGCGATCACCAGGTCGGCGTACTTGCCCGCGAGAGTGCAGGAGCGCTCGCCGGAGACGGCGATGCCGATGGGCGGCGGGTTGTCCGGCAGGTCCCACAGCCGGGCCGACTCCACCTCGAAGTGGGTGCCGCGGTGGTTCACGTGGCCGCCCTGGAACAGCGCCCGGATGATCTCGACGGCCTCCTCCAGCATCTCGTGCCGCACGTCCACCGACGGCCAGCCGCCGCCCACCACGTGCTCGTTGAGGTTCTCGCCCGAGCCGAGCCCCAGCCGGAACCGGCCCCCGGACAGCAACTGCATCGTCGCCGCCTTCTGGGCCACGACCGCCGGGTGGTAGCGGAACGTGGGGCACGTCACGTACGTCATCAGCGGGATCCGCGACGTGGCCTGGGCCGCGGCGCCCAGCACACTCCACGCGTACGGCGCGTGCCCCTGCGAGCGCAGCCACGGGAAGTAGTGGTCCGAGGTCACCGAGAAGTCGAAGCCCGCCTCCTCGGCCCGCACCAGATGGTCCACGAGGTCACGGGGACCGGCCTGCTCGGTCATCATCGTGTATCCGATCTGCACCATGACCGCCGGGTCCCCGGCTCGCGGCAGCCGAAAACGGTGCGGGCCCGGATACCCGCCGAAGGGACGACGAGCCGGTCCCGAAGCCCTGGCCGGCGCCCGGGCTCACTCGGCGCCGTCGGCGCCCTCGGCGAGGACGCGGCGGCCGGTGCGGCGAGCGTGCAGCCCCTCGGAACCGCTCACCTCGGCGACAGGAGCTCATCGGACAAGCCGAGGCGGCGGGGCCGTTCCCGCCGCCTCGGCTTGTCAGCGCAGACCGAAGCGGGCCGACCAGGCCATGACGTCGGCCGTGGTCGCGTTGCCCCCGCACACCACCAGCCCGAGCCGGGCCCCGTCACCCACCCGCTCCAGCACCTGCCGGGCCGCGGGCAGCAGACAGCCGGCGGCGGGCTCGGCCCACACCTTCGCGTGGTCGGCGAGGTCGAGCGTGCCGCGCACCGCCTCCCGGTCCGGCACCACGATCACCTCGTGGACCAGGGCGGACACATGGTCGTACGTCAGCTGCGACACGGCCGGGGCGCTGAGCGTGGACACGATCGACGACAGCGCGACCGGCACCGGGCCGCCCGCCGCCAGCGCCTCGGACATGGCCTGGGCGCCCTCGGTCTCCACGCCCCAGATCCGCACGCCCGGGCGGCGGGCCCGCAGCGCCGCCGCGACGCCGGCGATCAGCCCGCCGCCCCCGACGCTGACGAGGACGTCGGTGAGGTCGCCGGCGTCCTCGGCGAACTCCAGCCCCACGGTGCCCTGCCCGGCGATCACCACCGGGTCGTCGAAGGGATGGACCAGGGTCAGCCCTTCCTCCCGCAGCCGCGTCGCCAGTGAGAACGCGCTGCTCATGTCGTCGGTGAGCTGCACCGACGCGCCGGCTTCCCGGGCGGTCTCCACGGCACGGGCGGGCGCCGAGCGCGGCATGACCACCGTGGCCTTCACCTCGAGGGCGGCGGCCATCACCGCGACGGAGATGCCGTGGTTGCCGCCGCTGACCGCCGCGACCCCGGCGGCCCGCTCGGCCTCGCTCAACGACAGCAGCTTCAGCGCCGCCCCGCGCGCCTTGAACGAGCCGGTGCGCTGCAACAGCTCCAGCTTCGTGGTGACCGGGGCCCCGAGCAGCGCGGACAGGCCGGGGCTCGGCACGGTCGGGGTGCGCACGACGTAGGAGGAGATCCGCTCGGCCGCGGCTTCGATCTCCGTGATCTCGATCAAGGCAGTCATCCTTCCGGCGTGGGGCGGGATCCACGCGCCCTGGAACCCTGACGTCCCGGAGCGGTACGGGTCAACCCGGTTGCGCGGAGCCCGCGGAAGGCCCGCGGCGGGCCCGCGGGAGGGGCCTCGCGACCGGGCCGCGCGGCCCGGTCGCGAGCCGCGTGCCGAAGGGCTCGGGCGTGGGCGGCGTGCCGGACGGCTCCGGGGCGTGCCGTGCGGTGGACGGCCCGGCCGTGGCCAGGGCGTCGACTGCCGCTGGTCAAGGGGTCGGGGGAGTGGGCCGGGCCGCCTGTGCGACGCGGATCACATGACGGGACGTCAGTGCTGCTGCCCCTTCTGCGGCGTCACCTCGCTCGGCCGCACGACGACGTACCCCTCGCCCTGGAGCATCAGCTGCACGGCCTCCCCGGAGCCGCCGCGCAGCATCGAGCCGAGCGACTGGGAGCGGTGCAGCGAGGTCTGCAGGTGCGCGGTCCAGCCGACGACCGCGTCCGTGTCGACGTACACCGGGTACTGCGGGGAGACCGGGATGACCAGCGGACTGCCGTCGCACACCAGACCCAGCCGGCCGTGCCCGCTGAAGACGCTGTTGAACAGGCCGCCGCCGGTGATCCCGGCGCCCTTCACGGTGGCGATGCGGTACGACAGCGTGGCGTCGAAGCACAGGACGTTGCGGCCGTTGACGGTGAACTCGTCACCCGGGTCGACCTCGACGACGAAGACGTTCTGCGCCTCGTGCGCGAACCAGGCCTCGCCCTGCCCGCGCACCGCCATCAGCGGCAGCCCCTCACCGGTGACCGCGCGCTTGAGCATGCCGCCCACGCCCTGGCCCTTGCGCTCGAACTGGAGATTGCCGCGGTAGGCGACCATCGCGCCCTGCCGGGCGAGCATCTCGCCGTCGACGGCGTACCGGATGCACTTGGCGTTCTCGACCGTCATGCCCGGCGCCTGGGCCGGCTGCACGACGTGCTGGCTGGAAAAGAGGTCACCCTTCATGCGGGCATCCTCACCCGGAGAGGCGTGTTCCGCCAAGATCGCGTGCGGGCGGCGCGCGGCCGGGCGGAGCGCGGCGCGGTCAGCCGCCGAGGAGCCGCGCCCGGCCCGGTGCGTGCCCGCCCGGCCGCCGCCGGGGGCCGGGCGGGGCGCTCAACGGTGCAGCGCCCGGGTCCAGTCCGCCGGCACCCGCCCCGCCGGTCCCGGGACCGGCTGGTCCGCGGGATGGGCGGCCGGGGGCGCCAGTTCGGGCCCCGACTCGTACAGCTCGTCGGTGTCGTAGTTCCAGAACCACTCCTCGCCCGGCTCGAAACTGCGCACCAGGGGATGGCCGGTGGCCCGGTAGTGGGCGGTGGCGTGCTGCGAGGGCGAGCTGTCGCAGCACCCCACGTGCCCGCACAGCGCGCACCTGCGCAGGTGGAACCACCATCCGCCCGCCTCGGCGCACTCGACGCACCCGGCGCCGCTCGGCGGCACGCTCGGATCGATCACGGTGTCGTTGCTCATGCCGGCTCCTCGAAGACGTCGGGGTCCGCGGTCAGCGGAAGGAAGACCTGGAAGCGGGTGTCGCCCGGCTCGGACTCGACCTGGATGCCGCCGTGGTGCTTGTTCACCACGATCCGCCAGGAGATGTCCAGACCGAGGCCGGTGCCCTCGCCCACCGGCTTGGTGGTGAAGAACGGGTCGAAGATGCGCCCCCGGATCTCCGGCGGGACGCCGGCACCCGTGTCGCGGAACTCCACCAGCAGCCGGTCGTGGTGGAGGGCCGTGCGCACGGTCAGCGTGCCCTCCCCGCCCGCGCCGTCGATGGCGGCGACCGCGTTGTCGATCAGGTTGGTCCACACCTGGTTGAGCTCCGCCGGGTACGCCGGGATCCGCGGCACCGCGGGGTCGTACTCCTTGACGACCTTGATCCGCGGGCCGATCTTGCCCGACAGCATCAGCAGGGTGCTGTCGAGGAGTTCGTGGACGTCGGCCACCCGGTAGGGGGCGCGGTCGAGCTGCGCGTACTGCTTGGCCGCGTCGACGAGGTGGGAGATGCGGGCGGTGGAGTCCTCGATCTCGTCCATCAGCAGCTCGGTCTCGACCGTGTAGTTGAGCCACCCGATCGCCCCGGGCAGGATCTCCTCGTCCACGGCCGCGGCGACCTGGTCCAGCCAGTCGGTGTCCAGTCCCGCCTGCACGAACGTCGGGGCGAGGCTCCAGCCCTCCGCGACGCCGTGGTCGTCGAGCCAGTCGGCGAGGGCGTCCTCCCGGTCCGCCGCCTCCAGCGGACTGAGCGAGGGCGCCTTCGCGACGCGCTCGGCGGTGCGTTCCTGGATCTCGATCAGGTTCGCCAGCGCCTCCCGCGAGTAGGGGCCCGACGAGATCACGCGCAGCTTGTGCCGCATCTTCCCGACCCGCTCCCGCAGCGTCGCCGTGGCCCGCACGGCCGCCGCCGCGGGGTTGTTCAGCTCGTGCGTGAGACCGGCGGACAGCGAGCCGAGCGCGAGGAGCCGTTCGCGCTGCCCGATGGCCCGCTGGGTGTTCTTGGACCCGAAGAACAGCCCCTCCAGCAGGTGGACCGCCATGGGGAACCATTCCTGCATGATGTCCGCGAAGGTGTCCGCGGGCAGCACGAAGAACCGCGTCGGCTCCGTCACGCGCAGGGAGTTGGTGTAGACCTGCGGCACCCGGTCCCCGAGGTAGGCCTGCATGGCGCCGGCGTACACCCCGCGCTGGGAGGTCCGGCTCACCTCCACGTCGTCCCCGCCGACCCGGCGGGACAGCACGACCGTGCCGTCGAGCATCACGTAGAAGCAGGTGGCGGGCTCGCCCTCGGCGTACACCGGACCGGGGTCGAACCGCTCCACCCGGCCCTCGCGGCACAGCCGGTCCCGCTGTTCGGGCGTCAGCTTCTCGAACAGGAACAGCGATCCGATCTCCGCCGGGCTGCACGGCATCGGCCGGCCGCTCACGACTGCTCCAGATACCGGTGGACGAGCATCACGGCCATGGCTCCCTCTCCGACGGCGGACGCGACCCGCTTGGCGGACTCGGCGCGCGCGTCGCCCGCCACGAACACGCCCGGCACGCTGGTCTCCAGGTGGTACGGCGGCCGGTCCAGCTCCCAGCCCGCCGGCGGCCGCCCGTCGGGGGTGAGGTCGGGGCCGGCGAGGATGAAGCCGCCCCGGTCGCGCAGCACCGTGCCGTCCAGCCAGTCGGTGCGCGGGGCCGCGCCGATGAACACGAACAGCCACTGCGCGTCGACGCGTTCGGTGTGCCCGCTTTGGGTGTCGCGCAGCGTCAGCTGCTCCAGGTGGCCGTCGCCGTGCGCGGCCTCGACGACCGTGCCGCAGCGCACCGAGATGTTGGGGGCCTCCTCGACCTGCTGGATCAGGTAGTGCGACATCGACGCCGTGAGGGACGGCCCGCGCACCAGCAGCGTGACCGACTTCGCGCCCCGCGCGAGGTGCATCGCCGCCTGCCCGGCGGAGTTGGCGCCGCCGACGATGTACACGTTGTGGTCCTGGCAGGCGGGCGCCTCCGTCAGCGCCGAGCCGTAGAACACCCCGCAGCCGGTCAGCCCGTCCGCGCCCGGCGCGTCGAGCTGCCGGTAGGACACGCCGGTCGCGAGGATCACGCTGTGCGCGGAGACCGCGGAGCCGTCGGAGAACCGCACGGTCCGCGCGGCGCCGCTGACCTCCAGGCCGGTCACCTCGCGCGCGGTGAGGATCTCGGCGCCGAACTTCGCCGCCTGCCGCCGGGCCCGGTCGGTCAGCTGCGCGCCCGAGACGCCGTCGGGGAAGCCGAGGTAGTTCTCGATCCGGGAGCTCTGTCCGGCCTGCCCGCCGGTCGCCGACCGCTCCACGAGCACCGTGCGCAGCCCCTCGGAGGCCCCGTACACGGCCGCGCCGAGCCCGGCCGGGCCGCCGCCGACCACCACCAGGTCGTAGAAGTCGGCCGCCGGTGTGGTCGCCAGTCCCACGCGGGCGGCCAGCTCGGGCGCCTCCGGCTCGACCAGCGGCGTGCCGTCCGGGGCGATCACCAGCGGCAGCCGCCGCCCGTCCGCGCCCGCCGCGGCCAGCAGCCGCCGCCCCTCGGGCTCGTCGGAGGAGTACCAGCGGTACGGCACCTGGTTGCGGGCCAGGAACTCCCGTACCTCCGACGAGCGCGCCGACCAGCGGTGCCCGACGACCTTGGTGCTGGGGACCGGCCGGTGGTCACTGCTCCGCCACGCCTGCAGCAGGTCGTCCAGGACGGGGTAGAGCTTCTCCTCCGGCGGGTCCCAGGGCTTGAGCAGGTAGTGGTCCAGGTCGACCACGTTGATCGCGTCGATCGCCGCGTTGGTGTCCGCGTACGCCGTCAGCAGCACCCGCCGCGCACCCGGGTACACGTCCAGGGCCTGCTCGAGGAACTCGATGCCGTTCATCCGCGGCATCCGGTAGTCGGCCAGGATCACGGCCACGAGGTCGCCGCGCAGCTTCAGCTCGCGCAGCGCCTGGAGCGCCGACTCGCCGGACTCCGCGCGCACGATCCGGTACGACGCGCCATAGCGCCGTCTGAGGTCCCGGGCGACCGCCCGGGAGACCCCGGGGTCGTCGTCGACGGTCATGATGACGGTGCGCGCCGCCTCGTCGGCCTGTGCCATGCGTCCCCCACTCGGGCGGTCGGATCCACGGCACGGCGTCGTTCGTCGTCACCGCACCGACCTCCGCCCATCGTAGGGTGGATCACCCCGGTGCGCTCGTCCGTCCGGGTGAACCGCCGTGCCCGGCCCGGCGCGCGGCGCCCGTCGCCCGCGGGGCCGCCGGCGCGCCCCGCGCCCGCGGCCGGGGAAGGGGAGTGGTGAAGACTGACCTCGACGGACATGGCCGCGACACTAGGAGGCACCCGCATGACGCGCCCGATCACGGCAGGGGTGGACGGTTCGCAGGAGAGCCTGGCCGGGCTGGCCTGGGCGGCGCGGGAGGCGGTCCGCCGCGGGCTCGCGCTGCGCGTGGTGCAGGCGTGGCGGTACGAGCCGCAGGAGGGCGTCGACGCGGGCGACCGGGACACCCAGGCGCGCTGGGTGCACGACGCCGTCACCGAGGCCGCCCGCACCGTCACCGGCCTCCATCCCGGGCTGGAGGTGTCCACCGGGACGCCGGAGGGCGACACCGTCGGCACGCTGGTCGACGCGGCGGCCGGCTCCGAGATGCTGGTCCTCGGTTCCCGCGGCCACGGGGCGGTCGTCGGCTTCCTGCTCGGCTCCGTCGGCCAGCAGGTGATCGCCGAGGCGGCGCGGCCCGTCGTCCTGGTGCGCGCCGGGGACGAGCCCGCCGCCGAGGCCGCCGGCCGGGAGATCGTCGTCGGCCAGCACGGCGGGCCGGAGGACAGCGCCGGCGCGCTGCGGTTCGCGTTCGAGACGGCCGCGGCCCGGGGCGCCACCGTGCGGGCCGTGCGGGCCTGGACCCTGCCGCCGGTGTTCGCCTACAGCCCGGGCTCCCTCAGGCTCCTCGACGAGGCCGGGGGCCTGGAGCCCTACGAGAAGAAGGCGCTGGCGGAGGCGCTGCGGCCGTGGCGGGAGCGCTTCCCGGACGTCCCGGTGGTCGAACACGTGGAGATCGGCAGCGCGGGGCAGGTGCTGCTGTCGGTGGCCGGCCGGGCCCAGCTGATGGTCGTCGGCCGCCGTGCCCGCCGTACGGCCGTCGGCGCGCGCATCGGCTCGGTCGCGCACGGCGTGCTGCACCACGCGAGGTGCCCGGTGGCGGTGATCCCCCCGAAGTGAGGGGCGCGGCGGCTCACTCCGCCGGGGGCCGAGGCGTCCGGCGGACCCCGGGCAGGATGTTCGCGACGTAGTCCTCGATCGCCGTGTCCAGCCCGATGTCGTGCTGGGCCCGCTCGGACAGGTACCAGCGGTGCTCCAGCACCTGGTGGTACAGCTCGGCCGGGTCCATGTCGCCGCGCAGCTCGGGCGGCACCGCGCGCACGGTCGGCCGGAACACCTCCCGCACCCAGCGGTGGGCGAGCACCTCGGGGCGGGCGCCGCGGGGGTCGCCGGGGGCGTGGTCCTCCTGGGTGGCCATCCAGCTCTCCAGGTCGTTCAGCAGCCGCCTGGCCTGGTTCTCCTCGGTGTCCAGCCCGGTCAGGCGCAGCAGCTGGCGCTGGTGGTGGCCCGCGTCGACGACCTTGGGCACGAAGGTGACCGTGTCGCCGTTGGAGGCGCGCTCGATCTGCATCTCGGCCACGTCGAAGCCGAGGTCGTTCAGGCGGCGTATCCGGCGCTCTATGTAGTGGTACTTGCCCGCCGGGTAGACGGAGGTGCGGGTCAGCTCCTCCCACAGGCCGCGGTAGCGGGCGCAGATCTCCCTGCCGAAGTCGACCGGGTCCACCGACGGGTGCAGCGCCCCGGACGCCTCCAGGTCCAGCAACTCGCCGCTGATGTTGACGCGGGCGAGGTCGAGGTCGTACTCGCGCTGTCCGGTGCTCAGCCGCGGGTGCAGCTCGCCGGTCTCGGCGTCCACCAGGTACGCGGCGTACGCGCCCGCGTCGCGCCGGAAGAGCGTGTTGGACAGCGAGCAGTCGCCCCACGCGAACCCGGCCAGGTGCAGGCGCACCAGCAGCACCGCCAGCGCGTCCATCAGACGGTGCATGGTCGCGGGACGCATCGTCGTCTCGAACATCGAGCGGTACGGCATCGAGCCGCGCAGGTGCCGGGTGACCAGGACGCTCTCCAGCGGCGCGCCGTGCGCGTCGGTGCGTCCGGTGACCACGGCGAGCGGGTCCACCGCGGGGATGCCGAGCCGGTCGAGGTCGCGCAGCAGCTCGTACTCGCGCAGGGCGGGCCGCTCGGCGAGCTCCTTGACGGCGATCACCTCGGTGCCGGCGCGGGCGTAGCGCACGACGTGCCGGGAGATGCCGCGCGGCAGCGGCACCAGGTACTCCTCGGGCCACTCCTCCAGGGGCGACTGCCACGGCAGTTCGAGCAGGAGCGCCGGATGCTCCGGGTTGGTCGCGCTGATCTGCAGAGCCATGGGCCAGGTGTCCTCGGGTCGCCGATGATCGGGACCACCTTAAAGGGCGCCCGCCCCGGCCGGGGAGGGCACTGCGCGGGGCACGCCCCCGGGTTCCGGCAGGCCGCGCCCCGGAGCCCGGGGCGCCCGGCGCCGGGCCGGTGCCCGCGCGGTCCGGGCACCGGTTCCCGGTCCCGTGCGGACCCGTCGTGCCCGGGGCCTTCGGATGCGCCGGTGCACCGGATACATTCGCCTGGCGAACGAAGGGGGCACAGGGGGGCGCGGGGCACGGCCGGACGTGCGGCCGGGCGCCGGCTCCGCCCGCCTCCTGCCGGGGGCCGCGTGCAGGGCGCCCGCGGCCAGGGGGGGCCGGCCCCGTGCCGGCGGAGGAGGCCCGCGCGGCGGCCGGTCCGGGCGGGTCGCGCACCGCGCCGCTCGCCGACGGCAGCGGCACCCCGCACGAGAGAAGGGAACGGTCGTCATGGACGCCGACGTCATCGTCGTCGGAGCGGGCCTCGCCGGCCTGGTCGCGGCGCACGAACTGACCAGCCGGGGCCGCCGGGTCGCCCTCGTCGACCAGGAGAACGCCGCCAACCTCGGCGGCCAGGCCTTCTGGTCCTTCGGCGGGCTGTTCCTGGCGGGCACCCCGGAGCAGCGGCGGCTGGGCGTCAAGGACTCCTTCGACCTGGCCTGGAGCGACTGGCAGGGCAGCGCGCAGTTCGACCGGCTCGACGACGAGGACTCCTGGGCCGTGCGCTGGGCGCGCGCCTACGTGGAGTTCGCGGCGGGGGAGAAGCGGTCCTGGCTGGGCGGCCACGGCATCGAGCTGCTGCCGACCGTCGGCTGGGCCGAGCGCGGCGACCTCACCGCCCACGGGCACGGCAACTCCGTGCCCCGCTTCCACATCGCCTGGGGGGCGGGCACGGGGGTGGTGGAGCCGTTCGCCCGCTACGCCGGGCAGGCCGCCCGGGACGGGCTGCTCGCCTTCCACCACCGGCACCGGGTCGACGAGCTGGTCGTCGAGCGGGGGGCCGCACGGGGCGTGCGCGGCACGGTCCTCGCCGAGGACCACGCGCCGCGCGGCGTCGCCTCCGGCCGCGACCGCGTCGGCGACTTCGAACTCACCGCGCAGGCCGTCGTCCTCACCACCGGCGGCATCGGGGGCGACCACGACCTGGTGCGCCGCCACTGGCCCGAACGCCTCGGCACGCCGCCGGCCCGGATGGTGACGGGCGTGCCCGCCTACGTCGACGGGCGGATGCTCGACATCAGCGCCGAGGCGGGCGTACGGCTGGTCAACCGCGACCGCATGTGGCACTACACCGAGGGCCTGCACAACTGGGACCCGGTCTGGCCCGGCCACGGCATCCGCGTCCTGCCCGGCCCGTCCTCCCTGTGGCTCGACGCCCTCGGCCGCCGCCTGCCCGAGCCCTGCCTGCCCGGCTACGACACCCTCGCCACCCTGCGGCACCTGCGCACCACCGAGGACATCGCCGGGTACGACCACTCGTGGTTCGTCCTCACCCGGAAGATCGTCGAGAAGGAGTTCGCGCTGTCCGGCTCCGAGCAGAACCCCGACATCACCGCCGGGGACCGGGCCGCGTTCCTGCGCGAGCGGGTGCTCGGCAAGGGGGCGCCGGGGCCCGTGAACGCCTTCCTGCGCAAGGGCGCGGACTTCGTGACCGCCCCCGACCTGGAACGGCTCGTCGACAGGATGAACCGGCTGACGGACGAGCCGCTGCTGGACGCCGCCGTGATCCGCCGCCAGGTGGAGGCCCGCGACCTGCAGATCGCCCACGCGTACAGCAAGGACGCCCAGGTGCAGGGCATCCGCAACGCCCGCCGCTACCTCGGCGACCGCCTCGGCCGCGTCGCCGCCCCGCACCGCCTCCTGGACCCGGACGCCGGGCCGCTGATCGGCGTCAAGCTGCACATCCTCACCCGCAAGACCCTCGGCGGCATCCAGACCGACCTGGACTCCCGCGCCCTGGGCGTCGACGGCAGGCCCGTCGACGGCCTGTACGCGGCCGGGGAGGTCGCCGGGTTCGGCGGCGGCGGTGTCCACGGCTACAACGCGCTGGAGGGCACCTTCCTCGGCGGCTGCCTCTTCTCGGGCCGGGCGGCGGGGCGGGCGGCGGCCCGGCAGACCGCCTGAGCGCGCGCAGCGGCCCGTCCCCTCACGGCTGGAGGAGGCGGGCCAGCACCGCGGCGTGGCTCCGCCCGGGCTCCTTGGCGGCGGTCAGCAGCGTCACCGGACCCCGGCCCGCCGACTCCCGCACGCGGTCGAGAAGGCCGGCCGTCTCGGGAGCGGTGAGCTCCGCCTCGTACCGGGCGCGGAACTCCTCGTGCGAGCCCCCGCCCGCGTGGTACCAGCGGCGCAGTCCGGTCGACGGGGCGAGCGCCCTGGGCCACTCGTCGACGTGCGCCGCGTCCTTGGCGAGGCCGCGCGGCCACAGCCGGTCCACCAGGACACGCACGCCGTCGTCCGGTTCGGGCGGTTCGTACACACGGCGGACGCGTACGCTCACGGCCGGGCCTCCCGGGGCGGTGGACGATGCCGCGAGCGTACCGCCGGGCCGGCGCCGCCGCCCGCGGAGCCCGCGCCACCGGCGTCACGGCCGGGGAGGCGACGGAAGGGGAAGCCCGGCGTCCGGTTCTCTCCCCGTCCGTGCGGGTACTCCGTCCGCCTGACGGCGACGAGGGAGGCCACGACATGAGCGCATCGGACGACCTGCCGGTCGTGCGGACACTCGCGGAACTCACCGCCCTGGTCGAGAAGCACCGGGGGCTGTACGTCCGCTGGTCGCGCGGCCCCGGGACCGACCTCGCCGACGTGTCCAGCACCGACGACCTCACGGGCGCGCCGATGCCGGGACTGTCCGCCAACCCGCTCGACGTGGAGGACTGGTGGCGGGACCGGCCCGTGCAGGTGTGGGTGGCCCGTCGGCTGCACGACTACGCGCATCTGCCGCACGAGAAGGGCCCCGGCGTACGGCCCTGGGTCCTGTCCGGCCGGGAGACGGGCCGCGGCCCCGACAACGAGCCGCTGGTCGCCGACGCCCGGCCGCTGTGCTGGATCGACTCCGGGGTCATCGAGGAGGCGCGGACCGAGGTGGAACGGCAGGAGCGCCCCTGGGGCCCGCTGCGCCGCACCGGCCGCTGAGCCCCCGGTGTCCGCACGGCGGAGCCCCGGACCCCCTCGCGGGGTCCGGGGCTCCGCCGTGCGGGCCTCATCCGGCCCGCCTGCGCGCGGCCGCGCGCCGCTTGATCGCCCGGCGCTCGGTCTCGCTCGTCCCTCCCCAGACACCGATGGACTGGTCCGTGTCGAGCGCCCACTGCAGGCACGGTTCCCGGACGGGACAGCGCCGGCAGACCGCCTTCGCCTGCTCGGTCTGCAACAGGGCCGGGCCGGAGGTGCCGATCGGGAAGAAGAGTTCGGGATCCTCGTGGCGGCACGCGGCATGGTTTCGCCAGTTGTCCATCAAAGTCACCTGCGATCGAAGTCGTTCGTGCCCTCGTCGATGCGTTGCTCGTCTCCGGGTCACCGGCCGGTGCGGGGTGAAACAGCGGTGATGCGAGGATTCCGTGACGGACCGGGACAGCGCGTCCCGGCGTGCGGGATCCGCCCGCCGGGGGCGTGGCGTCCGGTGCGTGCTCCCGGCGCGCCGGCCGGAAGCCCCGTGTCGCGCGTGCTGCTCGCACGCGGGTGCGGAGCGTGCTCGGGCCCCCGGCCGGCGCGGCGCGCGGGGCGGGGGCCCGCCCGGGGCGAGTGCGCCGGGCGGGGAGGCGCCGCGGGGATCCGCCGGAAGGGCCTCAGCTCCGCAGCGCCCCGGCGGCAGCCGTCAGCACGGCCTCGGTCACCGTCGCCAGCGCGGGGAAGTCCAGCCGCCACTGCTGCCAGTACAGCGGTACGTCGACCGCGCGCCCCGGGGCGAGGTGCACGAGCCGGCCGGCCCGCAGCAGGGGACCGGCCTGCGCCTCGGGCACCAGGCCCCATCCCAGGCCGGCGGCCACGGCCTCGGCGAACGCCTCCGACGACGGCACGAAGTGCCGCCCGGTCCGCGAGGCGCCGGCCTCGTTCCCGAGACCGCGGACGAACCCGTCCTGGAGGTCGTCCCGCCGGTCGAAGGTCACCACGGGCGCCACAGCGAGCGCGTCCCGCAGGTCGCCGGTCAGATGCCGTGCGGCGAACTCCCCGCTCGCCACCGGCAGGTACCGCATCCGGCCGAGGGCCCGCACGGAGCAGCCCGGCACGGGATCGGACGACGAGGTCACCGCGGCCGTCACCAGGCCGCCCCGCAGCAGCGCCGCCGTGTGGTCCTCGTCCTCGCAGCGCAGTTCGAAGAAGAGCCGCAGCTCCTCGGGCACCCGGGTGAGCGCGGCGAGGAACCAGGTCGCCAGCGAGTCCGCGTTCACCGCCACCGGCACCCGGGTCGCCTCCCCGGCCGCGGTCAGTCCCAGCTCGGCGTACGCGTCCCGCTCCAGCTGCGCCACCTGGCGGGCGAGCCGCACCAGCACCTCGCCCGACTCCGTCGCCCGCACCGGTTTGGTGCGCAGCAGCAGCACCCGGCCCGTGCGCTGCTCCAGCGCCTTCACCCGCTGGCTGACCGCCGACGGCGTCAGATGCAGCGCGGCGGCGGCCGCGTCGAACGTGCCCTCGTCCACCACGGCCAGCAGGGTCCGCACCTGGTCCAGGGGGAGGTCCGCCGGCCCGTCCGCGGGGCCGCTCGCCCGGCCCGTCGTCCTGTTCTTCACGAACGCTGAGGATACGTAAGAATCTTTAGCTGTACGCACGGTGATCGGCCGCCTAGCGTCGAGGGCATGACCAGCGCCCTGTCCGCCGCGGCCGCCGGGTTCGGCACCGGCCTCTCGCTCATCGTCGCCATCGGCGCCCAGAACGCCTTCGTCCTGCGCCAGGGGATCCGCCGCGACGCGGTTCTCGCCGTCGTCGGCATCTGCGCCCTGTCCGACGCCGTCCTCATCGCCCTCGGCGTCGCCGGGGTCGGCGCCGTGGTGGTCGCCTGGCCGGACGCGCTGACGGTGGTCGGCTGGATCGGCGGCGCGTTCCTGCTCGGCTACGGAGCCCTCGCCGCCCGGCGGGTGGTGCGGCCGGACGGCGGCGCCCTGCGGACGGACGGCGAGGCCGTGGGCTCGCGCCGGCGGGCGGTGCTCACCTGCCTGGCGCTGACGTGGCTCAACCCGCACGTCTACCTCGACACCGTGTTCCTGCTGGGCTCCGTCGCCGCCGACCGCGGCCCGCTGCGCTGGACGTTCGGCCTGGGCGCCACGCTCGCCAGTCTGTGCTGGTTCGCCGCGCTCGGCTTCGGCGCCCGCTTCCTCGGCCGTTTCCTGGCCAGGCCCGCGGCCTGGCGGGTCCTGGACGGCCTGGTCGCCGCCACCATGGTCGTCCTCGGCGTCACGCTCATCGCCGGGAGCTGAGCGGGGCCCGCCGGGCCCCGCCCGCCGGCTCCCGCGTGACGGCGCCCGCGGATCCGGGACGCTCGGCCGGTGCTGCGATAGTGAACCCCGGCCCGAAGGATGTACCGACCAACCAGGAAACCCGTGAACGCCAGAGAGAGCAGCACCGAACCGCACGCGTCGGCCCCGGAACCGGGGCCGACGCGTGCGGACGAGCCCGGACCGGCCCGCCGCGGATGGCGCCGGTGGGCGATGGACACCCGCCCCCTGCGCCGCCCGGCCTACCGGCGGCTGTGGGCGTCGACCGTCGTCACGGCCGTCGGCAGCCAGCTGACCGCCGTCGCCGTGCCCAAGCAGATCTACGACATCACGGGCTCCTCCGCGTGGGTCGGCGCCGCCGGCCTCGCCGGCCTGCTGCCCCTGATCGTGTTCGCGCTGTGGGGCGGGGCGGTCGCCGACAGCATGGACCGCCGCAAGCTGCTGCTGATCACCAACAGCGGCATCGCCGTCACCTCGCTGCTGTTCTGGCTGCAGGCCGTGACCGGGCTGGAGTCGGTGGCCGCGCTGATGGTCCTGCTCGCGCTGCAGCAGGCCTTCTGGGGGCTGAACGCGCCCGCCCGCAACGCCTCCATCGCCCGGCTGGTGCCCGAGGACGAGCTGCCCGCCGCGAACGCCCTCGGCTCCACCGTCATGCAGACCGGCCAGGTCGCCGGCCCGCTGCTCGCGGGCGCCCTCATCCCGGTCGTCGGCCTGCCCGAGCTGTACCTCATCGACGCCCTCGCCCTGTGCGTCACCGTCTGGGCGGTCCACCGGCTGCCCGCCCTGCCGCCCCTGGCCGGCCCGGCGGCGCGCCGCGCCGGGATACGCGAGATCGTGGCCGGGTTCCGCTACATCGCCGGGCACACGGTGCTGCTGCTGTCCTTCCTCGCCGACATCGTCGCCATGGTCCTCGGCATGCCCCGGGCCCTGTTCCCGCAGCTCGCCGCGGAGACCTACGGGTCGTACGGCGAGGGGCTCGCGCTCGGCCTGCTGTTCGCGGCGATCCCCCTCGGAGCGGTGGCCGGCGGCCTGTTCTCCGGCACGTTCTCCCGGGCCCGCCGGCACGGCTGGATGGTCATCGGCGCGGTCGTCGTCTGGGGCGCCGCCATCACCGGCTTCGGGCTGAGCGGCAGCCTGTGGCTCGCGGTGGCGTTCCTGGCCGTCGCCGGGGTCGCCGACATGGTCTCGATGGTCTTCCGCGGGGCGATCCTGCTGTCCGCCGCGACCGACGAGATGCGCGGCCGTATGCAGGGCGTCTTCACGGTCGTCGTCGCGGGCGGCCCGCGCCTGGCCGACGTGCTGCACGGCACCGCGGGCTCCGCCTTCGGCGCCCGGACGGCCACCGCGGGCGGCGGCCTGCTCGTCGTCGCCGTGATGCTGGTCCTGGCCCTCGCGGTGCCGGCGCTGCGCCGCTACCGCGTCTGACGTCTACAGCGCGCCCCGCCGGGGGAGCGTGTACTGCTCCAGCAGCTGGCCCCGGGTCGTCTCCAGCCGGTGCGCGAGGATCTCGGCGACCGAGCGCACCAGTGTCAGGCCCAGCCGCGGGTCCTCCTCGCACAGCGCGAGCACCGCCGCCGCGTCGAACTCGTAGGCACGCACCGGGCTGAACGCCTCGGCGCCGAAGTCCCACCGGTACGGCGGGAACAGCCAGGACCAGCCGAGCAGATCGCCCGCGCCGAGGCCGGCGACCGTGATCCGCTGCAGCGAGGACACCCGCTGGTCGAGGGAGACCGCGCCGGAGCGGATGACCCAGAAGCGGTCGGCCGTGCCTCCCGTCTCGAAGATCCGGGTGTCCTCGGGGAAGGAGACCTCCCGGGCGAGCTCCATCAGGCGTGCGCGCTGCGGCGGCGGAAGGGCGGTCAGCAGCTTGATCGCTTTGGTCATGGCGCGGCTCCTCGCCGGCGACTGGCTTCCGGGTGCTTTCCCTACGCCCATTTCAGCCGCTGCCGACGCCGCGAGCACCTCGGCGGACGGCACATCCGCACCCGGCCGGGCACCGGTGGCGCGGCCGGGTGCACGCGGCACACCGCCGGACAGGAGAAAGCCCTGGCTGGACGGGGGAAACCAGCCAGGGCGGCAAAGGGGGCGTACGGGGGCCGGATCGGTCGACCCCGTCACCACGTGGATGAACGGTAAACCACCCGGGGGAGTTCCGCGAACCGGAAAGCAGGTTAAGTGACCTGTTTCACGTTTCGCCGTCAGGCGCCCTCGGCCAGGACCCGGATCGTGTTCAGCTCCGGGTCGCTGGGATCGGGCAGGTACATGCCGGCGGCGAGCCCGGTGCGCAGGTACTCCACGACGGGCCGGGTGAGCAGCTCCCCGGGCAGGACGGCCGGGATGCCGGGCGGGTACGGCGTGATCATCTCGGCCGCGATCCGGCCGGCCGCCCGGCTCACCGGCACGTTCTCGGTCGGCCCGAAGAACGCGTCCCGCGGCAGCCGCACCTGCTCCGTCCTCAGCTCGTCCGGGGACGGCACCGCCACGCGCGGAGCCGGTCCCAGGTCTGCGGCGGCCCCCGCGAGGTCCTTGAGGGCGGCGAGCAGCTCGCCGGTGGTCTCCTCGTCGTCGCCGTAGGTGATCTGCGCGCCGATGCGGCGGTGGTCGGTCAGGTGGGCGTCGATGCCCCGGTGCTCGCGCAGCCAGTCCGAGGCCTGGAAGCCGGTGATGCCGAGCCCGGTGATGTCGATCACGACGGGCAGCGGGTCGAAGTCGTCGGCCAGGCGCGGCCCGCAGAAGTCGGAGCGGTCGTTGACGTGCATGCCGTCGATCTGCTCGACGGCCGCGCGCACGCCGGCCGCGAGCTCCAGCGTGGCGCCGAGGAGTTCCTCGCCCCGCAGGGCCATCTGCCGGCGCCAGCCGTCGAGGCCGGCGTAGATCAGCACCGACGGGCTGGTGGTGCTCAGCAGGTCCGCGCGCATGCCCAGCAGCTCCGGCGGGACCAGATCGCCCTGGAGGTGGAAGACGGAGCCCTGCTCCAGTCCGCTGCCCATCTTGTGGATGCTGGTGACGCAGATGTCGGCGCCCGCGTCCATCGCCCAGGACGGCAGATCGGGGTGGAAGGGCAGGTGGGCGCCCCACGCCTCGTCCACGATCAGCGGTACCGAGCGCCGGTGGCAGACCTCGGCGACGGCCCGCAGGTCCGCGCAGGTGCCGTACGGGGTGGGGCTGGTGATCAGGGCGCCCCTGGCGTCGGGGTGCGCGGCGAACGCCGCCTCGTACTCCGCGGCGGACGGGGGGTGGGCGAGGTGCCGCTCGGCGTCCCACCGCGGCTCGACCCAGACGGGTTCGATGCCGGACAGGATCAGGCCGGACACGACGGACTTGTGGGCGTCCCGGCCGACCAGCAATTTCTCGTGCGGCCCGGCGACGGCCAGCATCGCCGCCTTCACGGACAGGGAGCTGCCGCACGTGGAGAAGAAGGTGTGGTCGGCGTGCACGGCGTCGGCCATCAGCTCCTGGGCGCGTTCCAGCACCCGGCCGCGCTTGAGCCGGTCGTCGAGCCCGCCCGAGGCCAGTACGTCGCCCAGGAACACGGCGTCGCCGAGTACCTCCCGCACCGCCGGGTCGGCGCCGCGGGCCTGCTTGTGCCCGGGCGGCGTGAAGGACAATCGCCCCTTGCCGCGGTACTCGGCCAGAGCTTGGAGAACCGGTGCTTGCGTGTGATCGGCTGCCATGAGGCTCCGGATGCCCGGCCCCGGCTCCGCCAATCAACGCGTACCGGCCACCCGGCCGATCGGCACGGCCCCGGCCGTCCGGCCGTCGGCGCCCCTTCGGCGGCCCGGGTCACGGCGTCTTCCCGGCGGTTCCCGCTCGTCACCGCCCCGCAGGCTCCTTCCGCCCGCGGCCCGGCCCGTCAGGTGCCGTCGGCGTCCGGGTGCCGTCCCGGGGTCAGGATCTCGTCCAGCACCCGCAGGACCACCTCGTACGCCGTCGTGCGCACCGCGGCCTCGCGGGCCGCGTCCGGATCCGTCCGCCTCAGTTCCTCGCCGCGTGCCCGCCACGCCCGCTCCTCCCGCATCGCACGGTCCCTGGCGCGCCGCATCCGCCGCAGCAGTTCGTCGGAGTCCACCACATCGGTCATGCACTGCGCATACCCGCACCACCGCGCCCGACGACCCGCGCCGCGGGAAGAGCGGGAGGTTTGGCCCCCCGGGGAGAGGTGAGCCGGAAGAAGGGACCCGCGAAATCCGCTTTGCGACGGCGGCCCCCACCGTGCCCCGGCGGACCAGGGCGAGTACGCGACCGCCGCGGATGCGGCACGGATCCGGATCACTTCTGCACCCAGGGAGCTGACGGATGTGCGACAAGCACACGACGGACTTCGCCACCGGGCGGACCAGCGCCGACCGGGCCCGGCAGCCGCGACCGTGCAAGCCCGCCGAGGCGCGCCAGGCGGTGGAACGCGCGGTCGCCGAACGCTGCCGGACCACCCACACCCCCTGTGACGCCGACGCACTGTCGGACGCCCTGCTCGTCGCCTCGGAGCTGACCACCAACGCGATGCTGCACGGCGGCGGCGTCACGGACTTCCAGGTCGACCTCGTCGGCCCGGGCCTGCGCGTCTCGGTGAGCGACCGCAGCGACGAACTGCCCGTGGTGGTGCCGCCGACCGATCCGCAGGGGCGCCGGCGGGTCGGCGGGCGCGGCTGGCCCATCGTGTGCCGGCTCGCGCGTGACGTCAGGGTGTCGGACTTGCCGTCGGGCGGCAAGTGCATCACGGTCGTAGTGCCCCTGTCCTGACGGATTTCGCGAAAGCGGAGTTTGTTCCCCAAGGGCCAGGGCAGACGCAGTTTCGTGCTTCGGACCGGAGGCGCGCCCAGCGGGAGCGGTACGGCTGCTCCGGGCCCCTTTCGGCGCACCGGACAGCGACCTTCCCGCGGCAGTCCCTGAAACGACCGTTCAGGAGCGATTCCGCATGCTGATCGAAACGCCGACAGATTCCGGCACGTCCGAGACGCCCACCCCGTCCGCCCGCCGACGCCACGAGGACGCCCCCGACACCGCGGCCCTCTTCGCCAAGCTGGCGACCCTGGAGGAGGGGCCCGAGCGTGACGCCGTGCGCGACGAGCTCGTCACGGCCTGGCTGCCCATGGCCCATCGGATCGCCGGCCGGTTCCGCGACCGCGGAGAGTCCGTCGAGGACCTGCGCCAGGTGGCGGCCCTCGGCCTGGTGAAGGCCATCGACCGCTTCGACCCGGAGCGGGGCGCCTTCGAGAGCTACGCCGTGCCGACCATCACCGGCGAGATCAAGCGGCACTTCCGCGACCGCATGTGGGCCCTGCGGGTGCCGCGCCGGGTGCAGGAGCTGCGCAACAAGGTACGGGTGGCGCGGCGCGAACTCACCCAGAACCCGGGCAGTCCCGAACCGTCCGTGGCCGACATCGCCGCGCACACCGGGCTGACCGAGGAGGAGGTCAGCGCCGGGATGGAGGCCCTGGAGAGCTTCAGCACCCTGTCGCTGGACGCCGAGCTGTCGGCCGGCGACGACGGCTACAGCCTCGCGGACACCCTCGGCGCGGCGGACTCCTCGTACGACGTCGTGATCGACCGGGAGTCCGCCAAGGAAGGCCTGCGCCGCCTGCCCGAGCGCGAGCGCGCCATTCTCTACATGCGTTTCTTCGAGGACATGACGCAGAGCCGTATCGCCGACCGGCTGGGCATCTCCCAGATGCACGTCTCCCGGCTCATCAGCCGCAGCTGCGCCCGCGTGCGCGACGAGGTGCTGGGCCAGCGGGCGACCCGCCGGGGCCCGGGCGGATCCGCGGCGAGCTGAGGGAGGACGGCCGGCAGATGCCGAAGCCCCGTCCCGCCGTGCTGCGCAGGCTCGTCGACGAGTACGGGACGGTGTCCGCCGCCGACGCGCCGGACGCCCCCGCCGGGCCGGTCCCGCGCCCGGGAGGCACGGCGGCCGGACCGGTCCCCGTGCCCGAGTGACGTGCCGGCCGGGCCGCCGGCCGCCCCGGACGACACACGGGAGTGACACATGTCCACGATCCGGGGGCGGCCGGCAGCGCCCGGGGCGGGCCCCGGACCACGCCGCCCGCCCGGTCCACGGGCCCGCCCGCACGGCGGGCGGGCGACGGCTGAAGGCCCTCGGGAGGCCCGCCGCGAGTCCGCCGCCGCGCGGCCGGCGGTGCCCCGGCGTACCCGTAGCCATGCCGCGCCCCGGTGCGCCCGTACGCCCGGACGGCGCGGCGCACCGCCGTGCCGCGCCCCGGCGCGCCGCGCGTTCCCGGCCGTACCGGCCGGCCGGAGTCGCCCCGGATGACCGGCGACGCGCCGTGCGTGTGCGCCGGGGAAGCCGGGGCATCCGCACTCCGGGAGGTCGACATGAACACGGATGTCCTGGTACGGAGCGGCCGGGCGCGGGCGCGCCGGGCGGCGAGGGGATCGGCGGTCGAGGGCGCCGCACGGGCCGGCTTCACCGCGCGCGGCGTGATCTATCTGCTGGTGGGGATGCTGGCGCTGCAGATCGCCTTCGGCGACGGACGCCGGCAGGCGGACCGCGGCGGCGCCCTGGCCGAACTGTCGGACCGGCCGTTCGGCTCCGTCCTGCTGTGGGCGCTGGGCGTCGGACTCGTCGGCATGGCCCTGTGGCGGCTGTCGGAGGCGCTCTTCGGCTCCGTGGGACGCAACGGCCGTACGGCGAGGAAGCGGCTGCTGGCGGCCGCCCGGTGCGTGTTCTACTCGTTCGTCGCCTATTCGGTGCTGGCCTTCGCGGCGAGCCCGGGCGGCGGGAGCGGGTCGAGCGACCAGCAGTCCCGGGACGTCACCGCCCGGGTGATGGAGGTGCCCGCGGGGCGCTGGCTGGTGGGCGCCGCCGGGGTGGCGATCGTCGCCGTCGGGGTGGGGATCGGCGTCCAGGCCCTACGCCGCAAGTACCACGACAAGCTGAAGCTCGGACAGCTGCGGCCCTGGGTCCGGCGGCTGGTGGACGTGACGGGCGTGGCCGGCGGCGTGGCGCGCGGCCTGGTGTTCGTGGCGGCCGGAGTCTTCGCCGTACGGGCCGCGGTCGCCTACCGGCCCGACGAGGCCAAGGGGCTCGACGACACGCTGCGCTCCTTCGCCGGCACCCCGCTCGGCCCGTGGCTGCTGGTGTGCGTCGCGGCCGGGCTGGTGCTGTTCGGCGTGTTCTCCTTCGCGATGGCCCGCTGGCGGCGGGTCTGACGAGCGCCGCACAGGGAACACGGACGGGATGAACGAATCCGAGATTCCGCCGGACGGACGTCCCGTGGACGTCTATCTCGACCTGCTGCGCCTCCGGATGGACACGGAGGACTTCCACCGCCTGCTCAGCGTGGTGGAACCGGTTCTGCGGGCGATCGACGAGGAGCGGCTGCCCACCCTCGACTTCGCGCTGGACGGCGAGGACGCCGCGGAGCTGCCCCAGGAGATCCGGGACGAGGCCGCCCTGGTCATCGCCACCGCCGTCACCGGCCGGCTGGACAACGAGGTCATCGAGATCCACATCGACGACAGCGGGCCGGTCCGGGTGGTCACCGACGCGGCCACCGCGAGCGACCCGGCCCGTCTCGGCGAGATCGCCGACTACCTGAGGGAACGGCACCGCCAGAACGAGGAGCTGCGCGGCATAGCCGAGGCCAGCGGACTGCCCACCGACTTCTGACCCGGGCCCGGGCCGCCGTGGTGGGGGACCCCTCACCGCTTCGGCGCGGCGAGGGGCACGCCCAGCGGGCGGCCGAGGCCGGTCACCGCCTCGTCCAGGCGCTCCAGATGCCGCAGCACACGGCCGGTGATCCGGCCGTAGCGCGGGCCGCCCGCGGTGCCGGGCTCCAGGAGCGAGGCGATGCTCGGCCCGGTCTCGATCGCGGCGTCGGGCCGCTCGCCCGCGACGCGCCCGGCGATCGCCTCGATGTTGCGCACGGTGCGCCGCATCGCGCCGCGCAGCCGCGGGTCCGCCGCGATCGAGGGATGGGTGGGCAGCAGCTCCGCGGTCGCGGCCAGGGAGCGCGCGTGATAGGCGCAGGTCTCCAGCAGCGCGACCACGTACCGGGCGGTGTCCCGCCGGGCCCGCAGCGGCGTGATCGGGTGGGTGAGCGGCTGGGTGGCCGCCCGCAGGTCGCCCAGGGCCTGGTCCAGGTCGCGGGCCTGGTCGAGGAGGTCCGCCGCGGGCCCGCCGCTGAGCTGGCCGACGGCGCTCTCGGTGACGTCGCAGAGCCGCTGGAGCACCGTGACCAGGAGCTCGTCGGTGCGCCGGTCGGTCCGCACCGGCAGCACCAGCGCGGCGGCCACGATCCCGCAGAGCGCGCCGAGCGCCGTCTCCTCCACCCGCAGCACCAGCACCGACGGGCTGTAGGTGTGCAGCAGCATGTACAGCAGCCCCAGCGCCGCGGTGACGAAGAAGGACATCAGGGTGTAGGACAGCGGCGCGGTGTAGAACATCGCGAAGACGAACAGCAGCACCAGCGCGAACGCCGTCCACGTGTGGTGCCCGACCAGCCCGGCCAGCACCAGGCCCGCCGCGACCCCGAGCACCGTGCCCAGCAGCCGCCGGTAGCCCTTGACGAGGATCTCGCCGGTGGAGGCGGTGTTGATGAACACGATCCAGCAGGTGAGCACCGCCCAGTACCAGCGCTGGCTGGACAGGAACTCACCGCCGACGATGGCGAGCGACGAGCCCACCGTGACCTGGATCGCGGCGCGCGTGGTGGGCCGGCGCAGCCCGGTCGGCCGCTCCTCGTCCCCGTCCTGCTCGCCGGCGTCGATGGCCGCGTCCTCGGCGTCCAGCTCCTCCCGGGACCGGGCGGTGGCGGGGGTGTCGTCCGACTCGTCCTGCGGCCCGCCCAGGGCGAGCCGCAGCCCCAGGACGGCGCGGGCGGCCTCGCCGACGCCCCGGAAGACGTCCTGCACGGCCGGGGACGCGGCCGGCAGGCGCTCCTCGTCCCGGTACCCGAGGAGCCGGTTGCGCACATGGGCCACCGCGGTCCCCGTCACCTCGTCCCCGGTCCGCTCGACGAGCGTGCGCAGCGCCTGGAGATCACGGCGCAGGGTGGCGACGGCCTCGTCCGGCCCGGGCAGCCGGCCCATCGAGGGGACGGGCGCGCCCGGCAGGTGCAGGGTGAGGGTGTCCGCCCGCTCGGCGCTGCGCGCGGACAGCAGGAGCAGCCCCAGCCGTTCGGCGGCGATCTCGGCGTCCGCGACACGGCGCTGCACCAGCCGCGCCGCGGCCTCGTCCGGGGTGCCCTCCTCCAGCCGGGCCTGGATCATCAGAGCCGTCTCGTGCAGCCGCGCGGTGCCCTCCCGGACGGCCTCCAGGGCCTTGTCGACGTCCTCGGGCCCGGCGTCGAGCAGCTCGATCTGCGCCGAGACCAGCTGGGCCAGACGGGCGCGGAAGGCCTCCCGCAGCCGCTGGAGGACGCCGGCGGGCGTCGCCGGCACCACCGCGAACCGCACCACGGCACTGCACAGGAACGCCACGGCGATCACACCGCACAGCTCGGGCAGCTCGGGCACGGTCGCGCCGACGAACAGCGACAGGAAGTAGACCTGGAAGGCGATGAGCCCCAGCGCGGTGCCGCGGTCGCCGAACCGGCGGCCGTAGACGGCGCAGAAGATGAGGACGACGAAGAAGACGTCGCCGAGCACGATCCGGGTGTGCAGCAGCGCGGCCAGCGCCACCATGGCCAGCGCCACCGGCAGGCCGACGGCCAGCGTGACGGCCTGCCGGCGGCGCTGCTTCTCCCGGATGGCGAAGGTGGCCGCCATCGCCGCCATCGCCCCCGTCACCAGATGGGTGACGTCCGCCCCCAGCAGGCCGAGCACGGCCAGCGCCAGGGCGATGGCGCCCACCGTGCGCAGCCCGGCCGTCAGCCGCATCAGCCCGGGGTCGGACGCCGCCACGCGGTCCCGCAGTCGCGTCCGCACCGAGCGTCCCGCTGCCCTCACGCCGCTGTACTCTCTCCCGTTCCACGTCACGACAGGCCGAGGTCCGTGTCCCGGCGGATCATGCCGGGACCCGGCTCCTCCGGACGGGTCACCGGTCCAGCCGCGCGGTCCCCGCGACGTGCGCCCGCACCTGTTCCGGCGCCAGGTACGCGTCGGTGTACTCGAAGTCCTTCAGCTTGGCGGGCTTGCGGGCCTGGAAGCCGGTGCGCACGAAGTCGTCGCCGGCGACCGCGTTGAGCAGCCAGTTCGTCATCACGCGCGTCTTGGCGACGTTGGTGCGCAGCGCCGACCAGTGGTAGCCGCGGGCGACGGCCTGGGCGGGCAGGCCCCGCAGCTCCACGCCCAGCGGCTTGGAGACCGCGTCCCTGCCGCCGAGGTCGACGACGAGCCCGAGGTCCTTGTGGACGTACGGCCGCATCGCCTGGCCGCGCAGCGTCGCGATGACGTTGTCGGCGACGTGCCGGCCCTGCCGCATGGCGTGCTGGGCGGTGGGCGGGCAGACGGCACCCTCCTGGCCCTTGGCCAGGTCGGGCACCGCGGCCGAGTCGCCGAGCGCGAACACCCCGTCGTGGCCGGGCAGGCACATCTCGGCGGTGACCGCGAGCCGCCCCTTGACGGTCTCCGCGTCGAGGGTGGCGATCAGCGGGCTCGCCACCACGCCCGCGGTCCAGATCAGCGTGCGGGTGGGGATCACCCGCCCGTCGGTGAAGGTGACCTCCTCCGGACCGGCCTTGGCGATGGAGACGCCCAGGGAGACCTCGATGCCGCGCCGGCGCAGGATCTCCTGCGCGCTGCGCCCGAGCTTCTCGCCCAGCTCGGGCATCAGCTTGGGCGCGATGTCGATCAGGTGCCACTTGATCAGGCCCGGGTCCAGGCGGGGGTAGCGCTTGACGGCGGCGTGCGTCAGGCGCTGCAGGCACGCGGCGGTCTCGGTGCCCGCGTACCCGCCGCCGACCACCACGAACTGCAGCCGCGAGGCCCGCTCGGCCGGGTCCTGGCTGGCGTCGGCGAGGTCGAGCTGGGCGATGACGTGGTCGCGGATGTAGGCGGCCTCGGCGAGCGTCTTCATACCGAACGCGTGGTCCGTGAGCCCGGGGATGTCGAAGGTCCGGGTGATGCTGCCGGGGGCCAGCACGATGTAGTCGTACGGTTCGTCGAGGATCCGGTCGGTGATGGTACGGATGACGCAGACCTTCGACTTCAGGTCCACGCCGATCGCTCCGCCCGGGATGATCCGGGTGCGGTACCTCCTGCTGCGGCGCAGGGACACGGCGATGGACTGGGGCGTCAGCACCCCGGAGGCGACCTGGGGCAGCAGCGGCAGATAGAGCTGGTAGGCGAACGGCGTCACCAGCGTGACGTCGGCCTCGTCGGGGGAGAGCTTCCGTTCCAGGCGGCGGACGCACTCCACCCCGGCGAAACCTGCGCCAACCACCAGGATCCTGGGTCGTGTCACGGTGTTCATCCCTTTCTGCGGCTCCAGGCGGTCCGACTCGAACGCCTTTCGCCTGCCCCTGGATCGCGGCTTCGCACCTCATCGATCCCATCGTGTCGCCGGCCGTCGCGCCAGCCGGGAGCGGCGGGGAGACGAACGCGTCGACAACCACCATGCCCGCGCCGGGGCAGCGGCGCACCGGCGGAGGGGGCGGCGGGCGCCGTGCCGCGCCGTCCTGACGGCCGAAAGGCCTGGTCCCGGAGGCCGAGGCGCCTGCCCGGCGCGGGGACCGGAGCGCATTCAGGTGAACGGCCCCGCGCCGTCCCCGGCCCGTACGCCGGCGACGGGCCGGTCGCCCCGTCCGGGGGAGGAGCACGCGCCCGGCCGGATCCGCGTCCTCCGCCCCGGCGCACCGGACGCCGTCCTTCCGGCGACGGGGGAGCAGCGGCGGGCGGTCACCCCGCGCCGTCGAGGTGGCACAGCAGCAGACACACGTCGTCGTCGCGCTCGGAGTCGCTCAGCAGCGGATCGAGGAGCCGGTCCGCCGAACCCTCCAGATCCGCGTCCAGCTCCGCGGAGCGGAACGCCCCGAGCGCCGCCGCCAGGCGCTCGATGCCCGGGTCTATCCCCCGGGCACGCCGCTCGACCAGCCCGTCCGTGTACAGCGCCAGCGTCGAACCGGGCGTCAGGCGCACGGTGTGGTCGTCGATCTCCTGCCGCAGCGGGATGCCGAGCATCGCGCCCGGCTTGGCGTCCAGGGTGGTCACCCGCCCGTCGGCGGTGCGCAGCACCGGCGGCGGATGGCCGGCGGCGGCCCAGGTCAGTGTCGGGTCGTCGGGGTGGAAGCGGGCGATGACCGCGGTGGCGTACAGGTCGGGCTGCAGGTGGTGCAGGAACATGTGCAGCCGGGTCAGCAGCCGGCCGGGGCTGCCGCCGTCGACCGCGTAGGCGCGCAGCGCGGTGCGCAGCTGGCTCATCATGACGGCCGCGTGCAGCCCGTGCCCGGTGACGTCGCCGACCACGGCGATCAGGCTCCCGTCGGGCTGGCGGAAGGCGTCGTACCAGTCACCGCCGATGTTCAGCCCGTGGGTGGCCGGCAGGTAGCGCGCCGCGAGACTCAGACCGGGGGGCGCGGGCAGGTCCGTCAGCAGGGCGCGCTGCAGCGTCTCGGCGATGTCGCGGTTGTGCTCGAAGCGCCGGGCGTTGTCGATCGCGATGCTGGCCCGCCGGGTCAGCTCGATCAGCATCACGGCGTCGTCCGGGTCCCAGCGCTCACCGGGCGGCGACAGGGTCAGCACGCCCAGCGGCGCCCGCCGGGTCGGCAGCGGGATGCACAGCAGCGGCCGGCCGGGCTCCAGCGCCGAGGGCGGCTGGTCGTCGACGCCGGGTAGGCCGCCGGGGTGGTCGGCGGCGTACTGCGGCCGGCCGGTGCGCGCGGCGACCACGGCGGCGGCCGGATGCGGCGTCTGCCGCTGCTGGTCGTCGTGGTCGAACAGCCACACGTCGACGCTGCGGGCGTATTCCGGCACCAGCAGATCGGGGAGCCGGCGCACGATCTCGTCGTGGTTGAGCGACGCCGTCAGCACCGCGCTCGCGTCCGCGAGGAAGGTCAGCCTGCGGCGGGCGTTCTCCGCCTCGGTGCGCGCCTTGCGCTCGGCGGCGAACGCCTCCCGCTGGGCCCGCCCGGCGGCGTCCAGCTCGGCGTGCAGCGCGAGCACGCCCTGGTTGGTCTGGTGCAGCTCCTCCCGGTGGAAGGCGACCAGCTGCTCCTGCTCGGTGAGCTTCTCCAGCACCAGCGCCGTGTCCTCGTCGGCGCCCAGCAGGGCCTCCGCGAGCACGGCGGGGTCCTCGGGCACGCCGTCGCCGCCGTCCGCCCGGGCGGACTCGGGACAGGCGACCGCCGTCCGCCACGGCGGCTCCCCGGCCGCGGCCGCGTCGTGCGACGGGGTCACCACGGTGTGCAGCAGCGTCCCCTCGCCCGGCGCCCTGGTCACCGCCAGGCTGAGCCGCCACACGCCGCCCTTGGTGAGGCACTGGCGCAGGTGCGCGCTGAGCGCGGCGGCCAGGCGGGTGCGGTCCAGGGGCGGCACACCGTACGCGGCGGCCAGGCGCGCGGTGGCGATGCGGGCCCGTGCCGCATCGGTGACGGTGGAGATCTGCCACGTGCGCTTCATGGGCGGTCCGGCGGGGTCGGAGTCAACACGGCGACGGCGGTGTCGTCCCGCACCGGGCGGGCGGGACTGCTGGCGTCGCGTATCGTCACGGCGGCCGTCACGGCCGGGTCGTCCGCCACCGGACCGGCGCCGGACGGCGGCGTCCAGCGGCTGGGCAGCCCGTCGCTGTGCAGGATCAGCAGCCGGTCGTCCGCCCAGACCGCCTCCTCCTCGCGCAGCGACGCGTGCCGGTGCACGCCGACGATGCCGGGCCGTGACACCAGCGCACGCCACCGGTCGCCCTCGCGCAGCCGCGCCCCCACGTTGCCCACGCCGGCGAAGCGCAGCCGTCCGGCGCGGACGTCGACCTGGGCCACGGCCACGGCCGCCCCCCGGGTGCCGCCCAGCGCCGTGTCCAGCCGCCGCAGCGCCTCGGCGGGCGGCAGATGGGCCGAGCCGCGCAGCGCCTCCACCGCGGCCGTCGAGGCACGGGCCGCCTCGGGGCCGTGGCCCAGGCCGTCGGCCAGCATCAGCGTCAGCCGGTCGCCGGAGCGGACCCAGGCCCAGGCGTCACCGGAGTACTCCGCCCCGCCGTACGGGATGTTCACCCCGCCGGCCCGCACCCCGCCCGCCGGCCGCGCGGGTCCGGCCCCGCCGCCCGGCGGGTTGCCGATCCGGGCCAGCGCCACCGTGCCCCGGCCGGGGAGGCTGTGCAGGCCGAAGTCGTCGGCGAGGCGCCGGCAGGTACCGAGGCCGGCGCCGAGCGAGCGGGTCGTGGAGAACCCGTCGCGCAGCGCCGCCGGCACGTCCGCGATGCCCGGGCCGTGGTCGATCGCGGCGATCTGCACGACCGGGGCCCCGCCCGGACCCTCGGCGGGCACGGGCGGGGCCACGTTCTCTATGAGGACCTGACCGCCCCCCGCGTGCTTGAGGAGGTTGGTGGCGAGCTCGGTCGCCACCAGCGCGGCACTCGCCGTGCGTCTCTCGTCCAGCCCGGCCAGGGCCGCCGCGCGCTCCGCCGCCACCCGTGCGTCGCGCACCCGGGTCGAGTCGTGCACCGGGACGTCCCACACCCGCGGCATCAGCTCTCCTCGCGCGGACGCGGCGGCACGGCCGTCCACGACGTCACGCACACGGTGGTGCCGGCCCCCGGAGTGGAATCGATCGTGAAGTCGTGCACCAGGCGCCGCGCGCCCCCCAGCCCCATCCCCAGGCCGTCGCCGGAGGTGTAGCCGTCGCTGAGCGCGCGGTCCAGGTCCGTGATGCCCGGCCCCTCGTCGGTGAACGTCAGCCGCAGGCCGTGCGCCCCGCCCCGGGTGACGTGCGCCGCCTCCATGTGCCCGCCGCCGCCGTGCACGAGGGTGTTGCGGGCCAGCTCACTGGCCGCGGTGACCAGCTTCGTCTGGTCCACGAGGCCGAAGCCGAGCTGTGCGGCCGCCTGCCGCACATGCTGTCGCACCCACACCAGATCCATGTCCGAGCGGATCGGCAGGCGGGCCTCGACGCCCGCGCTGGTGTACATCACGGACGCTCCTGGCGCCTGCCGCCGAAGCGGGACGACCGGTCCGGCCGGGTGAGCAGGTCCATGGCCGCCTCGGTGCTCAGCGCGGTGCGCAGCCCCGGCAGCGTCAGGCCCAGTTCCACCAGGGTGATGGCGACCGCGGGCCGCATGCCGGCCACCACCGTCTCCGCGGCCAGCAGCTTGGCCTGCGCCGCGATCTCGGCCAGGACGCGGCCGAGGAAGGAGTCGACGATCTCCACGCCGGAGAGGTCGATCAGCACGCCGGTGACCCTGCTGCGCGAGATCGCCTCGGCGATGTCCTGCTGCAGCTGCTGTGCCGCGCTGTCGTACAGGTCGCCCTGGAGGGTGATCAGGAGGACGTCGCCGAGCCGCAGGACCGGTACGTGCCCCGTGGGCCGGGGGAAGGCGTCGTTCACCGCTGCCCCGCATCGCCCGGCGCCGAGTTGACGATGTCCGCGCCGAGCTCGTGCAGGGCGTACGCCAGCGCGTCGGCCAGGCCCGCGCGGGTGATCACCGTGCCCAGGTCCAGGCCGAGGTGGACGATGGTCTGCGCGATCGCGGGACGGATGCCGGAGACGATGCACTCCGCGCCCATCAGCCGGGCGGCGGCGACCGTCTTCATCAGGTGCTGGGCGACCAGCGAGTCGACCGTCGGCACGCCGGTGATGTCGAGGATCGCGAACCGCGCGTGCTGCTCGACGATCGACTCCAGCAGGGTCTCCATCACCACCTGGCTGCGGGCGCTGTCCAGCGTCCCGATCAGCGGCACGGCGACGATGCCGTCCCACAGCTTGATGACGGGCGTGGCCACCTCCATCAGCTGCAGCCGCTGCCGGTCGATGAGGGCCTGCCCCTCGCTCAGCGCCGTCTGCATGACGACCACCCGCAGCGTCCCCAGCAGGACGGTCAGCGTGGTCGTGCAGGCCCGCAGGTGCTCGGCCGGCGCGCCCGCGAGGTCGTCGACGAGGAGGTTCTCGACGGGGGGCCGCAAGGTGTCCAGCTCGGTGGACACCTGAGCCGCCGTCAGGCCGGCGCGGGAGCGGGCCACCTGCATCCGGGCCAGCTGCTCGCGCACCACGCTGAACCCGGCCGCGTCCGGATCCTCCACCCGGCCCCCGTCGGCCACCTGGGCCAGCGCGTCGACCACGGCCTTGCCCGCCTCCACCGCCTCGTCCCGCGAGACGGTGAACACGGTGCGGAACAGGGGCTCGTCCGCCCACCTCTGGGCGACCTGTTCCCGGCGACGCCGCAGGAAATCCCTGACCTCGGTCGTCGGTGATGCGAGCTGTCCGTCCGCTACGTGCTCCGGCACCTGTTTCTCTCCTCATCCGCGTTGCGTCGAACCGCACCGTTGGAGGCAACGAAACGGCGACGTGACTCCTGCCGGGCGACCACTGTAACCACCGCCCGATCTCGTACGACACCTCGCTCCGGGCAAGTGATCCGGTCGAGGGGCGGGGCGGTCGGCGGCCGTCGTGACGCACGTCCGGCGGGGGAACAACAGTTCGGTATGAGGGGTGTGGGACGCCCGCCCGGTGCGGAACCGCGGCCGGGAGCGGGGCGGACGGCCGACGGGGGCTGCTCAGACGTCCTCCTGCTCCGGGACGGCCGCGGGCTGCCCGTCGACGCGTCCGAGGGCCTCCTCGGCGCTCCGCGAGACGGGGACGGTGATGCTGACGCCCGTCAGGTCCAGGATCCGCTGCACGGCCGGGGTGGGCGAGATGATGTGCACGCTCCCCGGCAGTTCCCGGACCTCCTGGTAGACGCGCAGGATGATGTTCATGCCGGACGAGTCCATGAAGGGGACCGCCGACAGGTCGAGCAGGAAGTGCCGTCGCCCGTGGTGGAGCTGGTTCGCCAGATGGTGCTGGAACTCCGTGGCGGTGTCGACGTCCAGGTACCCCTCCACCTTGAACAGCGCGACATCCTCCCGGGGCAGCGTCACCTCGACGGACAGAGGGTTCTGGGCAATGGGCACGAGTACCTCCAACAGTGCTGACGGCCAGGGCTGGCTACCCCTGAAAGCGGATTCGACACCTGCCGGTCCCGCGGGGCGCGCGGTGATCAAAATCTCACCCGCGCCCGCACGGAACCGTGCACCCGCGCCGTGAGGAGGCCGGGTCCGTCCCGGACCCCGAGGCCCGTCCCGTACCCCCTCACCCGCGGGTCGTGTCTCACCGCGCACCCGCGCCTACCCCGTAATCCGCGGGTCATGCCCGCGGCGCGCCGGCCGCCGTCCTCACCCGACCCGGATGCCCACGATGCAGGTGTCGTCGTCGGTGTCCGACCTGCTGTACGTGAGCAGCCGGTCCAGCTGCTGGTCCAGCGTGGTGGGCGCCGTGCGCGCGGTGGTCACCAGATGGGTCAGGGACTCCTCCACCGACCGGTCGCGACGCTCGATCAGGCCGTCGGTGTACATCAACAGGGTGTCGTCGGCGGCCAGTTGGACCTGGGTCTCCTCGTACCCGGCCTCGGGCACCGCGCCCAGCAGCATCCCCCTGGCCAGCGGCAGGGGAGCCGCGTCCGCGTCCCGCACGAGGACGGGCGGCAGGTGGCCCGCCCGCGCCCAGCGGAACGTGCGCGTGTCCGGGTCGTACAGGCCGCACACCGCCGTGGCGGTGACCGCGCCCGTCAGATGGTGCGCCACGATGTTCAGCCACGACAGCAGCTGGCCTGGGCCCGCGCCGGTCACCGCCAGCCCGCGCAGCGCGTTGCGCAGCACCACCATGCTCGTCGCCGCCTCGATGCCGTGGCCCGCCACGTCCCCCACGCACAGCAGCACCAGCCCGGACGGCAGGACGACGGCGTCGTACCAGTCGCCGCCGACCAACTGCTCGGTCTCCGCGGGCCGGTAGCGCACGGCCACCTGGAGGCCGGGAACCCGCAGCGGGTCCTGCGTGGGCGGCATGATGGCGTGCTGCAACTGCAGGGCCAGCCGGTTGCGTTCGCTGGCCTGCTGCTCGGTGTGCGCCAGCTGGTCGCGGGTGGCGGCGAGCGCCACCTCCGTCCAGTGCTGCGCCGAGATGTCCTGGTAGGCCCCGCGGACCACGAGCAGCCGGCCGTCGGTGTCGAGGACCGGTTCGGCGACGACCCGGATGTGCCGGGTCACCCCGTCGGGCCGCTGCAGCCGGAAGGCCGCCGACGCGGGCCGCCGGTGGTGCAGGAGGGTGCGCAGGAAGCGGCGGATGGTGACGCCGTCGTCCGGATGGGCGTGGGCCGGCAGCTCCTCCAGCGGCACCGGGGTACTCGACTGCGGACGCCCGTACAGGTCGAACAGCTGCCCGTTCCAGGTGATCTCCCCGGTCAGCACGTTCTCCTCGAAGCCGCCGATGCGGCCGAGGCGCTGGGCGTGCTGGAGCAGACTCGCCAGCCGCGCCGTCTCGTCCTCGATGCGCCAGATGAGCAGGACGGCCGAGCCGTGCCGGCTGATGCTGATGTCCGCGACCGCCGACAGCGGGACCTGGTCGACGAGGGCGGTCAGGTTCATCCGGCGGGCCCGGAAGGGCTCACCGGTGGCGTACACGCGCTCCACCTGCTGGAACAGCTCGCTCTGCCCGGCCGCCATCGGGTAGGCCTCCAGCAGCAGCGAGCCGCCCACCATCGCGCGCGGCCGGCCGGCCGGGTCCAGGAAGCGGCTGTTGACGTGCTGGATGCGGAAGTCCACCAGGTGCCCGGCGGCGTCGAGGTGCGGCACCAGGACCAGCGCGGGATCGTGCAGCCCGTCGGCCAGGTCCATCAGCTCCGCGGCGTCCGGCAGCACCCGCGGCTCCTGGGCCGGGCCGTGCGCCGGCGTGTACGCCTCCAGCGTGTGGGCGCACAGCTCGGCCAGGGCCTCCACCTGGCGGACGATCTGGGGCCGCAGCTCGGGCAGCGGCTCCGGCCAGGCGATCTCCAGCACGCCGTGGATGCGGCCCCCGGTGCCCGCGGGCAGGGCGGCCCGGCCGCCGTCCGGGTGGTGGTGCCGGCCGATGCTGGGCAGCCCGGTCTCCGCGAGGGACCCGATCCACTGTCCCGCGCGTTCGGTCAGACCGCGCCGCGCCACCGTCGCCACGTCCGGCGGCACGTACCGCCAGCGCGCGGCCTCGGCCGGGGAGAACCCGGCGCTGCCGGCCAGCGTCAGCGACCCGTCGGAGCCCGCGGCCCAGATGGCCACGGCCACCGCGCCGAGCGGGCGCAGCGCCTGCTCCAGCAGGGCGTCGGCGACGGCCTGGGTGTCGTCCGCGGCCAGCGCTCCGCTCTCGGCCGCGCGCAGCCGTACGGCGGCCGACTCGTCGACCGGTTCGTCGCCGGCTCCGGTGGTGGCGGCCAGGAACGCGTCCGTCACCTCGGACATCCGGTCCCGCGCGGCCTGGTTGATGACGTCGACCGCGAATTCGAGCGGCGTCACCTGGGCCTGCTCGGCCAGCTCGGACAGCTGCCGGGCGGCCTGCGCCGGACCGCACTTGAGGCGTTCGACGAGGATGCCCTTGGCGAGTTCGATCAGGGCGCGTCCCTCGGCCTCCGCCTGGGCCGCCCGCACCTCGCGGCTGAGCCGCTCCACGGTGGCCGCCAGCCTGCCGACGGGCGAGGCGGGCGACTCGGCGGCGGACGGCTCCACGGCGGCGGAGGCCGCCGGGGCCACGGCTGGGGCGAACCGCGGCTCACCGTCCAGTGGTTCGCGCGGATGCTCGGAGATGCTCACGATGCGGATGCTCCTCGACTGCAGCGCACTCGCGTGCGGGACGCGGGACGCTGTGGGGCGGTCGCCGGCGCGGTCATGCGGGCAGCCAGCGGCGGACACAGGCGATCAGGTCGCGAGTGTCCACCGGCTTGGTGACGTAATCACTGGCGCCCGAGGCGAGGCTCTTCTCGCGGTCGCCGGGCATCGCCTTCGCGGTGACGGCGATGATGGGCAGGTCGGCGTACTGCGGCATGCTGCGGATCTCCGCGGTCGCCGCGTAACCGTCCATCTCCGGCATCATCACGTCCATCAGCACGAGCGCCACCTCCGGGTTGTTCACCAGCGTCTCGATGCCCTTGCGTCCGTTCTCCGCGTGCAGCACCCGGAAGCCGTGCAGCTCCAGGATCCCGCTGAGCGCGAAGAGGTTGCGCGCGTCGTCGTCCACGACGAGCACCGTGCGCCCGGCCGCGGACTCGTCGACGGGCAGCGCCGCGTGCCGCTGCGGGTCCTCCGGGCGCACCAGGGCGAGCACCTCGCCCGGCTCCTCGGCGGACAGGTGCAGCGCGATGCGCTCGCGCAGTTCGTCGAGGCTGGACAGGAACTCCAGCGCCCCGCCCTCCGCCCGGGAGCGCAGCGTCTCCTCCAGGGCCGCGTCGGCGCGGTGACCGCTGTGCACGAGCACCGGAACGCTCGCCAGCGCCGAGTCTCCCTGGGTGGCCTCCAGGAACCGGGACGCCTCGCCGTCCGGCATGCCGAGCTCCAGGACCACGCAGTGGCACGGCTCGGCGGCCAGGGCGCCCGCCGCCTCCTGCGCGCCGACGGCGGTGATGATGTCGATCGCCGGCCGCTGCCCGCCGTCGCTCCGGCCGTGCGTCAGATCCGCGACGACGCTCTCCGCGACGAGGGTCAGCAGGCCGCGCGGCCGCTCCTCCACGACGAGCAGCCGCCGGGGACGCGGCCCGGGCCCGGTCTCGGGCACCACCGCGGCCGGTTCCTCGGCCGGGGCCTCCGCCGAAGCCGGCTCCAGGGTCCGGCCGGAGGTCATCAGCTGCTCGAAGTCGGGCCGGGCCACGGGCAGGTAGAGGGTGAACGTGCTGCCCTGGCCGGGCGTGCTGTCCACGGTGACGGCTCCGCCGAGCAGCTGGGCGATCTCCCGCGTGATGGACAGGCCCAGGCCGGTGCCGCCGTACTTGCGGCTCGTCGTGCCGTCCGCCTGCTGGAACGCGCCGAAGATCGTCTCCAGGTGCTGCTCGGGGATGCCGATGCCGGTGTCCTTCACCCGGAACGCCACCACGGCGCCGCCTCTCATCACGCTCTGCGGCACCTCGTCGTCCGTCGCGGGTTCGATGCGCAGCTCCACGCTGCCCCGCTCGGTGAACTTCACCGCGTTCGACAGCAGGTTGCGCAGGACCTGACGCAGCCGCGAGTCGTCCGTGAGGAGGTCCGCGGGCGCGCCGGGCGCGGTCGCCACCGTGAACTCCAGGCCCTTCTGCGTCGTCATGGGCCGGAAGGTGGCCTCGACGTACTCGATGAGCTGACGGAGCGTCACCCGCTCGGGCGTGACGTCCATCTTCCCGGCCTCGACCTTCGACAGGTCGAGGATGTCGTTGATCAGCTGCAGCAGGTCCGAACCGGCGGAGTGGATGATCTGCGCGTACTCGACCTGCTTCGGGGTGAGGTTGCGCGACGGGTTCTGGGCGAGCAACTGGGCGAGGATGAGCAGGCTGTTGAGCGGGGTGCGCAGCTCGTGGCTCATGTTCGCCAGGAACTCCGACTTGTACTTCGAGGCCAGCGACAGCTGCTGGGCGCGGGCCTCCAGCTCCTGCCGCGCCTGCTCGATCTGCAGGTTCTTCGCCTCGATGTCCCGGTTCTGCGCCACCAGCAGGGAGGCCTTCTCCTCCAGCTCGGCGTTGGAGCGCTGCAGTTCCTCCTGCTGCACCTGCAGCTCGGCCGAGCGGGCCTGGAGCTCGGCGGTCAGCCGCTGCGACTCGACCAGCAGCTCGTCGGTGCGGGCGTTGGCCACGATGGTGTTGACGTTGACGCCGATGGTCTCCATCAGCTGGGCCAGGAAGTCGTGATGGATCTGGGTGAAGCGCGTCACCGACGCCAGCTCGATCACGGCGAGCACCTGGTCCTCGAACACGATGGGCAGCAGCACCAGCGCGGTCGGCGTCACCTGCCCGAGCCCGGAGGAGATGGTCACGTAGTCGGGCGGCAGCTCGTCCACCGTGATGGTGCGCCGGCTGCGCGCGGCCTGGCCGACCAGGGTGCGGCCGAAGGGGATGCGGGTGGGCCGGGCGTCGTCGTCGGGGTAGCCGTAGGAGCCGACGAGCCGCAGCTCGGGGCCGCTCTCGCCGTCCTCGGCCAGGTAGAAGGCGCCGTACTGGGCGGACACCAGGGGCACGAGCTCGTCCATGATCAGCTCGGCGACGACGGGCAGGTCGCGGTGGCCCTGCATCAGGCTGGAGATCCGGGCGAGGTTCGTCTTGAGCCAGTCCTGCTCCTGGTTGGCCCGGGTGGTCTCGCGCAGGGACTCCACCATGGAGTTGATGTTGTCCTTGAGTTCGGCGACCTCGCCGGACGCCTCCACGGTGATCGAGCGCGTCAGGTCGCCCTCGGCGACGGCGCTGGCGACCTCGGCGATCGCGCGGACCTGCCGGGTGAGGTTTCCGGCCAGCTCGTTGACGTTCTCCGTCAGGCGCTTCCAGGTGCCCGAGACGCCCTCCACCTCGGCCTGGCCGCCGAGGCGGCCCTCGGTGCCGACCTCGCGGGCGACGCGGGTGACCTCGTCGGCGAAGGCGGAGAGCTGGTCGACCATCGTGTTGATCGTCGTCTTGAGTTCGAGGATCTCGCCGCGGGCGTCGACGTCGATCTTCTTCGATAGATCGCCCTTGGCCACCGCGGTCGTCACCAGCGCGATGTTGCGCACCTGGCCGGTGAGGTTGTTGGCCATCGAGTTGACGTTGTCGGTGAGGTCCTTCCAGGTGCCCGCCACGTTCGGCACGTGCGCCTGGCCGCCGAGGCGGCCCTCGGTGCCGACCTCGCGGGCGACGCGGGTGACCTCGTCGGCGAACGCCGACAGCGTGTCGACCATCGTGTTGATGACCTCGGCCAGCGCCGCGACCTCGCCCTTGGCCTCGACCGTGATCCGCTGCGACAGATCGCCCCGGGCCACGGCGGTGGCGACCTGGGCGATGGAGCGGACCTGGCTGGTGAGGTTGGACGCCATCACGTTGACGTTGTCGGTGAGGTCCTTCCAGGTGCCCGACACACCCCGCACCTGGGCCTGGCCGCCGAGGCGGCCCTCGGTGCCGACCTCGCGGGCGACGCGGGTGACCTCGTCGGCGAAGGCGGAGAGCTGGTCGACCATCGTGTTGATGGTGTTCTTGAGTTCGAGGATCTCGCCGCGGGCGTCGACGGTGATCTTCTGGGAGAGGTCGCCCTTGGCCACCGCGGTCGCCACCAGCGCGATGTTGCGGACCTGGCCGGTGAGGTTGCCCGCCATGAAGTTCACGGAGTCGGTCAGATCGCGCCAGGTGCCCTTGACGCCCTTGACGTCCGCCTGGCCGCCGAGGCGGCCCTCGGTGCCGACCTCGCGGGCGACGCGGGTGACCTCGTCGGCGAAGGCGGAGAGCTGGTCGACCATCGTGTTGATGGTGCTCTTGAGCTCGAGGATCTCGCCGCGGGCGTCGACGGTGATCTTCTGGGAGAGGTCGCCCTGGGCCACCGCCGTGGTGACCTGGGCGATGGAGCGGACCTGGCTGGTGAGGTTGCCCGCCATGTGGTTCACCGAGTCGGTCAGGTCCCGCCACACACCGGCCACGCCCGGCACCTGGGCCTGGCCGCCGAGGCGGCCCTCGCTGCCGACCTCGCGGGCGACGCGGGTGACCTCGTCGGCGAAGGCGGAGAGCTGGTCGACCATCGTGTTGACGGTCTCCTTCAGCTGCAGGATCTCCCCGCGGGCGGGCACGTCGATCTTCTGGGAGAGGTCGCCCTTGGCGACCGCCGTGGCCACCTGGGCGATGTCGCGGACCTGGGTGGTGAGGTTGCCCGCCATGGCGTTCACCGAGTCCGTCAGGTCGGCCCAGGTGCCCGAGACGCCCGGCACCTCGGCCTGCCCGCCGAGCGTCCCCTCGGTGCCCACCTCGCGGGCCACCCGGGTGACCTCGGAGGTGAACAGGGACAACTGGTCCACCATGCCGTTGAAGACCTTGGCGATGTCGCCCATGAGGCCGTCGGCGTCGTCCGGCAGACGCGTGCCGAAGTCACCGTCCCGGACGGCCGTCAGGCCCGCCAGGAGGCGCCGCAACTCCTGATCGCCCGGCACCGTGTCGACGGCCCCGGCGCTGTCGCTGGTCATGCGAACCCTCGTTCCGCTCCCCAGGAGTCCTCGGCTGCGAGGACTCGGAACCCCCGCCGGACCGATCGGCGATCCGGCTGTCGTGTGCGCATTTCCGCAGTTCACGGATCTGCGCGATGAGAAAATACGTCGCAGGCTAACCCACGTCCCAGGTGCGGAACAAAGCGCGGGGCGTAGTTCGGCCCCGACGGATCCGGACGGCACGGATCATGCATGAACGAGCGCAACGGGGGTACTTGGAAAGGTTTCCCCGCGGGTCGCCGGTACCGTCGCGGCCGACGCTCCTCCCGTGCCGGTCGCGGCCCGCCGCCCCACGCGGGCGTCGGACGGTCAGGACCGGGAGAGCCCGTGACCGCGTCGCAGCCGCAGTCCTTCGGCCGCACCGTCGGCACCGCCCCCGGTGCGGCCGTCGTGCGCGTCGCCGGCGATCCCGGCCACGAGACGCACGGCGCCCTCCTGGCCGCCGTGACGTCGCCGCTCACGCCGGGCGCGACGGCGCCGACCGAGGTGCGCCCGGACTCCGCGCGCCTGCGCGGCACCGACTCGGGCCTGTCGGCGCTGCTGCGGATCCGGCGCCGTACCGGCCGGGCGGGCCTGCGCCCGGACCGGCGCCCCGCCCCGCTGGACCGCTTCCTCGAGCTGACGGGCACCCTCGAGTACCTCGCCGCGCCGGGGGAGGCCGGCGGCCGCGGGCAGGAGCGCCGGGGACCCGGCCGGATCCGGGGCGCGCTTCGAATGGCGCCGCCGCAGGGGGGTATTTGGCTGCTGTGGAAGCGAGCGTGCCCGGATCGCCGGCCGACCGGGCCGGGACCCGGCGGCGCCCCGGAAGGGAAGGAGCAGCGTGCCCATTGACAGAATCTGGTCGTACGCACCCGGCAGCGGTCACGTCGAAGGGCGGGACCTGACGGGTTACACCGTCGTCGCGAGCGACGGGACCATCGGGCATGTGGACCGGCAGGCCGACCACTTCGGCATGCGGCACCTGGTCGTTGACACCGGCGTGTGGGTCTTCGGCCGGAGCGTCCTCGTGCCGGTCGGCGTCGTCACCGCCGTCGACGCCGGCAACCGGCGGATCACGGTGGCCTGCACCAGAGGAGAGGTCAAGGCCGCCCCCCGGTTCCGGACCGACAGCGAGACGATGGACCCGCAGTACCTGACCTCCGTCGGTGAGTATTATCACAGCCTGCCGCCGCGCGAGACCTCCGCCACCTGACCGCTTCGAGCCGCGGCGACTCGAGGGAGACGAGAAGCCGGCCGGCCGTCCGCACCGGAGGCCGCCGGGAGGACCCACAGGAAGAGAGACCACTCCGTTTCCGCGCGCCCGCCGGAGGCCCGGGCGACGGCGGTGACGGCGATGGAGGTGCCGCGAGCAGTGACGGACCATTGACACAGGCAGAGCGCCCGGGCGCACCGGCCGCCACCGGGCGGGCGGATGCCGTGGGCAGACGGGAGACCAGCGCCGGCGGAGGGGCGGCCACCGGGTGGGCGGGCCCGGGGGCCGTCCGGGGCACGGCCCCCGCCGCGGGGCGGACGGGCTTCGGGCCCGCCCGGGAGACGGACACCGCCGTCCGGACCGGTGCCGGCCGGACGGAGCGCGCGGCCGGCACCGGCGCCCCGTCGCCCGGTTCCGCGCCGGGCGGCGTGACCAGCGCCGCGGCGGCCCGCGCGTACGCGGAGTCCGTGGTGCGCCAGGAGTGGGCCGCGGCGGGCCGTACCCCGCGTGACGAGGACGTCATCGACCTGCTGCTCGTGGTCTCGGAACTGGTCACCAACGCGATCCGGCACGGCGACGGACTGGCCGGCTTCGAGGCCCGGACCACCGCGGAGGGCGTACGGATCGCGGTGCACGACAACAGCGAGATCGTCCCCGAGGTCGCCTACGGGCCCGGTCCGCTGCCCGTCGGGCACCACGGCAACGGCTACGGCTGGCCGCTCATCATCCGCCTGGCCCGGGACATCGTCATCACCCGCCGCCCCGAGGGCGGCAAGACGGTCAGCGTGCTGGTGCCGATGCGCGAGGCGCCGCCGCACCGGGCCGGCCGGCCGTGACGGGGGAGCGCGCGCGGAACCCGCTCACCAGGGCAGGAAGACGTGGATGTCCTTGCCGTGCTCGTCGGTGACGACACTGACCTGATCGCACAGCGTGTGGATCAGGTGCCAGCCGATGCCGCCGCCGCCGCGACTCGGATGGAAGGGACGCGGCGCGGGCGGCGTGGTGCTGGTGTCGTGCATCACCACGTGCACCCCGTCGAAGGTGCGGCGCAGGCGCAGCTCGAACGGACCCGGGGCGTACTGCACGGCGTTGGCGGCCAGTTCGGTCACCACGAGCAGGATGTCGTCCCAGTGCTCGGGTGCCGACGGCGGTGACACACGCGCGAGGTCGTACAGGAACTCCTCCGCGACCAAGCGCGCGCTTGTCACGTTGTGCAGTTCACCGGCGAAGCCGGCCGTGCGGCTCATGATCTCCTCGGAAGACAGTTTCTTGTCCCAACGTGGCTCGGTTGCCATCGCGCCTTCCCGACCCGCCTCAGCAGGGCTGTCGTCCTTCTCCTACGTGCCTCCGTGTGCTAGTTCCCGTGCTGGCGGAGCCTACGCGCCTTCTCCTCCGACGCCGGGTCCGCGATCCCCGGCGCCCGGTCCCGGCGACGTTGCGTGGCGGTCCCCGCACAGCCGGTTTCCCCGGGCGCGGACATTCCCGCCCGGCCCCCGGCCGTAAACGGAATACGGCATTTCGGTATTGCCGGAATTCCTCGGAATGCATGGCGCATTGGGCGGGCACCCGGTTGTGCGACAGTCCAAATTCCCCGACACCGGGAGATCCTGATGACGAGTTACGGCAGTTCCTCTGCCGCGTCCCCCAGCTCGCGCACGAACGGCCTGGCCATCGCCAGCCTGATCTGCGGAATCATCGGAGTGTTCCTCTTCAATGTGATTCTCGGGCCGCTCGCGATCGTGCTGGGCGTCGTCGCCATGCGCCAGGCACCGGCCAAGGGCGGGGCGGGAATGGCCAAGGCGGGTGTGGTGCTCGGCATCATCGACCTGGTCATCTTCGGGGTGCTGCTCGCGATCAGCGCGGCCAACGGCGGCTTCACCTGGTACGTGGGCGGCTGACCCGCCGCCGCGCACAGCGCGCACCGGCCTCTCGCACGGTTCGAGGGCGTACGCCGAAGCGGCGTACGCCCTCGGCGTGCGAGAGGCCGGTGCGCGCCTTCGGCCGCGCGGAGCCTCACCGGAACACGTCGTCCGGGTCGTCCCAGAGCGCCTGCTCGTCCGGGGCGGGCGGCCGGCGCGCACGCGAGCGCGCCTCGTACATGGCGTCGATCTCCGCCGCACAGTGCCGCACGATCTCGTCCCGGCGCAGTTTCATCGACGGCGTCAGCAGGCCGTTGGCCACATCGAACGGCTCCGGCAGGATCCGGAACACCCGGATGGACTCCGAGCGGGAGACGGCGCTGTTCGCCGCGGCCACGGCCCGGCCGATCTCCTCCCGCAGCGCGTTCTCCTCACGGGCCCGGCGCACCGGCTCGTCGCCCTGCAGCGACAGGGCCGCCCGCCAGTGCGCCAGGAACTCCGGGTCCAGTGTGATCAGGGCGCCCACGCAGGGCCGGTTGTCGCCCACCACCACCGCCTGGTGGATCAGGGGGTGCATCCGCAGCCGCTGCTCCAGCGCGGCCGGGGCGACGCTCTTGCCGCCGCTGGTGATGATGACGTCCTTCTTGCGGCCGGTGATCGTCAGATACCCCTCGTCGTCCAGCCGGCCGAGGTCCCCGGTGGCCAGCCAGCCGTCGCGCAGCGCGGCCCGGGTGGCGGCCTCGTCGCCCACGTAGCCCTGGAACACCGACGGCCCGCGCACCAGGATCTCGCCGTCCTCCGCCAGCCGGACCCGCGTGCCCGGCAGGGGTTTGCCGACGGTCCCCGACTTCTCCCGGCCCAGCGGCTGCATGGTCACCCCGCCGCTGGTCTCCGTCAGCCCGTAGCCGTCGTTCACGTAGACGCCGATGCCCTCGTAGAAGAGGGACAGGTCCCGGCTGAGCGGCGAGCCGCCGGAGGTCGCGCGGCGCACCCGGCCGCCCAGCGCGGCCCGCAGCCCGCGGTAGACCGTCCGCTCGTACAGGGCGTGCTGCAGCCGCAGCTCGAAGCCGGGACCCGGGCCCCGGCCCAGCCGCCGCCGCTCCGCGGCCGCGGCGAACTCCCGCGCCGTGTCGGCCGCCCGTTCGAACAGCACGCCGCGGCCCGCCGCCTGCGCCGTGCGCAGGAAGTTCTTGTAGATCTTCTCGAGGACCGAGGGGACGGCGTAGAGGTACGTGGGCCGGAAGGAGCGCAGCGCCGACGACAGGGCCGCCTCGCTCATGTCGGGCTCGTGCCCCAGCAGCAGGCCGCCGCGTACGCACAGGCCCTGGATCATCAGCCCGTACACGTGGGAGAGGGGCAGGAAGGCCAGGACACGGCCCTGCTCCCCCGGCGGCGCCGCCGTGTGTCCCCAGCCCGCGAGCAGCGTGTCGCAGGGGGCGGCCAGGCCGCGGTGGCTCAGGGCGCATCCCAGGGCGCGGCCCGAGGTGCCGGAGGTGTAGGCGATCACCGCGGTGGAGTCCGGGAGCACGATGCGGCGCATCGAGTCGACCGCGGCGAGCGGAACGGACCTTCCGCGCCGCACCAGCTCCTCCAGCGCCCCCGCGTCCAGCTGCCATACGTGGCGCAGCCCCGGCAGCGAGGTGCACACCGAGCCGACGGTCATCACGCCCTGCTCGTCCTCCACCGCCGCGGCCACGCAGCCGGCGTCCCGGAGGATCCACTCCACCTGCTCGCGCGACGACGTCGGGTAGACCGGCACCACCTCGGCGCCCACCGTCCACAGCGCGTAGCCGAGCACCGTCCACTCGTACCGGGTGCGCGCCATGACGGCCACGCGGTGGCCCGGCGAGATCCCGGAGGCGACCAGTCCCTTGGCGAGGCCGACCACCTCGTCGCGGAACTCCGCGGCCGTCACCTCCTCCCAGACGGTGGCGGCGGCGTCCGCGCGGCGGGCGAGCACCGGCAGGGCGGGGGTGCGGGCCGCCGTCTCGAAGACGCTGTCGGCGAGACCGCCGGTCAGGGGGGAGGCAGTCGGGGGAGCGAGGGCGAGGTCGCGCATGCGCTGCTCCTGACGGGTACGGGGTGGCGCCGCCGGCGAGCGCCGTCGTCGGCGGTGCTCGAATGTAGCCGAGGCAGGAGCGGCCGGGGGCCCGTACCGCAGAAGTGGAACCGGCTTGATGATCCCGGCCTGTTCGGGGGACCCGGACGGCATGAGTTACGTGAATCCCGATCCCGAACCCGAACGCGCCTCCGGCCTCGAACCGGGAGGCGGCGTACCGCCGGGCGAGACCCCGCCGGCGGAGAGCAGCATGCCCGAGGCGGGCCCGCGCGAGACGCACAACCCGCCCAAGGGCTGGGCCAAGGCGCCCCTGACCCTGATCATCGTCCTCACCGTGCTCGTCGCGGCGTTCTTCCTGGCCTACGCCATCGTCCTGATGGTGTGAGCGCGGGGGGGAGGCGGCGTGCGCACGGGCCCGTACGGCGGTGCGCACGCCGGTGGCCGGCGGGAGGTCTCAGGTCTGCGTGAGGCGCACGCACTCCGTGACGACGTCCCGCAGGCTGCCGGTGCGCTCCAGCAGCCCGCGCTGCACCTGCGCGCCGGTGCCGTGCCGCAGCAGCTCGGCGCAGGCCTCGCGGACCCGGTCGAGGTCACCGGTGTCGGCCAGCGCCTCCTCGACATGCTCCAGCAGGGCCCGCAGCACGGTCCGGGCGGGCATGCGCCGCATGGTCGCCGGATGGAGCAGCTCCTCGGCCAGGCCGGACCGGGCGGCCCGCCAGCCGGCCAGCCGCAGCAGGCTCACGCTGTGGTCGGCCGGCTCCGCTCCCGCCCGCCACTCGCGGGCGGCGGTCTCCACCAGCCCGCGGGCCAGGGTGGCGACGAGGGCGGCGGTGTGCGCGTGCAGACAGACGTCCGCGACCCGGATCTCCACCGTCGGATACCGCTGGGACAGGCGCGCGTCGAAGTAGATCATCCCCTGGTCGAGCAGGGCGCCGGTGGCGACCATGTCCGCGACCCGGCGGTGGTACCGCTCGGCCGAGCCGAAGATCTCCGTCGGGCCCGCTGACGGCCAGCGCTGCCACACCCGGCTGCGGTAGCTGTGGTACCCGGAGTCCTTGCCCTGCCAGAACGGGGAGTTCGCGCTGATCGCGGCCAGCACCGACAGCCAGGGCCGGATCCGGTCGATCACCGCGACGCCCTCCTCGTCGGAGTCGACCGACACATGGACGTGGCAGCCCATGACCATCTGCTCGCGGGTGGCGATGCCGTACTGGTCGGCCATCCACTGGTAGCGGCGGTTCATGCCGACGGAGGGGCTGACGGGCAGCGGGGAGGTGGCGAGCGCGGCGACGGTGCAGCCGATCCCCTCGGCGTGCCGGGCCGCCTCCTTGCGGCAGCGGGCGATCTCCGCCCGCAGCGCCCCCATGTCCGACTGCGGGTGCGTGGCGAACTCCAGCATCTGGTCGTGGAGTTCCTTCTCGAAGACGTCCTGCTCGGCGTCGTCCTGCGCCGCGCGGGCGAGCACCGCGGCGGACAGTGCCCGCGGTTCGCCGCTCTCGGGATCGACCAGAAGGAGTTCCTCCTCCACTCCGACGGTGCGCACGTCCATATCCGCCTTTCTGTGGCCTGCCGCGGTGACGACGAGCGGTTCCCGCTCGTACGACCCCGACTGCCCGCAAAGCCCGGCCGGACACCTGGCCGTGCCGGGTCTCACCGCGCGAACGGCGTCAGCCACACCGTGGCCAGCGGCGGCAGGGTGAGCCGCACGCAGCCGTCCTCCGGTTCGACCGGGTCGGGGTTGGCCACGTCGCCGCCGCCGTAGCGGGCGGCGTCGGTGTTGAGGACCTCCCGCCAGGCGACGACGTCCTCGGGGACGGCCAGGCGGTAGTCGTGGCGGACCACGGGGGAGAAGTGCGACACCGCCAGCAGGGGGGCGCCGTCCGCGTCGAACCGCAGGAACGCGAGGACGTTGTCGTCGGCGGCGTCCACGGCGACCCACCGGAAGCCGGCCGGGTCGGTGTCGCGCTGCCACAGGGCGGGGGTGGCGCGGTAGACGGCGTTGAGGTCGCGGACCAGGTCCCGCACCCCGCGGTGGTCACCGGCAAAGGGGTGCTCGTCGTCCAGCAGCCACCACTCGGGTCCGTGCTTCTCGGACCACTCGGCGCCCTGCGCGAACTCCTGCCCCATGAACAGCAGCTGCTTGCCGGGGTGCGCCCACATGTAGCCCAGGTAGGCGCGCACGTTGGCGCGCCGCTGCCACCAGTCGCCCGGCATCTTCGACACCAGGGCCCGCTTGCCGTGCACGACCTCGTCGTGGGAGATCGGCAGCACGTAGTTCTCGCTGTAGGCGTACACCATGGAGAAGGTCATCTCGTGGTGGTGGTACCTGCGGTGGACCGGCTCGCGGGCGATGTACTGCAGCGAGTCGTGCATCCAGCCCATGTTCCACTTCAGCCCGAAGCCGAGACCGCCGCCGTCGGTGGGCCGGGTCACCCCGTCCCACGCGGTGGACTCCTCCGCGATCGTCACCACGCCGGGGCACCGCCGGTAGACGGTCGCGTTCATCTCCTGCAGGAACGCCACCGCCGCCAGGTCCTCCCGGCCGCCGTGCGCGTTGGGCTCCCACCCGCCGGGCTCCCGCGAGTAGTCGAGGTAGAGCATCGAGGCGACGGCGTCCACGCGCAGCCCGTCGATGTGGAACTCCTCGCACCAGTACACGGCGTTCGCCACCAGGAAGTTGCGCACCTCGGTGCGGGCGAAGTCGAACGTGTACGTCCCCCAGTCCGGGTGCTCGGCGCGCCGGGAGTCCCCCGGCTCGTACAGCGGGTCCCCGTCGAACCGGGCCAGCGCCCAGTCGTCCTTCGGGAAGTGCGCGGGCACCCAGTCCATGATCACGCCGATGCCGGCCCGGTGGAGGGCGTCGACCAGGTACCGGAAGTCGTCGGGGGTGCCCAGCCGCGCGGTCGGCGCGTAGTACGACGTCACCTGGTAGCCCCAGGACGGACCGAAGGGATGCTCGGCGACCGGCATCAGCTCGACGTGGGTGAACCCCAGGTCCTTGACGTACGCGGGCAGCTCCTCGGCCAGCCGGCGGTACGTCAGCCCCGGCCGCCAGGACGGCAGGTGCACCTCGTACACCGAGAACGGGGCCTGGTGCACGGGCGTCCCGGCCCGCGTCCGCATCCACCGCGCGTCCCCCCACTCGTAGTGCGACGCCGTCACCACGGACGCGGTGTCGGGCGGCTCCTGGGCGCGGCGCGCCATCGGGTCGGCCTTGAGGAACCGGTGGCCGTACCGGGAGGTGAGCTCGAACTTGTACAGCTCGCCCTCCCCGATGCCGGGCAGGAACAGCTCCCACACCCCGGAGGCGCCGAGGGAGCGCATCGGGAACGCCGTCCCGTCCCAGTGGCAGAAGTCCCCGGCGACCCGGACGCCCTGTGCGTTGGGCGCCCACACGGTGAAGCGGGTGCCGGTCACGCCCTGGTGGGTCATCGGGTGCGCGCCGAGCGCCCGCCACAGCTGCTCGTGCCGGCCCTCGCGGATCAGGTGCAGGTCGAACTCCCCGAGGGCGGGCCGGAAGCGGTAGGGGTCGTGCACCTCGTACTCGGTGTCCCCGTACGCCACCACCAGGGTGTACGGGGGGATCTCCGTGAGCGGCAGGACGCCGGAGAACAGGCCGTCCCCCTCGGGGACAAGGCCGTGGCGCGCGCCGTCGACGACCACGCTCACCGCACGGGCGAAGGGGCGCAGCGCCCGGAAGGCGATGCCGTCGGGCACCGGGTGGGCGCCGAGCAGCGCGTGCGGGTCGTGGTGGGCGCCCGCCAGCAGGCGCTCCCGGTCGGACGGGGCCGGCGCGGGGGCGGCCCCGGGCGGCCCGCAGGCGGGCGGGACCGGGCCGGCCGGCTCGGGGAGCGAGGTGTCACGCAGAGCCACGGTGTCAGTCTCCTCTCACGGCGAGTCGTTCGATCGCCGCCATGGGCACGGGAAGCCAGTCGGGGCGGTGCCGGGCTTCGTACAGCACCTCGTACACGGCCCGGTCCGTCTCGTAGGCGCGCAGCAGGCCGTGCTTCTTGCGCGGGTCCCAGCCGGCGTGGGCGGCGTAGCCCGCGCAGTAGGCCTCCCGGCAGCGGCGCGCCCACTGCGGGCGCCAGGGGCGGCGCTGCCGGGCGGCGTAGTCGAAGGAGCGCAGCATGCCGGCGATGTCCCGTACCGGGGAGTGGGGGCTCACCCGCTCGGCGAGCGGGCGGGACGGCTCGCCCTCGAAGTCGATGACGAACCACTCCCGCCCCGCCCGCAGCACCTGTCCCAGGTGCAGGTCGCCGTGGATGCGCTGGGCGGGCGGCCCGGCGTCGCAGGTGGCGAGCGCGGCGAAGGCGGTCCGCAGGCCGGGCACGTACGGCCTGAGCGCCGGCACGCAGTGCGCGGCGACGTTCAGCCGCTCGGTCATCGCCGCCGCGGTCCGGCCGTTCTCGCCCGGCGCGGCGGGGGGGAAGGCCGAGGCCAGCGCGAGGTGCACCTCCGCCGTGGCGCGCCCCAGCTCATGGGCCTCGGCGGTGAAGTCGTCGCCGGCCGCGAGGGCGTGCAGGGCCAGGGTCCAGCCGTCGGAGGCGCCGGGCAGGAACGGCTGCAGCACGCCGAGCGTCGCCTGGAGCGGATGCGTCGTCCGGTACCACGCCACGGGCGCGGGCACCCGGCGGCAGCCCTGCCGGACCAGCGCGCCCGGCACCTCCAGGTCGGGGTTGACGCCGGGCTGGATGCGCCGGAAGACCTTCAGGATGTACGCGTCGCCGTACACCAGTGAGGAGTTGGACTGCTCCGCGTCCAGCAGGCGCGGCGCCAGACCGGCCGGCACCGGCTGCGCCGGGTCGCACTCGAAGCGCAGCGGGCCCGCCGCGCCGGGGCACCGCAGCCGGTCCAGGAGCACATGGGCCGACCGGGGGTCGTACAGGGCGTCGTAGACCGTCAGGCCGGTCAGCGGACCCTCCTGCACCCTGCCGATCATCGCCCGGCCGAGGCGCGGCGCCGGATGCCTGCGCACGGCGAGCAGCAGCTGGTAGCAGTCGCCGGCCGGAGGAGCGCCGTCGGGGACGGGCACGGTGCCGTGAGCGGCATGGACCAGCAGGTGCAGACAGTCCGGGGACAGCTCGGTCATGGACAGCACGCCGAGGTCGGTGACGGGCCGGTCCTTGCCGGCGAACCAGCGCTGCCGCGGCAGCCACTCCCGCAGCAGACCGCCGAGCGACTCCAGGGGCTCTGCGAGGAGGGCACTTCTAGGGTGCAGGAACGCGGTCTTCGTCATGGTGACGCCTCCTTTCGTCGGCGCACGCTCACAGTCGTCGGCCGATGCGGGATGCGACTCTGGTGAGCCTGAACCAGTAGAAGCCGTGGCCACCGAGGGTGAGCAGATACGGCAGTTCGCCGATGGCCGGGAAGCGGACCCCGCCGAACAGCTCGACCGGGTGGCGCCCTTCGAAGGCGCTCAGATCCAGCTCGGTGGGCTGGGAGAACCGGGCGAAGTTGTTCACGCACAGCACCAGGTCGTCCTCGTACTCCCGCAGGAAGGCCAGGACCGCGGGGTTGGAGGAGGGCAGTTCGGTGTAGGAGCCCAGGCCGAAGGCCACGTTCTGCTTGCGGATCTCGATCATCCGCCGGGTCCAGTGCAGCAGCGAGGACGGCGAGGCCATGGCCGCCTCGACGTTGGTGACCTGGTAGCCGTAGACCGGGTCCATGATCGTCGGCAGGAAGAGCCGCCCCGGGTCGCAGGTGGAGAAGCCCGCGTTGCGGTCCGGGGTCCACTGCATCGGGGTCCGCACCGCGTCCCGGTCGCCGAGCCAGATGTTGTCGCCCATGCCGATCTCGTCGCCGTAGTAGATGATCGGGCTGCCGGGGAGGGAGAGCAGCAGGGCGGTGAAGAGTTCGATGCAGTGGCGGTCGTTGTCCAGCAGGGGCGCGAGGCGGCGGCGGATGCCGATGTTGGCGCGCATCCGGGGGTCCTTGGCGTACTCGGCCCACATGTAGTCGCGTTCTTCGTCGGTGACCATCTCCAGGGTCAGCTCGTCGTGGTTGCGCAGGAAGATGCCCCACTGGCAGCCCGAGGGGATGGCCGGGGTTTTGGCGAGGATCTCGGAGACCGGGTAGCGGGACTCGCGGCGGACGGCCATGAAGATGCGCGGCATGACCGGGAAGTGGAAGGCCATGTGGCACTCGTCGCCGCCGGAGGCGAAGTCGCCGAAGTAGTCGACGACGTCCTCCGGCCACTGGTTCGCCTCCGCCAGCAGCACGGTGTCCGGGTACAGCAGGTCGATCTCGCGGCGGACCCGTTTGAGGAACGCGTGGGTGGCGGGCAGGTTCTCGCAGGTGGTGCCCTCCTGCGCGTACAGGTACGGCACCGCGTCCAGCCGGAAGCCGTCGATGCCCAGGTCCAGCCAGAAGCGCAGGGCGGCCAGGATCTCCTCCTGCACGGCCGGGTTCTCGTAGTTCAGGTCCGGCTGGTGCGAGAAGAAGCGGTGCCAGTAGTACTGCCCCCGCACCGGGTCGTAGGTCCAGTTGGAGACCTCGGTGTCGACGAAGATGATCCGCGCGTCCTGGTACTGCTTGTCGTCGTCGGCCCACACGTAGTAGTCGCCGTACGGCCCGTCGGGGTCCTTGCGCGACTCCTGGAACCAGGGGTGCTGGTCGCTGGTGTGGTTCATGACGAAGTCGATGATCACCCGCATGCCGCGCTGGTGGGCGGCGTCGACGAACTCCACGAAGTCGGCCAGGTCGCCGAACTCGGGCAGCACGGCGGTGTAGTCGGAGACGTCGTAGCCGCCGTCGCGCAGCGGCGACTTGAAGAAGGGCGGCAGCCACAGGCAGTCGACGCCCAGCCACTGCAGGTAGTCGAGTTTGGCGGTCAGACCCTTCAGGTCGCCGACGCCGTCGCCGTTGCTGTCCTGGAAGGAGCGGACGAGGACCTCGTAGAAGACGGCGCGTTTGAACCACTCCGGATCCCGGTCCTTGGCGGGCGTGTCCTCGAAGGTGTCGGGGACGGGGTCGTTGACGGTCATGGCGTTCGGGGCCCTCCGTTCTGGGGCGCGGCGGACTGTCGCTGGACGTGGAAGACGTGCGCGGGGGCCCGGCCGGGCTCCAGCCGCACGTAGTTGGTCCTGCCCCAGCGGTAGGTCTCGCCGGTGATCTCGTCGTGGACCGCCGTGAACTCGTGCCAGTCCAGGCCGAGTCGCGGCATGTCCAGTGAGACCGTGGCCTCCTGGGCGCGGTGGGGGTCGAGGTTGGCGACCACCAGCACGACGTCGGATCCCGCGCGTTTGCTGTAGGCGAGGAGGGCGTCGTTGTCGGCGTGGTGGAAGTGCAGATCGCGCAGCTGGCGCAGGGCGGGGTGGTTCCGCCGGATGGTGTTGAGCTTGGTGATCAGGGGGCCGATGCTGCGTCCCTCGCGTTCGGCGGCGGCCCAGTCGCGGGGGCGGAGCTGGTACTTCTCGCTGTCGAGGTACTCCTCGCTGCCCTCCCTGAGCGGGGTGTTCTC
>NZ_JBITFM010000004.1:0-310349 GCF_044456065.1 Streptomyces sp. NPDC051041
CGCCGCCACTGGGTGCTGGCCCGCCGCAGTGTCAGCCGGCCCGAGGAGATCTCCTACTACATCGCCTACTGCCCCGCCGACACCACCTTGGACGAACTGATCCGCGTCGCGGGCAGCCGGTGGGCGATCGAGGAGTGCTTCCAGAGCGCGAAGCAGGAGTGCGGCCTGGACGACTACCAGGTCCGCCGCTATCCGGGCTGGCACCGCCACATGACCCTGGCCATGGCCGCCCACGCCTGCCTGACCGTCCTGCGGGCCCGCCAGCTGGATGCCGGGAAAGCAGAAACGGATCCTCCCAGCTCATCCACCTCAGCCTCGCCGAGATCAGGCGGCTGATCACCCGCCTCACCGACCGCCGACCCACACCCGTCGAGCACATCCTGCACTGGTCACACTGGCGCCGACGACGCCAGCACCAGGCCCGCCTCAGTCACTACAAACGACGCGGACACAGCCCCTGAAACTGGTCAGCAATCAGCACAAACACCGTTGCAGTACTAGCGGGACAGGGCGTCCCGGACGGCCTCGTCGGTGCGGGCCACCACCGCCGTGCCGTCGTCCGCCGTGATGATCGGGCGCTGGATCAGCTTCGGATGCTCGGCGAGCGCCTTGATCCAGCGGTCGCGCGCGCCGGCGTCCCGCGGCCACTCCCTGAGGCCGAGCTCCTCGGCGGCCGTCTCCCGGGTACGGGTGATGTCCCACGGTTCCAGGCCGAGGCGCCGGAGCACGTCGCGGATCTCGTCCTCGCTCGGCACGTCCTCCAGGTAGCGGCGGACGGTGTAGTCGGCGCCCTCGGTGTCGAGCAGCCGCACGGCGCTGCGGCACTTGGAACAGGCCGGGTTGATCCAGATCTCCATGCCGCCACGGTACGCCCGCGGGGCGCTGGAACCGACCGGTCCGGGGGCGCGGAAACTCGTTGTCCACGTGCGTCACCGCACCCCCGTCAGCCCTTGTGGCCAGGGCTTTTGTCAGTGCCCGGCAGTAGAATGGAAGCAGTGTTCGAGGGTGGCGCCGGGGTTTCCGGCGGGTGCCCTGACCACGACAGGAGGATGCCTGTGCCCGCTGCCGCAGTGAAGCCGAAGCCCACGCAGTCGACCGCCCGGCGGCCCGTACTGCTCGACAGCCCGTACGCGCCCGTGGAGAAGTGCCCGCTGCCGCCGGGGCGCCCCCGCGAGTGGTACATCACGCACAACCGGCGCCTGAAGGCGATGCGGCTGGCCATCGCCCTGCTCGACTCCGGCGTCTACCAGCCGGACCAGGCACACGACGAGACGATCCGGGACACCGCGGAGCTCATCGGGGTGCGCCCGCCGTCGGACACGACGTGCCACATGGTGCGGGCCTTCATGCGGTACTCGCGCTGAGCCGCTGCGCCGGGCGCCCCGTGCCGCGGGGCGCCCGGCGCTTCCGCCGCCCCCGGCCGGAGGGATTGCCGGCGCCGCGGGGCGGGGGCGACGGCCGCTCAACGAGGGTGAGCCGGGGCCGCGGGGCGCAGGTCCGCCAGGACCGCCGCCACGAACTCCCGCCGGGACCCGGGATGGTCGCGGAACCACAGGCCCAGCCGGTGGTCCGCGTCCGGCAGGTCCAGGCGGGTGCAGCGGGCACGGGTGGCGAGCGCGTCCTGGACGGCCCGCGTCACCGCCGGCGGGATGACCGCGTCGGTGCCCGGCACCGCCAGCACGGCCCGGCCCTCGTACGCCCGCAGCGCGTCCAGCGCGGGTGCCGTGCGCCAGCTGCCGGGACGGCGGATGAGCGCGCTGAACCGGCCGTCGCCGTTCCCGAAGGGCACCTCCCACGCCTCGGCCGTGTACACCGCGGGCGCGCACAGCCCCAGCGCGACGACCCGCGGCCCGTAGTGCGCCACGAGGTCGGCCACCGTCTGACCGCCCATGCTGAAGCCGGTCAGGACCAGCGGGCCGCCGGCCGGCGCATGGGCGTCGATGACGGCGACGGCCTGCTCGAACCGGCGCCGCAGGCTCGACTCGCGCAGCGCGCCGGTGCTGTCGCCGTGTCCCGAGAAGTCGAAGGCGAGGCCGCGGCAGCCGTGGGCGGTGAACTCCGCGAGCAGCGGCAGCAGCCGTTCCTTGCTGCCGGTGCCGGCGCCGTGCAGGACGACGGCGGTGGGCCGCCCGGGCTCCCCGCCGTCGGCACCGCCGTACACCCCGCTGAGGAGTTCGCCGTCGTGCTCGTGGGAGAAGGGCCTGAAGGAGGGCGGTCGGCTCATGGGCCCCATTCACTCACGCCGCCCCCCGGCGCCACGGGGAAAAGCGGATGCACGCGGAGTGACCGGGTCCTTACGCTGGATGCACGTCGCGGAACGAGCGGAAGGAGGTCCGTGATGGGCACCGTCGTCACGTCCGGGACCTTCGTCCTGGTGGTCCTGGGGTTCGCCGACCCCGTCTGGTGGCTCGCCGCCGTCGCCCTGCTCTTCCTGTACGTGCGGTACGGCCGGGGTCCGGCCGCCCCGTCCTCACCGGCCGGCACGGCCTCGGCGGGGACCGCGCCCACGACCTACCGCGCCTACCGCGAGCACCGTGACCGGCAGGCCAGGTGGGAGCGCCGCTACCGGCGCGAGCGCCCCTCCGGGACCCGCCGGGAGCGCGGACGGAGCAGGTGAGACGGGGGCCGCCGGGGCCGGGGAGCGCGGCCCCCGGCCGGGCGCTTCCCGCGCCGGGCGCCGGCGGCCCGGGGGCTCAGTACGGGCGGAAGTCCAGATACCCGAGCAGCAGGACGACCGCGGCCACGCCGCCGAACACCACGGCCACCGACACCCACGGCGAGCGGGGCCGGCGCGCCCCGCGGCGGTCCGGTTCGGGACGGAACGGCACCGGCCCGGGCGGGTCGTGCCTCCAGCGCGCGGCGAGCATCCGGGCCCGGGCGGACGGCTCCTTGTGCACGGCGTCGTCCGCCCACCGCAGGTCGAACTCCCGCTGTTCGAAATCGTCCCGCTCGGACATCCCCGTCGCCTCTCTCGGACAAAGGTTTCGGTCACCAGGATCGCCCGGCCGTGCCCGGTCTGTGAAGCGGGTTCCGCGCCGACGACGGCGGGGCCGCCACCCTGGCGGGCGGCGGCCCCGAAGCGTCGGTGCGGTGCGCCGGTCACACGTCGAAGTACAGCTCGAACTCGTGCGGGTGCGGACGCAGCTGCAGCGGGGCGATCTCGTTCGTGCGCTTGTAGTCGATCCACGTCTCGATCAGGTCGGACGTGAAGACGTCGCCCTGGAGCAGGAACTCGTGGTCGGCCTCGAGGGAGTCGAGGACGGCCGAGAGCGAGGTCGGGACCTGCGGGACGCCCGCGTGCTCCTCCGGAGCCAGCTCGTACAGGTCCTTGTCGATCGGCTCGGCCGGCTCGATCTTGTTCTTGATGCCGTCGATGCCCGCCAGCAGCAGCGCCGCGAAGGCCAGGTACGGGTTGCCGGAGGAGTCCGGGGCGCGGAACTCGACGCGCTTGGCCTTCGGGTTCGAGCCGGTGATCGGGATGCGCATCGCGGCGGAGCGGTTGCGCTGCGAGTACACCAGGTTCACCGGGGCCTCGAAGCCCGGCACCAGACGGTGGTAGGAGTTCACCGTCGGGTTGGTGAAGGCCAGCAGCGACGGGGCGTGCTTGAGGATGCCGCCGATGTAGTAGCGGGCGGTGTCGGACAGGCCCGCGTAGCCCTGCTCGTCGTAGAAGAGCGGCTCGCCGTTGCTCCACAGCGACTGGTGGACGTGCATGCCCGAACCGTTGTCGCCGAAGATCGGCTTCGGCATGAAGGTCGCCGTCTTGCCGTTGCGCCAGGCGACGTTCTTCACGATGTACTTGAAGAGCTGGAGGTCGTCGGCGGCGGCGAGCAGCGTGTTGAACTTGTAGTTGATCTCGGCCTGGCCGGCGGTGCCCACCTCGTGGTGCTGGCGCTCGACCTTCAGGCCGGCCCGCTCCAGCTCCAGGGAGATCTCGGCGCGCAGGTCGGCGAAGTGGTCGACCGGCGGGACCGGGAAGTAACCGCCCTTGTAGCGGACCTTGTAGCCGCGGTTGTCCTCCAGGGCGCCGGTGTTCCAGGCGCCGGCCTCGGAGTCGATGTGGTAGAAGGACTCGTTCTCGGACGTCTTGAAGCGCACGCTGTCGAAGACGTAGAACTCGGCCTCGGGACCGAAGTAGGCCGTGTCGGCGATCCCGGTGGAGGCGAGGTAGGCCTCGGCCTTCTTCGCCACGTTGCGCGGGTCGCGGGAGTACTGCTCGCCCGTGATCGGGTCGTGGATGAAGAAGTTGACGTTCAGCGTCTTGTCGCGGCGGAACGGGTCGACCCGGGCGGTCGTCAGGTCCGCGCGCAGCGCCATGTCGGACTCGTGGATCGCCTGGAAACCACGGATCGAGGACCCGTCGAAGGCGAGCTCCTCGTCCGGGTCGAACGCCGTGGCAGGGATCGTGAAGTGCTGCATCACGCCCGGCAGGTCGCAGAAGCGGACATCGATGAACTTGACGTCCTCGTCCGCGATGAACTTCTTGGCCTCGTCGGCGTTCTGGAACATCCAGCTCCTCCTACTCCCGACCGTCCCGCCGGGGTGGTAGTTCGTTCGTGCGGCCAGTGCGGGTGGCACACGCTGTTCCCGACCCTAAGGACGGGTGATTTCTCCGGCGTGACCCGTTTGTTTCGCAGAAGTTAACCGAACTCCCTCCACGGTAGCTCGAACGGACCCCGCCGGACCTCGGTCACGCACCGCCGCAGTACCGTGTACGAGTGGACAAGAGGCAAGCAATCGGATCGTGGCTCTCCGGACCGCGCGCGGCCATGGAGGACGCCGGTGCCGACCTCGGATACCGGGGGCAACAGCTCGGTCTGCCGGAGGAGGGGCCGGGCTCGATCGCCCGTCCGGGCCGGCGGCTCGGCGCCCTGGCCGTCGACTGGGCGATGTGCGCCCTGATTGCATCCCAGTTCATCACGCAGAGCTATGACCAGGCGTCGTCGAACTGGGCGCTGCTCGTCTTCTTCGTGATGAGCGTCCTGACCGTCGGCACGATCGGCTTCACTCCGGGCAAGCGCCTGTTCGGCCTGCGGGTGGTCGCCCTGGACACCGGCACGGTCAGCCCGGCGCGCGCCCTGCTGCGCACCTTCCTGCTGTGCCTCGCGATCCCGGCCCTGGTCTGGGACCGCGACGGCCGCGGCCTGCACGACCGGTTGGCCCGCACGGTGGAGGTGCGGATCTGACCCCGCGGGAGGCCCCCCGCAGAACGCCGACCGCGGGGGCACTGGTCCCCGCGGGACGCCCCGCACGGCACTGATCCCCCCTACGGCGAAGGGGCGCCCGGACCACTCCGGGCGCCCCTCTTCTCGTGCGAGGGAATCAGCGGGGCCGCGGCCCGCCCTTCGGCAGGCGCATCCCCTTCGGCATCGGACCCTTGGGCAGCGGCATGTTGCTCATCAGGTCGCCCAGGGCGCGCAGCCGGTCGTTGGTCGCGGTGACCTGCGGGCCGGTGAGCACCCGCGGCAGCTTCAGCATGGTCGTGCGCAGCTTCTTCAGCTCGACCTGGCCCTCGCCGGTGCCGACGATCAGGTCGTGCACGGGCACGTCCGCGACGATGCGGTTCATCTTCTTCTTCTCGGCGGCGAGCAGGGACTTCACCCGGTTCGGGTTGCCCTCGGCGACCAGCACGATGCCGGCCTTGCCGACCGCGCGGTGCACCACGTCCTGGTTGCGGTTCATCGCCACCGCGGGGGTCGTCGTCCAGCCCCGGCCGATGTTGTCCAGCACGGCCGCGGCGGCGCCCGGCTGGCCCTCCATCTGCCCGAAGGCGGCCCGCTCGGCCCGGCGCCCGAAGACGATCGCCGTCGCGAGGAAGGCGAGCAGCAGGCCCAGGATGCCGAGATAGATGGGGTGGCCGATCAAGAAACCGATCGCGAGGAAGACACCGAAGGTGACGATTCCGACAGCCGCGAGTACAAGACCGATCTTCTTGTCGGCCCTGCGGGTCATCTTGTAGGTCAGGGCGATCTGCTTCAGTCGCCCGGGGTTCGCAGCCTCCGCTGCGGTTTCCTTCCTCGCCATGCCACGAAGTCTACGTGGCCCCCGGAGCGCCGACGACGGCAGTGCCCCGGGGAGGCCGGCCCGGTGTCAGCGGCGGGCGTCGAAGGCCTGCTCCAGGAAGCGCTGCGCCTCGACGCGGTCCTTGGCCCGGCGGCGGTCCTCCAGGACGGACGTCCAGGCGTTGCGGCGGGCGGTGCGCTGACCGCCGCTCATGAGCAGCGACTCGACGGCGCGCAGCGCGCCGGTCAACGACGGGATGGCGGTGGCGCGTACGGGCGCGGCCTGCATCGTGGAGGTCCCCCCTCGGTCCTGCTCCGGGTGCGGGTGCACATGGCGTGAGTTCAGGGTCACTGATCGGTGTTACCAGGGCGTGACCGACCGGTCAAACACCCATGAAGCCCCGATTTGCGGGACGGAAACGCCACCGCGGCCCTGACGGGCGTCCTGATCTGCGAGGACGGTCAGGACCGCGGTCCAGCGGTCACTACCGGCGGGTAGCCGCTTGTGCGCGAATTCACACGTATGCCGGAACCCCGTACGGGCGGCGGGTGACTCCGCGTCAGACGGCCTGCGCGGCGACGGCCCCGCCGTCCCGCTGCGCGGCGCCGGACCGGCGCTGCTCGATCGCCATCCCGTAGAGCCGCCCGGCCCGGTACGAGGAGCGCACCAGCGGACCGGACATCACGCCGGAGAAGCCGATCTGCTCGGCCTCCTCCTTCAGCTCCACGAACTCCTGCGGCTTGACCCAGCGCTCCACGGGGTGGTGGCGCACGGACGGGCGCAGGTACTGCGTGATGGTCACCAGCTCGCAGCCGGCGTCGTGCAGCTGCCTCAGCGCCTCGCTGACCTCCTCGCGGGTCTCGCCCATGCCGAGGATCAGGTTCGACTTGGTCACCAGGCCGTAGTCCCGGGCGGCGGTGATGACCTTCAGGGAGCGCTCGTAGCGGAAGCCGGGGCGGATCCGCTTGAAGATCCGCGGCACCGTCTCGACGTTGTGCGCGAAGACCTCGGGACGGGCGGAGAAGACCTCCGCCAGCTGCTCGGGGACCGCGTTGAAGTCGGGGGCCAGCAGCTCCACCTTCGTGCGGCCGCCCTCGCGGTGCGCCGTCTGCCGGTGGATCTGGCGCACGGTCTCCGCGTACAGCCAGGCGCCGCCGTCCTCCAGGTCGTCGCGGGCGACGCCGGTGATGGTGGCGTAGTTCAGGTCCATGGCGACCACGGACTCGCCCACGCGGCGCGGCTCGTCACGGTCCAGCGCCTCGGGCCTGCCGGTGTCGATCTGGCAGAAGTCGCAGCGCCGGGTGCACTGGTCGCCGCCGATGAGGAAGGTCGCCTCGCGGTCCTCCCAGCACTCGTAGATGTTCGGGCAGCCGGCTTCCTGGCAGACCGTGTGCAGGTTCTCGCTTTTGACGAGGTTCTGCATCTTCGTGTACTCGGGACCCATTTTCGCCCGGGTCTTGATCCACTCGGGCTTGCGCTCGATGGGGGTCTGGCTGTTGCGGACCTCCAGGCGCAGCATCTTGCGTCCGTCGGGTGCGACTGCGGACACGTCGGCTCCCTAGCTTCGATTCTTCGGCGTACCCCAGGGTACGCCCGTGATGTGCACGGCCCCGTGCGCGGGCCGCCCCCGACAGCGGGGGCGCTAGGCCGAGGCCTTCTCCGGCTCCCTCTCGATCACCCGGGGCTTCGGGTCCGCGTTCTCCAGCACGTCCCGCAGATGCCGCTCCACCACCGGCAGCACCTCCTCGACCGTCACGTCCCGGCCGAGCTCGTTCGCCAGGGAGGTGACGCCCGCGTCGCGGATGCCGCAGGGGATGATCCGGTCGAACCACGAGTTGTCGGGGTTCACGTTGAACGAGAAGCCGTGCATGGTGACGCCCTTGGCCACGCGGATGCCGATCGCGGCGATCTTGCGGTCCTCGCGGCGCTGGCCCGCGTTGGAGGGGGCGTACTCCGGGCCGTTCAGGCGCGGGTCGAACTCCTCGTCGTGCAGCCTCGGGTCGAAGTCCAGGGAGAGGCCGCCGAGCGAGGGGCGCTGCTCGACGGGGTCGCCGAGCACCCACACGCCGCTGCGGCCCTCGACCCGGGTGGTCTCCAGCCCGAACTCCGTGCAGGTGCGGATCAGGGCCTCCTCCAGGCGCCGCACGTGCGCCACCACGTCCACCGGGCGCGGCAGCTTCTGGATCGGGTAGCCCACCAGCTGGCCCGGACCGTGCCAGGTGATCTTGCCGCCGCGGTCCACGTCGACCACCGGGGTGCCGTCGAGGGGGCGCTCGCTGTCCTCGGTCCGGCGGCCGGCCGTGTACACCGGCGGGTGCTCCAGCAGCAGCACGGTGTCCGGGATCTCGTCGGCGAACCGCGCCGCGTGCACCCGGCGCTGCTCCTCCCACGCCTCCCGGTACTCGACGGCCTGAGCGCCGAACCCCATACGGACGAACCGCAGCTCACTCACGGCAAGCGCCTCCCTGGAAGGTCGTAGGGCACGCATCGTGCCCACGCCACTGTACGACCGGTCCCGCGACGCCGGCCGTCCGGCCGCCTTGTCAGCCCCCGCGACCGATCCTCACACGATCGGATGAATGCCGGTCAAAGGGTGCGTTCGGCCGCTCACGCTCCGCTACATTCGCGCCGTCCACATGGCCATAAGGGCTGCTCACAGGCAATCCAGGGGCACATCGCACGCCGGAAGGCAGGAGACCGCACCGCAGATGACGGAACGACCCGCGCAGCGCACTCCCAATCGTCAGCTCGCCGCGCTCATCGCCGAAGCCGGGTTCTCCAACGCGGGTCTCGCCCGTCGCGTCGACCAGCTCGGGCTCGAACACGGGCTCGACCTGAGATACGACAAGACATCCGTCACCCGCTGGCTGCGCGGGCAGCAGCCGCGCGGCACCACCCCCGCCCTGATCGCCGAGGTCTTCACCCGGCGCCTCGGCCGCCGCCTCACCGCCCAGGACCTCGGCCTGGACGCCTGCGCCCCCGTGTACGCGGGGCTGGAGTTCGCGGCCACCCCGGAAGAGGCCGTCGACATCGTCAGCGGGCTGTGGCGCAAGGACTCCGGCAGCCATGCCGAGCTGCGCAAGATCGCCTTCACCCCGGCCGGCCTCGTCGTGCCCAGCCGGGACTGGCTGATCGGCCGCCCCGACGAGAAGGTCGCCCGCCCGGGACAGCCCTCCCCCGGGCTCCCGGCCCCGCTCGAGCGCAGAGGCGCCCCCGCCGTCCCCGCGCAGGGCCGCCCGGCCGCCCCCGGGCTCCCGGCCCCGGCCGCGCCCGGCCGGGAGGTTCCCCCGCCCCGCCGGCGCGTCCCGGCCGAACGCGGCCCCGGCCAGAAGGTCACGGCCGGCGACATCGCCGCGCTCCGCTCGGTCGGCGAGCTGTTCCGCAGCCTCGACGACGCCTACGGCGGCGGCCACGCCCGCCAGGCCCTCGTGCGCTACCTGGAGCACGAGCTGGAGCCGATGCTGCGCGGCACCTACGGCGAGCAGACCGGCCGCCGCCTGTTCGCGGCCGCCGCCGACCTCACCCGGCTCGCGGGCTGGACGTCGTACGACATCGCCGCGCACGGCCTCGCCCAGCGGTACTTCGTGCAGGCGCTCCGGCTCGCGCAGGTGGCCGGGGACCGGGCCTACGGGGCGTACGTGCTGGTCACCATGAGCCGGCAGGCGGTCTACCTCGGCCACGGACGGGAGGCCGTGCAGCTCGCCCGCGTGGCCCAGCAGGGCGTGGGCACCTCCGTGCCGCCCGTCGTGCAGGCGCTGCTGCACGCCGCCGAGGCGCGCGGGCACGGCGTGCTGGGGGAGGTGCGGGCGTGCACCGCGGCGCTCGTACGGGCCGAACGCGCCCTGGAGGCCGCCCGCCCCGGGGACGAGGTGCCGCACTGGGCGCGGTTTTTCGACGAGGCCCAGCTCGCCGACGAGTTCGGGCACTGCCACCGCGACCTCCAGCAGTTCCGCGCCGCCGCCCAGCACGCGGAACGCTCCCTGCAGCTGCGCGCCCCCGCCTACGCCCGCAGCCGGCTGTTCTGCCGGGTCGTCCTCGCCACCGCCCGCCTCGGTCTCGGCGAGCTCGACCAGGCCTGCCAGCTGGGCGCCGAGGCGGCCGGACAGGCGGCGGAGATGCGGTCGGTACGGGCGGCGGAGTACGTCAGGGACTTCGAGCGGCGGCTGGAGCCGTACAAGGACGCGGCGCCCGTGCGCGGTTACCGGGACAAGGTCGCCGCCCTCGGCTAGACCCGCCGGACCGCCGCCCGCCGGGCGGGCGAGGGGAAGGCGGCGGGCCTAGGCGGCCCGGGCCGTCGGCAGGGGGTCGGCCGCGTGCATCGACCCCGCCGCCCCCAGATCCGCCAGGATCGCCGCCGACGCGCGGCGGCCCGAGCGCAGGGCGCCCTGGACGGTACTGGTGTCGCGGTGGTCGCCGCACACGTACAGGCCCGCCAGCAGCCGCACCGGCCGGCGCGGGTCGTGCGGCGGGCGCATCGCCGGCACCGCCTCGGCGGTGTGGTGCACGGCGAGCGTCTCCCAGCGCGCCGTCGAGGTGCCGTACAGGCGGGACAGATGGCCGCGTACGACGGTGTCGACGTCGGCCGGGGGCGGGCCCAGGACCGTGGACGACACCAGCGTCCGGCCCGCCGGCGCCCGCGACGGGTCGACGCGGCTGACGACCGCCGTGTGGGCGACCGGGCCGCCGCGGTCCGCGTCCAGCAGCAGGCACGTGCCGGTCGGCGGCGGCTCGTCCGTGGTGTGGTGCACCACCGTCACCGGGTGGAAGTCCGGCACGCGCAGGCCCGGCAGCAGTTCCGCGGCGGCCCGCGCGCCGGTCGCCAGCAGCACGGCCCGGCAGCGGATCTCGCCGTGCTCGGCGGTCGCCACCCCGTTGGCGGAGACCGAGGTGACCCGCACGCCGGTGCGCACGGTGCCCGGCGGCAGCGTCCGCGCGAGCAGCTCCGGCAGGGCCTGGGCGCCCCCCTCGGGCAGGCACAGCCGCCCGCTCGCGAAGGCGCGCAGGGCGAGGTCCGCGCACCGGCTGGACGTGGTGAGGTCCGGGTCGCTCAGCAGGGCGGCCAGCAGCGGGCGCAGAAAGCCGTCGACCGTCCGGGCGGGCAGGCCGCGGGCGGCGAGGGCCTGTCCGGCGGGCAGCTCGGGGCGGGCCAGCAGCCGTTCGACGGGCGTGTCCGCGAGCCGGGCCAGCTCGGCACGGAGCCGCAGGGGCGCGACGATGCCGAACTGGCGGCCGCGGTCGCCGTGCCGGTACCGGTCGAGTCGGGCCGGCGGCGGGGCGTCCGGGAACGGGCGGGCCCGGCCGGCGGCGGAACCCGGCGGGGCGCCCGCCCGGTTCCGGGGCGCGGGCGCCGGCCGGGGGACGCCCGCCAGGGCGCGCACGGCGTGCAGTGCGCCCCGGGCGCCCCGGGCGGTCGCCGGGATCCCCGCACGGTGGCGGCGTCCGTCGCTGTGCACCAGGACCCCGGGCGCGAAGGGACGCAGCACCAGCCCGTCCAGGGCGGTGGCGCGGCGCGGATCGGGATGCGCCGCCGACGCCGGCCACGACGTCCGCGGCACCGTCAGCAGCTGTCCGATCCGGTCGAGCCGGAAGCCGTCGACCCTCTCCGTCGCCATCCGGCCGCCCACGCCGTGGGCGGCCTCCAGGACCATGGTCGTCACTCCGGCGCTGGTCAGCCGTCGCGCCGCCCAGAGCCCGGCGACTCCGGCTCCCACGACGACGACGTCCGCCTGGTACGCGGGTTCAAGCACGTGCCCCTCCTAGAGGTTGCGCGGGCGCTGGAGACGTGATGCCCCCAACCGGCCTCCGGGATAGCCGAGTTCAGGACGAGTGTCGGGGCCGTGATCGGCCGGCGGGAGTCGCGCACGGGCAGGGCACGGTCGCACGCCGGTCGCATGTGCTCACCGGCCGGCGGCCGCGCGGATCGCGTCCTCGATCCCCGGGAAGGCGAACCCGAACCCGGACGCCAGCAGGCGCGTGGGCAGCACGCGCTGACTGCCCAGCACGTCGCCGGCCAGCTCGCCGAGCACGGCCCGCAGCACCGGGGCGGGCACCGCGAACGGGGCCGGGCGGCGCAGTACGCGCCCCATCGCCGCGGTGATCTCGCGGTTCGTCAGCGGCTGCGGGGCGGTGAGGTTGAACGGTCCGGCGAGGTCGTCCCGGTCGAGGAGGTGGCGGAGCGCGGCCACCTCGTCGTGCAGCGCGATGAACGACCAGTACTGCCGCCCGTCGCCCAGCCGTCCGCCGAGCCCCGCCCGGAAGAGCGGGAACAGCCGCCCCCAGGCGCCGCCCCCGCGGGCCACCACCAGCCCGGTGCGGGCGAAGACGGTCCGTACGCCCGCCTCGGCGGCGGGGGCCGCGGCCGCCTCCCACTCCACGCACAGCTCGGGCAGGAAGCCCGCACCGGCGGGCGCGCTCTCGTCGACGGCCCGCTCGCCGGTGTCGCCGTAGATGCCGATCGCGCTGCCGTTCACCAGGACCCGGGGCGGCCGGTCCAGCTCGGCGACGGCCCGCGCGAGGGCCGCCGTGCCGAGGACGCGGCTGCGCCGGATCCGCTCCTTGTACGCCTCGGTCCAGCGGTGGTCGCCGATGCCGGCCCCCGCCAGGTTGACCACGGCCGCGCACCCCGCGAGCCCCGCCACGTCCACGGACCCGCGCTCGGGATCCCAGCGCACCTCGTCCGCCGTCCGGGGCGCACGGCGCACCAGGCGCACCACCTCGTGCCCCTCGGCGGTCAGGGACCGCACCAGGGCGCTGCCGATGAGACCGGAGGCGCCGGCGACCGCGACGCGGGAACGTTCCATGCGCCCATCCTGCCCGCGCGTGCGGAAAACCGTGGACCGGTCCTGGTGCATCCGCCGTACAGTGACCGCCATGCCCGTTCCGTACATACGCCAGGCCACGCCCGACGACGAGGAGGCGCTGCGGCGGCTCGACCGGGAGACCTGGTCCCACCAGCACGCGGTCACGCCCCGCCCGGGACCGGACGAGCCGTTCTTCCGGGAGCACTGCGGGCCGGGCGACCACCTGGTCGCCGAGCTCGACGACCGGCTCGTCGGCTACGTCCGCCTCGGCTTCCCCACCGAGCTGGCCTCCAACGCGCACGTCCGGCAGATCCGCGGCCTCGCCGTCGCGGGCGGGGCCCGCGGCCGGGGCGTCGGCCGCGCCCTGGTCAGGGCCGCCGTCGACCGGGCCCGGGACCTGGGCGCCCGCCGTATCACCCTGCGCGTCCTCGGCCACAACACGGCGGCCCGCGCGCTGTACGCGTCCGAGGGCTTCGCCGTCGAGGGGGTCCAGCCGGAGGAGTTCTGCCTCGACGGCGTGTACGCCGACGACGTGCTGATGGGGCGGCCCCTGGTCTGAGGGGCCCGGCCGGGCTACGACGCCACCGGCTCCCCCGTGTCCACCGGCGCCGTCGCGTCCGCCGCGCGGGCGGCCTCGGCGGCGACCTCGGCCGCCGTCAGGACGTAGCCGGTCTCGGCGTCCGAGGTGGAGCGGGCGAAGACCACGCCGTACACCCGGCCGTCGGTGGTCAGCAGCGGGCCGCCGGAGTTGCCGGGGCGGACGGTGGAACGGATCGAGTAGATCTCCCGGGTGACCGTCTCGTCGTTGTAGATGTTCCAGCCCGTCGCCCGCACCCGGTTCGCGACCGTCGCCGCCCGCAGGTCGAGGGCGCCGTCCTGGGGGTAGCCCGCCACGACCGCCGCCTCGCCGCGCCCGGCATGGCCGTCGAACCGCAGCGCGGGCGCGGTCAGACCGGGCACGTGCAGCACGGCCACGTCCTTGCCGGGGTCGAACAGCACCACCCGCGCCGCGTACGCGCGTCCGACCCCGCCGACCCGCACGCTCGGCTCGTCGATGCCGGCCACCACGTGGGCGTTGGTCATCACGCGCTCCGGCGCGTACACGAAGCCGCTGCCCTCGCGGCCCTGGAGGCCCGCCACGCCCTCGACCTTCACGGTGGAGGACGTGGCGGCGTCGGTGGCGGCCGGGGTCACGCTGTCCCCGGAGGGCCGCGCGACCTCGGCGGTCGACTCGTTCTCGAACGGGTTGAAGACCTGCGGGAAACCCGCGTCGGTCAGCGCGGACGTGGCCCGCGAGAACCACGCCGGCGTGGTGTCCGGCATGGCCCGCTGGACCGCGCCGAGCAGCCGGGAGTCCCGGATCGCCGACGTCAGCAGCGGGGAGGAGGACGCGGCCAGCACGCTCGCGGCCACCCACGCCACGATCAGCACGGCCGCCGCGTTGGCCACCGCGCCGCCGATCCCGTCCGCCGCCCTCAGCGGCCCCCGGTCCAGCTCCCGGCGCAGCCGGAGCGCCAGGCGCCCGGCCAGCTCGTGACCGGCCACCGCCGGGAGCAGCACCGCGAGCACGGCGGTCGCCGTGGCCGCCGTCGTGCCCGGCGTCACCAGGTCCATCACCCACGGCAGGAGCCACACGCCGACGGCCGCGCCGCCCACGAAACCGGCGAGCGAGACACAGCCGGCGACCAGTCCGCGGCGGTAGCCGGACACCGCGTAGGCCAGGATCACCAGCACCAGCAGGAGGTCGAGCAGGTCCACGCAAGCCGCCTTTCTCGCGGACCCCCGCGCGTGGCGGACGGGTCCGGTGACCAGCGCACGCGCGTGGCCGGATCGCGCGTGCACCCGGGAAACGCCGCGGACCGGGACGATGGTTCCGCCGGATGGCACAGCGCACGTCGCGGGCGGGCCGGATCCGGCGGACAGTGGGGCCATGCGCGTCCTCCGAGAGCCGCGGGGAGCGCGGGAACGACGCGGGCCGCGCATACCCGGCCCCGTCCGGGTGCTGCTCGGCTGTCTGCCCGGCCTCGCCGTCGTCGCCGCGCTGGCCGTGTGCGTCTCCGGCATCGAACGCGGGGCCGGCACGGCCGGGGCACCGGCCCGCCCCACCACCCGCCCCGCCGTCCAGTACCTCGCCCCCCGGCCGTACATCGTGCCCCGTTCGGCCTGGCTGGGCGCCGCCGCCCGCCCCCAGCCGCCGCCGCGCTACGACGACCGGGTCGTCGGCGTCTTCGTCCACCACACCGACACGCCCAACGGCTACGACTGCGTCGACGTGCCGCGCATCATCCGCGACCTGTACGCGGGCCAGACCGGCGCCCGAGCCTGGGACGACATCGGCTACAACTTCCTCGTCGACCGCTGCGGCACGGTCTACGAGGGCCGCGCCGGGGGCGTCGACCGCCCCGTCACCGGCGCCCACACCCAGGGCTTCAACCACCGCACCGCGGGCATCGCCGCGATCGGCACCTTCACCGCGGGGGTGCCGGTGCCGCGGGCGCTGACGGACGCGATCGCCGCGCTGGCCGCCTGGAAGCTCGGCCCGTCCGGCACCGACCCGCGCGGGAGCGTCCGCCTGGTCTCCAGCAACGGGCGCAGCCGGTACGCGGCCGGCACCGCCGTCACGCTGCCCGCCGTCGCGGGCCACGACGACGGCTACATGACCAGCTGCCCGGGCGCCGCCCTGCGCGCCCACCTGCCCGGGATCCGGGAGCTGGCGGCCCGCCGCCAGGGCCGGCCGCCGGTCCCACAGGAACGTCACAGCGCGCCCGCAGGGTCCGCAGAGCCCGCCGCCTTACGGTCCTCGGCAGAAGCAGACCGGAGGTGGGGAAGATGAACAGCAGTCGTACCGGGGCCACGGCTTCCCGGGCCGCGGGGGCGGAGGCCGCCCGGCGCCCCTGGGCGGCGCTCCACGCCGTCCTGGCGGTGGTCCTGGGCCCGGCCGCGGCCACCGCGTCCGCCCTGGACCAGGCCAACGCGGCGCCGCCGCACCGCGCGGCGCGGGCCGGCCGGACCCGGGCGCACCGCCCGCCCGCCGCCCCCCGCGGGAGGGCGGCGGCCTGAGACCCGCCCCGCCCTCACCCCCCGAACCGCTCCCACAGCCGGGGCAGGCGTTCGGCGAGGGCGCGGTCGTCCTCCAGGTCGACCGGGGTGCCCCGGGGCTCCGGGGGCGCGGGCGGGACGTCCAGGTCGGGGGCCACGGTGCCGGTGAGCCGCTCGTAGGCCTCGTCGGCCGCGTAGCCGAGCCCCTCGCCGTCGCCGTCGAGTTCCTCGTCGAAACCGTCCAGGAGGCCGGCGAGCGCGTCCGGGTCGCGCACCGCGCCCTCGTAGACCTCCCGGCCCTGTCCGATCAGCCAGCAGCGGAAGGAGTCGAAGGCGTCGTCGCCGGCCCCGCCGAGCAGGATCCAGGCGGCGGCCCACAGGTCCCAGGTGTACGCGCGGTCGTAGCGGGCCTCGAAGTGACGGGCGAAGTCCAGGACGGCCTCCGGGTCCAGCCGCACCAGCCGTTCCACGAGCAGGTCGGCCTGCTCCTCGGGGTCGCCGCCGGCGGCCTCCCGGGTGGCGTCGATCAGCTCCCAGAACTCCGTCTCGTCCCTCACGCGTCCAGCATCGGCCCTGGACGGACGGGGCGCACGCGGAGCGCGGCGGGCCTCCCGCGCGGGCCGCACCCCGCTCCTCCGCCGGGCCCGCCCGGCCGTACGGCGTCACCTGCACGGCCGGGCGGGCTCACGCCCCGTACAGCCGGGCGAGCCGCAGCGCGTCCGCCGCGAAACGGGCCCGCAGGCCCTCCGGCGCGAGCACCTCGACCTCCGGCCCGAGCCCGGTGAGCTGGGCGTGCGCGACCTCCTCGGACTCCACCGGCAGGGTCACCGTCACCCACCCGTCGCCGTCCGGGTCGCCCGCGGCGGCCAGCGCCTGACGCGCCGACTGCGGATCCACCGCGTACGGCAGCCTGCGCACGCCCTCCCCGGACAGCCGTACCACCACCTGCGCGCGCAGGAGGGACCGCGCGAACTGCTCGGCCCGCTCCGCCCAGAACGCGGGCAGGTCGAACTCCTCGTCCCGCGTGAACCGCTCCTCGCCGGCCGTCACCGCCGTGAACCGGTCGATCCGGTACACCCGGAAGGACCCGTGGTCCGCGACCCGCGCGCACAGGTACCAGACGCCCGCCTTCAGCACGAGCCCGTACGGCTCCAGCTCCCGGACGACCTCCTCCGCCGCGTCGTCGCCCCGCCCCCCGGGCGCCCCGGCCGGCGCCGGGACGGCGACCGTGCGCACCCCCTCGGGGCCGCGCGCGCCCGCCCCCTCGGCGTCGGCGCCTCCCGGCGGCCGCGCGCCCCCGCGCCGGTAGCGCGCGGTGATCCGCCGGTCGTCCCACACCGCGTCCGCGACCGCCGGCAGCAGCGCGGGCGTCTCGGGCTCCCGGAACCAGCTCGGCGCGTCCAGGTGGAACCGCTGCGCCGCCGTCCTGGGCGCGTCCCGCAGGGAGGGCAGCAGAGCGGCGGACACCTTCAGCCGGGCGGCGGACGCGGCGTCCGCCAGCCCCATCTCGCGCAGCGCGCCCGGCACCCCGGACAGGAACAGCGCCTCGGCCTCGCTGCGGTGCAGGCCGGTCAGCCGGGTGCGGTAGCCGCCGACCAGCCGGTAGCCGCCGGCCCGGCCCCGGTCCGCGTACACCGGGACCCCCGCCTCCGACAGCGCCTGCGCGTCCCGGGTCACCGTCCGCTCGGACACCTCCAGCTCGCGGGCGAGTTCGGCGGCCGTCATGGCGGGCCGGGACTGCAGCAGGAGGACCATTTTGATCAGGCGGGCGGCGCGCATGGGCCCATCATGCAGCAGGAGGCCCCCGCCGAAGCGGGGGCCTCCTGACGACCGGGCCCTACAGGCCGTAGCGCTCGCGCGCCTCCTTCACGGCCGTCGCCTTCACCGCGCCGCGCCGGGCGAGCTGGGCGAGGGCCGCGGCCACGATGGACTCGGCGTCGACGCCGAAGTGGCGGCGGGCCGCCTCACGGGTGTCCGACAGGCCGAAGCCGTCGGCGCCCAGCGAGGACCAGTCCTGCTCGACCCACTGCGCGATCTGGTCCGGGACCTGGCGCATGTAGTCGGAGACCGCCAGCACCGGGCCCTCGGCGCCCTGCAGCGCCTGGCGGACGTACGGCACCCGGTCCTCGCCGCGCAGCAGCGCCGCGTCGGCCTCCAGCGCGTCCCGGCGCAGCTCGCTCCAGGACGTCGCCGACCACACGTCGGCCGCCACGCCCCACTCCTCGGCGAGCAGCCGCTGCGCCTTCAGCGCCCAGTGGATCGCCGTGCCGGAGCCCAGCAGCTGGATGCGCGGGGCGTTGGCCGGCGGGGTCAGGCCCGCCGACTCCGCCGTGTTGAAGCGGTACAGGCCCTTGACGATGCCCTCGTCGATGCCGAGGCCCTGCGGCTTCGCGGGCTGCGGCAGCGGCTCGTTGTAGACGGTGAGGTAGTAGAAGACGTCCTGGTCCTCGCCCGGCTTGGCCTCGCCGTACATCCGGCGCAGACCCTCGCGCACGATGACCGCGATCTCGTAGGCGAACGCCGGGTCGTACGTCAGCGCCGCCGGGTTGGTCGCGGCGATGACGGGGGAGTGGCCGTCGGCGTGCTGCAGGCCCTCACCGGTCAGCGTGGTGCGGCCGGCGGTGGCGCCGACGAGGAAGCCGCGGCCGAGCTGGTCGCCGAGCTGCCACATCTGGTCGGCCGTCCGCTGCCAGCCGAACATCGAGTAGAAGATGTAGAACGGGATCATCGGCTCGCCGTGCGTCGCGTACGACGTGGCGGCGGCGATGAAGTCGGCCATCGAACCGGCCTCGGTGATCCCCTCGTTGAGGATCTGCCCGTTCTTCGCCTCCTTGTAGTACATCAGCTGGTCGCGGTCGACCGGCTCGTACGTCTGGCCCTTGGGCGAGTAGATGCCGAGGGAGGGGAACAGGCTCTCCATGCCGAAGGTGCGCGCCTCGTCGGGGACGATCGGCACCCAGCGCCTGCCGGTCTCCTTGTCGCGGACCAGGTCCTTGACCAGGCGGACGAAGGCCATGGTGGTGGCCACGCTCTGCGAGCCGGAGCCCTTGTCGAAGGCGGCGAACGCCTTCTCGGCCGGGGCGGGCAGCGCCGGGACCGGGTGGACGCGGCGGGCCGGGGCCGGGCCGCCGAGGGCGGCGCGGCGCTCCTGGAGGTAGCGGACCTCGGGGGAGTCGGCGCCCGGGTGGCCGTAGGGGACCTGGCCGTCGACGAAGTCGCTGTCCTTGATGGGCAGGCCGAGGCGGTCGCGCATCGCCTTGAACTCGTCCACCGTCAGCTTCTTCATCTGGTGGTTGGCGTTCTTCGACGCGAAGCCCTCGCCGAGCGTGTGGCCCTTGACGGTCTGCGCCAGGATCACCGTCGGCGCGCCCTTGTGCGCGAGGGCCGCCTTGTACGCCGCGTACACCTTGCGCGGCTCGTGACCGCCGCGGGAGAAGTGGAAGCAGTCGAGGATCTTGTCGTCGCTCAGCAGCTTCGCCATCTCCGCGAGCGCCGGGTCCTTGCCGAAGAAGTCCTCGCGGATGTAGGCGGCGTCGCGGGTCTGGTACGTCTGGATCTGCGCGTCCGGCACCTCGCGCAGCCGGCGGACGAGCGCGCCGGTGGTGTCGAGCTGGAACAGCTCGTCCCAGGCGGAGCCCCACAGCGTCTTGATCACGTTCCAGCCGGCGCCGCGGAACTGGGCCTCCAGCTCCTGCACGATCTTGAAGTTGGCGCGGACCGGGCCGTCCAGGCGCTGCAGGTTGCAGTTGATGACGAAGGTGAGGTTGTCCAGCTCCTCGCGGGCGGCGAGCGCGAGGGCCGCCGTCGACTCGGGCTCGTCCATCTCGCCGTCGCCGAGGAACGCCCACACGTGCGAGCCGGAGGTGTCCTTGATGCCGCGGTTGGCCAGGTAGCGGTTGAAGCGCGCCTGGTAGATGGCGGACAGCGGGCCCAGGCCCATGGAGACGGTCGGGAACTCCCACAGCCAGGGCAGGCGGCGCGGGTGCGGGTACGACGGCAGGCCGCTGCCGCCGGCCTCGCGGCGGAAGTTGTCCAGGTGCTGCTCGGTCAGCCGGCCGTCGAGGAAGGCGCGGGCGTAGATGCCGGGGGAGGCGTGGCCCTGGACGTAGAGCTGGTCGCCGGAGCCGTCGCCCTCCTTGCCGCGGAAGAAGTGGTTGAAGCCGATCTCGTACAGCCAGGCCGCGGAGGCGAAGGTGGCGATGTGGCCGCCGACGCCGTATTTGCTGCCGCGGGTCACCATCGCGGCCGCGTTCCAGCGGTTCCACGCGGTGATCCGGGCCTCCATCTCCTCGTCACCGGGCACGGCGGGCTCGGCGGCGGTGGGGATGGTGTTGACGTAGTCGGTCTCGAGGAGCTTCGGCAGCGGGACGCCGGCGCCCTCGGCGCGCTCCAGCGTGCGGCGCATCAGGTACGCGGCACGGTGCGGCCCGGCCGCCTTGGCGACGGCGTCCAGCGAGGCCCGCCACTCGGCGGTCTCCTCGGGGTCGCGGTCCGGGAGCTGGTCGAGCTCGCTCGGCTGGATGGCGTTGGGGTCGGTCATGTCGCCGCCTTCCTCAGTCGAAGGGGGTTCCCTCATCGGTAAGGGTTCGGGGGTGCCCTTGGTCTTTGGCAGGACAGGGCGCGAGGCTCCGGTGCGGAGCCGTTTGTGCGGCTCCGTCGCGTGGCCCGTCGGCGACTGTAACCCCCTGATCGATGATCGATCAAAGGGTGGAAGGGAAAAACCCACCGACGCACGAAAATTGGCATCCGGTGCCGCAAATGTGGGCACCGGGTGCCGTGTTTTTCCTGCTCACCCGGGGGTGGGCGGCCCGCGCCGGCGCCGCCGGCGCGGGCCGCGGACCCCGGCCGGTCCCGCCGACGGCGCGACCGGCCGACGTCAGGCCGTCGCCGTCCGCGAGGACGTGCCCTGTTCCGCTCCGGCGGGGGCCGTCTCCGCGGGCTGCCCGGAGCGTTCCCGCTCGGCGCGCTCCTGCTCGGCACGCTGCCGTGCCGCCTGCTCCCGGGTGATCACCTCGGTGGCGGCGCCGACGGCCACCGCCACCGGCCATCCGATGGCGCCGGCGACGGCCATGCCCCCGAGGACGCCGTAGAGGGTCAGCTTGCGGGGCGAGGACAGCGCCGACGCGGCCGCGGACGTGACCGTGCGGACGCCGGGGAACCGGTCGCCGGGGGTCACGTACGGAATGGGGACCCGGGGGTGCGCGGTGTGCAGATGCACCACCCTGCCCATCCCCTTCCCCCGGCTCTCCCGGCTCTCCTGGCCGTGCGTCTCCCGCGCGGAGCCCTCCTCGGCCTGGGACTGGGACTCGAACCGGTTCTGGACCTGCGGCTGGGTGGGCTGCTGTGTGTGCTTGGGCTGCTGTAGCTCTGGGGAAGTCATGTCCGTCCCCCTGCCGAAAAGCATGGGTGTCGATGGGTCTTCCCGCCGTTTTCCACCCCTTCGTCCCGGTAAACCACCTGACGGGTATCAGGTCCGGATGGTCCGGTTTCCGGGCGGGCCGGGCCTCCGGTCCGGGTCAGGCGGAGTCCTCGGCGGCGCGGGGCGCGCAGCCCAGCACGTGCTCCTTCACCAGGCGGCCGATGTCCGGGTCGCGGCGCTTGAAGGCGGCCACCAGCTCCTCGTGCTCCTCGGCGTAGGACTGCTGGACCGTGCCCAGCCAGCGGATGGACAGGGTCGTGAAGACCTCGATGCCCAGGCCCTCCCAGGTGTGCAGCAGCACCGAGTTGCCGGCCGCCCGGACCAGCTCCCGGTGGAAGGCCACCGTGTGCCGCACCTGGGCCGTGCCGTCCGCCACGCGGTCGGCCTCGTACAGCGCGGCGACGTGCGGCTCCAGGGCCGAGGTGTCCTCGGCCAGCCGCTGCGCCGCCAGCTCCGCCGCGATGGCCTCCAGGCCGGCCCGCACCGGGTAGCTCTCCTCCAGGTCGGCCGCCGTCAGGTTCCGCACCCGCACGCCCTTGTTCGGCGCCGACTCGATCAGCCGCAGCGACTCCAGCTCGCGCAGCGCCTCCCGCACCGGCGTCTGGCTGACCTCCAGCTCGGTGGCGATCCGCCGCTCCACGATCCGCTCGCCCGGCTTCCAGCGCCCGCTGATGATCCCTTCGAGGATGTGCTCGCGGATCTGTTCGCGCAGCGAGTGGATGACGGGCGCGGTCATGAGGGCTCCTTCGGAAGGGGCCCACCGGACCGGACCCCCTTGGGGCGTTCGACGCTTAGACAATAAGGCCGCGACGCCGTGCGGAAGAGGCGCGCGGGGGAGCTTTCGCGCAGGTGAGACGAGACTTACACGCCCGCGAAAAGCGGTGCCCCCGCCCGGAGGCTTCCGGACGGGGGCACCGCGGGACCGCGTCGGCGGCCGTGGATCACAGGCCGAGTTCGACCTCGAACTCGCCCGCCTCCAGGATCGCCTTGACCGCCGTCAGGTAACGGGCGGCGTCGGCGCCGTCGACCAGGCGGTGGTCGTAGGACAGGGTCAGGTACGTCATGTCGCGGACGCCGATGACCGTGCCCTCCTCCGTCTCGATGACGGCCGGGCGCTTGACCGTGGCGCCGATGCCGAGGATCGCGACCTGGCCCGGCGGCACGATGATCGTGTCGAACAGCGCGCCGCGCGAACCGGTGTTGCTGATGGTGAAGGTCGCGCCCGCCAGCTCGTCCGGCGTGATCTTGTTGGACCGGACCTTGCCCGCGAGCTCCGCGGTGGCCTTGGCGATACCGGCGATGTTGAGGTCGCCGGCGTTCTTGATGACCGGGGTCATCAGGCCCTTCTCGGAGTCCACCGCGATACCGATGTGCTCGGTGTCGAAGTAGGTGATGGTCCCCTCGGCCTCGTTGATCCGGGCGTTGATGACCGGGTGGGCCTTCAGCGCCTGGGCGGCGGCCTTGACGAAGAACGGCATCGGGGAGAGCTTGACGCCCTCACGGGCCGCGAACGCGTCCTTGGCCCGGGCGCGCAGCTTCATCAGGCGGGTGACGTCCACCTCGACGACGGAGGACAGCTGGGCCTGCTCGTGCAGGGCCTTGACCATGTTGTCGCCGATGACCTTGCGGATGCGCGGCATCTTGACGGTCTGGCCGCGCAGCGGGGACGCCTCCAGGACCGGCGCCTTCTTCGCGGCGGCGGGGGCCGGGGCGGCCGCGGCCGGAGCCGGGGCAGCGGCGGCGGCCTTCGCGGCCTCGGCGGCGGCGAGGACGTCCTGCTTGCGGATCCGGCCGCCCACGCCGGTGCCGGTGACGGTGGACAGGTCGACGCCGTTCTCGGCGGCGAGCTTGCGCACCAGCGGGGTGACGTAGGCGCCCTCGTCGGTCGCCCTGGCGGCGGCCGGAGCGGCCGGAGCGGCCGGAGCTGCGGGGGCCGGGGCCGGAGCCGGGGCGGCCTGCTGCGGGGCCGGGGCCGGGGCGGGGGCCTGCGGGGCCGGAGCGGCCTGCGCGGGAGCGGGCTGCGCCGGAGCCGGGGCGGCCGGGGCGGGAGCGGCCTGCTGCGGAGCCGGCTCGGGCTGGGCCGGGGCGGGCTCGGGCTGGGCCGGGGCCGCGGGGGCGGCCGGGGCGGCGGCGGGCGCGGCGCCCGGGGCGCCGATGACGGCGAGCTTGGCGCCGACCTCGGCGGTCTCGTCCTCGCCGACCACGATCTCCAGCAGCACGCCGGAGGCGGGCGCCGGGATCTCGGTGTCGACCTTGTCGGTGGAGACCTCCAGCAGCGGCTCGTCGGCCTCGACGCTGTCGCCGACCGACTTCAGCCAGCGGGTGACGGTGCCCTCGGTGACGGACTCGCCGAGCGCGGGCAGGACCACGTCCGTGCCCTCGGCGGAGCCGCCGCCGGAGGCGGCCTCGGCGGTGGGCGCCGGAGCCGGGGCGGCCTGCTCGGTGGACGGCTGGGCGGCCGGGGCCGGCTCGGGAGCCGGCGGGGCGACCTCCTCGGCGGCCGGGGCCTGCTCGGCGGCCGGAGCCGGGGCGGCGGCGGGGGCGCCGGTGCCGTCGTCGATCACGGCCAGCTCGGCGCCGACCTCGACCGTCTCGTCCTCGGCGACCTTGATGGAGGCCAGCACGCCGGAGGCGGGCGCCGGGATCTCGGTGTCGACCTTGTCGGTGGAGACCTCGAGCAGCGGCTCGTCGGCCTCGACACGCTCACCCTCGGCCTTCAGCCAGCGGGTGACGGTGCCCTCGGTGACGCTCTCGCCGAGCGCCGGAAGGGTTACGGAAACCGCCATGGTTTCGGTTGCTCCTTACGGATGGGGTCCCCCCGGTCCCAGCGGGGTCGAGAACCGGGGGAAGCGGAAGTCTGTGTCGTCGCGTCCGTGACCGAGGGTCAGTCGTGCGCGTGGAGGGGCTTGCCGGCCAGCGCCAGGTGGGCCTCGCCGAGCGCCTCGTTCTGCGTCGGGTGGGCGTGGATGAGCTGGGCGACCTCGGCCGGCAGCGCCTCCCAGTTGTAGATCAGCTGGGCCTCGCCGACCTGCTCGCCGATGCGGTCGCCGACCATGTGGACGCCGACCACGGCACCGTCCTTGACCTGGACGAGCTTGATCTCGCCCGCGGTCTTCAGGATCTTGCTCCGGCCGTTGCCCGCCAGGTTGTACTTCAGAGCGACGACCTTGTCCGCGCCGTAGATCTCCTTGGCCTTGGCCTCGCTGAGGCCGACGGAGGCGACCTCCGGCTGGGAGTACGTCACCCGCGGGACACCGTCGTAGTCGATCGGGACGACCTTCAGACCGGCCAGCCGCTCGGCGACCAGGATGCCCTCCGCGAAGCCGACGTGCGCGAGCTGGAGGGTCGGGACCAGGTCGCCGACGGCGGAGATGGTGGGGACGTTGGTGCGCATGTACTCGTCGACGAGGACGTAGCCGCGGTCCATGGCGACCCCGGCCTCCTCGTAGCCCAGGCCCTGGGAGACCGGGCCGCGGCCGACGGCGACGAGGAGGAGCTCCGCCTCGAACTCCTTGCCGTCGGCGAGGGTGACCTTGACACCGTCCTGGGTGTACTCGGCCTTCTGGAAGAAGGTGCCCAGGTTGAACTTGATGCCGCGCTTGCGGAAGGCGCGCTCCAGCAGCTTCGAGGAGTTCTCGTCCTCAGCCGGGACGAGGTGCTTCAGGCCCTCGACGATCGTGACGTCGGCGCCGAAGGACTTCCACGCGGAGGCGAACTCGCAGCCGATGACCCCGCCGCCGAGGATGATCGCGGACTGCGGCACGCGGTCCAGGACGAGGGCGTGGTCCGAGGAGATGATCCGGTTGCCGTCGATCTCCAGGCCCGGCAGCGACTTCGGCACGGAGCCGGTCGCCAGCAGGATGTGGCGGCCCTGGATCCGCTGCCCGTCGACGTCCACCGAGGTGGCCGAGGACAGCCGGCCCTCGCCCTCGATGTAGGTCACCTTGCGGGAGGCGATCAGGCCCTGCAGGCCCTTGTACAGGCCCGCGACCACGTCGTCCTTGTACTTGTGGACGGCGGGCATGTCGATGCCCTCGAAGTTGGCCTTGACGCCGAACTGCTCGCTCTCGCGGGCCTGGTCGGCGATCTCGCCGGCGTGCAGCAGGGCCTTGGTGGGGATGCAACCCCGGTGCAGGCAGGTACCGCCGACCTTGTCCTTCTCGATCAGGGCGACGTCCAGGCCCAGCTGCGCCCCGCGCAGGGCCGCGGCGTAACCACCGCTACCACCGCCGAGGATCACTAGGTCGAAAACGGTGCTGGCGTCGTTCGCCACGTCACGTCCTCCATGCATGTGCGCCGTGCGCCGGTCTTCGCTGACCGGCAGGCGGCTGGTGTCCGGCCGCTCTTGCTTCGGCCCTTCGGTGGGGCCCTGTCCTGCCGAGCCCCATCTTCGCACTTGTCGGTACGGGAAGGGACGCGGGGCTGGAGTGTGAGACGCCCCACGTCCGGGGGACGGCGGGGCGGCCCGCCCGGGGTGCGGGGCCGGGCGGGCACACGGCTCCGCCGCGCGGGAGCGACCAGCCCCCGCGCGGCGGAGCCGTCCTGTGACGCGGACCGGGCCGTGCGGCGACCTAGCCGAGGTCCCCGGCGGCGGCCAGCTCGGCGAGCCGCACCAGCGTCCGCACGCCCGAGCCCGTGCCGCCCTTCGGCGTGTAGCCGAACGGCCCGCCCTCGTTGAAGGCCGGCCCGGCGATGTCCAGGTGGGCCCAGGTGATGCCCTCGCCGACGAACTCCCGCAGGAACAGGCCGGCGACCAGGCCGCCGCCCATCCGCTCGCCCATGTTGGCGATGTCGGCGGTGGGCGAGTCCATGCCCTTGCGCAGGTGCTCCGGCAGCGGCATCGGCCAGGCGTCCTCGCCGACCTCCTGGGCGACCTCGTACACCGCCGTGCGGAAGGCGTCGTCGTTCGCCATGATCCCGAACGTGCGGTTGCCGAGCGCCAGCACCATCGCCCCGGTCAGGGTCGCGACGTCGACGATCGCGTCCGGCTTCTCCTGCGAGGCGGCCCACAGCGCGTCCGCGAGGACCAGCCGGCCCTCGGCGTCGGTGTTGAGCACCTCGACGGTCTTGCCGCTGTACATGCGCAGCACGTCGCCCGGGCGGACCGCGGAGCCCGAGGGCATGTTCTCGGCCAGCGCCAGCCAGCCGGTGACGTTGACCTCCAGGCCGAGGCGCGCGGCGGCGACCACCGCGGCGAACACGGCGGCGGCGCCGCTCATGTCGCACTTCATCGTCTCGTTGTGCCCGGCCGGCTTCAGCGAGATGCCGCCCGAGTCGTAGGTGATGCCCTTGCCGACGAAGGCGAGGTGCTTCTTGGCCTTGGAGTGCGTGTACGACAGCTTCACCAGGCGCGGGGCCGACGCCGAGCCGGAGCCGACGCCGAGGATGCCGCCGTAGCCGCCCTTGGCGAGCGCCTTCTCGTCGAGCACCTGCACCTTGATGCCGTGCTCCTTGGCCGCGGCCTGCGCGATCGCGGCGAACGCCTCCGGGTCGAGGTCGTTCGGCGGGGTGTTGACCAGGTCGCGGGCGCGGTTGAGCTCCTCGGCGACGGCGGCGGCGCGCTCGACGGCCGCCTTGTACGCCTTGTCGCGGGGCTTGCCGCCGAGCAGGACGGCCTCGGCGAGCGGGGCCTTGCCGTTCTTGGCCCGCGACCCGTTCTTCGCCGCGGCGTCGTCCTTGTAGGCGTCGAAGGAGTACGCGCCGAGCAGTGCGCCCTCGCCGATCACGCCCGCGTCGGCGGCGTCCGCCACCGGCAGCGCGAAGGCGGCCTTCTTGACGCCGGCCAGGGCACGGGCGGCCGCGCCCGCGGCCCTGCGCAGCGCCTCGGCGTCGTACCCGGCGTCCTTGCGGGGCTCCGCGCCCAGGCCGACGGCCACCACGAGCGGCGCCTTGAAGCCGGAGGGCGCGGGCAGCTTCGTCACCTCGCCCTCGGCGCCGGAGGCGCCGAGGGTCTCCAGGACGCCGGCGAGCCGGCCGTCGTACGCCTGGTCCACGGCCTCGGCGCCCGGGGCGACGACGGGGCCCTTGGCGCCCTTGGCGACACCGATCACGATCGCGTCGGCCCGCAGGCCGGGCGCCGCGGCGGTGCTGAGAGTGAGAGCAGTCACGGTGGTGGATTCTCGCTTCCGATGTGAAGTTGCTGTGGCCGAGTGGGTGGGTCGACCGGGCCCGTCAGCCGACCCTGGAACCGCCGGCCCAGGTGCGGTCGGTCGTGACCGGGGCCTTCACCCTGTCGGCGAACACCCGGAACGAGCCTACGCTTGTGGGCGCCTCCGCTCGTTCCTGCGGGTACGCGTCCGCCGTCGGTGTCGGGGTCGTGGCCCGATCCTCGCATCCGGTGGCCCCCGTCACACGCGGCGGGGTGCGGTGGCCGCCCGCGCCACGGCGGCCCCCTGGTCGCGTACGAACCGCCCGCCCGCCCGCCGCTTCCGCCCCCCGCCGGCCAGGGCCGGGCCCGGTGCTCAGAGCCTGCGGACCGGCCGCCCGACGCCGGGCGCGCCGAGCGTGACCCCGACGACCTCGGTGCCCGCCACCCGGTCGGCGAGGGAGCGGCGCCCGGCGAAGAGCACCGGCACCGCGTCGGCCAGGAGCAGCGCGACCGCCGCCGCCCACACCAGCACCGACAGCAGGATCCGGCCCTCGACCAGCAGCACGCAGGCCACGGCGTACACGGCGACGTCCGCGGCGGTGGTGACCGCGGCGCGCAGCGCGGCCCGGGCCGGCGCCCGCGGGGCGATCCTCAGGCCGGTCAGCGCCTTGCCGGCGGTGCGCCCCGCCAGGACCGGGCATCCCCACCGGTGGAGGAGGACCGCCGCGACCAGCGCCCCGAAGGCCTGCTGGACGCAGCGCACCGACGTGTTCCACAGCGACGGCCCCGGGTCCTGGAACGCGTCGACGACGTCACCGCGCGAGGTCAGCAGGTCGAAGCCGCCGCGGGCGGCGAGTGCGGGCACGTCGGCGACGAGCGCGCAGATCCGGTCGAGGGTCAGCGCGGCGAGCAGCGACGCGACCGCCGCCACCAGCGCGAAGCCGACGCACCAGGCCAGGACACGACGGGGACGCGGCATCGGCACCCCCCGATGACTTGCGTGTCGGGCAGACGAGGGGAGCCGGGGCGGACGGGCCGGGAAGGAGGGCGGAGGGGACGAAGGGGCGGGGGAGGGGGTCAGCCCAGGGACGAAACGACCAGGGCCGTCGTCGCCGCCGTCTCCGCGAGCCCGCCGAACACGTCACCGGTGACCCCGCCGAAGCGGCGCGTGCAGTGCCGCAGCAGCAGCTCGGCGGCGGCGAGGGCGAGGACGACCGCGGCGGCGGCGCGCAGGGCGCCGTACGGCCCGAGCAGGGCGCCCCCGGCGGCGGCCGACGCGGTGACGGCGACGGCCGCGGCGAGCGCCCCGCCCGGCGGGACCACCCCGGCGACCGCCGCGCCCAGGCCCTCCGGACGGGCGGCCGGCACCCCGGCCCGGGCGGCCAGGGTGAGCGCGAGGCGGGCGGTGGTCGCCGAGACGACGGCGGCCAGCGCGCCCCGGGCCCAGGAGCCGTCGTACGCCCGCGCCAGCGCGGCCACCTGGGCGAGCAGCACGAGGACGAGGGTGAGCACGCCGAACGGGCCGATGTCCGACTGCTTCATGATCCGCAGCGCGTCCTCGGCGGGCTTGCCGCTGCCGAGTCCGTCCGCGGTGTCCGCGAGCCCGTCGAGGTGCAGCCCGCGGGTCAGCGCGGCGGGCACGGCGGCGGTGGCGACGGCGGCGAGCAGCGCGCCCGAGCCGAGGAACAGCAGCGACAGCCCGGCGGCGGCAGCGGCGGCGCCGGTCACCAGGCCGGCCAGCGGGGCGCACAGCATGCCGCCGCGCGCGGCGGCGCGGTCCCAGCGGGTCACCCTGACCGGGAGCACGGTGAGGGTGCCGAAGGCGAAGCGGAGGCCGTCCGGCCAGGGGGTCGAGCGCACCGGCGCAGGTTACCCGGCGGTCAGGAGAGGGGGGACGGCGGCCGCGGATAAAGTGCACATATGGGAGATTGGTGGCGGCAGAACATCATCGAGCCGGGCAAGCTGCCCCTGCTCCTCGCCCTCACCGCCTTCGTCCTGACCTTCCTGGTCACCCGGACCATCACCCGGCTCATCCGGGCGGGCCGGGGACCCTTCGGCAACATCAAGTCGGGCGGGATGCACATCCACCACGTCGTGCCCGGCGTCGTCCTCACGGTGGCCGGCGGCTTCGGCGCGGTGGCCGGCGGGCAGCACGGTTTCGGCCCGGCGCTCGCCGCGGTGCTCTTCGGGACGGGCGCGGGGCTCGTGCTGGACGAGTTCGCGCTGGTCCTGCACCTGGACGACGTGTACTGGACCGAGGCGGGCCGCAAGAGCGTGGAGGCCGTGGTCCTCACGGCCGCCCTGGTCGGCCTGCTCCTGATCGGGTTCTCGCCGTTCGGCGTCGACGACCTCACCGAGGACGAGCAGCAGGGCCGCGCCGGCGCCCTGGTGAACGTGGCGGTGAACTTCCTCCTCGCCCTCGTCGCCCTCAGCAAGGGCAAGGCCCGCCTCGCGGTCCTCGGGATGATCGTGCCGGTCCTCGCGCTGATCGGCGCCGTACGGCTGGCCCGCCCCGACTCGCCGTGGGCCAGGCGCTTCTACCGCCGCCGCCACCGCGCCCGGGCCAGGGCGACGCTGCGCGCCTACCACCACGACCGCCGCTGGTCGGGCCCCCGCCGGGCGTTCCAGGACTGGCTGGCCGGCAAACCGAACCCGGAGCCGGCCGGCCCGGCGAGGACCCGCCGGCCCCGTTGACCCCCTACTCCTCCGCCGGCTCCTCGGAGTCCGCCGGCTCCCCGGTCCCCTCGGGGCCGGCCGGCTTCTCCGGCAGCTCCGCGGCCAGCGCCGCCGCGGCCTGCACCAGCGGCAGCGCCAGCAGCGCCCCCGCGCCCTCCCCGACGGTCACCCCCTGGGCCAGCAGCGGCTCCAGCGCCATCCGGTCCAGCGCCTTGGCCTGCCCCGGCTCCCCGCTGTCGTGCGCGGCCAGCCACCAGTCCGGCGCCCGGAACGCGATCCGCTGCCCCACCAGCGCGCAGGCGGCCGTCACCACCCCGTCCAGGACCACCGGCAGCTTGCGCACCGCGCACTGCAGCAGGAAGCCCGTCATCGCCGCGAGGTCGGCCCCGCCCACCGTCGCCAGCAGCTGCAACTGGTCCCCGAGCACCGGCCGGGCCCGGCGCAGCGCGTCCCGGATCGCCGCGCACTTGCGCATCCACGCCAGGTCGTCGATGGCCAGCCCGCCCCGCCCGGTGACGACGGACGCGTCGGTCCCGCACAACGCGGCCACCAGCACCCCCGCCGCCGTGGTGCCGCCCACGCTCACATCGCCGAGCGCCACCAGGTCCGTACCGGAGTCGGCCTCCTCGTCGGCCACCGCGACCCCGGCCCGGAACGCGGCCTCCGCCTCGTCGAGGGTCAGCGCGTCCTCGACGTCGATGCGCCCGCTGCCCCGCCGCACCCGGTGCCGCACCACCTCGGCCGGCAGCGACTCCGCGTCGCAGTCCAGCGCCATGTCCACGATCCGCACGGGCACGCCCAGCCGCCGGGCGAGCACGGACACCGGCCGCCCGCCCTCCAGCACCTCGCGCACCAGCTGACCGGCGCCGCCCGCGGGCCGCGCCGACACCCCCAGTCCGGCGACGCCGTGGTCACCGGCGAAGAGCACCACCCGCGGCCGTTCGATCGGCCGCACCGGCACCGCGGACTGCGCCGCGGCCAGCCACTCACCCAGGTCGTCGAGGCGGCCCAGCGCTCCGGGCGGCACGATCCGGCGCTCCCGGCGCGCCTCGGCGTCGCGGCGCACCCCGCCGTCGGGACGCTCGATCAGATCGGTGAAGTCGTCGAGATTAAGCGAGCTCATTCGCCGAACAGTACCGGCCCCGCCGGCACGCGGAACCGCCCCGACGCCACCCCGCACCCCCCACGTCGTTGCACCCGGGATCGCCATCCCATACGTTCCGTTTTGCGGTGAATTGCCGCATGTCTCCGGTGTACGTCCCCGCCGTCCCTCCTCGCAGCCGGGAGCCGCCCATGCCCGTCCCCCTCGCCCGGCAGGCCGCCGACCGCCGGCGCGCCGCCTACCTCGCCGCGCTCGCCGACGGCGCGGACCGCTTCCACGAGCCGCGCCGCGCCACCTGCCCCTGGTGCGGCTCGGCCCGGCTGCGCACCCGGCTGCGCTCGGGCGACCCGCGGCAGCGCACACCGGGCACGTTCGCCGTGGACGCGTGCCGGGACTGCGGCCACGTCTTCCAGAACCCCCGGCTGACCGCGGAGGGCCTGGTCTTCGCCCACCGGGACGTGTACGAGGGGCACCTGGAGGCCTCCGCCACCCGCGGCGGCCTGCGCCGCGCGCACCGCCGTGCCGCCCGCGCGATGCTCCGCCTCACCGAGCCGGAGAGCTGGCTGGACGTGGGCACGGGCCACGCCCGCTTCCCGGAGACCGCGCGGGAACTCCTCCCGTACACCGCCTTCGACGGCCTGGACCCCACCGGCCGGGTCGAGGAGGCCCGCGCGGCGGGCCGGATCGAGGAGGCGCACGTCGGCCATCTGACGGACCCGCGGATCACGGCCCGCCTGCGCGCCCGCTACGACGTCGTCAGCATGCTCCACCACCTCCAGCACGTCCCCGACCCGCGCGCGGAACTGCGCGCCGCGCTCGGCGTGCTGCGCCCCGGCGGCCTGCTCCTGATCGAACTCCCCGACCCGCGCTGCGTGTTCGCCGCGTTGCTGGGCCGCTGGTGGCCCCCGCACGACCACCCCCGCCACCTGCACCTGCCGCCCCCGGCCAACCTGATCGCCGAACTGCGCGCCCAGGGCTGCACGATCGTGGCCGCCGACCGCCGCGCCCCGCACGTCCCCTGCGACCTCGCGGCGGCGCTGTCCCTGGCGCTGGCGCACGCCCTGCCCGCCCCGGACGGCCCGTGGCGGGCGGCCCTGACCGGCGCGGGCAGCCCGCTGGTGGCCCTGGCCTCGGCGCTCGACCACGCCCTGGCGCCCGTACTGCGCCGCACCCCCTTCTCGAACGCCTACCGGGTCGTCGCGCGCAAGGGGGCGTCAGCCCCGTAGCGGCAGGGCCTGCCCCGCCACCACCAGCAGCACCTGCTCGCACTCGCCGGCGAACGCCGCGTTCAGCCGCCCGAGCTCGTCCCGGTAGCGCCGCCCCGACGCCGTGGCCGGCACGATCCCCGACCCCACCTCGTTCGACACCGCGACCACGGTCCGCCGGGTGGCGCGCACCGCCTCCGTCAGCTCCCGCACCCGCTGCCTGAGCGCCCGCTCCCCGCCGCCGGCCCACTCCGCGTCGTCCCACGCCCCGACGGCGTCCATCGCGTCCGTCAGCCACAGCGACAGGCAGTCGACGAGCAGCGGCGGTCCGTCGTCCTCCAGCAGCGGCACCAGGTCGCAGGTCTCGGCGGTGCGCCACGACCCCGGCCGCCGCTCCCGGTGCGCGGCGACCCGCGCCGCCCACTCGGTGTCGCCGCCGCGGGTGCCGCCCGTCGCCACGTACAGCACGTCCGGGAAGGCCTCCAGGCGCCGCTCGGCCTCCGCCGACTTCCCCGACCGCGCCCCGCCCAGCACCAGCGTCCGCCGCGGCACGTCGGGCACGTCCTCGTAGGCGCCCACCACCAGCGTCGTGCCGTCCGGCACCGCCCGCGCCCCCGCCGCCGCGAGCCGCCGCGCCAGCTCCGCGCCGGGCGGCACGTCGTGGTCGAGGTGCACGGCGACGACGTCCGTGGTCGGACCCACCGCCCCCACCGCCCGCAGCCGCGCCAGCCCGTCCGGCCGCCCCACCACGTCCGCGAGGACCATGTCGTACGCCGCGCCGGCCTCCGCCAGGCCCGCCGGCGCCGCACCCGGCGGCACGTACAGCAGCCGCTGCCCGTCCGGGCCCGTCACCGCGTACCCGGTGCCCGGCGCGTCCAGCGCCAGCGCCCGCACCCGGTGCCCGGTCAGCAGCGTCAGCTCGCGCCCGTCCGGCACCCGGCCGGGCTGCGGCAGCCCGGCCGGCACCTCCAGCGCCGGCCCGTCGTGCGGATGCGACAGCAGCACCTGGCGCACACCGCCCAGGGAGCGCCCCGCCCGGGCCGCCGCGAGCGCGGCGCCCGGCGTCAGGTCCAGCAGCAGCGCCCCGTCCACGAGCAGCGCGGTGGCCGCGCGCGCGTCGGCGCCCACCGCGACGGCGCAGGCCGCGCAGGGACAGCAGGGACGGGGGAGCCCCGCGGGGGCGCCGGTGCCGAGCAGAGTCACATCCACGCACCGATTCTCACCGGTCGCCGCACGGCGTGCGCATCCGAGGCCCCCGCGGGGCAGGCCCGGCCCCGCACGGTGGCCGGCCCGTCCGCACCGCGCCGACCACGCCCCGGGCGGAGCGCATAGGCTTCCGCTCTGCAGCTGCTCACATTGTGGAGGCGTACATGGCGAACTGGACGTGGCGGTTCGAGACGGCCGACGGGACGGAGGTCCAGCCCGCGGTGCAGCCCGAGGAGTTCACCACCCAGGGGGACGCCGAGTCCTGGATCGGGGAGCACTGGAAGGCCCTGCTGGACGGCGGCGCGGACCAGGTGCGGCTGTTCGAGGACGGCGCGGAGATCTACGGGCCGATGAGCCTGCACGCGGACCGGGGCTGAGGCCCCCGGGCGGGGGCCGGGCGGCCCCCGCCCCCCGCTACTGCTCGCCCAGCGTCACGTCCACCGTCTCCCGCCGCCCGTCGCGGGTGAACGTCACCGTCGTCCGCTCGCCCGGCCGCCGGGCCGCCAGGGCCTCCGCGAGCGAGGTGACGGTGGTGATGCCGGTGTCGCCCAGCCGGGTGATGACGTCCCCGGGCGCGATGCCCGCCCGGTCGGCCGCGCCGCCGTCCGCGACGTCGACGACGGCGACCCCGGCGGCCCGGTAGTCGTCGTCGACGACCGTGCGGCCGGTGATGCCGAGGGCGGCACGGCCGGAGTCGGTGACCCGGCCGTCCCGGACGATCTGGTCGGCCACGGTCCGCACCGTCGACGCCGGGATCGCGAACCCGATGCCGGGCGCCGTGCCCTCCCCGAGCCCGGGGTCGGCCGCGGCGAGCGTCGGGATGCCGACGACCCGGCCGTCCAGGTCCACCAGGGCGCCGCCGCTGTTGCCGGGGTTGATGGCCGCCGACGTCTGCACCATGTTCACCAGGGTCGCGCCCGTACCGCCGCTCCCACTGCTCTCGGTGACGGTCCGTCCGGTCGCGGAGACGATGCCCTGCGTCACGCTCGACGACAGCCCGAGCGGCGAGCCCATCGCCAGCACGATCTGCCCGACCTCGACCTTCGAGGAGTCGCCGAACCGGGCGGCCCGCAGCCCGTCCGGCACCCGCTCCAGCCGGACGACGGCGAGGTCCTGCTGCGGGTAGGAGGAGACGAGGGTGGCGGCGAGGGATTCCTCGGCGTGGGCGGTCGTCACCCGGAAGGTCCGCTCGTCGCCGACGACGTGCGCGTTGGTGACGACGTGCCCCCGGCCGTCGTACACGACCCCCGAGCCCAGGTCGTCACCGGCCTGGATCTGCACCACCGACGGCAGCACGTCCCGGATCACCCGCCGGTAGTCGGCCTCCAGGTCGCTGTCCGCCCGCGGCGCGGCGGCCCGCCGGGTGGTGTCCTCCCGCTCGCGCGGCGCGACGGAACCGATGCATCCGGCGGCGAGCGCGCCGGCGCACACCAGCGCGGCGGCGAGGAGGGGGAGCCGCGGGGCGCGGCTGCGCGAAGCGTCCATGCCCGCAGTGTCCCGTCCGGCCGCGGCCCCGGCCCGCGGTGAGCGCCCGAACGGGCCTCAGTCCCGCACCCCGCACAGGTGCAGCAGCGTCGCCACCCCGCGGTACGGGTCCGTCCGCCCCGCCCGCTCCTCCACCGCCAGCAGCGCCTCGACGTCGTCCGGCGCCTCGGCCCCGGCGACCGCGGTGTCGGTGAAGACCCGGACGCCGTACCAGGTGTGCAGCGGCGCCCCGATGCCGGCGAGCGTGTCCGTCAGGGCGCCGAGCCGGTCGGCCCGCACGTCCAGCCCCAGCCGGTCCCGGTAGGCGGTGGTCCCGAAGGCGGCCAGCGCCCCGGCCCAGTCGCCGGACAGGCCCGGCCGCATCGCCAGCGCGTCGCCGTTGCGCACCAGCAGCGACAGCAGCCCGCCGTGCGCGAGCACCCGCGCCAGCCCCGCCAGCAGCGGATCGGGCTCCTCGACGTACATGAGCACCCCGTGGCAGAGCACCACGTCGAAGCTGCCGGGCCGGAAGTGCGCGCCGGTCTCCCGGCCGTCCCCCTCGATGATCCGCATCCGCTCCCGGATGCCCTCCGGCTCCCCGGCCAGCGCCTCCCGGGCGGCGGCGATCATCGCCGCGTCCTGTTCCAGGCCGGTCACCTGGTGCCCGGCCCGCGCCAGCCGCAGCGCCTGCGCGCCCCGCCCCATGCCGACGTCGAGCACCCGCAGCCGCTGCCCGACCGGGAACCGCGCGGATATCTGCTCCTCCAGCTGCCGGGCCACCAGTTCCTGCCGTACGGCGTCCCGCAGTCCGCCCGCCCCGCTCAGCCGGGCATCTGCCGCGTCCTGGGAGAACGGCGTCGTGGTCAGGGCCGCTCCCCGCGCTTGACCTGCGGCTTCGGCAGCCGGAGCCGGCGCATCTGGAGGGAGCGCATCAGCGCGTAGGCGACCGCGCCGCGCCTGTTCTCGTCCGGGAAGCGCTCGCCGAGCCGCTTCTTCAGCCGGAAACCGGTGACGAACGAGTCGAACACGATGAGCGCGATCACGACCAGCCACAGCAGCAGCGCGGCGTTCTGCAGCGCGGGCACCCGGACCATGCTCAGCACGAGGATGACCACGGCCATCGGCAGGAAGAACTCCGCGACGTTGAACCGCGAGTCGACGAAGTCGCGCGCGAAGCGGCGCACCGGGCCCTTGTCGCGGACCGGCAGGTACCGCTCGTCGCCCGTGGCCAGCGCCTGCCGCTGCCGCTCCAGCGCGGCGCGGCGCGCCTCGCGCTGCCGCTTGGCGGCCTCCTTGCGCGTCATCGGCGTGTGGGCGACGCTGCGGCGCTGGGACCGGGCCTCACTGCGCTTGGGCGTGGGGCGGCCCTTGGGAGCCTGCGGGTCGCGGGGCTGCTTGGAGAGGTTCACCGGCGCCTGGTCGGCGGCCGGGGCCTTCTCTTCCTTGACACGGCTACGGAACACAAAACCCAAGGGTAAGGGCTGGACGGGCATGGACCCCAGCCCCACGGGGAACGATCCGGCAACGCCGGTCGTCGGTAAAGGGACAGAGGGGACGATGCGTACGTCCCGGGTACACCTGCGGACACACGTCCGGGCGGCCCCGGGGATCACCTACTCCCTACGCCGGAGCAGGAGGTCACGCAGTCGTCCTCGGGGATGAGCGCATCCGTCCCCGAACAGTGCGGTAATGGAAGCAGGGCCCGTACTGTGGGTTCTGTCGCAGTCGCTGGAGCTGGAGTCCGTCAGAAGGGGGCGCGCGAAGCCCATGAGCGGTGTCATGAAGCGTATGGGGATGATCTTCCGCGCGAAGGCGAACAAGGCCCTTGACCGGGCTGAGGACCCGCGCGAGACCCTCGATTACTCGTACCAGAAGCAGCTGGAACTGCTCCAGAAGGTCCGCCGCGGCGTCGCGGACGTGGCCACCTCGCGCAAGCGCCTGGAACTCCAGCTGAACCAGCTGCAGCAGCAGTCCTCCAAGCTGGAGGACCAGGGCCGCAAGGCGCTCGCCCTGGGCCGGGAGGACCTCGCCCGCGAGGCGCTCTCCCGCCGCGCCGCGCTCCAGCAGCAGGTGACCGACCTGGAGACGCAGCACGCCACGCTCCAGGGCGAGGAGGAGAAGCTCACCCTGGCGGCCCAGCGGCTCCAGGCCAAGGTCGACGCCTTCCGCACGAAGAAGGAGACCATCAAGGCCACCTACACCGCGGCCCAGGCGCAGACCCGGATCGGCGAGGCCTTCTCGGGCATCTCCGAGGAGATGGGCGACGTGGGCCTGGCGATCCAGCGCGCCGAGGACAAGACGGCCCAGCTCCAGGCGCGGGCCGGCGCGATCGACGAACTCCTCGCCTCCGGCGCCCTGGACGACCCCTCCGGCATGCACAAGGACGACATCCAGGCCGAGCTGGACCGGCTCTCCGGTGGTACGGATGTAGAGCTGGAACTGCAGCGCATGAAGGCGGAGCTGGCCGGAGGCACGGCCGACGGGCAGCAGGCCATCGAAGGCGGCACGAGCCGGCCGCAGCAGCAGCCGCAGTCCCAGCAGCAGCCGCAGGACACCCCGCGCTTCGACAAGCAGTAGCCGTCTTCCGCCGGGGCCCACGCCGAGGAGGGCGACATGATCGTACGGATCATGGGGGAGGGACAGGTGAGGCTGGCCGACGGCCACCTCGCCGAGCTGAACAAGCTGGACGACGAACTCCTGGCCGAGATGGAGAACGGCGACGGCCCCGGCTTCCGCCGCACCCTCACGGCCCTGCTGTCCAGGGTCCGTGCCCTGGGCGACCCCCTGCCGGACGACTCCCTGGAACCCTCGGACCTGATCCTGCCCGCCGCGGACGCCACCCTGGAGGAGGTCCGGGAGCTGCTGAGCGACGGCGGCCTGATCCCGGAGGCGTGAGCGGCCCGGGGCGCCGGGAGGGAGGGGGCGGCTCACGGCGCCGTCCGCGCGGCCCCGGGCCGGCGCGGGGCGAGCCGCGCGTGCCCCGGGGCGGTGCCCCGGTGCCGTTCCCGGCGGTGGCCGGCCCCGCTACCGTAAACAGCCGTGAGCACCCTCGAACGCGCCCGGTGCCGACTGCGGTCGCACCCCGCGGCGCTGGACGCGGCCCTGGCGGCCGGTGTCCTGGCGTGCATGGTGGCCGGCTCGTTCGTCGACCCGCACGGACCGGACGGCGCCACCTGGGTCGTCCGCAGCCCCGACCCGCTCAGCCTGGTCCTCATGGCCCTCGGCGCCGCCGCGCTCGTCCTCCGCCGCCGTGCCCCCCGGACGGTCCTCGCCCTCACCGGCGGCGTCTCCCTCGTCGAGTGCGTCACCGGCGACCCCCGCGCCCCCGTCGCCATGTCCGCGGTCATCGCCCTCTACACCGTCGCCTCCGCCACCGACCGCTCCACCACCTGGCGCGCCGGCCTGCTCACCACGACCGTGCTGACCGGCGCCGCCATGCTCGCCGGCCCCCTGCCCTGGTACGCCCAGGAGAACCTCGGCATCCTCGCCTGGACCGGCATCGGCGCCACCGCCGGCGACGCCGTCCGCAGCCGCCGCGCCTTCGTCCACGCCATCCGCGAGCGCGCCGAGCGCGCCGAGCGCACCCGCGAGGAGGAGGCCCGCCGCCGGGTCGCCGAGGAACGCCTGCGCATCGCCCGCGACCTGCACGACGTCGTCGCCCATCACATCGCCCTGGTCAACGTCCAGGCCGGGGTCGCCGCGCACGTCCTGGACAAGCGGCCCGACCAGGCCAAGGAGGCCCTCGCCCACGTACGGGAGGCCGGCCGCTCCGCGCTGAACGAGCTGCGCGCCACCGTCGGCCTGCTCCGCCAGTCCGGCGACCCCGAGGCCCCGACCGAACCCGCCCCCGGCCTGGACCGCCTCGACGAGCTCGTCGGCACCTTCCGCAGCGCCGGCCTGCACGTCGAGGTCGCCCGCGCCGACGGGGGCGGCGACCTGCCCGCCGCCGTCGACCTGGCCGCCTACCGCGTCGTCCAGGAGGCCCTGACCAACGTGCAGAAGCACGCCGGGCCCGGGGCCAGGGCCGAGGTCAGCGTCGTCCGCGTCGGGCCGGACATCGAGGTCACCGTGGTCGACGACGGCCCCGGCCGGGGCGACGCCCCCGGCTCCGGCGGCGGGCACGGACTGCTCGGCATGCGGGAGCGCGTCAGCGCCCTGCGCGGCACCCTCACCACCGGTCCCCGCTACGGAGGCGGCTTCCGCGTCCATGCCATCCTGCCGGTCGAGACCCGCACCCGTGCCTGAAGAGGACCCCGTATGACGATCCGTGTCCTGCTCGCCGACGACCAGGCGCTCCTGCGCAGCGCCTTCCGGGTGCTCGTCGACTCCGAGCCCGACATGGAGGTGGTGGGCGAGGCCTCCGACGGCGCGGAGGCGGTGCGGCTGGCCGGGGAGCGGCGGGCCGACGTCGTGCTGATGGACATCCGGATGCCCGGCACGGACGGACTCGCCGCCACCCGCATGATCGGCGCCGACCCCGCCCTGGCCCACGTCCGCGTGGTCATCCTGACGACCTTCGAGGTCGACGACTACGTCGTGCAGTCGCTGCGCGCCGGTGCCTCCGGCTTCCTCGGCAAGGGCTCCGAGCCGGAGGAGCTGCTCAACGCCATCCGGGTCGCGGCCGGCGGCGAGGCGCTGCTGTCCCCGGCCGCGACCAAGGGCCTGATCGCCCGCTTCCTCGCCCAGGAGGGACCGGCCGGCGACGGCCGCGACCCCGCCCGCGCCGAGCGGCTCGCCTCGCTGACCGGGCGGGAGCGCGAGGTGCTGGTGCAGGTCGCCGGCGGACACTCCAACGACGAGATCGCCGAGCGGCTGGAGGTCAGCCCGCTCACGGTGAAGACGCACGTCAACCGGGCCATGGGCAAGCTGGGCGCCCGGGACCGGGCACAGCTGGTGGTCATCGCCTACGAGTCCGGGCTGGTACGTCCGAGGGTGGAGTGAGCCCTGCCCGGGCGTACTGCGGCGGGAGTACGCGCCGCACCGGGAAATGGACCTCGGACCTACGAATCGGCGGTCCCCCATGGCCCATGGTGTAGGGGCGGGCGCTCGCCTGCGCTCCGCCCCTCGACCGTCCGCACGTCCGCCGTTCACAGGAGAGAGACACCCAACCCATGTCCTGGCTGTCCAGATTCAGCCTCGCGCAACGGGCCCTCGTAGGGCTGATTTCGATCATCGCGCTCGTCTTCGGGGCGATCGCGATCCCGCAGCTGAAGCAGCAACTGCTGCCCACCATCGAACTGCCGATGGTGTCGGTGATCGCGTCCTACCCGGGCGCCTCTCCCGACGTCGTCGAGAAGCAGGTCGTCGAGCCCGTCGAGGACAGCCTGGAGGCCGTCGACGGCATCTCGGGCGTCACCTCCACGGCCAGCGAGGGCAACGCCGTGATCATGGCGTCCTTCGACTACGGCAACGGCACCCAGCAGCTCGTCGCGGACGTCCAGCAGGCCGTCAACCGGGCCCGCGCCCAGCTCCCGGACGAGGTGGACCCGCAGGTCGTCGCGGGGTCGACGGACGACATCCCCACCGTGGTCCTCGCCGTCACCTCCCAGCGCGACCAGCAGGCCCTGGCCGACCAGCTCGACCGGACCGTCGTCCCCGCCCTGGAGGAGATCGAGGGCGTCGGACAGGTCACGGTCGACGGCGTACGGGACACCGAGGTCACCGTCACCCCGGACGAGGCCGGTCTCGCCCGGGCGGGCCTGACCACGCAGTCCCTCGTCCAGGCCCTGCAGGCGGGCGGCGCGACCGTGCCGGCCGGCTCCTTCGACGAGGACGGCGCCAACCGCACCGTCCAGGTCGGCGGCGGCTTCACCTCGCTGAAGCAGATCGAGGACCTGATGGTCAAGGGGGAGGCCGGCAAGGGCAGGCCGGTGCGCCTCGGCGACGTCGCCGAGGTCGAGGAGGAACAGGCCCGCGCCGACTCCCTCACCCGCACCAACGGCAGGCCCAGCCTCGCCGTCACGGTCACCATGGACCACGACGGCAGCGCGGTCGCGATCTCGGACGCGGTCCGGGACATGCTCCCGGACCTGCGCGAGGACCTCGGCGCCGGCGCCACCCTCACCGTCGTCAGCGACCAGGGCCCGGCGGTGTCGAAGTCCATCGAGGGCCTGACCACGGAGGGCGCGCTCGGACTGGTCTTCGCCGTCCTGGTGATCCTGGTCTTCCTGGCCTCGATCCGCTCGACCCTGGTCACGGCGGTGAGCATCCCGCTCTCCGTGGTCCTGGCCCTGATCGTGCTGTGGACGCGCGACCTGTCGCTGAACATGCTGACCCTCGGCGCGCTGACCATCGCGATCGGCCGGGTCGTCGACGACTCGATCGTGGTGCTGGAGAACATCAAGCGGCACCTCGGCTACGGCGAGGAACGCCGGGAGGCCATCCTCAGGGCGGTCCGCGAGGTCGCGGGCGCGGTGACCTCCTCGACGCTCACCACGGTCGCGGTGTTCCTGCCGATCGGCCTGGTCGGCGGCATGGTGGGCGAGCTGTTCGGCTCGTTCAGCCTGACCGTCACGGCCGCGCTGCTGGCGTCCCTGCTGGTGTCGCTGACGGTCGTCCCGGTCCTGTCGTACTGGTTCCTGCGCGCCCCGAAGGGCACCCCGCGGGACGCCGAGGAGGCGCGCCGGCTGGCGGAGGAGAAGGAGGCGAGGAGCCGGCTCCAGCGGATCTACGTCCCCGTCCTGCGGTTCGCGACCCGGCGCCGGCTGACCAGCGTGGCCATCGCGGTCGTCGTCCTCATCGGCACCTTCGGCATGGCGCCGCTGCTGAAGACCAACTTCTTCGACCAGGGCGAGCAGGAGGTCCTCACCGTCCGGCAGGAGCTGAAGCCCGGCACCAGCCTGGCCGCCACCGACGCCCAGGCGAGGAGGGTCGAGAAGCTGCTCGCCGGCACCGAGGGCGTCGAGGACTACCAGGTGACGGTCGGCTCGTCCGGCTTCCTCGCGGCCTTCGGCGGCGGCACGGACACCAACCAGGCCTCCTACCAGGTGATGCTGGAGGACTCGGCGTCCTCCCAGGACGTCCGGGACCGCCTCCAGAAGGGCCTGGACGAGCTGGAGGGCATCGGCACCACCACCATCGCGGCCGGTGACGGCTTCGGCAGCCAGGACCTGAGCGTGGTGGTGAAGGCGGCCGACGGGGACGTGCTGCGCGAGGCCGCGGAGGAGGTCCGCAAGACGGTGGCCTCGCTGGACGACGTCACCGACGTCACCAGCGACCTGGCGCAGAGCGTGCCGCGCGTCTCGGTCGAGGCCAACGCGAAGGCCGCGGCGGCGGGCTTCGACGACCAGACCCTCGGCGCGGCCGTCGCCCAGGCCGTCCGCGGCACCACCGCGGCCAAGGCGGTCCTGGACGACACCGAGCGCGACGTCGTCGTCAGGTCGGCGAAGCCGGCCGAGACGCTGCGGCAGCTGAAGGCGCTGAACCTGGGCGGGGTCAGGCTCGGCGACATCGCCACGGTGAAGCTGGTGGACGGCCCGGTGTCGATGACCCGGATCGACGGCCAGCGCGCGGCCACCATCACGGCCAGGCCGACGGGCGACAACACGGGTGCGGTGAGCGCCGACCTCCAGGCCGGGATCGACGCGCTGGAGCTGCCGGCCGGCGCGACGGCGGAGATCGGCGGCGTGTCCGAGGACCAGGACGAGGCGTTCGCCAACCTGGGCCTGGCGATGCTGGCGGCCGTCGCGATCGTCTTCATGCTGCTGGTGGGCACCTTCCGCTCGCTGGCCCAGCCGCTGATCCTGCTGGTGTCGGTCCCGTTCGCGGCGACCGGCGCGATCGGCCTGCTGGTGGTGACGGGCACCCCGATGGGCGTGCCCGCGATGATCGGCATGCTGATGCTGATCGGCATCGTGGTGACCAACGCGATCGTGCTGATCGACCTGATCAACCAGTACCGCGCGCAGGGCTACGGCGTGGTGGAGGCCGTGGTGGAGGGCGGCCGCCACCGGCTGCGGCCCATCCTGATGACGGCCCTGGCGACGATCTTCGCCCTGCTGCCGATGGCCCTGGGCATCACCGGCGAGGGCGGCTTCATCGCCCAGCCGCTGGCGGTGGTCGTGATCGGCGGCCTGGTCACCTCGACCCTGCTGACCCTGCTCCTGGTCCCGACGCTGTACGCGATGCTGGAGCTCCGCAAGGAGCGCCGGGCGGCGAAGCGGGCGGGGAAGCGGCAGGCCGAGGCGGACCGGCCCCTGGAGCCGGCCGGGGCGTGACGGTGTGACGGCGTGAGGGCCGGGTCCCGCGACGGGACCCGGCCCTCACGCACGTCCGCGCGTCCTACGGCAGCGCCAGCATCCGCTCCAGCGCCAGCTTCGCGAACGCCTCGGTCTCCTCGTCGACCTCGATGCGGTTGACGAGCTTGCCGTCGGCGAGGGACTCCAGGGCCCACACCAGGTGCGGCAGGTCGATGCGGTTCATCGTGGAGCAGAAGCACACCGTCCGGTCCAGGAACACGATCTCCTTGCCCTCGGGCGCGAACCGGTTCGCCAGCCGGCGGACCAGGTTCAGCTCCGTGCCGACGGCCCACTTGGAGCCGGCCGGCGCGGCCTCCAGGGTCTTGATGATGTACTCCGTCGAACCGACGTGATCGGCCGCCGCCACGACCTCGTGCCGGCACTCGGGGTGGACGAGGACGTTCACGCCCGGGATGCGCGCGCGCACCTCGTCGACCGAGTCCAGGCTGAAGCGGCCGTGCACCGAGCAGTGGCCGCGCCACAGGATCATCTTCGCGGCGCGCAGCTCGTCCGCGGTCAGCCCGCCGTTCGGCTTGTGCGGGTTGTAGACGACGCAGTCCTCCAGCGACATGCCCATGTCCCGCACCGCCGTGTTCCGGCCGAGGTGCTGGTCGGGCAGGAACAGGACCTTCTCGCCCTGCTGGAAGGCCCACTCCAGGGCCCGCCGGGCGTTCGACGAGGTGCAGATCGTCCCGCCGTGCTTGCCCGTGAACGCCTTGATGTCCGCCGAGGAGTTCATGTACGACACCGGCACGACCTGCTCGGCGACGCCGGCCTCGGTCAGCACGTCCCAGCACTCGGCGACCTGCTCGGCCGTGGCCATGTCGGCCATCGAGCAGCCGGCGGCCAGGTCCGGCAGGACGACCTTCTGGTCGTCGGAGGTCAGGATGTCGGCGGACTCGGCCATGAAGTGCACACCGCAGAACACGATGTACTCGGCCTCGGGGCGCGCGGCCGCGTCCCGCGCCAGCTTGAAGGAGTCTCCCGTGACGTCGGCGAACTGGATGACCTCGTCGCGCTGGTAGTGGTGGCCGAGCACGAAGACCTTGTCCCCGAGCCTCTCCTTGGCCCTGCGGGCGCGCTCCACCAGGTCCGGGTCGGACGGCGAGGGCAGGTCGCCGGGACACTCCACACCGCGCTCGCTCCTCGGGTCGGCCTCGCGGCCGAGGAGCAGCAGGGCGAGGGGCGTCGGCTGGACGTCGAGCTCCTGGGCTTGGGCGGTGGTCACGACACGCACCCTTTCTACTTTTCGTCGAATTGACGCTATCTATCATAACCGGTTCATGTCAGTTTGACGATGCCCATCGCGTCGGTGTGACGTGAATCCCGGCGGCGGTCCGCCGTCCGGACCGCTGTCCGCGCACCGGGGCATGTGCGAGCATGAAGGACACAAGCCGAGGAGAAAGTCGGGCTCGCCCGGAATGAATCCGCGGCGCCGCCGGTTGCAACCGTCGGCAAGCAGTCTCCGTACAACCCGGGAGAGATGTAGATGTCCGTATCGGACGAGACCACCACCGTCACCGACGGCATCATCCTGACCGACGCCGCCGCGGCCAAGGTCAAGGCCCTGCTCGACCAGGAAGGCCGTGACGACCTCGCCCTGCGCGTCGCCGTCCAGCCCGGTGGCTGCTCCGGCCTGCGCTACCAGCTCTTCTTCGACGAGCGTTCCCTCGACGGCGACGTGGAGAAGGACTTCGGCGGCGTGAAGGTCGTCACCGACCGGATGAGCGCTCCGTACCTGGGCGGCGCCACCATCGACTTCGTGGACACGATCGAGAAGCAGGGCTTCACGATCGACAACCCGAACGCGACGGGCTCCTGCGCCTGCGGCGACTCCTTCAGCTGAGCCGCGCCCGGCGAACGCGTGACGGGAAGGCGGCGGTCCCCTCCGGCGGGGCCGCCGCCTTCGCGCTCCTCCGGTCCCCGGGACGCGGGGAGCCCGCGCTAGCGCGTCCCGGACGGCGCCGGCAGCCGCGCCCCCGGCTTCCGCACCGGCACCCGGCTGCCGTCCGAGCCCACGACCGCACGGTCGCCGAGCGGCTCGTCCAGCCGCACGGTCCGCTCGTACTGCCGGGCGATCAGGATGCAGGCCCGGTCCGGATGCGGGGTCTCGGTCACCGTGACCGTCACCTCGCCGGCGCTCTCGGCCGCCTCCGCCGCGTAGTCGGCGCACACCCCGCCCGTGAAGGTCACGGTCAGCTCCCTGCCCTCGGCGGTGTAGCCCTCGACCCGGACGTCCCGGGGGGCCGGCGTCTCGGCCGGCCCCCCGGACGGCGTGCCGTCGGACGGCGCGGCGGAGGTCAGGTACTCCGGGTCGACCGCCGGATGCGCCACCGTGACGGTGTCCCGCGAGCCCGGCGCCCGCACCTCGAACAGCCAGGACGGCACCAGCGTCTGCCGCGCGCCGACGGAGTGCGAGGCCAGGCCGAAGACGGCCCGCTCGACCACGGCCGTCTCCCGCTCCGGGGCCGCCGCGGACGGACCGCAGGGCTCCTGCGCCCCGTCCGCCAGCGGCGCGGGACTGGCGCAGCCGCCGACGCCCGCGCGCGGGTCGGCCGCCGGCGCCGCGTTCATCAGCTCCAGCGTCCGCTCCGCGTCCAGGACGGGGTACGTGTCCCCCTTCACCGGCGCCTTCAGCAGACCGCTGCCGCCGACCACCTCGCCCGTCGCGCCGACGACCACCCCGGTCGTCCAGCCGTGGGTGGGCAGCCCGCCGACCACGGGGTCGGCGTTCACCACCCGCCGGGCGCCCATGACCTGACGCGCGTCGGCCTTCGCGTCGTCCTGGCCCACCGCCTTCAGCACGGGCGCGGCGGCCTTCCGCGCGGTCTCCTCGCCCACCGGGCCGCCGGACTTCCGCGCGCACGCGGTGGCGCCCCGGCAGTCGTCGGTGCCCGGCGCGTACCGGTGGAACGTCCACGCCCCGGGCGCCTGCCGCGCCACCCGCAGAACCGGCCCCGACCCGTCCTTCACCGCCCCGACCGTCCAGTCCCGGCCCCGTGCCACCGGTGTCCCCGGCACGCCGAGGGCCTTCGCCAGCCGCGCCACCTCCTCCGCGGCGACCTGTCCGGCCGGCCGGTACACGGGCGCCGAGCCGGGGCCCCGGGGGAGCGCGCCCGCGGCCCGGTGGACGACGCCGTAGGGGTCGGGCTCACCGGGCGCGACGCCGTTCGTGCCGCCCGGTGCGGGGCCGTCGAGGGCGAGCGGCGGGGGAGCGCCGCCGCCGGACGCCCCGGGCGCCGCGCCGCCGGCGACGTTCGCCGCCAGGTACGCCCCGCCGCCCCCGACGAGCAGGACGGCGGCGGCGCAGACGGCGACCAGCGGGGAGCGCCGCCGGGCCGGCCGCCCGCCCTCCCGCGCACCGCCGGCGCGGCCGGCGCCGCTCTTCGCGCCGGGCGTGCCGGCGCCCGCGGTTCCCGGCTCCGCCCGGACGCCCTGTTCCTCGGCGGAGCCGCCGGCGCCCGGCTCAGCCGGGGCGTCGTCGTGGTCGGGTCGCTCGGTGTTCACCGCATCGCTCCTTCGGCTGCGCGACTGTCCCGTACGACCCGCCCGCTTCGCGCACGGGCTGCCGGCGGGTCGTGTTCCGCGTCCCTCCACGGGGGACGGCGATGGGACGCAGCGGAGGAGCGCCCGGTTCCCCGCCGGGGCGGCGTCCGCTCAGTCGCCGTAGTCCGACATCGCGTCCAGCAGCCGCGCCGACGCCGGCGGCACCGTCACTCCGTGGAGGCGCGCGGGGGAGACCGGGGCGGGGGGCGTCCGCTCGGGGGCCGCCCAGTGCGGCACCATCCGGGCGCAGTCGCCGCGCAGCGACGCCAGGTCGCCGTCGGGGTCGGCCGGGGCGTACGCGGGAGCCTTCGGATTCGTCATAGCGGCACCGTAGGCATGCCCGATCCTGCGAAGAAAGATCTACTATCGGGTAGTTTTCCCCGCTTCAGCGGGCGTCCGCCCACCGGGTAGCGTGAACTGTCACACCGCCTCCCTCAGGAGAGAGTCCACGTCGTGCGCATCGCAGTCACCGGCTCCATCGCCACCGACCACCTCATGACCTTCCCCGGCCGCTTCGCCGACCAGCTCGTCGCGGACCAGCTGCACACGGTCTCGCTCTCCTTCCTGGTCGACCAGCTCGACGTGCGCCGGGGCGGCGTCGGCGCGAACATCGCCTTCGGCATGGGCCAGCTCGGCACCCGGCCGATCCTGGTGGGCGCGGCGGGCTCCGACTTCGACGAGTACCGGGCCTGGCTGGACCGCAACGGGGTCGACACCGACTCCGTCCGCATCTCCGAGACCCTGCACACCGCCCGCTTCGTCTGCACGACCGACGCCGACCACAACCAGATCGGCTCCTTCTACACGGGCGCCATGAGCGAGGCCCGCCTGATCGAGCTGCAGACCGTCGCCGACCGCGTCGGCGGCCTCGACCTGGTCCTCATCGGCGCGGACGACCCGGAGGCGATGCTCCGGCACACCGAGGAGTGCCGCTCCCGGAACATCCCGTTCGCCGCCGACTTCTCCCAGCAGATCGCCCGCATGGACGGCGAGGAGATCCGGATCCTGCTCGACGGGGCGACGTACCTGTTCTCCAACGAGTACGAGAAGGGCCTCATCGAGTCCAAGACCGGCTGGAGCGACGCCGAGATCCTCTCCCGGGTCGGCCACCGCGTGACCACGCTCGGCGCGCGCGGCGTGCGCATCGAGCGGGCCGGCGCGGACCCGGTCGAGGTCGGCTGCCCGGAGGAGGAGCGCAAGGCCGACCCCACCGGCGTCGGCGACGCCTTCCGCGCCGGTTTCCTCTCCGGCCTCGTCTGGGGCGTGTCCCTGGAGCGGGCCGCCCAGGTCGGCTGCATGCTCGCCACGCTGGTCATCGAGACGGTCGGCACCCAGGAGTACCAGCTGCGCCGGGCCCACTTCATGGAGCGCTTCACCAAGGCCTACGGCCACGAGGCCGCCGCCGAGGTGCAGGAGCACCTGGCCTGAGTCAGGAGAGCCGGCGGACCACGAACGCGCAGCCGCGGTCCGCCGGCTCCTCGCCGACGTACTCCTGCCCGCGCATCGCGCACCACGCCGGGATGTCCAGCCGCGCCGCCTCGTCGTCCGCGAGCACCCGGACGGTCCCGCCCACCGGGACGTCCCCGATCACCTTCGCCAGCTCGATCACCGGGACCGGGCAGAGCTTGCCGACCGCGTCGACGACGAGCGCGCCCTCGTGCACGACCGCCGCCGGCGCCGGCGCCCCGAGCTTCTCCCGGACCCCCGCCACCGCGTCCGGCAGCGCCGCCAGGAACCGCTCCACGTCCTCGGCCGGCGTCCCCGGCGGCAGCGACACCCGCACGTTGCCCTCGCTCAGCACCCCCATCGCCTTCAGCACATGGCTGGGCGTCAGCGTGCTGCTCGTACACGACGAACCGGACGAAACGGAGAAACCGGCACGGTCCAGCTCGTGCAGCAGCGCCTCCCCGTCGACGTAGAGGCAGGAGAAGGTGACGACGCCGGGCAGCCGGCGCACCGGGTCGCCCACCACCTCCACGTCCGGCACCAGCTCGGGCACCCGCGCCCGGATCCGCTCCGTCAGCTCCCGCAGCCGCGCCGCCTCTTCCGCCGCCTCGGCCCGCACCGCCCGCAGCGAGGCCGCCGCGGCGACGATCGCCGGGATGTTCTCGAACCCGGCAGCCCGCCCCGACTCCCGCTCGTCCGCCGGTCCTTGCGGCGCGAACCGCACCCCCTTGCGCACGACGAGCAGCCCGACCCCCGACGGCCCGCCCCACTTGTGGGCGCTGGCCGCGAGCAGCGACCAGTCGCCCCCGACCCGCCCCCACCCCAGCGACTGCGCCGCGTCCACCAGCAGCGGCACCCCCGCCGCACGGCACGCCTCGGCCACCTCGGCCACCGGCTGCTCCGTGCCCACCTCGTGGTTGGCCGACTGCAGACAGGCCAGCGCGGTGTCCGGGCGCAGGGCGGCCGCGTACGCCTCCGGCGCCACCGCACCCGTACGGTCCACCGCCACCCGGGTGACCGGCCCGCCGTCGGCCTCGTGCACCTCGGCCGCGTGCAGCACCGAGGAGTGTTCGACCGCTGACACGATCAGGTGACGCCCGGCGCGCCGCCGTCCGGCCAGCGCCCCCGCGATGCCGGAGTGCACCGCCCGCGTGCCGGAGGAGGTGAACACCAACTCGTCCGGCCGGCACCCGACCAGCTCCGCGGCCGTCTCGCGCGCGGCGTCCAGCAGCAGACGGGCCCGGCGGCCCTCCCGGTACAACCGGGCGGGATCGGCCCACCCCTCGTCGAGGGAGGCCAACAGGGCCTGACGGGCGACGGGATGGAGCGGAGCGGCGGAGGCGGCATCGAAGTAGGGCACACCGCAACGCTAAGCGCCCGAGGGGGCGCGGGACAGCACCGGTGCGCGACCGCGCCGCGCGGGCGCGCCGCGCCCGCACCACCCGTGCCCGCCGCGCGAGTCGGGGCCCCGAGCCGGCAAGCGCCCCTCGGAGTGACCCGCGGCGCGTATGGGCACCCTCCCCGCGACCCCCCGGAGGGCGTCGGCTAGGGTTTGGTCCGCATAAACATCCAAACCCCTGCCCGACGCAGGGCGGCGACCGACCAGCGAGAAGGCCGCAGCCGATGCGCGCGGGCGAGACTCTCGGGAAGGCGCTACGTGAGTCCCAACGGCTCCGACCGCTCGCCGCGGCGCCCGATGCGGCGGAAGCTGCTGCAGGCACTGACCGCGGGCCTGGTCCTGGCGACCGCCACCGGTTGCACATGGGAGGACTTCCCCCGCCTTGGCATGCCCACCCCCACCACGGAAGAGGCTCCGCGGATCCTCTCCCTGTGGCAGGGTTCCTGGGCTGCCGCGCTCGCCGTCGGCGTGCTGGTGTGGGGCCTGATCCTGTGGAGTGCTTTCTTCCACCGGCGCAGCCGCACCAAGGTCGAAATCCCCCCGCAGACCCGGTACAACATGCCCATCGAGGCGCTGTACACGGTCGTCCCGCTCATCATCGTCTCGGTGCTCTTCTACTTCACCGCCCGCGACGAGTCCGAGCTTCTCAAGCTGGAGAAGAAGCCCGACGTCACGGTCAACGTGGTCGGTTTCCAGTGGAGCTGGTGCTTCAACTACGTCGAGAGCGTCGACGGTTCCTCCGGTGACGCCAAGACCGCCAAGGAACTGGACGCGGTCCCCGACCGCTACAAGGAGGCCTTCCCGGCGAACGCCGGCGGCGTCCACGACTGCGGCATCCCCTCCACGCGCAACCCGCAGACGGGCAACCCGGGCCCGACCCTGTGGCTGCCCGAGGGCAAGCGGGTCCGCTTCGTCCTGACCTCGCGTGACGTCATCCACTCCTTCTGGGTGGTGCCGTTCCTGATGAAGCAGGACGTCATCCCGGGCCAGACCAACGCCTTCGAGGTGACCCCCAACCGGGAGGGCACCTTCAAGGGCAAGTGCGCCGAGCTCTGCGGCGTCGACCACTCCCGGATGCTGTTCAACGTGAAGGTCGTCTCCCCCGAGCGCTACGAGCAGCACCTCAAGGACCTCGTGAAGAAGGGGCAGACCGGTTACGTTCCCGCCGGCATCGAGCAGGCGGGTCCCGAGAAGAACCGGGAGTCGAACATCCTGTGAGCATCCTCAACGAACCCCAGGGTGCCGCGGCAGCAGGGTCCCACTATGAGGACGAGCTGCCGGTCCGGCGCCAGAAGCGCGGCAGCGTCGTGATCAAGTGGCTGACGACCACGGACCACAAGACGATCGGCACGCTGTATCTGGTCACGTCGTTCGCGTTCTTCTGCATCGGCGGCGTCATGGCGCTGTTCATGCGCGCCGAGCTGGCCCGGCCGGGCCTGCAGATCATGTCGAACGAGCAGTTCAACCAGGCGTTCACGATGCACGGCACGATCATGCTGCTGATGTTCGCGACGCCGCTGTTCGCCGGTTTCGCCAACTGGATCATGCCGCTGCAGATCGGCGCGCCGGACGTGGCCTTCCCCCGGCTGAACATGTTCGCCTACTGGCTGTACCTGTTCGGCTCGCTCATCGCCGTGGGCGGTTTCCTCACCCCGCAGGGCGCGGCCGACTTCGGCTGGTTCGCCTACGCCCCGCTGTCGGACGCGGTGCACTCGCCGGGTCTGGGCGGTGACCTGTGGATCATGGGCCTGGCCTTCTCCGGCTTCGGCACGATCCTCGGCTCGGTCAACTTCATCACCACGATCATCTGCATGCGCGCGCCGGGCATGACCATGTTCCGCATGCCGATCTTCACCTGGAACGTGCTGCTGACCGGTGTCCTGGTCCTGCTGGCCTTCCCCGTGCTGGCGGCGGCGCTGTTCGCGCTGGAGGCGGACCGCAAGTTCGGCGCCCACGTCTTCGACTCGGCCAACGGCGGCGCGCTGCTGTGGCAGCACCTGTTCTGGTTCTTCGGCCACCCCGAGGTCTACATCATCGCGCTGCCGTTCTTCGGCATCATCTCCGAGGTGATCCCGGTCTTCTCCCGCAAGCCGATGTTCGGCTACATGGGACTGGTCGGCGCGACGATCGCGATCGCGGGTCTGTCCGTGACGGTGTGGGCGCACCACATGTACGTCACCGGCGGTGTGCTGCTGCCGTTCTTCTCCTTCATGACGTTCCTGATCGCCGTCCCGACCGGTGTGAAGTTCTTCAACTGGATCGGCACCATGTGGAAGGGCTCGCTGTCCTTCGAGACGCCGATGCTGTGGGCGATGGGCTTCCTCATCACCTTCACCTTCGGTGGTCTGACCGGCGTCATCCTGGCCTCGCCGCCGATGGACTTCCACATCTCCGACTCGTACTTCGTGGTGGCCCACTTCCACTACGTCGTCTTCGGCACGGTCGTCTTCGCGATGTTCGCCGGCTTCCACTTCTGGTGGCCGAAGTTCACCGGCAAGCTGCTCGACGAGCGCCTCGGCAAGATCACCTTCTGGACGCTGTTCATCGGCTTCCACGGCACCTTCCTGGTCCAGCACTGGCTGGGCGCCGAGGGCATGCCGCGCCGGTACGCCGACTACCTGGCGGCCGACGGCTTCACCGCCCTGAACACGATCTCGACGATCGCCTCGTTCCTGCTCGGCATGTCGATCCTGCCGTTCTTCTACAACGTGTGGAAGACGGCCAAGTACGGCAAGCCGGTCGGCGTGGACGACCCGTGGGGCTACGGCCGCTCGCTGGAGTGGGCCACCTCCTGCCCGCCGCCGCGGCACAACTTCCTCACCCTGCCGCGGATCCGCAGTGAATCCCCGGCGTTCGACCTGCACCACCCGGAGATCGCCGCTCTCGACCAGCTCGAGAACGTCGGCCACGGCGACAAGGCCCTCGCTGGCGGCAAGGAGGCCGGCAAGTGAAGATCCAGGGCAAGATGTTCATGTGGCTGAGCGTCTTCATCCTCGTCATGGCGATCGTCTATGGCTGGTGGTCGAAGGAGCCGGCCGGCACCACGGCCCTCTTCCTGGCGTTCGGCCTGGCCATCATGATCGGCTTCTACCTCGGCTTCACGGCCAAGCGGGTCGACGTGGGCGCCCAGGACGACAAGGAAGCGGACGTCGCGGACGACGCCGGCGAGATCGGGTTCTTCAGCCCGCACAGCTGGCAGCCGCTCTTCCTGGCGGTCGGCGGCGCGTTCGCCTTCCTGGCGGTCGCGGTCGGCTGGTGGCTGATGTACTTCTCGGCACCGCTGATGCTGATCGCCCTCTGGGGCTGGGTCTTCGAGTACTACCGCGGTGAGAACCGCACCCAGTGACCCGCGCCGAGCGCATCGGGGCCCGGACACTCCGTCAGGAGCGTCCGGGCCCCTGCTCGTGCCGCACCGCGGATCCCCCGCTCGGCTTCCCCACCGCGCCGCCGCCCGGGAAGCTCCCTAGCGTGAGGTCATGAGCCACACCGCTGATTCCCGGGGTGCCGCAGCCGGCCCGCGCACCCCCGCCGCCGTCGGCTGCACCCTGCTGGTGATCGCCCTCGGCGCGGGCGCCACCTCCTGCGACAGCGGCCATCCGCTGGCGGCCGAACCGTACGACGCGACCGACCGGATCTCCTTCAGCGGTTCCCTCGGCCCCGGGAAGAAGGCCGATCCGGACCAGCCCCTGGAAGTCGTCGCCAAGGACCCCGACGGGCGCATCACGGACGTCACCGTCCACGACGCCACAGGCCGGTACGTCGCGGGCGAACTCGCCGCCGACGGCAGCCGCTGGCACAGCACCTCACCACTGGCCGCCGGCGCCCGCTACACGGTCCGGGTGAGCACCGAGGACCAGGACGGGGCGCCCGGCCGCAAGGTCATCACCTTCGACACCGGCAGGCCCCTGACCAAGAAGCGCCTGAACGTCGACCTCGGACCCGGGAAGGGCACGTACGGTGTCGGCCGGCCCGTCACGGCCGAACTGAACCGGCCGGTCCGGGACCGGGCCCAGCGCGCCGTCGTCGAACGCGCCCTCAAGGTCGACTCCACGCCCGCCGTGCAGGGCGCCTGGCACTGGGTGAACGACAGGGAGCTCCACTACCGCCCCAAGGAGTACTGGCCCGCCCACGCCACCGTCCGGGTGCGCAGCAACCTGGCCGGCATCAAGGTCGGCGACCGGCTGTGGGGCGGCACGGCCGAACCCCTGGAGTTCAGCACGGGCGACCGGGTCGAGGCCCTCACGGACGCCGCCGCCCACTGGATGAAGGTTTACAAGAACGGGAAGGAGGTCCGGACCATCCCCGTCACCACCGGCAAACCCGGCTTCGAGACCCGCAACGGCATCAAGGTCGTCCTCGGCAAGGAACGCTTCGTGCGGATGCGCAGCAGCACCCTCGGCATCGCCGAGGACTCGGCCGAGTCCTACGACCTGCCCGTCCACTTCGCCACCCGCGTCACCTGGAGCGGCGAGTACCTGCACGCCGCCCCCTGGTCCGAGGGCTCCCAGGGCTCCGCCAACGTCAGCCACGGCTGCACCGGCATGAGCACCGAGAACGCCAAATGGTTCTTCGAGAACGTCCGCGAGGGTGACGTCGTCAAGGTCGTCAACTCCCGGGGCGAGACGATGACGCCCTTCGGCAACGGCTTCGGCGACTGGAACCTGCCCTGGCGGAAGTGGCGCCAGGGCAGCGCCCTCACCACCGGCGACCCCGACGGCCCGGCCCCGGCCGGCCGCGCCGGGCTGAGACCCCAGAGCCGGTGAGAGCCCGGACCGGCCCGGCGGCAGACCTCAGACGCGCTGCAGCCGCTTCTCCCGCAGCAGGGAGGCGAGCGCCGCCGCGAACTCCACCGGCTCCACCGGCAGCGTCACCGCGGCGTCCGCCCGGCTCCAGGTCGCCAGCCACGCGTCCTGCGGCCGCCCGATCAGCAGCAGCACCGGCGGGCAGTCGAACACCTCGTCCTTGATCTGCCGGCACATCCCCATGCCCCCCATGGGCACGGCCTCGCCGTCCAGGACGCAGACGTCGACCCCGCCCCTGCCCAGCTCCCGCAGCACCGCCTGGGGCGTCGCGCACTCCACGAACTCCACCGCGGGGGCGTCGGGCGCCGGCCGCCGGCCGGTGGCCAGCCGCACCTGCTCGCGGGTGTTGGAGTCGTCGCTGTAGACCAGCACCGTGGCGGTCGGCTGCATGGTTCCTCCGTGACGTCAGCGTCGTAAGGACAGGCCCGATGGGCGGATGCTACTCCCTCGGGCACCACGTCAACAGCGGTGCGAACCGGCAAGACACTCCGAACGGCACCCCCGGAGTGAGGGCGGGATAAGCGACCGACATAATGTCGGTCGTGGCGACAGCAACGACAGTAGAAACCGGGCACGCGCACCCGTCGGTCAATCGGCCGAACCTCACCAGCGTCGGAACCATCATCTGGCTGAGTTCCGAGCTGATGTTCTTCGCGGCCCTCTTCGCGATGTACTTCACCCTGCGCTCGGTGACCGGGCCCGACTTCTGGTCGGAGAAGGCCGACGCCCTGAACTTCCCGTTCTCGGCGACCAACACCACGATCCTGGTGCTCTCCTCCCTCACCTGCCAGCTCGGCGTGTTCGCCGCCGAGCGCGGTGACGTGAAGAAGCTCCGGATGTGGTTCATCGTCACCTTCATCATGGGTGCGATCTTCATCGGCGGCCAGGTCTTCGAGTACACCGAGCTGGTCAAGCACGAGGGCCTGTCGCTCTCGTCCGACCCGTACGGCTCGGTCTTCTACCTGACCACCGGCTTCCACGGCCTGCACGTGACGGGCGGTCTCATCGCCTTCCTGCTGGTCCTCGGCCGGACCTACGCGGCCCGGAGGTTCACCCACGAGCAGGCGACCGCCGCCATCGTCGTGTCCTACTACTGGCACTTCGTCGATGTGGTCTGGATCGGCCTCTTCGCCACGATCTACATGATCAAGTAAGTCGCGGCCTCCCGCGACATCCCAGAAGCATCGACGCAGAAAATCCTGACACCGGGGTAATCCGTGAAAAAGCTCTCCGCACGACGACGCCATCCGCTGGCGGCGCTCGTCGTCCTACTCCTCGCGCTGGCATGCACCGGGGGGCTGTACGCCGCGTTCGCACCCGCGAGCAAGGCGCAGGCCGACGAAACCGCCCAGTCCCTCACCATCGAGGAGGGCAAGAAGCTCTACACCGTGGGCTGCGCCAGCTGCCACGGCACCGGTGGTCAGGGCACCTCCGACGGTCCGAGCCTGGTGGGCGTGGGCGCCGCGGCCGTCGACTTCCAGGTGGGCACCGGCCGTATGCCGGCCCAGCAGCCGGGCGCGCAGGTCCCGGACAAGCCGAGCATCTACTCCCAGGCCCAGATCGACCAGCTGGCGGCGTACATCGCCTCGCTCGGCGCCGGCCCGGCCATCCCGACGGAGGAGCAGTACAGCCCCGAGGGGGCGGACATCGCCAAGGGCGGTGACCTCTTCCGCACCAACTGCGCGCAGTGTCACAATTTCACCGGTAAGGGCGGTGCGCTGACCCACGGCAAGTACGCGCCGAGCCTGGAGGGCGTCTCCGAGAAGCACATCTACGAGGCCATGCAGACCGGCCCGCAGAACATGCCCTCCTTCCCCGACACCACGCTGACCGAGCAGAACAAGAAGGACATCATCGCGTACCTGAACGCGGTCAACGGCGAAGAGAGCGCGAGCTACGGCGGCCTCGAGCTGGGCGGCATCGGCCCCGTGGCCGAGGGTCTGTTCGGCTGGATCTTCGGTCTCGGCACCCTGGTCGCCGTCGCCGTGTGGGTTGCCGCTCGGACCGCAAAGGCCAAGAAGTCATGAGTAGCCAAGACATTCCCGAAGAGAACCTGCCCGCGCAGGGCACCACCCAGAGCGCGGTAGGCGTCGCGGACGAGAAGCACCCGTTCGCCGACCCGGGCCTGCCGCCCCACGAGCACCGGATCCAGGACGTCGACGAGCGGGCCGCCAAGCGGTCCGAGCGCACCGTCGCCCTGCTGTTCACGGTGTCGATGCTGGCCACCATCGGCTTCATCGCCTCGTTCGTGGCGATCCCGGTCGAGAAGACGGTCCACATCTTCCCGCTGGGCCACATCAGCGCGCTGAACTTCGCGCTCGGTCTGACGCTCGGCATCGCCCTGTTCACCATCGGCGTGGGCGCGGTCCACTGGGCCCGCACGCTGATGTCCGACGCGGAATTCGCCGACGACCGCCACCCGGTCGAGGCGGACGAGCAGGTCCGCGCCAAGGTCCACGCCGACTTCCGGCAGGGCGCCAAGGAGTCCCAGCTGGGCCGGCGCAAGCTGATCCGCAACACCATGCTCGGCGCGCTCACGCTGGTGCCGCTCTCCGGCGTCGTGCTGCTGCGCGACCTCGGCCCGCTGCCCGGGGAGAAGCTGCGCCACACCCTGTGGTCCAAGGGCAAGCTGCTCGTCAACATGAACACGAACGAGCCGCTGCGCCCCTCCGACGTCGCCGTCGGCTCGCTCACCTTCGCCAAGCCCGAGGGCCTGGAGGAGCACGACCACGGGTTCCAGAACGAGATCGCCAAGGCCGCCCTGATGATCGTCCGGATCCAGCCGGAGGACATCAAGGACAAGCGCGAGCTCGAGTGGTCGCACGAGGGCATCGTCGCGTACTCGAAGATCTGCACCCACGTCGGCTGCCCGATCTCCCTGTACGAGCAGCAGACGCACCACGTGCTGTGCCCCTGCCACCAGTCCACCTTCGACCTCGCCGACGGAGCCCGGGTCATCTTCGGCCCCGCCGGTCACCCGCTGCCGCAGCTGCGCATCGGCGTGAACGACGAGGGCTACCTCGAAGCGCTCGGCGACTTCGAAGAGCCCGTCGGTCCTGCTTACTGGGAGCGCGGATGAGCACTACAGCCCCCAACGAGTCCCGCTCTCGCGGGAAGGCACCGGCCGGCGAGCGCCTCGCCGACTGGGCCGACGGCCGGCTGGGGATCTACTCCCTGGCCAAGGCCAACATGCGCAAGATCTTCCCGGACCACTGGTCCTTCATGCTGGGCGAGGTCTGCCTCTACACCTTCATCATCATCATCCTCACGGGTGTGTACCTGACGCTGTTCTTCCACCCGTCGATGAACGAGGTGGAGTACCACGGCTCCTACGTGCCCATGCAGGGCCAGCTGATGAGCGAGGCCTACAAGTCGACGCTGGACATCAGCTTCGACGTGCGCGGCGGTCTGCTGATCCGGCAGATCCACCACTGGGCCGCGGTCATCTTCCTCGCCGGCATGTTCGTGCACATGATGCGCGTCTTCTTCACCGGCGCGTTCCGCAAGCCGCGCGAGGTCAACTGGCTGTTCGGCTTCCTGCTGCTCGTCCTCGGCATGTTCACCGGTTTCACCGGCTACTCGCTCCCGGACGACCTGCTCTCCGGCACCGGTGTCCGCTTCACCCAGGGCGCGATCCTGTCCGTGCCGATCGTCGGCACGTACATCTCGATGTTCCTGTTCGGCGGCGAGTTCCCCGGCGACGACTTCGTCGCCCGGTTCTACTCGATCCACATCCTGCTGCTGCCGGGCATCATGCTCGGGCTCGTGGTGGCCCACCTGATCCTGGTCTTCTACCACAAGCACACGCAGTTCGCGGGTCCCGGACGCACCAACAACAACGTCGTCGGCATGCCGCTGCTGCCGGTCTACATGGCGAAGGCCGGAGGCTTCTTCTTCCTGGTCTTCGGCGTCATCGCCGCCCTCGCCGGCATCGCGTCCATCAACCCGATCTGGGTGCTGGGCCCGTACCGTCCGGACCAGGTGTCCACGGGCGCCCAGCCCGACTGGTACATGGGCTTCGCCGAGGGCCTGGTCCGCGCCATGCCCGGCTGGGAGATCGACTTCTGGGGTCACACGCTGGCCCTGGGCGTCTTCATCCCGCTGGTGCTCTTCGGCCTGTTCCTCGCCGTGATGGCCCTCTACCCGTTCATCGAGGCCTGGATCACCGGGGACAAGCGTGAGCACCACCTGCTGGACCGGCCGCGCAACGCCCCGACCCGCACCGCCCTGGGCGTCGCCTGGGTCACCGCGTACATGATCATGCTGATCGGCGGTGGCAACGACATCATCGCCACCCACTTCAAGCTGTCGATCAACGCGGTCACCTGGTTCGTCCGGATCGGGTTCTTCGTCGGCCCGGTCATCGCCTTCGTCATCACCAAGCGGATCTGCCTCGGCCTGCAGCGCCGGGACAAGGAGAAGGTGCTGCACGGCCGCGAGACGGGCATCATCAAGCGGCTGCCGCACGGCGAGTTCATCGAGGTGCACGAGCCGCTCAGCCAGGAGCAGCTGCACACCCTCACCGCGCACGAGCAGTACAAGCCGCTCGAACTCGGCCCGACGGTCGACGAGAACGGCGTCCAGCGCAAGGTGACGGGCTCCGACCGGCTGCGCGCCAAGCTCAGCAAGGCGTACTACGGCGAGGAGTCCCAGGTTCCGAAGCCGACCGTCGAGGAGTACAAGGAGATCACGAGCGGCCACGGCCACCACTGATCACTGCGTCGCCACGCCACGGCCGAAGGGCCCCGTCCGGTGTTCGGACGGGGCCCTTCGCCCTGCCCGGGGGTGGATAGGGTGGGAGGCGCCAACGACGCGTACGACGACCAGGAGCGGCTGATGAGCGCTGTGACCCCCGCTGGAGGCGACACCGCGGCGGGCCGCACCTGGCCCGCCCTGCTGAACGGCCTGCTGGACGGCCGGGACCTGTCGTCCGACGACACCGCCTGGGCCATGGACCTGATCATGCGCGGGGAGGCGACCGACGCGCAGATCGCCGGGTTCGCGGTGGCGCTGCGGGCCAAGGGGGAGACCGTCGAGGAGATCTCCGGTCTCGTCCGGACCATGTACGAGCACGCCCACGTGATCGAGGTGCCGGGGCGGACCGTCGACATCGTCGGCACCGGCGGCGACGGCGCGAAGACGGTCAACATCTCCACCATGTCGGCGATCGTCGTCGCCGGCACCGGCACCAGGGTCGTCAAGCACGGCAACCGGGCCGCGTCCTCGGCGTCCGGGGCCTCCGACGTGCTGGAGAAGCTCGGCGTCAACCTGGAACTGCCGCCGCGGCGGGTGGCGGAGGTCGCCGAGGAGGCCGGGATCACCTTCTGCTTCGCGGTGAAGTTCCACCCGGCGCTGCGCCACGTGGCCGCGGCACGCGGCCAGCTGGGGATCCGGACGACGTTCAACTTCCTCGGTCCGCTGACCAACCCGGCGCAGGTGAAGGCCCAGGCGGTGGGCGTCGCCGACCCGCGGATGGCGCCGATCGTCGCGGGCGTCTTCGCCGAGCGCGGCAACTCCTCGCTGGTGTTCCGGGGCGACGACGGCCTCGACGAGCTGACGGTCACCGCCACCTCCCGGGTGTGGGTCGTCCGCGACGGCAAGGTGACCGAGGAGACCTTCGACCCGCGGGACGTCGGCGTCGGCCTGGTGCCGGTGGAGGCGCTGCGGGGCGCCGACGCCTCCTACAACGCCGAGGTGGCGCGGCGGCTGCTGGACGGTGAGACGGGGCCGGTGCGGGACGCCGTCCTGCTGAACTCCGCGGCGGCGCTGGTGGCGCTGGAGCCGACGGCGGCGCCGCTGACCGAGCAGATCCGCGCCGGGATGGCGAAGGCGGCGGAGTCCATCGACTCGGGCGCGGCGAAGCGGACGCTGGAACGGTGGGTGGCCGCCAGCAACAAGTGAGCGGCTCCGCCCGGTGCCGGTGCTCCGCGGGAGCGCCGGCACCTTCTCGTGTCCCGGTATCCGGACATCGGTTGCGCACCGGCGACCGGTTCGCATACGTTCCCGCACAGGTCATGAGCGACAGCCATCAGGCCCCGGCCGGCTGTCCGGCAACCCTCCGTCCGTGGCGGGGTGCCCCGGGTGAGGACCAGGCCGCAGGCAGCAAGGTCTGCGGCAAGCGCGGACCCCTCGCGAAACCAGGGGTCCTGGTCGTTCGAGGGAGCCTTCCGTGAGCAAGCGAATGCGTTAGGGCCGCAGAGCCCCGCCTCCGCACACCCTCTTCCGCCTTCCCCACGCCTGAGCCGTGCGCGCTCGCGTGCCGGATCCGCCTGCCTTCCACGGGAGTACACCCATGTCCGTCTCCACCGCTGCCGCCACCGCCGCCGACCGGTCCGTCCGCGCCCCGCTGCCCGTCCTGGGCGGGGACGTCACCGTCCCGCTCGTCACCGGCGGCGAGGTCGCCTACGCCGCGCTCGACTACGCCGCCAGCGCCCCGGCCCTGCAGCGCGTGTGGGACGACGTGGCCGCCTACGCGCCGTACTACGGCAGCGTGCACCGCGGCGCCGGGTACCTCTCGCAGCTGTCCACCGACCTGTTCGAGAACGCCCGCAGGACCGTCGCCGAGTTCCTCGGCTGCCGGGAGACGGACCAGCTGGTCTTCACCCGGTCCACCACCGACTCGCTCAACCTGCTGGCCCGCGCGCTCCCCGCCGGCTGCCGGGTCTTCGTCTTCGAGACCGAGCACCACGCCGCGCTGCTGCCCTGGCGGCACGCCGGGGTCACCTACCTCGACGCCCCGCGCACCCCGGGCCAGGCCGTCCAGACCCTGGAGCGGGCCCTCGCCGACCGCGAACCCCACGGGCCCGCCCTGGTCTGCGTCACCGGCGCCTCCAACGTCACCGGCGAGCTGTGGCCGGTGCGCGAGCTGGCCGCCGCGGCCCACGCGCACGGCGCCCGGATCGTGCTGGACGCCGCCCAGCTGGCCCCCCACCACCCCGTGTCCGTCCGGGACCTCGACGTCGACTGGGTCGCCTTCTCCGGGCACAAGCTGTACGCGCCCTTCGGCTCCGGCGTGCTCGCCGGCCGCGCCGACTGGCTGCGCGCGGCCGAGCCGTACCTCGCGGGCGGCGGCGCCAGCCGCCGGGTCGCCCGGCGCGCCGACGGGGGCGTGGACGTGGAGTGGCACGAGAGCGCCGCCCGCCACGAGGCCGGGTCGCCCAACGTCATCGGCGCCCACGCCGTCGCCTCCGCCTGCCGGGCCCTGACCGAGGCCGGGTTCGACACCCTCGTCGCCCGGGAGCAGCACCTGATCAGGAAGGTGCGGGACGGGCTCGCCGAGGTGCCGGAGGTCGGGATCCTCTCCCTCTTCGGCGACGACGCCCCGCGCGTCGGCGTGCTCTCCTTCGTCGTCGAGGGCTGGAACAGCTCCCACTTCGCCGCCGCGCTGTCCGCCGAGTACGGCATCGGCGTCCGCGACGGCCTCTTCTGCGCCCACCCGCTGGTGCGCACCCTGCTCGGCAGCGACCCGCGGACCCGGGGCGAGTGCGGCGGGCCCGGGGCGGCGCCCGGCGCGACGCCCCTCGACGCCGTCCGGGTCAGCTTCGGCGCGGGCACGCCCGACGAGCACGTGGAGCGGTTCGTGCGGGCCGTGCGGGAACTCGTGCGGGACGGCGCGAAGTGGAACTACCGCACGCAGGACGGCCGGTGCGTGCCCGACACCCCCGCCTGAACGCCGTGGGCGGGTGACCGGGCGCCCGGCGGGATCACCCGCGGGGCGTGCCCGGCGACGGCGGCGTCAGCTGTCCAGCCCGATCGCGAACGCCGCCTCCAGGTCGTGCTGCGAGTACGTGCGGAACGCCACGTGCGTGTCCGTCGCCTCCACGCCCGGGATCTTGCTGATCCGGCCGGGGATGACCTCCGCGAGCTCCTCGTGCTCCCTCACCCGGACCATGGCGATCAGGTCGTAGGTGCCGGTGACCGAGAAGACCTCGCTGACGTTCTCCAGCGAGGCGATCCGCTCCGCGATCTCGGGGATCCGGTCCACGCTGGTCTTGATGAGGACGATCGCGGTGATCACGGCTGGTTCTCTCCCTCGGGGGCCGTCGCTGGGGCGCTGTTCACTCTAGTCGTACGGCCGAAGCACACCCATGCGAAGACGAAGCCCAGCCCGAACCCCACCAGGTGGGCGAGGTAGGCCACCCCCGGGCCCGCGCCGGCCCGGCCCGCCGCCAGCCACTGCAGCGCCGCCCAGAAGGGCAGCACGATCCACGCCGGGAAGCGCAGCGGCAGGAAGAACAGGAACGGCAGGAGACTGGTCACCCGGGCCCGGGGGAACAGGTACAGGAACGCGCCGAGGACGGCCGAGATCGCCCCGGAGGCGCCGACCAGCGACTGCCGGGAGTCCGCGTTGTCGATCGCGTAGCCGAGCAGGGCGAGGTAGCCGCAGCCGAGGTAGAACAGGGTGAACCGGACCCGGCCCATGCGCTCCTCGGTCATCGCCCCGAAGACGTAGAGGAAGAGCAGGTTGCCGAGCAGATGGACCCAGCTGCCGTGGACGAACAGGGCCGTGGCGGGCGTGAGGGCGGCGCGGAGGGGGTCCTCGGACAGGTCCGCCGGGATCACGCCCCAGCGCCGGAAGTAGGCGCGCTGCGCGGCGAGCAGCTCCTCGCCGGAGCCGTACGCCGGGTTCAGGCCCGCGGCCGGGCCCGTCAGGAAGACCAGGCAGCACAGGGCGATCAGTCCGTACGTCACCGGCGCCGACGAGCCGGCGACCGCTCTGACCGTCCTGCCGGCCGCACCGCTCCAGTTGCTGATCATGACCACAGAGCATGACGCAACCGGGCGTATGCGCACAGACCGCCTCGCCGCCATGGGCGGACGGGTCACGGGTCGCCGCCAGGCCGTAGGGTTACGAGCCACACGCACCGGGAGCCCGGGGCGTCACGGACACTGGAAGAAAGCGGGCGGTCACGATGACGGTTCCCCTGCCGACCGCCACCACGCGGTGGCGCTGCGCCCTCTGCGGCAACCTCACGCGCTTCGACGTGACCCGCTCGTCGAGGGTCGTGGAGTACGTCCACCTCGATCTGGCGGGCGAGCCCGCGGTCGAGGAGCGCGAGGTGCTCGATGAGAGCATCGAGTCGGTGCGCTGCCGCTGGTGCAACGCCGTGGACCAGGTGGAACTCGTGGACAGGCCGGGTGCCGGTTCCTGACGACGGGGGTCCCCCCGCTCGAGCGAAGTCGAGAGCGGGGGAGGGCCCCGCACAGCTAGTTAGTGGGGTGCGACGGATGGCGGAGACGCGAGGCGGGGAGCCGGGCGACGGCGCCGCTGAGGTGCTCGACCGTCCGCTGCCCGACGGGGTGCGCCGGCGGGTCGTGCAGATCGTGTCCGACGGCTTCGGCGGACTGACCGTCGCCGAACTGCCCGCCCAGCTCAGGCAGTATGCGCGGTTCGCCCCGAACCGGCGGGCCAAGTTCGCGGGCAACGCCATGGCCGCGGCCCTGGAGACCGATCCGCTGTTCCGGCAGCGCATCGGCGAGAAGCTCAGAGAGGCCCAGCCGGAACTGGCCGGCGCCCTCGACTCCGGCTCCCCGCCCCCGGCCGCGGACCCGCTCGACGTGGCGGCCGCGGCCTACGTGCTGCGCCCGGCCGGCTGGGTGAAGCTGGTGACCGCCGCCGGCGAGGAGGCCCAGCGCGCGGACGCCGAACGCGCCGACGAGGAGACCCGGGCCGAGCTGGAGCGGCTGCGCGCCGAGCTCGACCGGGCCCGGGAGCACACCAGGGCCGAGACCGAGCGGCTGCGCGCCGAGCTGGAGTCGGCGCGGAAGGAGGCGGAATCGCTCCACCGCAAGCTCCGTGCCGCCCTCAGCGACGTCAAGCGGGGCGAGGCCGCGCTGCGCAAGGTGCGGGGCGAGATGGAGGCGGTGCGCGCCGAGGGGCAGGCCCAGCTCTCCGCCGCCGAGAGCGAGGCCCGGCGGCTCAAGGCGCGGCTCGGCGAGACGGAGGCCGCCCTGGAGGCGGCGCGCCGGGCGGCGCGCGAGGGGCGCAGCGTCGAGGACATGCGCGTACGGCTGCTCCTGGACACCCTGCTGGACGCGACACAGGGACTGCGGCGGGAACTCGCGCTGCCGCCGGTGTCGGTACGGCCCGCGGAGACCGTGGACGCCGTCGAGCCCGGCCGGATGACCCCGAGGGACATCGCCGCCCGGGCGCTGTCCGAGGACGATCCGGCCATCCTCGACCAGCTGCTCGCGCTGCCCCAGGCGCATCTGGTCGTCGACGGCTACAACGTCACCAAGACCGGCTATCCGCAGATGCCGCTGGAGAAGCAGCGCCTCAGGCTGCTCGGCCAGCTCTCGCAGCTCGCCGCGCAGACCAACGCCGAGGTGACGTGCGTCTTCGACGGGGCCGAGCTGGCCGCGCCGGTGCTGCTCGCGCCGCCGCGCGGAGTGCGCGTCCTGTTCTCCAAGCCGGGCGTCACCGCCGACGAGCTGATCCGCCAGCTGGTGCGCGCCGAGCCGCCGGGCCGGCCGATCGTCGTCGCCTCGACCGACCGCGAGGTGGCCGACGGGGTGGCCCGGGCGGGCGCCCGGCCGGTGGCGTCGGCGGTGCTGCTCAAGCGGCTCACGCGCGGCTGACGCGCCGCCGACTTGCGCCCGTTGGGGGCGCTGCGTCCTTCCTGCGGCGTACCGGCGCATTGCCCGGATCCGCGGATCCCGCACACGACGCAACGTCAACTGCACTTCACATTTCGTGAGTTGTATGTAAAGAATGATCCCCACGAGGCGGATTTTGCGACTGAGGATTTGATCTGATCACAGCCAGGTCACTAGGGTCTGCCTCCGAACCTCCGCTCGGGTGTTCGCTCGCAAGGGGTGAGTGACGGCGGAGGGGACCGCCCACCGGTGTGTCGGTAGGCGGCTGGAGGAAGAAGGAGCTCGCCTCCGTGGCGTCCCACCGTCGTCCCAAGCAGCCGAGCCGCGCACGTGTGACCGTGCTGACCACCGCTGCCGCTGCTGCCGTCGCCCTGAGCTCGCAGGCCGCCAACGCCGCGCCGAGCGAGAAGCCGAGCAAGGACGAGGTCAAGGCAAAGGTCGACAAGCTCTACGAAGAGGCCGAGCAGGCCACCGAGAAGTACAACGGGGCCAGGGAGAAGCAGGAGAAGCTCCAGAAGGAGATCTCCGCCATCCAGGACGACGTCGCCCGCGGCCAGGAGGAGCTCAACGAGCTGCGCGACGGCCTCGGCTCGATGGCCAGCGCCCAGTACCGCAGCGGCGGCCTCGACCCCTCCGTCCAGCTCTTCCTGTCCGCGGACCCCGACGACTACCTGGACAAGGCCTCCACGCTCGACCAGTTGAGCAGCCAGCAGGTCGAGGCGCTGAAGGAGATCCAGGAGAAGCAGCGCGAACTCGCCCAGCAGCGCGCCGAGGCCACCGAGAAGCTCAAGGACCTCGCCTCCACGCGGACCGAACTCGGCGAGAAGAAGAAGGAGGTCCAGGGCAAGCTCGCCGCCGCGCAGAAGCTGCTCAACAGCCTCACCGCCGAGGAGAAGGCGGAACTCGCCGCCGAGCAGACCCGCGCCAGCCGCGCCAGCGAGCGCGAGGCCCTCACCGGCGGCGGCACCGCAGACGCCCCCGGCACCTCCGGCACCTCCGCCAGCGGGCGGGCCGCCGCGGCCTACGCCGCCGCCCAGAGCAAGATCGGATCGCCGTACGTCTTCGGCGCCACCGGCCCGTCCTCCTTCGACTGCTCGGGCCTGACGTCGTGGGCGTACGCCCAGGCCGGCGTCTCCATCCCGCGCACCTCCGAGGCGCAGTCCCAGATCGGCACCCGGATCTCCTCGGTCAGCGACCTCAAGGTCGGCGACCTGGTCTTCTTCTTCAACGACCTGCACCACGTGGGCCTGTACGCGGGCAACGGCCAGGTCCTGCACGCGCCGCGCACCGGCACCGTCGTGCGCTACGAGTCGATGAACACCATCGGCGGTCCGTTCATGTGGGGCGTCCGCGTCTGACGCCCGCCCCCGCGCGAGCTCCCCGGAAGCGGCGGCCCTGCCGTCCGAACGGGCGAATCACGAGCCGCCGGCCGATCCCGTGCCCCGCCGCTGACCTGCGTCAGCGGCGGGGCCTTCCGGTTGCGGGCCCCCGGCGGACTTTGGCCGGAACGTACCGGCGCGGCTACTGTCTGCCGCGTTTCCCCCGGCCACCGCGGCTGCGGCGCCGGGGGAGTCGTCCGTGTCCGCCAGCGGAAGGAGTGCGGCTTCCCGTGGGGTCTCATCGCCGCCTTGCACCGTCCGGATTCGACCGGGGCTCCAGCGTGGCGCTCACCCTCCTGTCGATAACGGCCGCCGCCCTGGCCGCCGTGCCCGCCGCGGCCGAGCCGCGCGAGGACGCCCGTACGGCCGTGGACCGCCTCCACACGGAGGCCGAGAAGGCGACCGAGGCCTACAACGAGGCCGACGAACGCGCCGACGAGCTGCGCCGGAAGGCCGGCGCGGTGCGGGACCGCCTCGCCCGGCAGCAGGAGCGGGTCAACACCCTGCGGGAGACGCTGGGTTCGCTCGCCGGCGCCCAGTACCGCTCCGGCGGCATCGACCCCTCCCTCGCGCTGCTGTTCTCCGACGACCCGGACGACTACCTCGACAAGGCGTCCGTGCTCGACCGGATCGGCGCTCGCCAGGCCGGCGAGCTCAAGGGGCTCCAGAAGGCCCTGCGCACCCTCGCCCAGGACCGCGCGGAGGCGGCGCGCACGCTCGCCGAGCTGACCCGAAACCGCCGGGCCGCCGCCGCCCACAAGCGGACCGTGGAGCGGAAGCTCTCCGCGGCCCGGCGGCTGCTGAACTCCCTGCCGGACGCCGAACGCGCCGCCTACGACCGAGCCTCCCGCGCCTCCCGCACCGGCCCGGCCGGCGCCGTCCCGGCCTCGGGACGCGCGGCCGCCGCCGTCGCCGCGGCCCGCTCGGCGCTCGGCAAGCCCTACATCTGGGGCGCCAACGGGCCGGGCGGCTTCGACTGCTCGGGCCTGACCCAGTGGTCGTACGCGCAGGCCGGCATCGCCCTGCCGCGCACCTCGCAGGCCCAGCGGTACGCCGGGCGGCGGATCCCGCTCTCCCAGGCGCGACCCGGCGACCTGGTCGTCTACCGGGACGACGCCGGCCACGTCGCCATGTACGTGGGCGGCGGACAGGTGATCCACGCGCCCCGCCCGGGCGCGTCGGTGCGCTACGACCCGGTCGGGATGATGCCGGTCTCCTCGGTCACCAGGATCTGACGCCGGTCCCGGGCGCCCCCGTACGATCGGGGACGTGGCTGGTCGGAGGCGGGTGCCGGGGTCCGCGGCGGTGCTGCTCTGCCTGCTGCTCGTCTCCCTCGTGGCGTGCGGCGGCCGGCCCGCCGCGGACCCCGACCGGGCCGAGGTCCAGCGGGTCCTGGACCGGCGGGCGGACGCGCTCCTCGACCGGGACGGGAGCGCCTACCGGCGGACCGGCGCCGGCGCCGGCTTCGACCGTCTGCGCGCGGTGCCGCTGGCCGGCTGGTCCTACCGCGTCACCGGCCTGCGCCGCAGCGGCGACACCGCCACCGCCGACGTCGAGCTGCGCTACCGCCTCCAGGGCTACGACCGGTCCCCCGTCACCGTCGGCCGCACCCTGCGGCTGAGCCGGGCGCGGGACGAGGACGGCGGGGGCTGGCGCGTCGACTCCGACCGGCCCGCGCACCAGGCCGCCCGGCAGCTATGGGACCAGGGCGCGGTGACCGCCGTCCGCGGCCGGGACAGCCTCGTCCTCGGGGTCGGGCAGCCCCGCGAGGCGCTGCGCCGCTACGCGGACCTGGCCGACCGGGCCGTGCCGGCGGTGTCCGGGGCGTGGGGCGCCGGCTGGGCCCGGCAGGTCGTCGTCCTGGTGCCGGAGTCGCTGGAGGGGATGGCGGGCCTGCTCGGCTCGCCGGCCTCCTCCTACCGGGGGATCGCGGCGGTCACCACCGGGCGGACGGGCGCCCCGGCCGACGCGCCCGCCGACCGGATCGTCGTCAACCCCGACGCGTACGGCCTGCTCGGCGGCCTCGGCCGGCAGGTCGTGCTCACCCACGAGACCACCCATGTCGCCACCCGCGCCCACACCACCCCCGCCACGCCGCTGTGGCTGTCCGAGGGCTACGCCGACTGGGTCGGCCACCGCGGCAGCGGACGCGCCCCGTCCGACGTCGCCCCGGAACTGGCCCGCGCGGTCCGTGAGGGCCGGCTGCCCGAGGCGCTGCCCGGGGACGGGGAGTTCGCCTTCACCGGCGCGGCGGACGGGCTGGCGCGGGCGTACGAGGGCGGCTGGGCGGCCTGCCGGATGATCGCGGACCGCTGGGGCGAGGAGCGCCTCGGCGCGTTCTACCGGGCCGTGGGCGCGCACGAGGAGCGGCGGGGGGCGGTGGAGGAGGCGATGCGGACGGTGCTCGGGACCACACCGCAGGCCTTCACCGAGCGGTGGCGGGAGTATCTGCGGGCGCAGCTCGGCTGAGCGCCGGGCGCGGCCGGGCGGCCCCCGCCCGGGTGCGGTGGCCGGGCACGCGCCCCGCACCGGAGCCGGCCACGGCGGCGCGGCGCGGGGCGCCGGCGCTGTTGCGGCGGGCCGGCGTCAGGGGGAGACCGGCGTCTCGCTGGTGCGGGCGGTCTGGGGCGGCAGGGCGACCGGGGCCCCGCGCGGGACCGTCGCGCGCCACAGGACGCGGGCCGCGATCACCGTGGCGGCCACCAGCAGGCCGTTGCGGACGGCGAGGAGGGTGACGCCGAGGGCGTCGCTGGCGACGACGTGCCCGAACCACAGCGGGAACTCCAGCACCGTCACGAAGCTCGCCGCCAGCACCAGGGCCACCGGCAGCCGCATCCGGCTCGCGTCGAAGCACCGGCAGACCGCCGCCAGGCCGACCAGCCACACCAGGTACTGCGGACTGATCACCCGGCTGGTGACGGTGAACAGCAGCACCGCCACGAACGCCGCGTCCGCGACCGTGTGCGCCTCCCACCGAGTGGCCAGCAGCCGCCACAGCAGCAGCCAGCCGAAGGCCGCCCCGGTGAGCGCCAGGGCGGCCGTGCTCACCACGTCCACGTACGGGCCGAGGAACTCCACCGAGCCGTAGTTGAGCAGCACCTGGCCCTCCCAGCCGAAGTGCCGGGCCACGTGGAAGACCAGCGAGCCCAGCGACTCCACCTCGGTGCCGCGGTCGCGCTGGAAGGTCAGGAAGGCGAACGCCCCCGGCATGGCGAGCGCGGCCACCGCGGCCACCGCCGCGCCGGTCACCGCGGCCGCGGCCCAGCCGGCGCGGCCGCGCACGCCGGCCAGCAGCAGCACCGGCCACACCTTCAGCAGCGCCCCGAAGCCGGCCAGCGCGCCCATCACCCGGGGACGCCGGGCGCCCGCGAGGAGCGCGGCCACCGCCACGGCGGTCACCATCACGTCGTAGCGCGCGTACACCGTCGGCCCGAGCAGGGGGACGCCGGCCACCCACACCCGGGCGCCGCGCGGCGTGCGGCCCGGGCGCCGGCCCGCGCACCACAGCAGGACGAAGACGGCCAGGTCGGCGGCGCAGGCCAGGACGAAGAAGGCCGTGGCGTAGTCGAGGAAGGGCAGCAGCGCCGGGGAGAGGATCGCGAGGGCCGCGGCGGGCGGGTACTGCCAGGTGACGTCGTCCAGCGGGAACGTCCCGCCGCGCAGCACCTCGTACCAGCCCTGGTAGATCACGGAGACGTCGCTGGTCACGTCCGGGCCGGGGAAGACGTACACCTTGAGCACGAACAGCAGCAGCAGCAGCCTCGTCGCGCCCCAGATCCCCAGCAGCCACGCCAGGGACCGCCCCGCGCCCGTCGTCTTCACCCGATGCCCTGCCCGTCCGCCGTCCGCCAAGGGGGCCATGATGGCCCGAACAGCTGTGTGCGTGCCACAAGCGCGCCCGGTGAGGGCTGTGAGCAGCGCTCTTGTAGGGTCGACGGCGATGCACAAGACCCTGATCGTCACGAACGACTTCCCGCCCCGGCCGGGCGGGATCCAGGCCTTCCTGCACAACATGGCGCTGCGGCTCGATCCGGAGCGGCTGGTCGTCTACGCCTCCACCTGGAAGCGCGGCCGGGAGGGGGCCGAGGCGACCGCCGCCTTCGACGCCGAGCAGCCCTTCACCGTCGTCCGGGACACGACGACGATGCTGCTGCCGACCCCGGGGGCCACCCGGCGGGCCGTCGGCCTGCTGCGGGAGCACGGGTGCACCTCGGTGTGGTTCGGCGCGGCGGCGCCGCTCGGGCTGATGGCGCCGGCGCTGCGCGCGGCCGGCGCCGAGCGGATCGTGGCCACCACCCACGGGCACGAGGCCGGCTGGGCGCAGCTGCCCGCCGCCCGCGGGCTGCTGCGGCGGATCGGGGAGGCCACGGACACGATCACCTATCTCGGCGAGTACACGCGGTCCCGGATCGCCGCCGCGCTCACCCCGCAGGCGGCGGCGCGGATGGCGCACCTGCCGCCCGGGGTCGACGAGAAGACCTTCCACCCGGCGTCCGGCGGCGCGGAGGTCCGGGCGCGGCTCGGGCTGACCGACCGGCCCGTGGTGGTGTGCGTGTCCCGGCTGGTGCGGCGCAAGGGACAGGACACGCTGATCCGGGCCATGCCCCGGATCCTGGCGGCCGAGCCCGACGCGGTGCTGCTGATCGTCGGGGGCGGCCCGTACGAGAGGGAGCTGCGCCGGCTCGCGCACGAGACCGGGGTCGCCGGCTCGGTGCGCTTCACGGGGGCCGTGCCCTGGTCCGAGCTGCCCGCCCACTACGGCGCCGGGGACGTGTTCGCCATGCCGTGCCGGACCCGGCGCGGCGGGCTGGACGTCGAGGGGCTGGGGATCGTCTACCTGGAGGCCTCCGCCACCGGGCTGCCCGTCGTCGCCGGGGACTCCGGCGGGGCCCCGGACGCGGTGCTCGACGGGGAGACCGGCTGGGTCGTGCGGGGCGGCTCCCCCGAACAGGCCGCCGACCGGATCGTCGCGCTCCTCGGCGACGCCGGGCTGCGCCGCAGGATGGGGGAGCGGGGCCGGGCCTGGATCGAGGAGAAGTGGCGGTGGGACCTGCTCGCGGAGCGGCTGAAGACGCTGCTGTGAGCCGGGCGCGGGGCGGCCGGCCCCCGCACCGCCCGCTGCCCGCCCGGCCGCTTCCGGCGGACCGGCCGGTCACCCGGGCGGGGCAGCCGGTCACCTCCGGCGGATCGGCGGGTCACCTCCGGGGGACCGGCCGGTCACTTCTGGTAGATCGCTTCGATCTCGTGCGCGTAGTCCTTGGCGACCACGTTCCGCTTCAGCTTCAGGGACGGCGTCAGGTGGCCCGACTCCTCGGTGAACTGGGAGTCGAGGATCCGGAACTTGCGGACCGACTCCGCCTTCGACACCGCGGCGTTGCCGTCGTCGACCGCGGCCTGGATCGCGGCGAGCAGGTCCGGGTCCTCGCGCAGCGACGCCGCGGTGGAGCCGGCCGGCTTGCCGTGCTCGGCGCACCAGCGGCCCAGGAACTCCTCGTCGATCGTGATCAGCGCGCCCACGAACGGCCGCCCGTCGCCGACCACCATGCACTCCGCGACCAGCGCGTGCGCCCGGATGCGGTCCTCGATCACGGCCGGGGCGACGTTCTTGCCGCCCGCGGTGACGATGATCTCCTTCTTGCGGCCGGTGATGCGCAGGTAGCCGTCCTCGTCGAGGGTGCCGATGTCACCGGTGTGGAACCAGCCGTCGGCCAGCGCCTCCGCGGTCGCGCCCGGGTTGTTCCAGTACTCCTTGAACAGGTGGTCGCCGTGCAGCAGCACCTCGCCGTCGTCGGCGATGCGGACCACCGAGCCGGGCAGCGGCTGGCCGACCGTGCCGATCCTCGGCCGGTCCCACGGGTTGAAGGCGGTGGCCGCGCAGGACTCGGTCAGGCCGTACCCCTCCAGGACGGTGAAGCCGATGCCGCGGAAGAAGTGCCCGAGGCGCTCGCCCAGCGGGGCGCCGCCGGAGATGGCGTACTCGCCGCGGCCGCCGAGGACCGCGCGCAGCTTGCCGTAGACCAGCTTGTCGAAGATCTTGTGCTTGATCCGCAGGCCCAGGGACGGGCCCGCCGGGGTGTCCAGGGCCCTGCTGTAGGCGATCGCCGTGTCCGCGGCCCGGTCGAAGATCTTCCCCTTGCCCTCGGCCTGGGCCTTCGCGCGTGCCGCGTTGTACACCTTCTCGAAGACGCGCGGCACGCCGAGCAGCAGCGTGGGCCGGAAGGAGGCCAGCTCCTCGGTGAGGTTCCTGATGTCCGGGACGCAGCCCAGCTTGATCGGCGCCAGCATCGGCGCGATCTCCACCAGCCGGCCGAAGACGTGCGCGAGCGGCAGGAAGAGCAGCACCGAGCACTCGCCGGTGCGGAAGAGCGGGCGCAGCCGCTCGACGACGTTGCCGCACTCGGCGAAGAACGCGCGGTGCGTGAGCACACAGCCCTTGGGACGGCCGGTGGTGCCGGAGGTGTAGACGATGGTCGCCGGGTCGTCGGCCCTGGCGGTCGAGCTGCGCTCCTCGACGGTCGCGTCGCTGACGTCCTGCCCGAGCCGCTGCAGCTCCGCCACACCGCCGGCCTCGATCTGCCAGACGTGTTCGAGGGCGGGCAGCCGGTCCCGCACCGACTCCACGGCCGCCGCGTGACCGTCCAGCTCCACGACGCAGGCGGTCGCGCCCGAGTCGCCGAGGATCCACTGCACCTGCTCCGGCGAGCTGGTCTCGTACACCGGTACGGTGACCGCGCCCGCGCTCCAGATCGCGAAGTCCAGCAGCGTCCACTCGTAGCGCGTCCGGGACATCAGGCCCACCCGGTCGCCCGGCCGGACGCCCGCGGCGATGAGCCCCTTGGCGGTGGCGTGCACCTCGGCGAGGAAGGCGCGGGCGGTGACGTCCTGCCAGGCGTCGCCGTCCTTGCGGGCGATGACGGCGACGTCGGGGTGCTGCGCGGCGTTTCTGCGGACGATGTCGGTCAGATTGCCGTCCGCGGGGACCTCGTACAAAGCCGGAAGGCTGAACTCGCGCAAGACTGCTGCTCCTCATAGGGCGCCGACGCCACGACGTTGTGTGATGCGACGGTGCGGTCCAAGGCTCGGGCGGATGCTCGGGGATTCGCCTGTGAAATCCTGAGCACGACTGGACTGCCCGGACGTTACCCGCCGGTATGGCTTCTTCGACAGGGGGGCCCGGCGAGATGTTCGCTGCGTCACACGGGTTGGTGTTCCAGCGCGCACAGTAGTCGACGGATGAAATGACTAGCCAGTAACCGCAGGTGGGGCCGTCGTCGTTACCGCAGGTAGGGCCGCTGCTGTTCACCTCCGTCGCATCCGCATACGCTCGTTCGTCATGGCATCCACACGGACCGGCACCGCCGCCACGCGCGTCCACGTGGTCAGCGACGTGCACGGCAACGCGCGCGACCTGGCCCGGGCGGGGGAGGGCGCGGACGCCCTGATCTGCCTGGGCGACCTCGTCCTGTTCCTCGACTACGCCGACCACTCGCGCGGGATCTTCCCCGACCTGTTCGGCGCGGCCAACGCCGACCGGCTCGTCGAGCTGCGCACCGCCCGCCGCTTCGAGGAGGCGCGGGAGTTCGGGGCGCGGCTGTGGGCCGGCGTCGACGGGGACCGGGCCGCCGTGATCGAGGAGGCGGTGCGCCGGCAGTACGCCGAGCTGTTCGCCGCGTTCCCCACCCCGACCTACGCCACCTACGGCAACGTCGACCTCCCGCACCTGTGGGCGGAGTACGCCGGGCCGGGCACGACGGTGCTGGACGGCGAACGGGTGGAGATCGCGGGCCGGGTCTTCGGCTTCGTCGGCGGCGGCCTGCGGACGCCGATGCGCACGCCGTACGAGATCGGCGACGAGGAGTACGCCGCGAAGATCGAGGCGGTGGGCGAGGTGGACGTGCTGTGCACGCACATCCCGCCGGAGGTGCCGGAGCTGGTGTACGACACGGTGGCGCGGCGCTTCGAGCGGGGCAGCCGGGCGCTGCTGGAGGCGATCCGCCGGACCCGGCCGCGCTACGCCCTGTTCGGGCACGTGCACCAGCCGCTGGTGCGGCGGATGCGGATCGGCGCCACCGAATGCGTGAACGTGGGGCACTTCGCCCGGACCGGGCGGCCGTGGGCGCTGGAGTGGTGAGCACGGGCGGCCGCGGGGTGACCGGGGGCGATTCGGCGGGGAGAGCGCGCAGGCAGCGGTGACATCGGCGGGTGCGCTGCGCGGTAGCCTTCACGCTGCACGCACGTGCGCACACGATCTCTTACGGGCCCGCAACTGGAGGAGCCACGGCGATGGCGGAACACACCAGTTCTAGCATCACGATCGAGGCGGCACCGGCCGACGTCATGGAGGTGATCGCCGACTTCGCCCGCTACCCGGACTGGACCGGCGAGGTGAAGGAGGCCGAGGTCCTCAAGGCCGACGCGCAGGGCCGCGCCGAGCAGGTCCGCCTCGTCATGGACGCGGGCGCCATCAAGGACGACCAGACGCTGGCGTACACCTGGACCGGGGACCACGAGGTCTCCTGGACCCTGGTGAAGTCCCAGATGCTGCGCTCCCTGGACGGCTCCTACCTCCTGAAGCCGGCGGGCGGCGGCGCCACCGAGGTCACCTACCGGCTGACCGTCGACGTCAAGATCCCGATGCTCGGGATGATCAAGCGCAAGGCCGAGAAGGTCATCATCGACCGGGCGCTGGCGGGCCTGAAGAAGCGCGTGGAGTCGGGCGCGCGGTAGCCCCGCCCGGACGCCGGGGTTCGCGGAGGGCGGGCACCGGTACCGTTCACCACCATGCGCACCATCCTGATCACGGGCCCGGGCGGCAGCGGTCGTACGACCGTCGCGGCCGCCACCGCGCTCGCCGCCGCCCGTGCGGGCACCCGCACCCTCCTCCTCGGCACCGACCGCTGCGACACCCTCGGCGCGGCGCTGGGGAGCCCGACCGGGCCCGCCCCGCGGCAGGTCGCGCCGCACCTCGTGGCCTGGCGCCCGGACGCGGCCGAAGACTTCCGGAACGACCTCGCCGCCCTCCAGGAGCGCGCCTCCTCCGTCCTCGACCTGCTCGGCGCCGCCCGGCTCGACCGCGAGGAGCTCACCCCGCTGCCCGGCGCCGGGGAACTCGCCGTGCTGCGCGCCCTGCGCGACGCCGTCCTCGACGACGCCCACGACCTGCTCGTCGTCGACCTGCCGCCCGCCCCGCACGCCCTCGCCCTGCTCGCCCTCCCCGAGGAACTGCGCCGCTACCTGCGCCGGCTGCTCCCGCCCGAGCGGCAGGCGGCCCGCGCGCTGCGCCCGGTCCTCGGCCGGCTCGCGGGCGTGCCCATGCCCGCCGAGTCGCTGTACCGGACCGCCGCCCGCTGGGACGTGGAGCTCGCCGCGGCGGAGGCGGTCCTCGCCGACCGGGACACCGCCGTACGGCTGGTCGCCGAGCCCGGCCCCGCCGGCGCCGACGCCGTGCGCACCGCCGTCCTCGGGTTCGCCCTGCGCGGCCTGCCCGTCGAGCTGCTGGTCGCCAACCGGACGCTGCCCGAGGACGCCGCCGGCAGCTGGCTCGCCGGGCCCGTCGCCCAGCAGCGCAAGGCCCTGGAGGAGTGGCAGGACCACCACGACGTGCGGCCCGTGGCCCACCTCGGGCGTGACCCGCGCGGCCCGGACGACCTCGGCGCGCTCGCCGTGCCCGGCGTCGCGGCGGCCCGCCCGGCCGCCCCGGTCCGGTGGCCCGTCACCGACCGGATCGCCGAGGACGGCGTGCTGGTGTGGCACATCCCGCTGCCCGGCGCCATACGGGACGAACTCGACCTCGTCCGGCGCGGCGACGAGCTCGTGATCACCGCCGGCCCGTTCCGCCGCATCGTGCCCCTCCCCTCCGCCCTGCGCCGCTGCACGGTGGCCGGGGCGTCCCTGCGGGAGGGGGAACTGCGCGTCCGGTTCACCCCCGACCCGGACCTGTGGCCGCGGGCGCGGTGAGCGGCCCGGCGCCCGGGAGGGCCGCGCGGCCCGGTGAACCCGGTACGTCCGTTCGGGTAACGTCGTAGGGACGAACCGTAGTCAGGAGTCCGTCATGAGCGAAGAGCTCCCTCCGCCCGAAACCGGTGCGCGCGAGGCCGCGGACGAGGTGCCGGTGACCGACGCCGACGCCTGGGCGACGGCCTGCGCCGAGGACCTGGAGGCGGAGCAGGACCGCCGCCGCGCCCGGTACGGGCCGCCCCCGGGCTCGGCGGCCGAGGAACTGCGCAAGCTCGTCGACGCCGTCGCGGACAAGCTGTCCGACCTGCAGTCCCCGCTGCTGGGGGCGGTCGCCGGACCGGCCGCCCAGCAGATGGTGCGGCAGGTGGTCCAGCAGGCCAAGGCCGCCGTCGAACCCGTCATCGAACGCAACCCGGACGTCTTCGACCACCTGGCCGCGGCCGGCGGCGAACTGCTCGCCGCCTACCGCTCGGCCGTCCAGGCCCAGGAGCGGCGCTGGACCGGCCGCGCCGACGACCCGGCCGAGGACCTCGGCGAACCCCGCGACCGCGGCGAGGGCACCGGCCCCGGGCAACACATCGACCTGGACTGACGGCCCCCGGGGACCGCCCCCGGGCTTCCGCCCGCCGGGCGACGCCCGGTGCGCGCCCCCGGGATCCCCGGGCCCCCGGCCCCTCCCGACCCGCGGGACGGGCCCCGTCGCCGCCGCCGGACCCGCTCACCGGGCGGACGACGGGACCCCTACGGCAGGGCCTCGGGTACGGTTGGCCGTAGCGGGGCTCGACCGAAACTGAGGGATTCATGGGACTCACCATCGGCGTCGACATCGGCGGCACGAAGATCGCGGCCGGCGTGGTCGACGAGGAAGGCAACATCCTCTCGACCCACAAGGTGCCGACCCCCACCACGCCCGAGGCCATCGTGGACGCCATCGCCTCGGCGGTGGAGGGTGCGCGCGCGGGGCACGACATCGTCGGCGTGGGCATCGGTGCCGCCGGGTACGTCAACCGCCAGCGCTCGACGGTCTACTTCGCGCCCAACATCGACTGGCGCCAGGAGCCGCTGAAGGAGAAGGTCGAGGCCCGCGTGGGCCTCCCCGTCGTCGTCGAGAACGACGCCAACGCGGCCGCCTGGGGCGAGTACAGGTTCGGGGCCGGCAAGGGCCACCGCAACGTCATCTGCATCACCCTCGGCACCGGCCTGGGCGGCGGCATCATCATCGGCAACAAGCTGCGCCGCGGCCACTTCGGCGTGGCCGCCGAGTTCGGCCACATCCGCATGGTGCCGGACGGCCTGCTGTGCGGCTGCGGCTCGCAGGGCTGCTGGGAGCAGTACGCCTCCGGCCGCGCCCTCGTGCGGTACGCCAAACAGCGCGCCAACGCCACCCCCGAGAACGCCGAGATCCTGCTCGGCCTCGGCGACGGCACCCCGGACGGCATCGAGGGCAAGCACATCTCCATGGCCGCCCGCCAGGGCGACCGGGTGGCCGTCGACTCCTACCGCGAGCTGGCCCGCTGGGTCGGCGCGGGCCTGGCCGACCTGGCCTCCCTGTTCGACCCGTCCGCCTTCATCGTCGGCGGCGGCCTCTCCGACGAGGGCGAACTGGTCCTCGGCCCGATCCGCAAGTCCTACAAGCGCTGGCTGGTCGGCGGCAACTGGCGCCCGGTCGCCGAGGTCCGCGCCGCCGAGCTCGGCAACAAGGCCGGCCTGGTCGGCGCGGCGGACCTGGCCCGGGAGCCGGACCCGATCATGTGAGACGCACCGGCGGACGGTGCCCGTCGCTTCCCCGGGGAGCGGCGGGCACCGGCGTATCTTGACCCCTATGGTGAACGCGACCCCGCTGCTCCCCAACTCCCGTACCGAACCCGACGGTTCCGCCGTCGTCCGGGTCCTCAGCTACAACATCCGCTCGATGCGCGACGACCCGGCCGCCCTGGCCCGGGTGATCGCCGCCTGCGCCCCGGACCTGGTGCTCGTGCAGGAGGCCCCCCGCTTCTTCCGCTGGCGCAAGAAGCTCGCCCGGCTCGCGGCGGCGTCCGGACTGGTGGTCCTCACCGGAGGCGCCACGGCCGCCGGCCCGGCCCTGCTGTGCTCGCTGCGCGCCACCGTCGAACGCACCGAGGACGTCCTGCTGCCGCGCACCCCGGGACGGGAACGGCGCGGCCTCGCCACCGCCGTCGTCCGCTTCGGGGGCGCCCGGCTCGGTGTCGTCGGCTGCCATCTGAGCCTGGACCGCGAGGAGCGGTACGCGCAGGGCGGCATGCTCCTGGACCGGCTCGCCGCGCTGGGCGTGGAGCACGCGGTCGCGGGCGGCGACCTGAACGAGCAGCCGGACGGCCCCACCTTCGGCCGGCTGGCCGCGCACCTGCGGGACTGCCGGACCGAGGCGGCGTGGGGCGGCGAGTACACCTGGGCGTCGGACGATCCCCGCCGCCGCATCGACGCGCTCTTCGTCACGCAGGGCGTCGAGGTGCTCGGCTGCGGGGTGCCCCTGGAGCACCCCGGGGTGACCGGGAGCGACCTGAGGGCGGCCACGGACCACCTGCCGGTCCTGGCCGCCCTCAGGGTCCCCGCGGCACAGGCGCCCGCGCGCTAGACGACGGCGCCCCGTCCCGGGTCGTCGTCGTCCTCGTCGTCCGTCCTCATGCGCATCACCAGCGTCGCGAACCCGCCGAGGAAGCCGCCGATGCCGAGCGTGGCCAGCCACCACGTCATGTCCCAGCCGAACAGCACCGCCAGCAGGAGCAGGACCGGCCCGCCGAGCACCCCGAGCCAGGCGAACTTGGCGGTGGCGTCGGCCTCGGGCAGCGGCGGCGGCTCCGGCGGGACGAAGTGGCCCTCGTCGTCGGCGGCGAAGTCCTCCTCGGAGGGCTCGGGCACGGTGTAGTCGCGCGGGCCGACGCCGGGCGCGAAGGCGACCGAGCCGCCCAGCGGCCGGGCCGCGGCGGGCCGGTCGCCCCCGCCGTCCTCGCCGTCCCCGTCGTCCTTGACCGCCGTGCCGTCCCCGAGGGCGCCGGAAGTCCCGGAGGGCTCGTCGTTCGTCCCGGCCTCCAGCAGCGCCAGGTCCTCCACGGACTTGAACGGCTTGGCGCCGGGCGGGTCCGGCGGCTCCTCGCCGTACCCGGCGACGATCGCCGCCCAGGCGGCCTCCTCGTCGAGCGGGACGCCCCGCTCGTCCGGCTCGCGGTCCTCGCGCTCGGAGTCGTGCTCAGCCACCTGTGGCCGTCCCTTCCTTGCCGAGACTGGGGGCGAGCCGGCCGATGAAAGCGAGGCTCTCCTCGAAGATCCGGTCCGCGTCATGGTCCAACGTCGCCACGTGATAGCTCTGTTCCAGCAGGACCTCCCGCACGTCCGTCGACGACACCCGGCCGAGGACGCGGGCCGAGTCGGCCGGCGGCACCACGTGGTCCTGCGGGCTGCGCAGCAGCAGCAGCGGCTGGGTGACCCGCGGCAGCTCCCGGTCGACGATCCGGAAGAAGGCCCGCAGCGAGTGCGCCGCGTGCAGCGGCACCCGGTCGTAGCCGATCTCCCGGCTCGACGGCTTGGCGATGTCGCTGGCGATCCCCTTCGACGTACGGACGACGTGGCGGGCCAGCGGAAGGGCGTACGCGGACAGGCCGTGCACCTTGTTCGCCGGGTTGACGACCACGACGCCGGCGACCGCGTCCCCGTGCCGGGCGGCCAGCCGCAGGGCCAGGGCGCCGCCCATGGACAGCCCGGCCACGAACACCCGCGTGCAGCGCGCGCGCAGGGCGCGCAGTTCGCGGTCCACCTCCGCGTACCAGTCCTGCCAGCCGGTGAGCTGCATGTCCTCCCAGCGCGTGCCGTGCCCGGGCAGCAGGGGCAGGGCGACGGTCAGGCCGTGCTCGGCGAGGTACTGGGCCCAGGGCCGCAGCGACTGCGGGGAACCGGTGAAGCCGTGGCAGAGGAGGACGCCGACCTCCCCGCCCTCGTGGCGGAACGGCTCGGCTCCGGGGAGGACCGGCACGTCTCGGTCTCCTGTTCGTGAAGGGTCCTGAAGGGGCTGGCACGTCGTCGGCGGGCACGTTCGCGGACGCGTCCGCGGGCGTGCCTGCAGGTACTTCACCGTACGCGACCGCACCGCCACCGACCAGGGCCGTCGAAGCCTTCGGCGGTGTGCCGGGTTAAGGTCTGATCTACAGACACAGGAGGCACTCGGTTGTTGTACGGCGCGATGAAGGTCACCATCGGGGGTCCGCTGAAGCTCGCCTTCCGGCCCTGGGTGGAGGGCCTGGAGAACGTTCCCGCCGAGGGCCCGGCGATCCTGGCGAGCAATCACCTGTCGTTCTCCGACTCGTTCTTCCTGCCCGCCGTCCTCGACCGCAAGGTGACCTTCATCGCCAAGGCCGAGTACTTCACCACGCCCGGCGTCAAGGGCCGGCTGACCGCCGCGTTCTTCAAGGGGGTCGGCCAGCTCCCGGTGGACCGCTCCGGCGCGCGCGGCGCGGGCGAGGCCGCCATCAGGAGCGGCATCGAGGTCCTGGAGCGGGGCGAGCTGTTCGGCATCTACCCGGAGGGCACGCGGTCGCCCGACGGGCGGCTGTACCGCGGCAAGCCCGGCGGCCTCGCGCGCGTGGCGCTCGCCACCGGAGCGCCCGTCATCCCCGTCGCCATGATCGACACCGAGAAGATCCAGCCGCCCGGGAAGGTCGTCCCCAAGCTGATGCGGCCCGGCATCCGCATCGGCAGGCCGCTGGACTTCAGCCGCTACCAGGGCATGGAGCACGACCGCTTCGTGCTCCGCGCGGTGACCGACGAGGTCATGTACGAGATCATGAAGCTCTCCGGCCAGGAGTACGTCGACATGTACGCGACCGCCATGAAGCGGCAGCTCGCGGAGGCGGCGAAGGCCGAGAAGGAGGCGGGCAGGGCGGCGAAGGCCGCGCTCGCGCGGGCGGAGAAGGAACAGGCGGGGAAAGAACGCAGGGGACGGGCCGGATAGCGGCCGTTCGAGCCCTGGACGGGCTCGCGGGTTCGGGGGTGGGACGTGGCCAGGCGTGAAAGAGTCATGAGGATGTCGGTCGAGCAGCCGCTGTGGCGTGCGCTCACCGCCTACCGGCTGCTCGCGACGGTGTACGCGATCGGCCTGTTCGCCACCGCGCACGACGAGTTCGTCCGCCCCTGGATCGCCGTCGCCTACTTCGCCGTGCTGTCCGTGTGGACCCTTGCCACCCTCCCCAGGGTCGCGAACGCGGCGAGCTGCACCAGGCGGTTCCTCACCGCCGACCTCGCCGTCGCGCTCGCCGGCATCCTGCTCACCCCGCTCGCCGACGCGCCCGAGCGCATCCAGGGGGGCGGGCCGACACTGCCGTCGATCTGGACGGCCGGCTCGGTCCTGGCCTTCGCGATCAAGGGCGGCTGGCGCTGGGCGGCCCTCGCCTCCACCCTCGTCGCCGTCGCCAACCTGGTCGAACGCGGCAGCCCCGCCCGCGACACCGTCCACAACGTCATCCTGGTCTGGGTCGCCTCCATCGCCATCGGCTACGTCGTCGAGGTCGCCCGCGCCTCCGAGCGCACCCTCGCCCGCGCCCTGGAGATCGAGGCCGCGACGCGGGAGCGGGAGCGGCTCGCCCGGGACATCCACGACGGCGTGCTGCAGGTGCTGGCCATGGTGCAGCGGCGCGGCGCCGTCATCGGCGGCGAGGCGGCCGAGCTGGGGCGGCTGGCCGGCGAGCAGGAGGTGGCGCTGCGCACGCTGGTCTCCGGCGGGCTGGTGCCCGTCCCCAGGACCTCCGGGGACACCGCCGGGGGAGCCGCCGGCGGGGCCGTCGAGGAGCCCGACGGCCCCGGCGGCGAGGACGGTCCCGTCGACCTGCGCGCGCTGCTCGCCCCGTACGCCGGCGCGCGGGTCAGCCTGGCCGAGCCCGGGGCCCCGGTGCCGCTGCCGCCGCTCGCCGCGCGGGAGGTGGCCGCCGCCGTCGGGGCCGCGCTGGACAACGTCCGCAGGCACGCCGGGGAGCACGCGCGCGCGTGGATCCTGGTCGAGGACGAGCCGGACGAGGTGATCGTCACCGTACGGGACGACGGTCCCGGCATCCCCGAGGGACGGCTCGCCCAGGCCGAGGGCGAGGGGCGGCTCGGGGTGGCGCTGTCGATCCGGGGACGGCTGCGCGACCTCGGCGGCAGCGCGGAGCTGATCTCGGTGCCCGGGCAGGGCACGGAAGTCGAACTGAGGGTGCCCAGGGGCGCCGAGGACGTACGGGGGAAGGCGGAGCAGCGATGACCAGGACCACTCAGGACCGGCCGGACCCGATCAGGGTCATGGTGGTCGACGACCACCCCATGTGGCGCGACGCCGTCGCCCGCGACCTGGCCGAGAACGGCTTCGACGTGGTCGCCACCGCCGGCGACGGCGACCAGGCCGTGCGCCGGGCCAAGGCCGCCGCGCCCCACGTCCTCGTGCTCGACCTCAACCTGCCCGGCAAGCCCGGCGTCCAGGTCTGCAAGGAGGTCGTCGCCGCCGACCCGGCGCTGCGCGTCCTGGTGCTGTCCGCGAGCGGGGAGCACGCCGACGTCCTGGAGGCGGTGAAGTCGGGCGCGACCGGCTACCTGCTGAAGTCGGCCTCCACCCAGGACCTGCTGGACGCGGTGCGCCGCACGGCGGCCGGCGACCCGGTGTTCACCCCGGGCCTGGCCGGCCTGGTCCTCGGCGAGTACCGCCGCCTCGCCTCCGAACCGGCCCCCGCGCCCGGCGCCGACGAGCCCAAGGCGCCCCGCCTGACCGAGCGGGAGACCGAGGTGCTGCGCCTGGTCGCCAAGGGCCTGAGCTACAAGCAGATCGCCGAACGCCTCGTCATCTCCCATCGCACGGTGCAGAACCACGTCCAGAACACCCTGGGCAAGCTCCAGCTGCACAACCGCGTGGAGCTGGTCCGGTACGCGATAGAGCGCGGACTCGACGACGCGTGAGCCCGGCCGCCGCGCGGCGGCCCGCCCCGCGGCGGCATCCCGGCGCCTTCGGCCGCCGCCCCGCCGCCCGCGTCCGCGGCGGCCTCGGCGCGGCGGCCGCCCCGCGCGGCACGGACGCCGTCCGCGTCCCGGCCGCACGGGCCACGGCGCGGCCGAGGACGGCCGGCCCCGGCCGGCACGGGGAGGCCGGCGTCTTCCGCGGCCGAGGGGGCGGCGGGCGGCCCCGGGGCGGCCGTGCCGGGGAAGCGGGCCCCGCCCCGCCCCCGTATATTCGCCGGTACCAGACGTTCCGGCGCACCCCGGAGGGCCCCGTGGAGATCCTGGCGTTCGGTGTCCAGGCCGACGAGAAGCCGCTGATCGAGGAGGCCTTCCGGGGGCACGGCGAGGTGCGCTGCCTGGACGTCTTCCTCACCGAGGACACCGCCCGCATCGCCGCCGGCCACGAGATCGTCTCCACCAGCGTCAACGCCGACCTCGGCGCGCGCGTCCTGGAGATCCTGGCGGCCGGGGGCACCCGGATGGTGGCCCAGCGCTCCACCGGCTTCAACAACGTCGACCTCGCGGTGGCCGAGCGCCTCGGCCTGACGGTGGCCCGGGTGACGTCCTACTCGCCGTACGCGGTGGCCGAGTTCGCCTGGGCCCTCGCCCTGGCCGTCGACCGCCGCATCGTGCGCGCCTCCACCCGCACCCGCGACTTCGACTTCCGCCTCGACGGGCTGATGGGCCGCGACATGCACGGCCGCACCGCCGGCGTCCTCGGCACCGGAAAGATCGGCGAGGCGTTCGCCCGGATCGCCCACGGGTTCGGCATGCGGCTGCTCGGCTGGGACATCGCCGAGAACCCCGCCTGCGTGGAGCTCGGCATGCGGTACGTGCCCAAGGAGCAGCTGCTGGCCGAGTCCGACCTGGTCACCCTGCACGTCCCGCTGATGCCTGAGACCCTGCACCTCATCGACGCCGACGCCCTGAAGCTGATGCGGGACGACGCGATCCTGGTCAACTCCAGCCGTGGCGGCCTCGTCGACACCGCCGCCCTCGTCCACGAGCTGCGCGCGGGCCGCTTCACGGGCGTCGGCCTGGACGTGTACGAGGCGGAGGCCGGGCTGTTCTTCCTCGACCGGTCCCTGGAGGCCGTCGAGGACGACACCCTGGCCCGCCTCGTCACCTTCCCGAACGTCCTGGTCACCTCCCACCAGGCGTACTACACCCAGGAGGCCGTCGGCCAGATCGTCGAGACCACGGTGCGCAACGTCCTCGACTACCGGGCCGGCCGGCGCTCCGGGAACGTGCTGGTGCCGCGCAGCTGACCGACCAGCTCCCGCACGATCGCGGCACCGTTCAGCGTCAGCACCGACTCCGGGTGGAACTGCACCCCGGCGAAGCCCGGCCCGCGCAGGGCGTGCACCTCGCCGGTCGAGCTCCGGCTGACCTCCACACCGTGCGCGGCCAGCTCGGCGCGGGCCTCGTCGTCGCAGTGCGCCACGAAGCTGTTGTAGAAGCCGACGGTCTCCGTCCGCCCGAACAGGTCGATCACCGTCTGCGCGCCCTGGTACGGCACCTCCTTGCGGACGATGTCCAGCCCCAGCTCGGCCGCGATCAGCTCGTGTCCGAGGCAGACGCCGAGGACGCCGTGCGGGTGCTCCCGGATCACCTCGGCGGCCAGCTGCCGCAGGAACCGCATCTTGGGGTCGGCCGCATCACCCGGATCGCCGGGGCCGGGGCCCAGCACCACGGGCCCGTCGTGCGCGAGGACCGCCCGCCGCAGTCCCGGCTCGTCGTAGCGCCGGACGGTGACGGCCGGCCCGGACGAGCGCAGCACGTGCGCCAGCATCGCCGTGAAGGTGTCCTCCCCGTCGACGACGAGCACGTGGCCGGACAGCGCGTCCGACGGTTCCTGCATCCGCAGCCAGAACGGCGCGAGCGCGGCCCGGCGCCCGTCCAGCGCGGCCCGCACCCGCGGGTCGTCGGCCAGCTTCGGCCCCGCGGCCTCCTGCCGCGGCCGCTGCGCGCGGACGCCCAGCGCGGCCAGCACCCCGGCCGCCTTCGCGTGCGTCTCCGCGACCTCGCCGGCCGGGTCCGAGCCGCGGACCAGCGTGGCGCCGACCGGCACCCGCAGCCGCCCGGCCGCGTCGATGTCGGCGGTGCGGATCAGGATGGGGGAGTCGAGGGTCTGGGCGCCGCCCGCGTCCCTGCCCAGCAGCGCCAGGGCGCCGGCGTAGTAGCCGCGCCCCCCGGCCTCGTGCCGTTCGATGACCCGGCAGGCGTTCTGCACGGGCGAGCCGGTCACGGTCGCCGCGAACATGGTCTCCCGCAGGACCTCCCGCACGTCCAGCGAGGACTTCCCGCGCAGTTCGTACTCGGTGTGCGCCAGGTGCGCCATCTCCCTCAGCCGCGGCCCGACGACCACCCCGCCCCGGTCGCCGACCGTGCACATCATCTTGAGCTCCTCGTCGACGACCATCGACAGCTCCTCGATCTCCTTGCCGTCGGCGAGGAACCCGAGCAGGTGCTCCGGGGTGGGGCCCCCGGCGGGGTACCGGTACGTCCCGCTGATCGGGTTCATGACGACCGTCCCGCCGGACATCCGCACGTGCACCTCGGGGCTCGCCCCGACCAGGACGCGGTCGCCGGTGTGCACCAGGAACGTCCAGTACGCGCCCCGCTCGCCCTCCAGCAGCCGCCGGAACAGCGCCAGCGCGTCGGCTCGCCCGAACCCCGGGATCCGGCCCCGGTAGGTCCGCCGGATCACGAAGTTCGCGCCCTCGCCCCGTCCGATCTCCTCCCGCAGCACCCGGCCGACGATCCCGGCGTACTCCTCGTCGGTCACGTCGAAGCCGCCGTCCTCCACGCGGACCGCGTGCCCGGGGAGCTGGGCCAGCGCGTCCGCGAGCGGGACGGCGCACCGCTCCTCGGGCAGCAGCGCCAGCAGGGGCGTGCCGTCGTCGATCACGTCGAAGCCGCGTTCGCGGATCTGCCGGAAGGGGACCAGGGCGAGGGCCTCGTCGGGCAGGTCGGCGAGGCGGTCGCGGACCACGACCGGGCCGAGCAGCACCTCGACCACGTCGTGGTCGTGGCCGGGGGTGCGGCGGCGCAGCAGGGCGAAGGGGCGGTCGTCGTGCGTGAGGCGGGCCAGGTTCATGGTTCCTCTTCCGTCGATGTCGGGGCCGAGACGCGGCTCGGGGATCGGGATCGGGAGGAACGGCCCGGGCGGAGAACGCCGAAGGCCGCCCCTCGGGCGGCCTTCGCGAAGTCTTGCGTACGCGCAGTCAGTGGGCCGCCGGGGAAGCGGTCCACCACCAGGTCTGGTGCGTAAGCGCGAACATGGCAGGCACCCTACCCCATGGGCCCGCGGCGCGGCGGTCCGTGCGGGAGCGGCCTCGTCTCACCAGTCGAACCGACCGAAAATCACCCGACACGACCCCGTAATGTTTACGGTGTGACCGTGAACGCTAAGACCAGCCCCGGCGCTGGCAACACCTGGCGAGACCTGCCCGCGGCGCAGCAGCCCGAGTACCCCGACCCCGAGGCTCTGCGCAAGGTGATCGCGGACCTCGAGTCGTATCCGCCGCTCGTCTTCGCGGGCGAGTGCGACCAGCTGCGCGCCCGGATGGCGGCCGTCGCCAAGGGAGAGGCGTTCCTCCTCCAGGGCGGCGACTGCGCCGAGGCGTTCGACGCGGTGTCCGCCGATCACATCCGCAACAAGCTCAAGACCCTGCTCCAGATGGGCGCCGTGCTGACGTACGCCGCCTCGGTGCCGGTCGTGAAGGTCGGCCGGATCGCCGGCCAGTACTCCAAGCCGCGCTCCAAGCCGACCGAGACCCGCGACGGCGTGACCCTGCCGGTCTACCGGGGCGACTCGGTCAACGGCTTCGAGTTCACGCCGGAGGCCCGGATCCCGGACCCGGAGCGGCTCAAGCGCATGTACCACGCCTCGGCGTCCACGCTGAACCTGGTGCGGGCCTTCACCACGGGCGGCTACGCCGACCTGCGCCAGGTGCACGCCTGGAACCAGGACTTCGTGAAGTCCTCGCCGTCCGGGCAGCGCTACGAACAGCTCGCCCGCGAGATCGACAACGCGCTGAACTTCATGCACGCCTGCGGGGCGGACCCGGAGGAGTTCAAGACGGTCGAGTTCTACTCCTCGCACGAGGCGCTGCTGCTCGACTACGAGTCGGCGCTGACCCGTGTCGACTCCCGCACCGGGCAGCTGTACGACGTCTCGGCGCACATGGTGTGGATCGGGGAGCGCACCCGGCAGCTGGACCACGCGCACATCGAGTTCGCCTCGCGGATCCGCAACCCGATCGGCATCAAGCTCGGCCCGACGACGACGGCCGAGGAGGCGCTGCAGTACATCGAGCGCCTGGACCCGGAGCGTGAGCCGGGCCGGCTGACGTTCATCGTGCGGATGGGCGCGGACAAGATCCGCGACAAGCTGCCCGAGCTGGTGGAGAAGGTCACCGCGTCGGGCGCGGCGGTGGCGTGGGTGACCGACCCGATGCACGGCAACACCTTCGAGGCGGCCTCCGGGCACAAGACCCGCCGTTTCGACGACGTGCTGGACGAGGTCAAGGGCTTCTTCGAGGTGCACAAGGCGCTCGGCACCCACCCGGGCGGCATCCATGTGGAGCTGACCGGTGACGACGTCACCGAGTGCGTGGGCGGCGGCGACGAGATCTTCGTCGACGATCTGCACCAGCGCTACGAGACCGCCTGCGACCCCCGCCTGAACCGCAGCCAGTCGCTCGACCTGGCCTTCCTGGTGGCGGAGATGTACCGGGACCAGTAACGGGCCGGCCTGGCACGGGAGCGTTCCTGGGGCGCGGATCACATACGATCCGCGCCCCTCCCGCTTTCACGGGACCGGAGGGACCAGTAAGGTTAGGTTTGCCTCACCGAACAGTCGGGGCGGCACCACATATCGATCCCGGCGGGAGGTGAACCGCGTGTACGTCTGCAGCTGCTTCGGCGTCACCGAGCAGCAGATCAAGCAGCACGCGGAGAACGGCGCCTGCACTCCGCGCCAGATAGCCTCGGCCTGCAAGGCGGGCACGGACTGCGGGTCGTGCGTGCGCCGCATCCAGGCGCTCCTCGGCAGGGGCGCGTGCCCGCGTCGGGAACTCGCCGACCAGGGCGGGCCGGCGCTCCCGGACCTCGAAGAGGCCGCCGCCTAGGAGTGGCCGTCCGGCTGCTCGACGAGCTGGGCGATGTAGAGGGCCTCGCCGAGCTTGTCCAGCAGTTCCAGCTGGGTGTCCAGATAGTCGATGTGGTGCTCCTCGTCGGCGAGGATCACCTCGAAGATGTTCGCCGACGTGATGTCGCCCTTGTCCCGCATCACCTTGACGCCGCGCCGGAGCCGGTCGATCGCCTCCACCTCGATCTGCCGGTCGGCCTCGAACATCTCCCGGACGCTCTGCCCCACCCGTACGTGGAACAGGCGCTGGTAGTTCGGCAGCCCCTCCAGGAAGAGGATGCGCTCGGTGAGCACCTCGGCGTGCTTCATCTCGTCGAACGACTCGCGCCGGGTGTACTTGGCGAGCCGGTACCAGCCGAAGTTCTCCTGCATCTTGGCGTGCAGGAAGTACTGGTTGATGGCGGTCAGCTCGGCGGTCAGCTGCTCGTTGAGGAATTCGATGACCTGGGGATCGCCCTGCATCGCAGAGGCTCCTTCCGCGGAAAAGGCAGGTTGCGCCGAATGATGGCACCGGCGCCGAAGATCTTCCAGTAAGTCCGCACTTAGTAAGGAAGTCCATACTCGACGCCTTTTGCCCTGATCGGGATGGGCCCGCGTCGTGTGCATTTCTCGTGGTCTGTCAGGATGGAGTCATGGGTCAGCCGGTGGAGCGCGAGTCGGAGGAGCGCGATGCGGGAGGAGCGGCGCGGCCCGGGCTGCCGCCGGGGCAGCGGGTGCAGCGGGGCTGGCCCGTCACGCACTACGGCCCGGTGCCCAGGTTCCGGCCCGAGCGCTGGGAGTTCCGGGTCTTCGGCGCCACCGCCGACGGCGGGAAGCGCTCCTGGACGCACGCGGAGTTCACCGCCCTGCCGTACACCACCGTCGTGGCCGATCTGCACTGCGTGACGAAGTTCAGCATGCTCGGCGCGGAGTGGGGCGGCGTTCCGGCCCGGACGATCCTGGACCTCGTCCCGCCCGCGCCGACCGTCACCCATGTGATGGTGTGGGCCGAGTACGGCTTCAGCTCCAACCTCCGCCTGTCCGACTTCGCGTCGGAGCGCACGATCTTCGCCACCCACAAGGACGGCGAGCTGCTCACCGCCGAGCACGGCTTCCCGCTGCGCCTGATCGTCCCCCACCTCTACGCCTGGAAGGGGCCCAAATGGGTCCGCGGCGTGGAGTACATGACCGCCGACCGCCGCGGCTTCTGGGAGGAGCGCGGCTACCACAACATCGGCGACCCGTGGAAGGAGCAGCGCTACTCCTACCAGGAGGAGCCCGGGGAGGGCCCCGAGCTCTGACCCCGGCGCCCGCGCCGCCCGGCGGCGGGACCGGTGCGCCCCCGGCGGTGACGGCGTACCCCGTGCGGCGTCCCGTCCGCCCGCCGGTGCCCTCCGGCGGCTACCCGGCGCGCAGCTTCTTCAGCTTCTCCACGTCCGCCGCGTGCCCCTCCCTGCCGCCGGGCGTCTCGATGATCAGCGGTACGCCCTCGGTGGCGGGGTGGGTGGTCAGCGCGCGGAACGGGTCCTCGCCGATGTGGCCGGCGCCGATGTTCTCGTGCCGGTCCTTGTGGGCGCCGGCCACGTCCTTGGAGTCGTTGGCGTGGATCAGCTTCAGCCGGCCCTCGCCCACGGTGTCCACCAGCAGATCCAGCGTCCGGTGCATGCCGCCGGGCTCGGACAGGTCGTGCCCGGCGGCGAAGACATGGCAGGTGTCCAGGCACACGCCCAGCTTCGGATGGGCGTCCAGCGCCTCGAAGTACGGCGCGAAGTCCCAGGTCCGCGAACACAGGGAGGCGCCCTGCCCGGCCGTCGACTCCAGCAGCAGATGGGGGTCGTCGTCCTCGGTGAGCTCGTCGAGCAGCGGCAGCAGCCGCTCCCGCACCTGCCGCAGCGCCACCGGCCGCTCCCGGCCGCCGGTCGCGCTGCCGGTGTGCACGACCACGCCGAGCGCGCCGATCTCCCGGCCGCGCCTGAGCGAGTGCCGCAGCGACTCCACCGACCGCTCCACCGTCGCCTCGGTGTGCGAGCCGAAGTTGATCAGGTACGGGGCGTGCACGTACGCCGGGATCGCCGCGGCCGCGCACGCCGCGCGGAACGCCTCGTCCTGCTTCGGGTTGCCGGCCGGCGTGGCCCAGCCGCGCGGATTGGCGACGAAGACCTGCACCGCCTCGGCCCCCAGGTCACGGGCGTAGGCCAGGCCGACGGAGTGCAGGCCGCCGGCCACCGGGACGTGGCTGCCGACGGGGTTGCGGGGCGGACGGGGAGTGCGGTGGTGCTGACGTGTCACCCGTCCAGGGTGTCACGCGTCCGGAGGAATCCCGTCAGCGGATCTCGAGGGTGACCGTCGACCCCTTCGGGGCCGTGTCGCCGCCGTCCACGGACTGGCCCTTGACGGTGTCGCCGAACAGCCCGAGCAGGCCGCGGTCCTCCTCGACCCGGAAACCGGCCGCCTCCAGCTTCCGCCTGGCGTCGTCGGCGCGGTCCCCGACCACGTCCGGGACCTCCACCATCTCCGGGCCCTTGGACAGCGTCAGCGTCACCGTGTCGCCCTCGGCGACCCGTGCGCCGTCCCCCGGGCTCTGCCGGGCGACCCGCCCCTTGTCGTACTCGGAGGTGATCCGGCCGGCGGCGATCCTCACCTTCAGGCCGGCCCCCTCCAGCTCGGCCCGCGCGTCGTCCGGGTCCCGGCCGGCGACGTCGGGCACGTCCACCGGGCCGCCCTTGCTGACGGTGAGCGCCACCGCCGAGCCCGCGCGCACCTTCGTGCCCGTCTCCGGGCCGGTGGAGACCACGAAGCCCTTGGGGACGCTGTCGCTGAACGCCCGGGTCACCATGCCCGGCTCCAGCCCCTCCTCCTCGAGCACCGCCCGCGCCCGGTCCAGCCGGTAGCCCCGCACGTCGGGCAGGAGCACGGTCCGCGGGCCGTCGGAGACGGTGAGGGTCACGGAGTCGTTGCTGCGGATGCGGGCGCCCGGCTTCGGATCGGTGCTGATGACCGTGCCGCGCTCGACCGTGTCGCTGTGGGCGTGCTCCACCGCGCCGACCTCCAGGCCGGCCCGCTCCAGCCGGTCCCGGGCCTGCGCCTCGGTCTTCTCCAGCAGCGGCGGCACCTCGGTGAACTGGCCGGAGTTGATGTACCAGACGCCCGTGCCGAGCCCGAGCACGAGCAGCACGGCGACGACGATCGCCGCCGGACCGCGCCGGACGGCCGGGCGGCGCCGCGGGAACGGCGGGGGCGGGGCCGGCAGACGGCTGGTGCGGTGCACGGCGCCGTCGCCGGCCGCCGGGTCCACCGGCGGGGTCAGCGCCCGCGGGATGACGCTCGTACGGTCCTCGGCGTTGTCGTGCTCCGCGGCGAGCGCCTGCGGCGGCACCGCGTCCAGCTGGTCCGGGCTGAGCGCGCCGCGCGCCCGGCGGGCCTCGGCCAGCAGCGCCACCGCGTCGTGCGGCCGGGCCCCGGGGTCGCGCGCGGTGGCCGACGCCACCAGGTCGTCCAGCTCGTACGGCAGCCCGGGCACGGCGGCCGAGGGCGGCGGCACGTCCTCGTGGAGGCGCCGGTAGAGCACCTGGGCGGGGGAGTCCCCGTCGTGCGGCCGGGCGCCGGTCAGCATCTCGTGCAGGACGACGCCGCACGCGTACACGTCGACCCGCGGATCGGCCGTGCCGTGCTCGATCTGCTCGGGCGCGAGGTACGAGACGGTGCCGAGCACGGCACCGGTGGTGCGGGTGACGGTGTCCACGGCCCGTACCAGGCCGAAGTCGGCGACCTTGACCCGGCCGTCGTCCCCGATCAGGACGTTCTCCGGCTTCATGTCGCGGTGCACGAACCCGGCGCGGTGCGCGGCGCCGAGCGCGGCCAGCACCGGCTCCAGGATGTCCAGCGCGGCCCGCGGCTGCAGCGCCCCGCGCCCGCGCAGCACGTCCCGCAGGGTGCAGCCGGCCACGTACTCCATCGCGAGGTAGACGTACGCCCCGTCGGTGCCCTGGTCGAAGACCTGCACCACGTTGGGGTGGGCGAGCCGGGCCACCGACTTCGCCTCGCGGATGAACCGCTCGACGAAGGAGCCGTCGGCCGCGAGCGTCGGGTGCATCACCTTGAGCGCGAGGACGCGGTCCAGACGGGTGTCCACGGCCCGGTAGACCGTGGCCATCCCGCCGACCGCGATCCGCGCGTCGACGCGGTACCGGCCGTCGAGCACCTGCCCGACCAGAGGGTCCTGAAGGGTCGTGTCCACGCAGGCGAGTGTACGAGCCGCCGCCGCGGTCCCGCCCCGCCGCGGGGGGCCGGGGCGGGACCGCGGCAAAGCCGTGACGGCCGGGCCTAGCGGAACGCGGGGCGCTCGGGGTCCAGGTGCGCGCGGCCCTCCACCGGCGAGGACGCCTCCGCGAAGTGACGGCGCGGGATGCGCCCGGCCCGCCGGGCCAGCCGCCCCGCCTCCACCGCGTGCTTCATGGCCTCCGCCATCAGCACCGGCTCCTGCGCCCGCGTCACCGCCGAGGCGAGCATCACACCCGCGCACCCCAGCTCCATCGCCAGCGCCGCGTCCGACGCCGTACCGGCCCCCGCGTCCAGGATCACCGGCACGCGCGCGTGCTCCACGATCAGCTGGAAGTTGTGCGGGTTGCGGATGCCGAGGCCGGAGCCGATGGGCGAGCCCAGCGGCATGATCGCGGCGCACCCCACGTCCTCCAGCTTCCGCGCGAGGACGGGGTCGTCGTTGGTGTACGGCAGGACCGTGAACCCGTCGTCGACCAGCGTCTCGGCGGCCTCCAGCAGTTCGATCGGGTCCGGCAGCAGGGTCCGCTCGTCGGCGATGACCTCCAGCTTGACCAGGTCGGTGCCGAGCGCCTCCCGGGCGAGCCGGGCGGTCAGGACGGCCTCACCGGCGGTGAAGCAACCGGCCGTGTTCGGCAGCACCCGGATGCCGAGCCGGTCCAGCACGGACAGCACCGAGCCGTGCACGCCGGGGTTCACGCGCCGCATCGCGACCGTGGTCAGCTCGGTCCCGGAGGCGATCAGCGCCCGCTCCAGCACCTCCAGGCTGGGCGCTCCGCCGGTACCCATGATCAGGCGGGACGTGAAGGACGTGCCGCCGAGGACGAGGGGGTCGTCGGCCATGGTTCAGCCTCCTTGGACGGCGGTGAGGACTTCCACGCGGTCGCCCTCGGCCAGGGCGGTGGACGGCCACTGGGCGCGCGGGACGACGGTTTCGTTGAGGGCGGCCGCCACCCCGGAGGGCGCCCGGGTGAGGGTGCGCACCAGGGCGTCGAGGGGCGTGCCGGGAGCCACCTCGCGCGGCTCCCCGTTGACCGAGATCTTCATGCGGGCTGCTCCGTGGGTGCGGTGCTGAAACGCTTCGGGGTGAAGGGGGCGGCCACGTCCGGGAGGCCGCCCGTGGTCAGGACGTGCGCCATGACGTCGCCGGTGACCGGGGTGAGCAGCACGCCGTTGCGGTAGTGGCCGGTGGCCAGCACCAGCCCCTCCAGCTCGGTCGGGCCGAGCAGCGGCGCGTTGTCCGGGGAGCCGGGGCGCAGCCCGGCCCGGGTCTCCGTCAGCGGCAGCTCGGTGATCCCCGGCACCAGCTCGTGGGCGTCGCGCAGCAGCTCGTACACCCCGCCCGCGGTGACCGTGGTGTCCCAGCCCAGTTCCTCGCTGGTCGCCCCGACGACGAGCTCGCCGCTCTCCCGCGGCACCAGGTAGACGCTGCCGCCGCGCACCACCGCGCGCACGGTCCGGCTCAGCAGCGGCGGCCGGTCCCCGGGCATGGCCAGCCGCAGCACCTGCCCCTTCACGGGCCGCACGGGCGGCAGGACGCGGTCCGGCACGCCCGCCAGCCGTCCGCTGAGGCTGCCCGCGGCCAGGACCACCCGCCCGGCGCCCAGCTCACCGCCGTCGGCGGTGACGACACCCGTGGCCCGGTCCCGGACGACGACGAGCCGCTCGGCCCGCACCCGGTGGAAGACCACGCCGGCCCGCTCGCACGCGACCACCAGCGCCCGGGCCAGGCGCCGCGGGTCGACCTGGTGGTCGTCGGCCACCCGCAGCCCGCCGCGCACGCCCGGCGCGAGCATCGGCTCCAGGCGCCGGCACTCGCGCCCCGACAGCCACTCGGAGTCCAGCCCGGACTGCCGCTGCAGGAGGTGCAGGTCGCGCAGGTGGGCGCGGTCGTCGGCGTCCAGCGCGACGGCGAGCGTGCCGCACCGGCGGTACCCGAGGTCGTGACCGGTCAGGCCGGTGAGCTCGGCCGCGAAGTCCGGGTAGCGGCGGGCCGAGGCGAGGTTGAGGGCGAGCAGGGTCTGCTCGCCGTAGTGCAGTTCCGTGACGGCGGCCAGCATCCCGGCCGCCACCTGCGCGGCTCCGCCGCCCGGCGCGGGATCGACCACGGCCGTGGCCAGGCCCCGCTGTGCGGCCCGCCACGCCGTGACCAGGCCGATGATCCCGCCTCCCACGACGAGGACGTCTGGCGTACGCGTAGGCGACATGGGCGTCCAGCCCCTCCCTTCGCCGGCATGACCCGGATCAGGTTCGTACGGTCGGAGGCCGCCAGCCTCCCTCTCAGCCCGGTGCGTCCGGGCTCCCGCGAGTGCTTTACGGTGGCCACCCTAGCCTCCGCCGCTCGCACCTCGTAAGGGAGCCTCAGCCCGTGGCCCGATCCCTCGACGGACTCGTCCTCGCCCCCGTCGCCGACCAGGCGCCGGGCCAGGTGGGAACCCGCACCCGGTTCACCTACCACGAGCGGGACGGCGAGGTCTGGGCCGAGTACGCGGGCGGCGACGTCGTGCGCGGGTATCTGGTGGGCACGCGCGCCGGGGACCGGCTCGACTTCCGGTACGTGCAGCTGAAGCGGGACGGGACGACCTCGTCCGGGCACTGCGCGTCGGCCGTCGTCGACCTGCCCGACGGGCGGGTGCGGCTGGAGGAGACGTGGCGGTGGGAGTCGCAGCGGGGCGGCGGGACGAGCGTGGTGGAGCAGGTCGCCGAGCACGGCGGCTGACTGACAGTCCGTCAGTTGTCTATGGTGATCGGGTGAGCGAGCAGACGCAGGAACGGGGAGGGGCCACGCCGCGGCGCGTGGTCGTCGCGGGCGCGGGCATGGCGGGCGTACAGACCGCGGTCGCCCTGCGCGAGCAGGGCTTCACCGGAGCCGTGACGCTGATCGGCGCGGAGCCCCACCAGCCCTACGACCGGCCCCCGCTGTCCAAGGCCGTCCTGCTGGGCAAGGCCGAGGGCTCGGCCTTCGACGTCGACTTCGAGGCGCTCGGCATCGAACTGCGCCTGGGGTGCGAGGTGCTGGGCGTCCGCCTCGGCGACCACGCCCTGGACACCGCCGCCGGGCCCGTGCCGTACGACGTCCTGGTGGTCGCCACCGGCGCCGAACCCGTCCGGCTGCCGGGCGCGCGGGACGTCCCCGGCGTGCACCTGCTGCGCACCCTGGACGACGCCGAGCGGCTGCGGCCGGTGCTCGCCCGGCAGCACGACGTCGTGGTCGTCGGGGCCGGCTGGATCGGCGCGGAGTTCGCCACCGCCGCGCGCGAGGCGGGCTGCGCGGTGACCGTCGTGGAGGCCGCCGACCGGCCGCTCGCGGGCGCGCTGCCCGCCGAGGTGGCGGCGCCGATGGCCGCCTGGTACGCCGACGCCGGCGCCGTTCTGCGCACCCGCGCGCGCGTGGCGCGGGTCGAGCCCGGCACGGTGGTCCTCGACGACGGCTCGCGGCTGCCCGCGGGCGCCGTCGTCGTCGGCATCGGCGCCCGGCCCGCCACGGCCTGGCTCGCCGGCTCCGGGATCGAGCTCGGCGCGCACGGCGAGGTGGTGGCCGACGACCGGCTGCGCACCCGCGTGCCGGACGTGTACGCGGTCGGCGACTGCGCCTCCTTCCCCTCGCGGCGGTACGGCGAGCGGCTGCTGGTCCACCACTGGGACAACGCCCTCCAGGGCCCGCGCACGGTCGCCGCGAACATCGTCGGCGAGGCCCCCGCGGTCTACGATCCGGTGCCGTACTTCTGGTCCGAGCAGTTCGGCCGCTTCGTGCAGTACGCCGGGCACCACGCCGCGGCCGACGCGACCCTGTGGCGCGGTGACCCGTCCGGTCCCGCCTGGACCGTCTGCTGGCTGCGCGAGGGCCGCCTGGTCGCCGTGCTCGCGGTGGGCCGGCCCCGGGACCTGGCCCAGGGGCGGCGTCTGATCGAGGCGGGCACCCCCGTGGACCCGGACCTGCTGACGGACCCGGCCAGACCGCTGAAGGCGGCGGCGGAATAGCCCGTCGGCCCGGGCGGGGCGGCTTCGGTTTCCGACTGTCGGCGCGGGATGGCAGGCTAGGTTCCGTGACCGAGATTGACGCAAAGATCGATGCTCTCGTCCCCGCCTGGCTCACCCTTCCCGACATCGCCGAAAAGCTCGGCGTCGAGGTGACGCGGGTGCGGCAGCTGGTCAAGGAGGGCCAGCTCATCGCCGTACGCCGGGGTGAGAACCGCGCGCTGCACGTCCCCGCGGCCTTCATCGACGGGGACAAGGTCGTCAAGGGCCTGGCCGGCACCCTGACGCTGCTGCGGGACGACGGCTTCACGGTCGAAGAGATGCTGGAGTGGCTCTTCACGCCCGACCCGACCCTGCCCGGCACCCCCGCGCAGGCGCTGAGCGAGAATCGCGGCACGGAGGTGAAGCGCCGCGCCCAGGCGCTCGCCGTCTGACCCGACCGTCCGGCACGCCCGGCGCCGCGGTGCGGCGCACGGGCCGGGGCCGGCCGCGCCGCGGCCGCCGGGTCCGTACGCCGCCGGCATCCGGGGGAGGCTCCCGCGCGCCGTCGGCGGCGGCGGGGGCCGCGGCCCGTGCGCCCGGCGGCACGGGACGCGGCCCGTGCGCCGACGACGGGGACGCTCCGGCAGCACGCCCTGCCAAGGGGCGCCCCGACAGAACGCCCCCGGCCCGGGGGCGTCCCGACACGCCACCGAGGGGGACACCCGCATGTCCGACACCGCCGCCCGCGCCCGGCTCGCCGACGCCCGGCTCTATCTCTGCACGGACGCCCGCAGGCGCCAGGGCGACCTGCCCGAGTTCCTCGACGCGGTCCTGGCCGGCGGCGTCGACATCGTGCAGCTGCGCGACAAGGGCATGGAGGCGGCGGAGGAACTGGAGCACCTGCGGATCTTCGCCGACGCCTGCGCCCGGCACGGCAGGCTCCTCGCGGTCAACGACCGCGCGGACGTCGCCCACGCCGCCCGCGCCGCGCACCCGCAGGGCCCCGCCGTCCTGCACCTCGGCCAGGGCGACCTGCCGGTCCCCGCGGCCCGTGCCGTCCTCGGCGACGACATCCTGATAGGCCGCTCCACGCACACCGAGTCCGAGGCCGCCGCGGCCGCCGTCCAGGAGGGCGTGGACTACTTCTGCACCGGCCCCTGCTGGCCCACCCCCACCAAGCCCGGCCGCCCCGCGCCCGGCCTCGGCCTGGTCCGGTACGCCGCCGCCCTGGCCACCGACCGCCCCTGGTTCGCCATCGGCGGCATCGACCTCGGCAACCTGGACGAGGTGCTCGAAGCGGGCGCCCGCCGGGTCGTCGTCGTCCGCGCGATCACGGAGGCGGACGACCCGGGGGCGGCGGCCGCGGAGTTCGCCGAGCGGCTGCGGCAGGCGTAGGGGCCCCTCGGGGGCCCGGGCGGCCGGGGCGCCGATGGCTTCCGCGTTTGTCCAAGGAGTGGACAACCGGACGGCAAAACGGGCGAATCCCCTTCGTCCGGTTGGGGGACCGGCGCCCCCTGGCTAACCTGCCCCTATGGCCCTCGGAACCGCATCCACCAGGACTGATCGCGCACGCACCGTGCGCGACATGCTCGCGACCGGCAAGACGACGTACTCGTTCGAATTCTGGGCCCCGAAGACGGAGAAGGGCGAGCGCAACCTGTGGAACGCCCTCCGCAGGGTCGAGGCCGTGGCGCCGAGCTTCGTCTCCGTGACGTACGGTGCGGGCGGCTCCACGCGCGAGGGCACGGTGCGGGCGACCGAGCAGATCGTCTCCGACACCACCCTCACCCCGGTCGCCCACCTCACCGCGGTCGACCACTCCGTAGCCGAGCTGCGCAACATCATCGGCCAGTACGCCGACGCCGGGATCCGCAACATGCTGGCCGTGCGCGGCGACCCGCCGGGCGACCCGATGGGCGAGTGGGTCCCGCACCCGCAGGGCCTGACGTACGCCGCCGAGCTGGTCCGCCTCATCAAGGAGTCGGGCGACTTCTGCGTCGGCGTGGCGGCCTTCCCGGAGATGCACCCGCGCTCCGCCGACTGGGACACGGACGTGGCCCACTTCGTCGACAAGTGCCGGGCGGGCGCCGACTACGCGATCACGCAGATGTTCTTCCACCCCGAGTCGTACCTGCGCCTGCGCGACAAGGTCGCCGCGGCCGGCTGCGAGACCCCGGTGATCCCCGAGGTCATGCCGGTCACCAGTGTGAAGATGCTGGAACGGCTGCCGAAGCTCAGCAACGCCTCGTTCCCGGCCGCCCTGAAAGAGCGGATCCTCACAGCGAAAGACGATCCGGCGGCTGTACGCTCGATCGGGATCGAGTTCGCCACGGAGTTCTGCGCCCGGCTGCTGGCCGAGGGAGTGCCCGGACTGCACTTCATCACGCTCAACAACTCCACGGCGACGCTGGAAATCTACGAGAACCTGGGCCTGCACCACCCGCCGCGGGCCTAGACCGGCCGCGGCGGCGTACGACACACTGCGTAGCGGCCACTGGGAGAGGGGCGTACATGGGCTGGACGGTCCTCTACATCGCGTTCGGCATCGTCGCGTTGTGGCTGCTCGGCGAGGTGCTGCTGCAGTACAAGGCGCGTCTGCGCTGGCGGCTGCTCGCCTTCGTCGGCTTCCTCGGTGTCGTGGTCGGTGTGCTGATCCCGTCCGTCGTCGTCATCGGGCTGGGCGCGGCCGCCTTCGCGGTCGGCCAGACCTACGTCACGCTGTCGTTCCGCCGCGGCTTCGCGTCCGGCTGGGCGGTGTCCGCCCCGGGCCTGACCGGCAGCAGGCGCCGCCGGGGCGAGCGGGGCCGCCGGAAGCCGACCCTGGAGGTCACCGGTCTCGAAGCGGCCGACGGCGGCCACGACGGGGACGGCCACGACGACGGCGGCCGCGACGACGGTGCCGGCCGGCACCGGGACGGCGTGGGCCACGGCCGGGACGACGACTTCGACCACGACGACGTGTTCACCCCGGCGCGCCCCGTCGCGCCCACGGCGGCCGAGACCACCGCCGTGTACGAGCCGCAGCCCTTCCCGGACGACACCGGCTCCTACGGCGTCCACGGCGACCCTTCGCACACGGGCGCGGACCAGGACCAGTACGCCACGGCCGCCCCGGGCGCCGACCCGGCGGCCTACCCCTACGACGGCTACACCGGCTACGACCAGCAGGGCTACGACTACGGCGCCACCGACCGGCAGCAGTACGCCGCCTACGCCGACCCGTACGCCGGCACCCACGCCTACGGCGACGGTTCCCAGGACCCCGCCTACGGCGACCCGCAGCAGCACGGGCAGGGCTACGGCCAGGACCCGTACCCCGCCGGCTCGTACGGCGGCGAGACCCCCGCGGGCGGTGTGTGGGTCCCGCAGCAGCGCAGCACCGACGAGCCCTACGGCGGCGAGCTCCCGCCGGAGCAGCCCTACCCGTACCAGGGCGAGGGCCACCAGGGACAGGGACACGGCGGCTTCGGCGAGCAGTACCGGTTCTGACGGGCGGTACCGGTTCCGGGGCGACCGGGCCCCCGCGGGCCCGGAGCCACTCCGCTCACTGCGAGCCGCGGAAGTCCGGTCCCTCCACGATCAGCCCGGCGACCAGCGCGCCCGACATCCCGGCGTGCGGAAGACCGCCGCCGGGATGCGACCAGCCGCCGACGGTGAACAGGCCGGCCACGCGCGTGCTGTTCGACGGATGCAGCAGCCGCCCGGCGCCCGCCGCCAGCGCGGGCGCCGGCACCGCCCCGCCCTCCGCGCCGGTCGCCTCCGCGATGTCGGCCGGGGTGCGCACCTCGTGCCACAGGACGCGGTCGCGCAGGCCGGGTATCGCGCGTTCGGCGACCGCGATCAGCTCCTCGGCGTACCGGCCGGGGATCCGCGCCCCCGCGGGCACCACCGACGTGAGCGTCACCGCCTCGTGGCCGGAGTCCGGGACCAGCCCGGGGTCGTCGGGCCGCAGGACGGTGACCGTGGGCCGCGCGGCCGCGCCCGCGGCGGGGCCGAACAGGGACTCCAGCTCCGCCTCCCGGTCCGCCGCGTGCACCACCGTGCGGTGCGCCGTCCCCGCGGGACGGCCGCCGCGCAGCGCCAGCAGCACCGTCAGCCGGCTCGCCGTCCCGCGCCGGGCCGGGACCTCGCCGTCCCCGCGCACCGCCGCGCCCCGGACGAGCCGGTCCAGCACGCCCGGCGCGACACCGGCGACCACGAGGTCCGCCTCCGCCTCCGTCCCGCCGGCCAGCTCGACCCCCGCCGCCCGGCCGTCCTTCTCCAGCACCCCGGTGACCTCGGCGCCGAAATGGAACTCGACCTTCCGGGCCGTGCACCGCTCGTACACCGCCCGCGCCAGCTCCCGCAGGCCGCCGCGGACGTACCAGGTGCCGAAGACGTGCTCCATGTAGGGCAGCACCGCCGCGCTGGCGGGGGTGGTGCGGGGATCCAGGCCGTGCGCGAGCGCGTGGCTCTCCAGGAGGGCGGCGAGCCGGGGATCGCGCAGTTCCCACGCGCCGACCTCGGCGAGCGTGCCGGCCCGGCGGGTGCGCAGCAGCCGCTTGTGGGGGACCGCGGGGTAGGGCTCGCGCTCGGCCAGCACCTGCCAGTTCGGCCACAGCGGCTCCTCCAGCAGCGGCCGGCGCGTGCGGTCCCAGGCGTCGCGGGCCCGGACCAGGAAGTCGCCCCAGCGCCGGCCGGTGCCGGAGCCGAGCGCCTCGTCCAGCGCCGCGACCACGCCCGCGCGCGAGGCGTTCGGCAGCGCGGCCTCGGTGCCGTCCGCGAACACGTGCCGCGCCGACGGGTCGACCTGGACCAGCTCGACGCACGCCTCCAGCGGCTCCTTGCCCGTCTTGACGAACAGATCGCGCCAGACCGCGGGCAGCGGCAGCAGCCCGGGTCCGGTGTCGAAGGAGAAGCCGTCCCGCTCGACGCGGCGCACGGCCCCGCCGTACGTCTGCGTCCGCTCGTACACCGCCACCCGGTGGCCCGCCACGGCCAGCCGGGCCGCGGCCGCCATCGCGCCCATCCCGGCGCCGATCACCGCAATCCGTGCCATGCCAGGGACTTTATCGGCCACCACCGGCCCTCCGGTCCGCGGGCCGGTGCGGGGGCGCCGCTTCGCGGACCGGAGGGGGGAGTACGGGCGCGGGCGTCGTCGCCCCCAGAGGGCGGGCCGGCCCCCTGGGGGCGGGTGCGCAGCCCTGAGTACCCGTACCTAGGCACGGAGATGAGTACGCGCGCGGATGGGGCCGGACCCGCCGGAACGAGAGAGTGGAGGCACGGAGAGGGGCACGGCTCCGGTACCGGCGACACGGGGCGCCGGAACGGTCCGGGCCCGCGATCCGCTCCTTCCGCCGGCCGGTGTCGGCGGGAGCGAGGCACGGGGGAACCCGGGGGACGACCGCGAACGGGGGATCCAACGGGGGAACGTACGGGGGGAACGTACGGGGGAGCGAGAAGGAGGCGCCGGTCCGACGGTGGCCCGCGGGGGACGCGGCCACCGCGGGCCGGCGCCTTCCCGTGCGGCCGCGCCCCCGTCGCGCGGCCGGGCCTCAGGGGCGGCCGCTCACGCGCCCCTGGAGCAGCCGGGACAGCGCCGCGTGCACGTCGTCCAGGGAACGCTCCGGCTGGAAGGACTTCCAGTCCAGCGCCGCCACCAGGACCATGCCGACCAGCGCCGCGGCGGTCAGCGGAACGTCGATCTCCGCGCTGAACTCGCCGCCCTCCACGCCCTCCCGCAGCACGTCCTCGACGACCGCGACGGCCTCCTGCCGGACCACCGCCAGCGTGGACTGCCAGGCCCGGTTGGTGCGCCACAGCTCGGCCACGTACAGCTGCGTGAAGGCCGGGTAGCGGTCGATGAAGACCAGCCCCGCGCGGATCATCGCGTCCAGGGCGTCGACCCTGCCGCCGCCCTCCCGCGCCGTCCGCTCGGCCGCCTCCCGCAGGGAGGCGGTCAGGAGTCCCACGCCGTGCCGCAACAGCTCTTCGAAGAGGACGGACTTGCTGGCGAAGTTGTAGTAGACCGTGCCCTTCGCGACCCCGGCCCGCTCGGCGATCTCGTCCACCGTGGTGGCGGAGAAGCCCTGCTCGGCGATGAGCGTGACGGCCGCCTCGTAGAGCTTCTGCCGGGTGGCCTCGCGGCGGGTGCTCCCGGGCGAGGTGGCGCTGCTGCTTTCCATGGCGTCGATTGTCACAGGAACCGGCCCGGGGAAAGCCGCGGACCGGTTCACAGGGTCAGCTCCGGGTGCAGCCGGGCCGGCGTCCACACCTGGCGGCGGCGGGCGGACAGCGCGGTCAGCGCCAGGGCGCCCGCGGTGAACGCCGCCAGCACCGCGCACGCCTGCCCCACCGGCTCCAGGCCACCGCCCGTGATGAGCCTCCTGAGGGCCTCGACGACGTAGCTCATCGGCAGGAAGGGGTGCAGCGCGTTGAAGAAGCCCGGGCTGGTCTGCACGGGGTACGTGCCGCCCGCGGAGGTCAGCTGGAGCATCAGCAGCGCGAGCACGAGGATCCGGCCCGCCGCCCCGAAGCGCGCGTTCAGCCACTGCACGATCGCCGCGAAGCACGCCGTCACCAGGAACAGGAAGCCCACCGTCCCGGCCGCCCGCGCCATCTCCAGGCCGACCGCCCAGTGCAGCACCGACATCAGGGCCACCGTCTGCAGCACCCCGATCACCACCACCGGCAGCCAGCCCGCCAGCGCGATCCGCCACGCCGGGGCGCCCGCGGCCAGAGCGCGCCGGTTCATCGGCGGGATCAGCATGTACGCCACCATCGCGCCCACCCACAGGGACAGCGGAACGAAGTACGGGGCGAAGCCGGTGCCGTAGTCGGGCGCTTTGTGCAGGTCCTCGGAGACGAGCCGGACCGGGTCCGCCATGACCTCCGTGCGCCGGTCGCGGTCCTCCTCGTCGTAGTCGGGGATCCGCTCGGCGCCGTCGTGCAGCCCGTCGGCGAGCTTCCCGGAGCCGTCGACCAGCCGGTACATGCCGTCGCTCAGGTCCTCGGCCCCCGTCTTGAGGTCGGCGACCCCCTCGTCCAGGTCGGCGGCGCCCGTCTTCGCCGTGCCGAGCCCCTTGTGCAGCTTCCTGGCGCCGGCGGCGACCTTGCCGGCCCCCTCGTTCAGCTCGTTGATCCTCGTGACGGCGTCGTCGAGGTCCTCCGAGAGGTGCGGCGCGCGGTCGGCGAGCGCCTGGGCCTGCTTCTGGAGGGCGGCGAGGTTGCCGTCGAGCTCCTTCAGGCCGCCGTCCTGGTCGGCGACCAGCGTGTCGACGTCGTCGGCGACGGCCGCCACGTCCGCGGCGGCCTCCGCGGCCTTCTCCAGGTCGGCGCAGGCGGCGTCCGGCGGGGCCGGGTCCGCGCAGCGCTTGTGGTGGACGTCCGCCAGCGTGCCGGCCGCGGCGCGGGCGCCCTCGGCGGCGGCCGGGGCCCGCTCCACCAGGGTGTCGAGGTGGCCGCGGACCGCCCGGGCCGAGTCGGCGACGAGCTGCGCGGTGTCCCCGACGGTCTTCTCGTTGTCCGCCAGGAAGGGGCCCGCCTTCCTCGCGACCCCGCCGGCCAGGTCCGCGAGCGTCTGCGTGCCCTCGGCGACCTGCTTCGAGCCGTCCTCCAGGTCACCCGCCCCCTCGGTGAGCTTCGTCAGGGCCTTGGCCAGCCTGCCGCTGCCGTCCTCGGCGTCCTCCAGGCCGTCGGCGAGGTCCTCGGAGCCCTTCTCCGCCTTCCCGGCGCCGCTCCTGAGCTCGTCGGCCCCCTCGGCCGCCTTCACGGTCTCGCCGTGGATGTCGGAGAAGGAGATGAAGATCCGGTCCAGGAAGGACCGCGAGGCCTTCGTGGACGCCGCCCGGCGCACCTCGCCGAAGACCGTCCGCGAGATCTGCCCGACGATGTAGTTGTTCGCGTCGTTCGTACGCACCTGCAGGGCGCCGGTCTGCGGCGCGTCGCCCGCGCCGGAGACGATGCGCCGGCTGAAGTCGGCCGGCATGGTCAGCGACAGGTAGTACGTGCCGTCCTCGACGCCCCTGCGGGCCTCGGCCGCGCTCACCTCGTGCCAGTCGAAGACCTCGCTCCGCCGCAGCCCCTCGGCGATGTCGTCGCCCGCGGTCAGCCTCCTGCCGTCGGCCCGCGCCCCCCGGTCGTCGTTCACCAGGGCCACGGGGACGCGGTCCAGCCGCCCGTACGGGTCCCAGAACGACCACAGGTACAGGGCGCCGTACAGCAGGGGCAGCACCAGCAGCGCGACCAGGGCGGCACGGGGGAGCCTGCCGCGCCCGAAGCGCTTGAGCTCAAGCGCGGCCAGTCCCGGCGAGCGCATCGACCGTCTCCTTCGCTTCTTCCGCCCCTTGCGCTTCCCGCGCTTCTTCCGTCTCCTCTGTTTCTTCCGTTTCTTCGCGGGTCTCCGTGCGGGGGGTGTCCGTCGCGCCGTGCGGGCCGGCGCCGGCGGGGCCGGCGGAGTCCTCGGGGGACGTGGCGGCACGGGAGGCGTCGTCGGTGCCGCCGGTGCCGGCCGGGGGCGCGGGACCGCCGGAGGCCCCGTCTCCGCCGCCGGGCGTGCCGGAGGGGCCGGTGGAGACGACCACCGCGCCCTCGGGGGCCTCGCGGCACACCGCCACGACCGTCGTCCCGGCCTCGGCGACCGACCTCAGCAGGGTCCACGCCTCGGCCCGCTCGGCGGCGGAGAGCTTCAGGTCGGTGTCGTCCACGCCCAGCAGCCGGGGGCGGCCGGTCAGGGCCAGCGCGACGGACAGCCGCAGCGCCTGGAGCCGCTCCAGATCGCGCACGGCGGTGCGGGAGCCCTTGGGCAGGGCCGCCAGGTCGAGTCCGGCCGCCTCCAGCGCCTCGGCGATCCGCAGCCGCTCCTGCGCCGTCCGCTCCGACCGCGGTCGCAGCAGCCCGCGCAGGGAGCCCTGGAAACGGCGCTGCAGCAGTGCCCGCTCGCGCAGGTGTTCCCCCACGGTCAGCGCCGGATCGAGGTCGGTGACGCCCGGGACGTGCGCGACGGCGCTGACGCGGCGCAGGGCGGACATCCGCCGGGGCAGTGCGAAGCCGCCGACGCGGGCCTGCCCCTCCGTGGGCCGCATCCGGCCCGTGAGGGTCAGCAGCAGGCAGGTGCGGCCCGACCCGGACGGCCCTTCCAGCGCGATCAGCGAGCCGGGCTCCGCCTCGACGCGCACCCCGCGGAACGCCCAGCCGCGCGGTCCCCTGACACCGAGGTCCCGGGCCGTGACGCCGAGCCCGTGCGGACCGTCCACAGCGCCCCCTTCCCGCCGCGCCGGACATGCCCCTCGACCGGGGCACGTTTTTGAACTGACTGGTCAGTGCAAAAACTAGCCCGAACCTTCGATCGAAGCAAAAGCCCAGGTCAGAACGGATTGTCAGTGCCATACCTCACGATGGGCACATACGGCATACGTGCCGTCAACCAGACGACAGGAGGTTCGTCATGGCCAACTCGTCCGCAGCCGCCGCCCGCCGGCGCCGCGCCTCCGGCCCTGCCCCCTCACTGACCGGCCCGGCCGACGACGTGCACCCCGTGCTCCGCCGGGCCACGGCCCCGCCCGCCGCCCTCGACCTGCTCGCCCAGGCCCACGCCGGACTGGACGAGGCCGCCGGGCTGGAGACGCCGAACGAGCGCTATGCCACGGCCCACCTCGCCGCCCTGCGCACCGCCGCCGCCGTGCTCGCCGCGCGGGGGCGCCCGGAGTCCACACCCCGGGCCCGGGCCCGCATCAGGAGCGCCTGGGACGTGCTCCCCGAGATCGCGCCCGAGCTCGCCGAGTGGAGCGCGCTGTTCGCCTCGGGCGCCGCCCGCCGCGCCCGGGCCGAGGCGGGCATCCGGGACGCGGCCAGCAGCCGGGACGCCGACGATCTGGTACGGGACGTGTCGATGTTCCTGCGCATCGTGGAGCGGATGCTGGTTCTCCAGCCGGTCCTCCCGCAGCCACACCCCGGCGCGGACCGGCCGGCGGGCGGCGACAGGGGGCGTGACATGCCGGACGCGGGCTGACCGCTGCGGCGCGGCAGCCGCGGGCCGCATCCCTCGGGGCCCGCCCGGCGGAGCCGTCCGCCGGGATCCGGCCGCGTGGAGCCGAGGCAGGCACGCGGCCTCCGCGCTGCCCGGCGCGCACACGCCCGCGGGGCGACGGCACGCACGGCGCGCGGTGGCCGCAACACGCACGGCGCGCGGTGGCCGCGGACGGCGGACCCGCCAGGTCCGCCCCCCCGCGCGGGCCCTGCTGGATTCGTCCCGCCGGGGCGGCCGGCCCCCGACGGCCCGGCTGCCCGCGGCGGCCGGCCCGCGCGGTACCGGAGTGACCAGGCCCGGCGCCGGAGGCAATAGGGTGGAGGGCGCCTGAAGCCTTCCCCTTTCCGCACCCCGGGCCGGGGAGGCAGCCCGTTCGCTCCGCCGTGCAACAGGCGGTGCCGCGCCGAGGAGTCAACTGCCGTGTCGGACCCGATGCGCCCGCCCGTCTCCCCCCACCCCTCCCCGACGACGTCGCCGCGCTCCGACCCCTTCCGCCCCCGCGCCTCCCTCCGCACCGCCGTGGTCTGGGAGGTCCTCCAGGACGCCCTGGACCACCGGGTCAAGGCCTCGGGACGCCGGACGCTGGACGTCCTCGACACCGGGGGCGGCAGCGGCAAGTTCGCGGTGCCCGTCGCCCGCCTCGGCCACCGCGTCACCGTCGTCGACCCCAGCCCCAACGCGCTGTTCGCCCTGGAGCGCCGCGCCGCCGAGGCCGGCGTCGCCGACCGCGTGCGGGGCGTCCAGGGGGACGCCCACGGCCTCTTCGACGTGGCCGAGCGCGGCGGCTACGACGCCGTGCTGTGCCACGGCGTCCTGGAGTACGTGGACGACCCGGCCGAAGGCCTCCGCAACGCGGTGGCGGCCCTGCGCCCCGAGGGGGTCCTGAGCCTGCTCGCCGCCGGCCTCGGCGGCGCCGTGCTCGCACGGGCCCTCGCCGGCCACTTCACGGAGGCGAGGCAGGCGCTCGGCGACCCGGACGGCCGCTGGGGCGCGGGTGACCCCGTGCCGCGCCGCTTCACCGCCGAGCAGCTCACGGAACTGGTCGAGGGCGCGGGCCTCAGGGTCGCCGCCGTGCACGGGGTGCGGGTCTTCGCCGACCTCGTCCCCGGTGTGCTCGTGGACACCGAGCCCGGAGCGCTGGAGGCCCTGCTGAAGCTGGAGGAGGCCGCGGCCGAGCTTCCCGCCTTCCATTCCGTGGCCACACAGCTTCATGTGCTCGGTGAGACGCAGGAGACCACCGGGACCTGAGCCGCCTGGTGGGACGCGCCGTTGATCAGCGTCTCGGCGGCGGATGGTGTACGCCACAGGCCCCCCGAACGGAGGCTTGTCGCCGTATGATCGAGGGAGACCGCTCGGCATGACGGGTCGGCCGCTGGGGAATGGAAATGTCAGCGAGCCGGAGCGTCCATGACGGATTCCGGTTGGCCAATTGGCGCAGAGGGGCGGGTTTCACGGGGGCGATTCCCTGCCTATCCTGAAGAGACCCCCCGGGTCGCCCCGGCGACTGCACGATGAGGAGGACTCCGTGCCGCTCTCGGAGCACGAGCAGCGCATGCTCGAGCAGATGGAGCGAGCGCTGTACGCCGAAGATCCCAAGTTCGCGTCGGCGCTTGAGGGAAGCGGGCTGCGTACGTACACCCGGCGGCGGGTCTACCAGGCGGTCGCGGGCTTCCTCGTGGGTATCGCGCTTCTCATGGCAGGTATGGTCGCCAAGCAGGTGTGGCTCAGCGTGGTGGGCTTCCTCGTCATGCTCGGCTGCGCGGTTCTCGCCGTGACGGGCTGGCGCAAGGCGCCCAAGCCGGGCGAGCAGCCCGCCGGCGCCCCGCACGCCCGCCGTCAGGGCCGGCAGCGACGCTCCATGATGGACCGCATCGAGGAGCGCTGGCAGCGGCGCCGTGACGAGCAGGGCCATTAGCCCGTCGAGCCGCAGCTCACCGGGACACAGCTGAAGACATGCGCGAGGGGGTGACCACCGGCCCGGTGGTCACCCCCTCGCGCATGCCCGGCAGCGCCCCGATCCGGCGGCACGCACGAAGGAGCCCCGGGCCGTCGGACGGCCCGGGGCTCCGGCACGGATCAGCACCCGGCACGCGCCGGCGGGCTCGGCGCACCGCCGGCGGCGGCCTCACCCCCGCTGCCCCGACGGCCTGCGCAGCGCCGGCCGGGCCGCCAGGGCGCGCTCCCGGAGCCGGGACCACCAGGCCGACACCGCCCACACCACCCGCACGGTCGAACGCGGGGCGAACTGCGCACGCAGCCGCGTCGGACGGGCGGCCGCCGACCGCAGTCCGGCGGTCGCCCGGCGGACCTCCTCCGCGAGTCCCGGCGCCGGCCGCGGGCGCGGCGCGTAGAGGACCTGCTCCACGGCGTCCGCCACCCGGTGCACCGCCGCCGCGGCCGCCGGATCCAGACGCCCGAGCCGGACGATCCGCGCCGCCGCCCCGCGCGGGGTCTGCGACTCGTCCGGTGCGATCCCGAAGTCCCACGCCGTGTCGGTCAGCTCCTGCCAGACCGCCAGGGTGCGCAGCGCCGCGTCCGCCGCCGACCGGCCGGACGACCCCAGCCGTGCCGCCCGGGTCCGCAGCCGCCACAGCATCGGCGCCAGCGGAAGCGCCACCAGGGCGAGCCCGCCGAGGATCCACGCCAGGGCCACGTACCACTTCGGGCCGTCGCCGCCGGCGGCCGGGGCGGCCTGCGGGGACTCGCTCGCGCACCCCTGGAGTCTCTTCTGCTCCGCCGTGCAGCTCTCGTCCGCCGAAGGGGCGGCGGAGGGCGCCGTCGACGCCGACTGCGACGGGCGGGCCGGGTCCGGGACCGCGCTGCCGGGCGTGTCCGCCAGCGTGTACGACGGCATCGAGCCGCGGTTCGGGGTGGGCTCGAAGCGGGTCCAGCCCACGCCCTCGAAGTACAGCTCCGGCCAGGCGTGCGCGTCCCGCAGCCCCACCGACACCGAGCCGTCCGCCTGCGGGGAACCGGGCGCGAAGCCGACCGCGACCCGAGCCGGTATGCCCAGCGAGCGGGCCATCGCCGCCATGGCGAAGGAGAAGTGGACGCAGAAGCCCTGCTTGTCCCTGAGGAACCGGGCTATCGCCTGTGAGCCGCTGCCGACCCGCACCTGCGTGTCGTACTCGAAACCGCCGGTCACGGCGAAGTAGTCCTGGAGCTTGACCGCCTGGTCGTAGGGATCGGCCGCGCCGTCGGTGATCTCGCGGGCGGTGCGGGCCACCACCGCCGGCAGCGAGTCCGGCAGCTCGGTGAACTCGCGCTTCAGGGCCGTCGGCGGCTGCGGCGCCGAGGCCAGCTGGTCCGCCGTCGGCTGCACGTCCAGGCTCTTCACGTCGTACGTCACGCCGCGCGTGTTCTGGCCGTGGTCGCCGACCAGGGTCATGCCCACGGGTTCGTAGCGCCAGCTGCCCCGGATGTCCACGTCGCTCGGCGGGTACGGCATCGGCAGCCAGCTCTGGGCGTACCAGTCCGCGGCCGAGATCGTGGTCTGGATCTCCGCGCGCCGCACGTCCGGACCGAGGCCGACCGGCGTGGGGAACCGGTCGTCCGGCACCGCCGTGATGCTGCGCTTGGACGGCTTCCAGGTGGTGCCGTCGAAGTCGTCCAGGGAGACGATCCGCAGGTACAGGTCCGAGATGTCGTTGGTGTTGGTCTGCAGGGACAGGACCTGGCGGTCCTCGTCGACGTTCAGGCTGTCGCGCAGCGACACCAGCGGGTTGACCGCGGAGATCGTGCCGCCGCTTCCGCTGCCGGAGCCGACCCCCGCGCCGGTGCCGTCCAGCAGGCCGCCGTCCAGCGCGGGCAGGGCGAGCGGCACCAGCAGGGCGATGCCCAGCGTGACCACGCCGATGCGCCGCCCGGTCCGGACCGGGCCCAGCGCGCCGCCCGGGGCGCGCGGTGTCCCGCCGAAGACCCGGCCCCACTGCGAGAGCCGCTCCCGCCCCTCGGCCAGCAGCAGCATCAGGTAGCCGGCCCCCGCGATCAGGAACCACAGCCAGTCCGTGTCGCCGCCGGACAGCCCCGCGGCCACCGAGTACAGCGCGAGCAGCGGCAGCCCCGCCGGGGCCGCGCTGCGGAAGGTCACCGCGAGGACGTCCACCAGCAGCCCGATCACCAGGACGCCGCCGACCAGCATCAGCCGGATGCCCTCGGACGCCAGCGGCGCCGGGATCGCGTACCGCGCGATGTCGTCCGCGCCCTGCCGCAGCAGGTCGGCGACGTGCAGCAGGGCGTCCGGCCCGGGTATCAGCCAGGCGAAGGCATGCTCACGGGCGAAGACCAGCGTCAGCAGCACCAGCGTGACCAGCAGCTGCGCCAGCACGGTGAGCGACCGGGCCAGCGGCACCCGCCGGGCCGCCATGCCCACGCCCGTCTGCACCCCCAGCAGGAGGGCGGCCTGCAGGATCCAGGTGTCCGGGTCGACCAGCGGCAGCAGCGCGCACGCCGCCATCAGCGTGGCCGCCCACGCGCACAGCGCCAGCCGTATCCGCCCGCTCATGACGCGCCCTCCCCACCGCTCGCCGCGGCGACGCCCGTACGCTCCCGGTCCGCCTGGCGCCACAGTTCGTCCAGCGAGGCGCCCCGCGGCACGCTCAGGGCCGTCCAGCCCGCCTCGCGCAGCATCCGCAGCCGCTCCCCGCTCCCGCCCGGCGGGCCGGACACGTCGCCCGGCCCCCGCCCCCAGCCGTCGCCGTCCAGCAGGAAGGCGACCGCGGCCCCGCTGCGCTGCCGCATCCTCGCCGCCACCGCGGCCTGCTCCTCGTCGAGGTCGCCGAGGAAGGCCACCAGCAGCCCCTCGGCGCCGCCGCGCAGCGCGTCGTAGGCCCGGGACAGGCCCGCGCCGTCGGAGTGGTCGATCACCGAGAGGGTGTCCATCATCAGCCCGGCCGCGTCCGCCGTCTCCTGGCTCGCGCCCGCGAACCCGTCGGCGCCCTCGCCGGGCACCGAACTGCCGGTGTCGGTGAGCAGCCGTACGGAGAAACCCCTCTCCAGCATGTGCACCAGCACGGAGGCCGCGCCCGACACCGCCCACTCGAAGGCCGAGTCGGGGCCCGCGCCCTCGAAGGCGATGCCCCGGGTGTCGAGCAGCACCGTGCAGCGGGCGCGCTGCGGCTGCTCCTCGCGGCGCACCATCAGCTCGCCGTGGCGCGCGGTGGAACGCCAGTGGACCCGGCGCAGGTCGTCGCCGTAGCGGTAGCCGCGCGGGATCACGTCGTCCTCGCCGGCCAGCGCCGGCGAGCGCTGCCGCCCGTCGCCGTACCCCATCGCCTCGCCGCTCAGCCGCACCGGCGGCAGCGGCTCCACGCGCGGGATCACGGTCAGGGTGTCGTACGAGGAGAAGGACCGGGTCAGCTCGCACATCCCGAACGGATCGGTCAGGCGCAGCTGGAGCGGCCCCAGCGGATAGCGGCCGCGCAGGTCCGAGCGCACCCGGTAGGACACCTCGCGGCGGCCGCCCGCCTCGACCCGGTCGAGCACGAAGCGGGGGCGCGGACCGAGCACGTACGGCACCCGGTCCTGGAGCATCAGCAGGCCCGTGGGCAGCCGCGAGACGTTGTCCATCCGCAGCTGCACCCGGGCCTCGGCGCCGACCGGCACGCGCGCGGGGGACAGCCGGCGGCTGCCCGCGACCCGGTAGCGCGTGCGGTACAGCACGAGCGCGCACACCAGCGGCAGCACCGCCAGCAGCAGGCCGACCCGGAGCAGGTCGCTCTGCCCGAGCACGTAGGCGCAGACCGCGGCCGCGACGCCGGCGGCGAGGAAGGAGCGTCCGCGGGTGGTCAGGCCGGCCAGGACGGTGCGCAGGCCGCTCCGGTCGCCCTCGGCCGGACCGGTCCCCGCCGGGGTCATCACAGCCTCCGCGGCGGCTGCTGGCCGTAGGCCGGCGCGCCGGGCCCCAGCCCGAGGCCGGTCTGCCGCCCGGGCGCCGCGGGCACCGGGGTGTGCTGCAGGATCTCCTGGACGACCTGCTCGGAGGTACGGCGGTTCAGCTGGGCCTGGGCGGTGGGCAGCAGGCGGTGGGCCAGCACGGCCGCGGCGAGGGCCTGGACGTCGTCCGGCAGGACGTACTCCCGGCCGCTGAGGGCGGCGGACGCCTTCGCCGCGCGCAGCAGGTGCAGCGTGGCGCGCGGCGAGGCGCCCAGTCTCAGGTCGGGGTGGGTGCGCGTGGCGGCGACCAGGTCCACGGCGTAGCGCCGCACCGGTTCGGCGACGTGGACGCCGCGGACGGTCTCGATCAGTTTCACGATCTCGTGCGCGTGCGCCACCGGCTGCAGGTCCTCCAGCGGGGAGACCCCGCCGTGCACGTCCAGCATGCGCAGCTCGGCCTCGGGGCTGGGGTAGCCGACCGAGACCCGGGCCATGAAGCGGTCGCGCTGGGCCTCCGGCAGCGGATAGGTGCCCTCCATCTCGACCGGGTTCTGCGTCGCCACCACCAGGAAGGGGCTGGGCAGCTCGTAGGTCTTGCCGTCGATGGTGACCTGGCGCTCCTCCATCGACTCCAGCAGCGCGGACTGGGTCTTCGGCGAGGCGCGGTTGATCTCGTCGCCGATCACCACCTGCGCGAAGACGGCGCCCGGCTTGAACTCGAAGTCCCGGCGCTGCTGGTCCCAGATGGACACGCCGGTGATGTCCGACGGCAGCAGGTCCGGCGTGAACTGGATGCGCCGCACCGAACAGTCGATGGACCGCGCCAGCGCCTTGGCGAGCATGGTCTTGCCGACTCCGGGGACGTCCTCGATCAGCAGGTGTCCCTCGGCGAGCAGCACGGTCAGCGAGAGCCGTACGACCTCGGGCTTGCCCTCGATCACGCCTTCCACCGAACCGCGCACCCGCTCGACCACCGCGGTCAGATCAGTGAGGCTCGCTCGATCGTCATAGGTCGTCACCCGGCCCTCCTCGGCCCTTTCCCACGCTCTCCGAAGAGCAGGGGTTACCCCGACTGTCCGGGCCGATGCTTCCGCGCTGCGGACCGGCCCGCCCGAAACACGGACACCACGCGTGAAGAGTCCCGCGTGACGCCACACACCGCATTCTTGCTGCCGTTACCGATTCGTGTCACTCGCCTGTGGACAACTGGCCGCGACATGTCGGGTCTTGCGGTGTTTCGCCCGCCTGGGCGGCGGGCGAGTTCCGGGGCGGGCGGCCAGGTCAGGCGGGGTCGACCTCCCGCAGCAGGCCCGTCTTCACGTCGAAGACGAATCCTCGCACGTCGTCGGTGTGCAGCAGGAACGGCGAGGTGCGCACCCGCCGCATCGACTGCCGTACGTCCTGGTCGACGTCCCGGAAGGCCTCCACTGCCCACGCCGGGCGCTGGCCGACCTCCATCTCCAGCTCGGAGCGGAAGTCCTCGGTGAGGGACTCCAGGCCGCAGCCGGTGTGGTGGATCAGGACGACGCTGCGCGTGCCCAGCTTGCGCTGGCTGATGGTGAGCGAGCGGATCACGTCGTCGGTGACGACGCCGCCGGCGTTGCGGATGGTGTGACAGTCACCGAGCTGCAGGCCGAGCGCGGCGTGCAGGTCCAGGCGGGCGTCCATGCAGGCCACGACGGCGACCTGGAGGACGGGACGGGCGTCCATCCCGGGATCGGTGAACGAGGCGGCATACCGGGCGTTGGCCTCGACGAGACGGTCGGTGACGGTGCCGTGGGGCGCCTCGGGGCCTGCGGGAACGGATGCAGAAGTCGACATATTCATGACGGTACTGGTCACCCCCGGCTCCGGCCCGCTGTGGAAGGGGACAAAGAACATCATCGAGTCTTGTTGTGAGGCATCCCACAGGGGCCGGGCGTCCGCCCGCGAGCGCGGCTCCCCGCACCGGGCCGCCTCCCGCGCGCGGGGCGCCGCGACGCGCAGGCCGGTTGATTGACCGCGAGACACCGTGGACTAAAGTGACGCGAAGCGGGAGGCGTGGACCTCCCTGCTGGACTGCATTTCCCCGGAGACCTGGGCGATGTCCCGGAGATCTCCCCACGTGCGCGGCGCGTACGTACGGCTCGGCCTCCTCCCGCTCCCGGTCGGCTGACGCTTCCGGCGCCGGCGGGCCTCCCCTTCGCCGGGGCGTCCGTCGGCGTCGGCCGGGGAGGGCGGGGAACCGGCGGTGCGTGCGCCGGCGCCGGACCTGAGAGGGCCCCTTGAGCCAGAGTCGACACGTCCCGGTGATGCTCCAGCGGTGCCTGGACCTGCTGGCGCCCGCCCTGGAGGGGCCGGACGCCGTGGTCGTCGACTGCACGCTCGGCCTCGGCGGGCACAGCGAGGCGCTGCTCGGCCGGTTCCCCGGGGTGCGCCTGATCGGCCTCGACCGCGACAAGGAGGCCCTGCGCCTGTCCGGCGAGCGCCTCGCCCCGTACGGGGAACGCGCCACCCTGGTGCACGCCGTGTACGACGAGCTGCCCGAGGTGCTGGAGAGGCTCGGCGTCGCGCGCGTGCAGGGCGTCCTGTTCGACCTCGGCGTCTCCTCCATGCAGCTCGACGAGGCCGGCCGCGGCTTCGCCTACGCCCAGGACGCCCCGCTGGACATGCGCATGGACCAGACGACCGGCGTCAGCGCCGCCGAGGTCCTCAACACCTACCCGCCGGGCGAGCTGGTGCGGATCCTGCGGGCGTACGGCGAGGAGAAGCAGGCCAAGCGGATCGTCGCGGCGATCGTGCGCGAGCGGCAGAAGGAGCCGTTCACCACCAGCGCGCGGCTGGTGGAGCTGATCCGCGACGCGCTGCCGCAGGCCGCCAAGCGCACCGGCGGCAACCCGGCCAAGCGCACCTTCCAGGCCCTGCGCATCGAGGTCAACGGCGAGCTCGCCGTCCTGGAGCGGGCCGTCCCGGCCGCCGTCAAGGCGCTCGCCGTGGGCGGGCGGATCGTCGTGCTGTCGTACCACTCCCTGGAGGACCGGCTGGTCAAGCAGGTCCTCGCGGCCGGCGCCACCAGCACCGCGCCCCCCGGGCTGCCGGTCGTGCCCGAGCGCTACGAGCCCCGGCTCAAGCTGCTCACCCGCGGTGCCGAACTTCCCACCGAGGAGGAGATCGCCGAGAACCGGCGGGCGGCACCGGCACGGCTGCGCGCGGCCCAGCGCATCAGGGAGGACGCGGAGTGAGCCCCTCGGGGGTCCGGTACAGGCAGGACGTCGGGTGACGTCCCCAGAGGTCTCGTCCAGGGGAGGGTGAGTGAGCAGGAGACCCGAACTGAAGGGGAGGGCGGCGCGGCTCGCCCGGCTCTTCCCCGCGGGCCGGAGCCAGGCCGCCCGCACGCCCTTCGTCCTCCTCGTCGTCGTCCTCCTCGGCGGCGGCCTCATCGGACTGCTGATGCTGAACTCCGCCCTGAGCGAGGGCTCGTTCAGACTCGACGACCTGGAACGGGAGACGAAGAGCCTCACCGACGAGGAACAGGCCCTCCAGCGGGACATCGACGCCTACTCCGCACCCGAGGCCCTCCAGCGCCGCGCCCGCGAGCTCGGCATGGTGCCGGGCGGGAATCCCGTGTTCCTGAGCCCCGACGGCACCGTCAGGGGCGAGCCCGGTCCCGCCCCCGCCGCGTTCACCCCCCTCGTCCTCGCCCCCGAGGCGCTCACCGCGACGGATGCGCGCGGCACCACCGCCTCCACCCCCCGGCCCGCCCCGACCCCGACCCACGGCAGGTGACGGAAGTGTCCGACAGGGAACCGCCGCGCCGCCGCGTGCCCGGCCCCGCACGGCCCGCCCCCGGCAGCCGTCGGCCGGGCCCCGGCGCCCGCCCGGCCCGCCGCCCGGGCCGGCCCCGTGCGACGGCCGCGCCGCGCACCATCCGGCTGGGCAGCCCCCGCCCCCGCCTGCGCATGATCAGTCTCGCGCTGACCCTGGTGCTGACCGCCTTCGTCGTGCGCCTGTTCCAGGTGCAGGCCGTCGACGCGAGCACGTACGCGGCCAAGGCGGAGAAGAACCGGTACGTCGTCCACACCCTGGCCGCCGAGCGCGGCCGGATCACCGACCGCACCGGCGTGGCCCTCGCCACCAGCGTGGACGCCTACGACATCACGGCCGACCCCACGATGTTCACCCGCGAGCTGCTGAAGGCCGACGACGGGCCCGAGCAGGCCGCGGCGCTCCTCGCGCCGATCCTCGGCGAGGACCAGGACGACCTCGCCGAGAAGCTGCGCACGCCGGACACGCAGTACGTCCTGCTGTCCCGCCGCCAGACCCCGCAGGTCTGGAACCAGATCAAGGACCTGAAGACGGCGCTGGCCAAGAAGGCGGAGGAGGACCCGTCCACGGCCAACGTCCTCGCGGGCGTCTTCGCCGATCCCAGCAGCAAGCGCGTGTACCCCAACGGCGACCTCGCCGCCGGGATACTGGGCTGGGTCAACGCCGAGGGCAAGGGCGGCGGAGGCGTCGAGCAGCAGCTGGACAAGGTGCTGTCCGGCAAGGACGGCGAGATCCGCTACGCCCAGTCCGGCGGCCGCCAGGTGCCCACGGCCGGCTCCAACGAGACGCCCGCCGTGCCCGGCAGCGACGTCGAGCTGACCATCGACCGGGACATCCAGTGGGCCGCGCAGGACGCGATCACCGAGCAGGTCGAGAAGTCGAAGGCGGACCGCGGCTACGTGATCGTGCAGGACACCCGGACCGGCCAGATCCTCGCCATGGCCAACGCGCCCGGCTTCGACCCGGGCGACCTCTCCGACGCGGACCCGGAGGCGCTCGGCAACGCGGCCCTCCAGGACGCCTACGAGCCCGGCTCCACCGCCAAGGTGCTGTCGATGGCCGCCGTGCTGGAGGAGAACGCCGCCACGCCGACGACGCACGTCGTCGTGCCCAACCGGCTGCACCGCGGCGACCGGCTCTTCAAGGACGACGTCGACCACCCGACCTGGTACCTCACGCTCAACGGCGTGCTCGCCAAGTCCAGCAACATCGGCACCATCCTGGCCACCGGCCAGCTCGGCAGGACGCAGGCCGAGGCCAACCGGGTCCTCTACGACTACCTGCGCAGGTTCGGCCTCGGCAGCTACACCGGCCTCGGCTTCCCCGGCGAGACCAAGGGCATCCTCGCCCCGCCCGACCAGTGGTCCACCTCGCAGCAGTACACGATTCCTTTCGGCCAGGGCGTGTCCATCAACGCGATGCAGGCGGCGTCCGTCTACTCGACCATCGCCAACGGCGGCGTCCGCGTCGAACCCACGCTCGTACGCGGCACGAAGGGACCCGACGGGCGCTTCACACCCGCCCCCGAGCCCGAGCGGACGCGGGTCGTCAGCGAGAAGACGGCGAAGACCCTCGCCCGGATGCTGGAGTCCGTCGTGGACGACGAGGAGGGCACCGGCACCAGGGCGCGCATCCCCGGCTACCGTGTGGCGGGCAAGACGGGCACGGCCAACCGCGTGGATCCGGCCACCGGCAAGTACAAGGGCTACACCTCGTCGTTCGCCGGGTTCGCGCCCGCCGACAAGCCCCGCGTCACGGTCTACTGCGCCATCCAGAACGCCACCGAGGGCAGCTACTTCGGCGGCCAGATCTGCGGACCCGTCTACAAGCAGGTGATGGAGTTCGCCCTGAAGACCCTCCAGGTCCCGCCGACCGGCGCCAAGCCCGCGAACCTGCCCGTCACCTTCAAGCCCTGACCGGCACCGAGCACCATCGAGCAACCAGGACCACTTCCGTGACGACGATCACCCCCGACCCCGGGAACCAGAACGCCCCCGGCCCCTCGGCCGCCCGTCTCCCCCCGTCCCCCGCGCCGGTCCACGCTGCGCGCGGGCCCCTTTTTAGCTCCCAGGCGGGTGCGCCCGGTACGCTCACCGCCGTGCCACACGCTGATCAGTCCCAAACCACCCCAAAGGGTCAACCCGTGACATACCCGGGACCGCCCAGGCCGGTACAGGTCTCCGCCACACCTCTCGCGGACCTCGCCGGCCGGCTGGGGATCACCGCGCCGGAGAGCACCGCCGGGATCACGGGCATCACCCACGACTCGCGCGCCGTCCGCCCCGGCGACCTGTACGCCGCCCTGCCCGGCGCCCGCGCGCACGGCGCCGACTTCGCCGCCCAGGCCGCCGGCCTCGGCGCGGCCGCCGTGCTGACCGACCCGGCCGGCGCCGAGCGCGCCGCCGCGACCGGCCTGCCGGTCCTGGTGACCGACGACCCGCGCGCGCGGATGGGCGAACTGGCGGCCGCGATCTACGGCCACCCCGGCCGCGATCTGCTCCAGATCGGCATCACCGGCACCTCCGGCAAGACCACCACCGCCTACCTCGTCGAGGGCGGCCTGCGGACGGCCCGCACCACCGGACTGATCGGCACCGTCGAGATGCGCGTCGGCGACGAGCGCATCAAGTCCGAGCGCACCACCCCCGAGGCCACCGACCTCCAGGCCCTGTTCGCGGTCATGCGCGAACGCGGCGTCGAGGCGGTCGCCATGGAGGTCTCCAGCCACGCCCTGGTGCTCGGCCGGGTCGACGGCTGCGTCTTCGACGTCGCGGTGTTCACCAACCTCAGCCCGGAGCACATGGAGTTCCACTCCGACATGGAGGACTACTTCCGGGCCAAGGCGCAGCTGTTCACCCCGGAGCGCAGCCGTCTCGGCGTGGTCAACGCCGACGACGAGTACGGCCGCCGGCTCGTCGAGGAGGCCGGCGTCCCGGTCGTCACCTACTCCGCCGAGGGCCGCCCCGACGCCGACTGGCGCGCCGAGGACGTCCGGATCGGCCAGCTGGACTCGACGTTCACCGTGGTCGGCCCCGAGGGCCGGAGGGTCGCCGCCAGGTCGCCGCTGCCGGGCCCCTTCAACGTGGCGAACACCCTCGCCGCGATCGTCGCCCTGGCCGCCGCCGGCCTCGACCCGCAGGCCGCCGCCGACGGCGTGGCCGCCGTACCGGGCGTGCCGGGCCGGCTGGAGCGGGTGGACGCCGGGCAGCCGTATCTCGCGGTGGTCGACTACGCCCACAAGACGGACGCCGTCGAATCGGTCCTCCGCGCGCTGCGCAAGGTCACCGAGGGCCGGCTGCACGTCGTCCTCGGCTGCGGCGGCGACCGCGACACCACCAAGCGCGCCCCGATGGGCGCCGCCGCGGCCCGGCTCGCCGACACGGCCGTGCTGACCTCCGACAACCCCCGCTCCGAGGACCCCCTCGCGATCCTCGCCACCATGCTCCAGGGCGCGGCCTCCGTGCCCGCGCACGAGCGCGGCGAGGTCCAGGTCTTCGAGGACCGGGCCGCCGCCATCGCCGCCGCCGTCGCCCGGGCCGAGCCCGGCGACACCGTGCTGGTCGCGGGCAAGGGCCACGAGCAGGGCCAGGACATCGCCGGGGTGGTCCGTCCCTTCGACGACCGCCAGGTGCTTCGCGAAGCAATCCGGAAGACCCAGGGATGAAAATCCAGAAGACCCAGGGGATGAACTTGTGATCGCCCTCTCCCTCGCCGAGATCGCAGAAGTCGTCGGCGGGCAGACGCACGACATACCGGACCCGTCGGTGCAGGTCACCGGACCGGTCGTCCGGGACTCCCGTGAGGTGGAGCCCGGCAGCCTCTTCGTCGCCTTCGTGGGCGAGCGCGTGGACGGCCACGACTTCGCGCAGGCGGTCGTCGGCGCGGGCGCGGTGGCCGTGCTCGGCTCCCGCCCGGTCGGCGTGCCCGCGATCGTCGTGGACGACGTGCGGACGGCCCTCGGCGCCCTCGCCCGCCACGTCGTACGACGCCTCGGCGCCACCCTCGTGGCCCTCACCGGCTCGGCGGGCAAGACCAGCACCAAGGACCTCATCGCGCAGGTGCTGCAGCGCAAGGCGCCGACGGTGTTCACGCCGGGCTCGCTCAACAACGAGATCGGGCTGCCGCTGACCGCCCTCGACGCCACCCAGGACACCCGCTTCCTGGTGCTGGAGATGGGCGCCCGCGGCATCGGCCACATCCGGTACCTCACCGAACTCACCCCGCCCAGGATCGGCCTGGTGCTCAACGTCGGCTCCGCCCACATCGGCGAGTTCGGCGGGCGCGAGCAGATCGCGCAGGCCAAGGGCGAACTCGTGGAGGCGCTGCCCCCCGAGGCCGACGGCGGTGTCGCGGTCCTCAACGCGGACGACCCGTTCGTCCGGGCCATGGCCTCCCGTACGAAGGCGAAGGTGATCTTTTTCGGAGAGTCCGACGAAGCGGACGTTCGCGCCGAGAACGTGCGACTCACGGACAGCGGACAGCCCTCCTTCAGGCTTCACACACCCTCCGGTGCAAGTGATGTGACCATGCGCCTGTACGGTGAGCACCACGTGTCGAACGCGCTCGCCGCGGCCGCCGTCGCCCACGAGCTGGGCATGTCCGCAGACGAGATCGCCGTCGCGCTCTCCGAGGCGGGCTCCCTCTCCCGCTGGCGGATGGAGGTCACCGAGCGCCCGGACGGCGTGACGGTCGTCAACGACGCCTACAACGCGAACCCCGAGTCCATGCGGGCCGCCCTGCGCGCGCTCGCGGCCATGGGCAAGGGGCGCCGTACGTGGGCGGTGCTCGGCAAGATGGCCGAGCTCGGGGACGAGGCGCTCGCCGAGCACGACGCGGTCGGACGGCTCGCCGTCCGGCTCAACGTCAGCAAGCTCGTCGCGGTCGGCGGCAGGGAAGCCGCCTGGCTGCAACTGGGCGCATATAACGAGGGTTCGTGGGGTGAGGAGTCGGTGCACGTGTCCGACGCACAGGCGGCGGTCGACCTGTTGCGCAGCGAGTTGCGCCCGGGGGACGTCGTGCTCGTGAAGGCGTCCCGTTCGGTGGGGCTCGAGAGCGTGGCGCAGGCGCTGCTCGAGACCGGTGCCGAGGGTGAGGTTGCCGCCCGATGATGAAGCAGATCCTGTTCGCAGGAGTCATTGGCCTGTTCCTCAGCCTCGTCGGCACCCCGCTGCTGATCAAGCTGCTGGCCCGCAAGGGCTACGGGCAGTACATCCGCGACGACGGCCCGCGTGAGCACCACAGCAAGCGCGGTACGCCGACCATGGGCGGCATCGCCTTCATCCTGGCGACGGTCGCGGCGTACTTCCTGGCCAAGGCGATCACGGCCTACCTGGAGGACCCCGACGTCGACACGGCGCCGACCTTCTCGGGCCTGCTGGTGCTCGGCCTGATGGTGGGCATGGGCCTGGTCGGCTTCCTCGACGACTACATCAAGATCGTCAAGCGGCGTTCGCTGGGCCTGCGGGCCAAGGCGAAGATGGCCGGCCAGCTGATCGTCGGCGTCGCCTTCGCGGTGCTCTCGCTGCAGTTCGCGGACAACCGCGGCAACACGCCGGCCTCCACGAAGCTGTCGTTCATCACGGACTTCGGCTGGTCGATCGGCCCGGTGCTGTTCGTGGTCTGGGCGCTGTTCATGATCCTCGCGATGTCGAACGGCGTGAACCTGACCGACGGCCTGGACGGCCTGGCCACCGGCGCCTCCGTCCTCGTCTTCGGCGCCTACACCTTCATCGGCGTCTGGCAGTTCCAGGAGTCCTGCGCCAACGCCCAGACGCTGACCAACCCCAACGCCTGCTACGAGGTGCGCGACCCCCTCGACCTCGCGGTGGTCGCCTCCGCCCTCATGGGGGCCTGCCTGGGCTTCCTGTGGTGGAACACCTCGCCGGCCAAGATCTTCATGGGCGACACCGGTTCGCTGGCGCTCGGCGGCGTGCTCGCGGGGCTCGCGATCTGCTCCCGCACCGAGCTGCTGCTCGCCATCCTCGGCGGCCTGTTCGTCCTGATCACCATGTCGGTCGTCATCCAGGTCGGCTCCTTCCGGCTCACCGGCAAGCGGGTCTTCCGGATGGCGCCACTCCAGCACCACTTCGAACTCAAGGGCTGGTCCGAGGTCCTGGTGGTGGTCCGCTTCTGGATCATCCAAGGCATCTGCGTGATCGTCGGACTGGGCCTCTTCTACGCGGGATGGGCAGCGCACAAGTGACCTCCTCGGTGTCTTCGGACCGCCCCGACTTCCAGGGCAAGCACGTCACCGTCGCCGGACTCGGCGTCTCCGGCGTCCCGGCGGCCAGGGTGCTGCACGGCCTGGGCGCGCACGTCACGGTCGTCAACGACGGCGACGACGAGCGCGCCCGCGCCCAGGCCGCCGAGTTGGAGGCGCTCGGCGTCACCGTCCGCCTCGGCGACGGCGCGACCCTGCCCGAGGGCACCGAGCTCGTCGTCACCGCGCCCGGCTGGAAGCCCGACAAGCCGCTGTTCGCGGCGGCCGGGCGGGCCGGGGTCCCGGTCTGGGGCGACGTGGAGCTCGCCTGGCGGCTCCGCGGCCCCGGCGCCGCCCCCTGGCTGGCCGTCACGGGCACCAACGGCAAGACCACCACCGTCCAGATGCTCGCCGCCATCCTGAAGGCGGCGGGCCTGCGCACGGCCGCCGTCGGCAACATCGGCGTCTCGCTGCTGGACGCGGTGCTCGGCGAGGAGAAGTACGACGTCCTGGCCGTGGAGCTGTCCAGCTACCAGCTCCACTGGGCGCCCTCCCTGCGCGCCCACTCGGCCGCCGTGCTCAACCTCGCCCCCGACCACCTCGACTGGCACGGCTCCATGGAGGCGTACGCGCGCGACAAGGGCCGCATCTACGAGGGCAATCGCATCGCCTGCGTCTACAACGCCGCCGACAAGGCCACCGAGGACCTGGTGCGCGCGGCGGACGTCGAGGAGGGCTGCCGGGCCGTCGGCTTCACCCTGGGCACGCCCGCCCCGTCCCAACTCGGCGTCGTGGACGGCATCCTGGTCGACCGGGCCTTCGTCGAGAACCGGCAGAAGAACGCCCAGGAACTCGCCGAGGTCGGGGACGTCGACCCGCCGGCCCCGCACAACATCGCCAACGCCCTCGCCGCGGCGGCCCTCGCCCGCGCCTTCGGCGTGCCCGCGGCGGCCGTACGGGACGGGCTGCGGGCCTTCCGCCCGGACGCCCACCGCATCGCGCACGTGGCCGACGTGGACGGCGTGGCGTACGTCGACGACTCCAAGGCCACCAACACCCACGCGGCCGAGGCCTCGTTGGCGGCGTACGAGTCCGTCGTGTGGATCGCGGGCGGGCTCGCGAAGGGCGCGACCTTCGACGAACTGGTCGCCAGGTCGGCCGGGCGGCTGCGCGGGGCCGTGCTGATCGGCGCCGACCGCGCGCTGATCCGTGAAGCCCTCGCGCGACACGCGCCCGGGGTACCCGTCGTCGACCTCGACCGGACGGACACTGGGGCGATGCTCCGGGCCGTCCAGGAGGCGAAGCGGCTCGCCGAGCCCGGCGACACGGTGCTGCTGGCCCCCGCCTGTGCCTCCATGGACATGTTCGCCAACTACAACGAGCGCGGCGACGCGTTCGCGGAAGCGGTCCGCGAACTCGCCGCGGGCGCCTGACGGCGGGTCCCGGCCACGGCGAGTGCCCCGGTACGGGACCCTTGGAGGGATGCGTGAGTCGGATGCGGCGGGGAACTCGTCGGTGGTTCCGAACCGGTGGCGCGGCGCTGTGGCGGCCCGTCGCTCCCCTCGTGCCCCGGCCGTCCGGGAGGGGCGCGCGCGGGGCGTTCCCGCACGGCGGGGCGGTGTGCGCCGGTGCCCGGTAGCCGTACCGGGCGGCCGCCCGCCCGGCGGGCCGTGCGCAGGCCCGCGGCGTCCCGGCCCCCGCGCGACAATCCCGTCGTCCGCCTCTGCGCACGCGCGCGCAAGGGCTGGGACCGGCCGCTGACCGCGTACTACCTCATCCTCGGCGGCAGTCTGCTGATCACCGGGCTCGGCCTGGTGATGGTCTACTCGGCCTCCCAGATCACCGCGCTGCAACTGTCGCTGCCGGGGTCGTACTTCTTCCGCAAGCAGTTCCTGGCCGCCGTGATCGGCGCCGGACTGCTGTTCGCGGCCTCGCGCATGCCGGTGAAGCTGCACCGGGCGCTGGCCTACCCGATCCTCGCCGGCGCCGTCTTCCTGATGGTCCTGGTGCAGGTCCCGGGCATAGGGGTGGCGGTCAACGGCAACCAGAACTGGATCTCCCTCGGCGGCTCCTTCCAGATCCAGCCCAGCGAGTTCGGCAAGCTCGCCCTCGTCCTGTGGGGCGCGGACCTGCTCGCCCGCAAGCAGGACAGGAAGATGCTGACGCAGTGGAAGCACATGCTGATGCCGCTCGTGCCGGTCGCCTTCATGCTGCTCGGGCTGATCATGATCGGCGGCGACATGGGGACCGCGATCATCCTGACGGCGATCCTGTTCGGCCTGCTGTGGCTGGCGGGCGCGCCCACCCGGCTGTTCACCGGGGTGCTGTCGATCGCCGCGGTCCTCGGGGTGATCCTGATCAGGACCAGCCCCAACCGGATGGCCCGCCTCTCCTGCATCGGCGCCACCGAGCCCGGCCCCAACGACACCTGCTGGCAGGCCGTGCACGGCATCTACGCGCTGGCCTCCGGCGGACTGTTCGGCTCCGGCCTGGGCGCCAGTGTGGAAAAATGGGGACAACTTCCCGAAGCCCACACCGACTTCATCTTCGCCGTCACCGGTGAGGAACTGGGCCTGGCGGGCACGCTGTCGGTGCTCGCCCTCTTCGCGGCTCTAGGCTATGCGGGTATCCGCGTGGCCGGACGCACGGAGGACCCCTTCGTCAGGTATGCCGCGGGAGGCGTGACCACCTGGATCACGGCGCAGGCCGTGATCAACATCGGTGCGGTGCTCGGTCTGCTGCCGATCGCCGGCGTCCCCCTCCCGCTGTTCTCCTACGGGGGATCCGCCCTGCTGCCGACCATGTTCGCCATCGGGCTGCTGATCGCCTTCGCGCGTGACGAGCCCGCTGCGCGGGCGGCGCTTGCGATGCGGCAACCTCGCTTTGGTAGAAAGCGGGGGGCTGGGGGAGCCGGCTCGGGCCGAAGCCCCCGGAGATGGAACACGATGCGACGGCGCGCCTCGGCGGCGCGCACGTCCGGAGAGCGGTGAATTTCGGTGCATGTCGTCCTCGCCGGTGGAGGGACCGCCGGCCACATCGAGCCCGCGCTCGCCCTCGCGGACGCCCTGCGCAGGCAGGACCCGACGGTGGGGATCACGGCCCTGGGCACGGAGCGCGGTCTGGAGACCCGGCTCGTGCCCGAGCGCGGTTACGAGCTCGCGCTGATCCCCGCGGTGCCGCTGCCGCGCAAGCCCACCCCCGAGCTGATCACCGTCCCGGGCCGGCTGCGCGGCACGATCAAGGCGACCGAGCAGATCCTGGAGCGCACCAAGGCGGACGTCGTGGTCGGCTTCGGCGGCTACGTCGCCCTGCCCGGCTACCTCGCGGCCAAGCGGCTCGGCGTGCCGATCGTCATCCACGAGGCCAACGCCCGCCCGGGCCTGGCCAACAAGATCGGCTCCCGGTACGCCTCCCAGGTCGCCGTCTCCACGCCGGACAGCAAGCTGCGGGGCGCCCGCTACATCGGCATCCCGCTGCGCCGCTCCATCGCGACCCTGGACCGCGCCGCGGTGCGCCCCGAGGCCCGCGCGACGTTCGGGCTCGACCCCAACCTGCCCACGCTGCTGGTCTCCGGCGGCTCGCAGGGCGCCCGCCGCCTCAACGAGGTGACGCAGGCGGTCGCGCCCTACCTCCAGCAGGCCGGCATCCAGATCCTGCACGCGGTCGGCCCGAAGAACGAGCTGCCGCAGGTCCACCAGATGCCGGGCATGCCGCCGTACATCCCGGTGAGTTACCTGGACCGGATGGACCTCGCGTACGCCGCGGCCGACATGATGCTCTGCCGCGCCGGCGCGATGACCGTCGCCGAGCTCTCCGCCGTCGGGCTCCCGGCCGCCTACGTCCCGCTGCCCATCGGCAACGGCGAGCAGCGGCTGAACGCCCAGCCGGTGGTCAAGGCCGGCGGCGGCCTGCTGGTCGACGACGCGGACCTCACCCCCGAGTGGGTGCAGCAGAACGTTCTGCCCGTGCTCGCCGACCCGCACCGGCTGTACGAGATGTCCCGCGCCGCGAGCGAGTTCGGCCGCCGGGACGCCGACGACCTGCTCGTCGGCATGGTGTACGAAGCGGTCGCCGCCGGCCGCGCGCATCGCTAGGCACGTGTGACGGAAGGCAGGGAGCGTGGCCGGACCGACCACCGCCGAGCGCGGTGAACGCCAGCAGGGGTCGTCCGGCCCGCAGCCGCCCCCCGCGGGGCGGCTGCGGCCGCCCCGTCCTCGTACGGCGGTCGCCCTGGCCGTCGTCCTGCTGCTCCTCGCCGCCGGACTGGGCTGGGTGTTCTACGGCTCCGGCTGGCTGCGCGTGGAGCGGGTGTCCGTCTCCGGGACCCGTGTCCTGACGCCCGAGCAGGTGCGCCGGACCGCCGACGTTCCCGTCGGGGAGCCGTTGATTTCCGTGGACACCGAAGGGATCGAGACACAGCTGCGTCAAAAATTGTCCCGAATTGGCGCGGTGGACGTGGTTCGTTCCTGGCCCCACGGAATCGAGTTGAAAGTGACTGAGCGTACTCCGGTTCTCGTTGTTCAAAAGGGGCGAAACTTCGTCGAAGTGGACAAAGAAGGCGTCCATTTCGCCACGGTTTCCCAGGCGCCGAAAGGCGTGCCCCGACTGGAATTGTCGGTGTCCCGGTCCGGCTCCGCCGCCGCGAGCCTGCGCCGCTTCGGCGAGGGGCGGCTCGTCCGGGAGGCCGTGCGGGTCGCCGGACACCTTCCGGCCGCGGTCGCCCGCGACACCCGGACCGTCAAGGTCCGTTCCTACGACGACATCTCCCTGGAGCTGGACGGCGGCCGGACCGTGGCGTGGGGGAGCGGCGAGAAGGGGGCGCGCAAGGCGCGCGCGCTCACCGCCCTGATGAAAGGCGCGCCCGGTGCGCGGCACTTCGACGTCAGTGTCCCCACCGCGCCCGCGTCATCGGGAAGTTGACGTACATCCGCGCAGGCCAGCACCCTGGCTGGGCAGCGCTACGGCTGATCACATAGGGTGAAAAGAAAAACGGGAGGTTCGGCGTGTTCGTTGAACGTGCGCCGCTTGTCGACTTAGTGTCCTGTTCAGAAGACTCCAGGGAACAGACACACTGGTAACCCTAAACTTCAACGTTAGGGTTCGGGTCGGCGAAACGGACCGTCCCATTCGGCATCAGTCGTCGGATCGCGGGGCAGCAGTGCTTCGACGGGTCGGCGACACGTAACTCGAGGCGAGAGGCCTTCGACGTGGCAGCACCGCAGAACTACCTCGCAGTCATCAAAGTCATCGGTGTCGGCGGCGGTGGTGTCAATGCCATCAACCGGATGATCGAGGTCGGTCTCAAGGGCGTCGAGTTCATCGCCATCAACACCGACGCGCAAGCTCTGTTGATGAGCGACGCCGACGTCAAGCTGGACGTCGGCCGTGAACTCACCCGCGGACTCGGCGCCGGAGCCAACCCGGCCGTCGGCCGCAAGGCAGCCGAGGACCACCGCGAGGAGATCGAGGAGGTCCTCAAGGGGGCCGACATGGTCTTCGTGACAGCCGGTGAAGGCGGCGGCACCGGCACCGGCGGCGCGCCCGTCGTGGCCAACATCGCCCGCTCCCTCGGCGCCCTCACCATCGGTGTGGTGACGCGCCCGTTCACCTTCGAGGGGCGGCGCCGCGCCAACCAGGCCGAGGACGGCATCGCCGAACTCCGCGAAGAGGTCGACACCCTCATCGTCATCCCGAACGACCGGCTGCTGTCCATCTCGGACCGCCAGGTCTCGGTCCTGGACGCCTTCAAGTCGGCCGACCAGGTCCTGCTCTCCGGTGTGCAGGGCATCACCGACCTCATCACCACCCCCGGCCTGATCAACCTCGACTTCGCCGACGTCAAGTCGGTCATGTCCGAGGCCGGTTCGGCCCTCATGGGCATCGGCTCGGCCCGCGGCGACGACCGCGCGGTGGCCGCGGCCGAGATGGCGATCTCCTCGCCGCTGCTGGAGGCCTCCATCGACGGCGCCCGCGGTGTGCTGCTCTCCATCTCCGGCGGCTCCGACCTCGGCCTGTTCGAGATCAACGAGGCCGCCCAGCTGGTCAGTGAGGCCGCCCACCCCGAAGCCAACATCATCTTCGGCGCGGTGATCGACGACGCCCTCGGCGACGAGGTCCGGGTCACCGTGATCGCGGCCGGCTTCGACGGGGGCCAGCCCCCGGCCCGCCGGGACAACGTCCTCGGCTCGTCCTCGGCCAAGCGCGAGGAGCCCGCTCCGGTGCGGCAGCCCGAGAGCCGCCCGTCCTTCGGCTCGCTCGGCAGCGTCAAGCCGAAGGAGGAACCCGAGCCCGCCCCGGAGCCGGTCGTCGACCTCCCGCCGGTCGCCCCGCCGGTCCCGCCGTCCCGGACCTACGCGGACAGCGCGGCCGAGGAGCTGGACGTGCCGGACTTCCTCAAGTGATCCTCCTGACGTGATAGGACAGCGCGAGAACGTGAGCGGCGCGCACTTCGCCTTCACCGACCGGTGGGGCGGAGTGAGCGCCGCTCCGTATGAGGAGCTCAACCTCGGCGGAGCGGTCGGTGACGACCCCGGCGCCGTACGTGCCAACCGGGAGCTGGCGGCCGAGTCCCTGGGCCTCGACCCGGGCCGGGTGGTCTGGATGAACCAGGTGCACGGGCCGGACGTGGCGGTGGTCGACGGCCCCTGGGGGGACCGCCCCGTGCCGGAGGTCGACGCGGTCGTCACGGCCGAGCGGGGTCTCGCCCTCGCCGTGCTCACCGCCGACTGCACCCCCGTGCTGCTCGCCGACCCCGTCGCCGGGATCGCCGCCGCGGCCCACGCCGGCCGGCCCGGCATGATCGCCGGGGTCGTCCCCGCCGCCGTGCGGGCCATGATCGAACTCGGCGCCGAGCCGGACCGGATCGTCGCCCGCACCGGGCCCGCGGTCTGCGGCCGGTGCTACGAGGTGCCGGAGGAGATGCGCGCCGAGGTGGCCGCCGTCGAGCCGGCGGCGTACGCCGAGACGAGCTGGGGCACGCCGGCGGTCGACGTGAGCGCCGGGGTGCGCGCGCAGCTCGACCGGCTCGGGGTGCGCGACCAGGCGCAGTCGCCGGTGTGCACGCGGGAGTCGCGCGACCACTTCTCGTACCGCCGCGACCGCACCACCGGGCGGCTCGCGGGCTATGTGTGGCTGGATTGATGAGAGATGACGGACCGTAAGGACGAGCTCGCCGCGAACCTGGCGAAAGTCGAAAGGCGCATCGCGGCCGCCTGCGCCGCCGCCGGGCGGGAGCGCGAGGAGGTGACCCTGATCGTGGTCACCAAGACCTATCCCGCGAGCGACGTGCGGATCCTGGCGGAGCTCGGCGTGCGCCACGTCGCCGAGAACCGCGACCAGGACGCCGCGCCCAAGGCCGCCGCCTGCTCGGATCTGCCTCTTACCTGGCACTTCGTGGGTCAGTTGCAGACCAACAAGGTTCGCTCCGTGGCCGGTTACGCGGACTTCGTGCAGTCCGTCGATCGTGCCAAGCTCGTCACGGTCCTCTCCCGGGAGGCCGTGCGGGCCGGGCGCGAGATCGGGTGCCTCGTCCAGGTCGCGCTCGACGCGGGGGAGAACGGACGGGGCGAGCGGGGCGGGGTGGCGCCCGATGGCATCGGGGAGTTGGCCGATCTCGTCGCCGGGGCTCCGGGACTGCGGCTCGACGGACTGATGACCGTCGCCCCGCTCACCGGGGAGTACGCGGGACGCGAACGGGCGGCGTTCGATCGGTTGATGGATTTGTCGACTGACCTGCGCCGGAGCCATCCGGCTGCCACCATGGTCTCGGCAGGGATGAGTGCGGACCTCGAGCAGGCCGTGACGGCTGGTGCGACACATGTGCGCGTCGGCAGCGCGGTACTCGGAGTCCGCTCCAGGCTCGGGTAACGTCGCCAGGAAGTCGGACCACAGCAGAAAATATGGTCATTACCGCCGAACAGCGGACATAACGACCACGTGGATCGCAGGACTTGGCAGTCGTCAGCCGATCCACCACAGAGCGGAGGACTCAGAGAATGGCCGGCGCGATGCGCAAGATGGCGGTCTACCTCGGCCTCGTGGAGGACGATGGGTACGACGGCCGGGGGTTCGACCCCGACGACGACTTCGAGCCCGAACTGGACCCGGAACCCGAGCGGGACCACCGGCGGCACGAGCCGTCGCACCAGTCCCACGGTTCACATCAGCCCCAAAGGGACGAAGAGGCACGAGTCGTACAGCCGCCCGCGCCGCGCGAGCCGGTCGCACGGTCCGCTTCGCTACCCGCGGAATCCAGCCGTCCGGCGCGCATCGCGCCCGTGGCATCCATCACACAAGAACGCGCGAGCCTGGAAAAGAGCGCACCGGTCATCATGCCCAAGGTCGTGTCCGAACGAGAGCCTTACCGGATCACCACGCTTCACCCCCGGACCTACAACGAGGCCCGTACCATCGGGGAACACTTCCGTGAGGGCACTCCGGTGATCATGAATCTGACTGAGATGGATGACACAGACGCGAAGCGACTTGTCGACTTTGCGGCCGGTTTGGTGTTTGGTCTTCACGGCAGTATCGAGCGGGTGACGCAGAAGGTGTTTCTGTTGTCGCCTGCTAACGTCGATGTCACGGCGGAGGACAAGGCCCGCATCGCAGAGGGCGGGTTCTTCAACCAGAGCTGAGACGCACCACCGGAAACAGCAGTACACAGCAGCACCCAGCAGCACGGCACAGGGGAGAGGGAAGTACAGGTCATGAGCGTGGTCCTGGACGTCGTCTACATCGCGCTGATGTGCTTCCTCATCGTGCTCATCTTCCGGTTGGTCATGGACTACGTCTTCCAGTTCGCCCGCTCGTGGCAACCCGGCAAGGCGATGGTGGTCGTCCTGGAGGCCACCTACACTGTCACCGATCCACCGCTGAAGCTTCTGCGGCGGTTCATCCCGCCGCTGCGTCTCGGGGGCGTGGCGCTCGACCTGTCCTTCTTCGTACTGATGATCATCGTCTACATCCTGATCTCGATCGTGAGCCGGCTGTGAGCGATGAGAGAGATACGGGCTTGCCGAATGCCGACGACTACGTTGAGGTGAAGAGATGCCGTTGACCCCCGAGGACGTGCGGAACAAGCAGTTCACGACCGTCCGCCTCCGAGAAGGCTATGACGAGGACGAGGTCGATGCCTTCCTCGACGAGGTCGAAGCCGAACTGACCCGCCTGCTCCGCGAGAACGAGGACCTGCGCGCCAAGCTGGCCGCCGCCACGCGCGCCGCCGCGCAGAACCAGCAGAACATGCGCAAGCCTCCGGAGCAGCAGCAGGACCAGCAGCAGGGTATGCCCCAGCAGCAGGGCATGCCTCAGCAGGGCATGCGCGGTCCCGGCGCTCCCGTCCCCGCCGGCATATCGGGCCCGCCGCAGCAGCAGATGGGCGGCCCCATGGGTGGTCCCCCCCAGCTGCCGAGCGGTGCTCCTCAGCTGCCCGCCGGTCCCGGCGGTCAGGGTGGCCCGCAGGGTCCCGGCCCGATGGGCCAGGGTCCTGGTCCGATGGGTCAGGGTCCGATGCAGGGCCAGATGGGTCCCGGCCCGATGGGCGGACCCATGGGTCCCGGCCCGATGGGGCAGGGTCCCGGCGGCGACAGCGCCGCCCGTGTCCTCTCGCTGGCCCAGCAGACCGCCGACCAGGCGATCGCCGAGGCCCGCTCCGAGGCGAACAAGATCGTCGGCGAGGCCCGTTCGCGCGCCGAGGGCCTGGAGCGGGACGCCCGTGCCAAGGCCGACGCCCTGGAGCGGGACGCGCAGGAGAAGCACCGCGTCGCGATGGGCTCCCTGGAGTCCGCCCGCGCCACGCTGGAGCGCAAGGTCGAGGACCTGCGCGGCTTCGAGCGCGAGTACCGCACGCGGCTGAAGTCCTACCTGGAGTCGCAGCTGCGCCAGCTGGAGACCCAGGCCGACGACTCGCTCGCCCCGCCGCGCACGCCCGCGACGGCCTCCCTCCCGCCGTCCCCGGCGCCCTCCATGGCCCCGGCCGGCGCGAGCGCCCCGTCGTACGGCGGCAACCAGGGCATGGGCGGCGGCCCCTCGCCGTCCGCTCCGTCCTACGGCGGTCAGCAGCAGATGTCTCCGGCGATGACCCAGCCGATGGCTCCGGTCCGGCCGCAGAGCCCGTCCCCGATGGGCCAGGCCCCCTCGCCGATGCGCGGGTTCCTGATCGACGAGGACGACAACTGACGGGTCGCAGGGCGACGTAGGAGTCGGCAGCGTTCAGGGCGGGGCCCCGGACTTCGGTCCGGGGCCCCGCCCTTGTGCTACGCGCGTTCGAGGGCCGTGGGCGGGGTCGTCCGGGGGCGGGCGGGGGCGCACGGAAGCGACGCGGAAGGCCCGGGACCATCGGTTTCTTCGATGGTCCCGGGCCCCGGTGGGTGCGCGGTCACGCCGCGCGCGGTTACGCCTTGCGCAGGCGGAAGGTCAGCGTCAGGCCCTCGTCCGTGAACGGGTCCCCGTAGGTGTCGTCCGCCTCGCCCTGGGCGAAGTCGGTGGCGAGGACCTCGTCGGCGATCAGGGCGGAGTGGCCGGTCAGGGCGTCGACGGTCGCCGGGTCCGTGGCCGTCCAGCGCAGGGCGATGCGGTCGGCGACGTCGAGGCCGCTGTTCTTGCGGGCCTCCTGGATCAGCCGGATCGCGTCACGGGCCAGGCCCGCCCGGCGCAGCTCCTCGGTGATCTCCAGGTCGAGGGCGACTGTGGCGCCCGCGTCGGAGGCCACCGACCAGCCCTCGCGCGGGGTCTCGGTGATGATGACCTCGTCGGGGGCCAGGGTGATCGTCTCGCCGTCGACCTCGACCGACGCCGTGCCCTCGCGCAGGGCCAGGGACAGGGCGGCCGCGTCGGCGTTCGCGATGGCCTTGGCCACGTCCTGGACGCGCTTGCCGAACCGCTTGCCGAGCGCGCGGAAGTTGGCCTTGGCGGTGGTGTCCACCAGGGAGCCGCCCACCTCGCTCAGCGACGCCAGGGACTCGACGTTCAGCTCCTCGGTGATCTGCGTGTGCAGCTCGGGGTCGAGGGAGTCGAAGCCGGTGGCCGCGATCAGGGCGCGCCGCAGCGGCTGGCGCGTCTTGACGCCGGACTCCGCGCGCGTGGCACGGCCCAGCTCGACCAGCCGGCGGACCAGCACCATCTGCCGCGACAGCTCCGGGTCGATGGCGGTCAGGTCCGCCTCCGGCCAGGAGGACAGGTGCACCGACTCCGGGGCGCCCGGGGTGACCGGGACGACCAGGTCCTGCCACACCCGCTCGGTGATGAACGGGGTGATCGGCGCCATCAGCTTGGTGACGGTCTCCAGCACCTCGTGCAGCGTGCGCAGCGCGGCCCGGTCGCCCTGCCAGAAGCGGCGCCGGGAGCGGCGCACGTACCAGTTGGACAGGTCGTCGACGAACGCGGACAGCAGCTTGCCGGCGCGCTGGGTGTCGTACCCCTCCAGGGACCGGGTGACCTGGTCGGTGAGCGCGTGCAGCTCGGACAGCAGCCAGCGGTCCAGCAGCGGGCGGTCGGCCGGGGCCGGGTCGTCCTCGCCCGGCGCCCAGCCCGCGGTACGGGCGTACAGGGCCTGGAAGGCGACCGTGTTCCAGTAGGTGAGGAGCGTCTTGCGGACCACTTCCTGGATGGTGTTGTGGCCGACGCGGCGGGCCGCCCAGGGGGAGCCGCCGGCCGCCATGAACCAGCGGACCGCGTCGGCGCCGTGCTGGTCCATGAGCGGGATCGGCTGGAGGATGTTGCCCAGGTGCTTGGACATCTTCCGGCCGTCCTCGGCGAGGATGTGGCCGAGGCAGACCACGTTCTCGTACGGCGACCTGTCGAAGACGAGCGTGCCGACCGCCATCAGCGTGTAGAACCAGCCGCGGGTCTGGTCGATGGCCTCGCTGATGAACTGGGCCGGGTAGCGGGACTCGAAGAGTTCCTTGTTCTTGTAGGGGTAGCCCCACTGCGCGAACGGCATCGAGCCCGAGTCGTACCAGGCGTCGATGACCTCAGGCACGCGCGTGGCGGTCTTTCCGCAGCCCTCGTGCGGGCAGGCGAAGGTGACCTCGTCGATGTAGGGACGGTGCGGGTCGAGGCCCGACTGGTCGGTGCCGGTCAGCTCGGTGAGCTCGGTGAGCGAGCCGACGCAGGTGAGGTGGTCGTCCGCGCAGCGCCAGATCGGCAGCGGGGTGCCCCAGTAGCGGTTGCGGGACAGCGCCCAGTCGATGTTGTTGTTCAGCCAGTCGCCGTACCGGCCGTGCTTGACCGTCTCCGGGAACCAGTTGGTCCTCTCGTTCTCCGCCAGGAGGCGGTCCTTGACGACGGTGGTGCGGATGTACCAGGACGGCTGCGCGTAGTAGAGGAGCGCGGTGTGGCAGCGCCAGCAGTGCGGGTAGCTGTGCTCGTACGGGAGGTGCTTGAAGAGCAGGCCGCGCTGCTGGAGGTCCTCGGTGAGCTTCTCGTCCGCCTTCTTGAAGAAGACGCCGCCGACCAGGGGGACGTCCTCGGCGAAGGTGCCGTCCGGGCGGATCGGGTTCACCACCGGCAGGCCGTAGGAGCGGCAGACCCTCAGGTCGTCCTCGCCGAAGGCGGGGGACTGGTGGACCAGGCCGGTGCCGTCCTCGGTGGTGACGTACTCGGCGTTCACCACGAAGTGGGCCGGCTCCGGGAACTCCACCAGCTCGAACGGGCGCCGGTAGGTCCAGCGCTCCATCTCGGCGCCGGTGAAGGTCCGCCCGGTGGCCTCCCAGCCCTCGCCGAGCGCCTTGGCCAGGAGCGGTTCGGCCACGACGAGCTGCTCCTCGCCGTTGGTCGCGACGACGTAGGTGACCTCGGGGTGCGCGGCGACCGCGGTGTTGGAGACCAGCGTCCACGGCGTGGTCGTCCACACCAGGAGGGCGGCCTGGCCGGCGAGCGGGCCGGAGGTGAGGGGGAAGCGGACGTACACCGACGGGTCGACGACCGTCTCGTAGCCCTGCGCCAGCTCGTGGTCGGACAGGCCGGTGCCGCAGCGGGGGCACCAGGGGGCGACGCGGTGGTCCTGGACCAGCAGCCCCTTGTTGAAGATCTCCTTCAGCGACCACCAGACGGACTCGATGTACTCGGGCTTCATGGTGATGTACGCCTCGTCGAGGTCGACCCAGTAGCCCATGCGGGTCGTCAGCTCGGAGAAGGCGTCGGTGTGGCGGAGCACGGACTCGCGGCACTTGGCGTTGAACTCGGCGATGCCGTACGCCTCGATGTCCTTCTTGCCGGAGAAGCCGAGCTCCTTCTCCACCGCGAGCTCCACGGGCAGGCCGTGGCAGTCCCAGCCGGCCTTGCGGGCCACGTGGTAGCCGCGCATGGTGCGGAAACGGGGGAAGACGTCCTTGAAGACGCGCGCCTCGATGTGGTGGGCGCCGGGCATGCCGTTGGCGGTGGGCGGGCCCTCATAGAACACCCACTCGGGGCGGCCCTCGGACTGCTCCAGGCTCTTGGCGAAGATCTTCTGCTCGCGCCAGAAGTCGAGCACGGCGTGCTCGAGGGCGGGCAGGTCGACCTGGGCGGGCACCTGGCGGTACGTCGGCTCTGTCATCTGCGAGCTTCCTCCAACGGACTTGCTGCCTTCCGTCGGAGGGACGAGAGCTGTGTCTTCCGGCGCCGTCTGCGGCGCGCTCCCGCGGTACCACCCTCCTTGGCCCCCCGACGCGGAGTGTGCACCGGTGAGCCCCCTCATTGAGGTCGCGATGCCGGTTCTACTCGCCGTGAGTGCTCCCCGCGGCTTTCTTCCGGCGGCTCCGGGGTGATCTTCACGTCGCGCTCGCCCCCGGGCTCACACCGTCCCCGGGTCGCTCTGGGCTGCGTACGCCGCTACTCGTCCCCATCCACGCTTTTCGCTCCGCCCAGTGTACGGCGCTGCGCGGGCGGCGGCCGACCGGTTTCCGGCTGCCCGGGGCGCGGGGCGTCGTATCGCCCGACGTGACCCGAATGGCGCGGTACGCCTGCCCGCATCCCGGGACACGCGGCTCGGCGGCATACCCGGCGGGGAGCTGGGCACAACGGATGCAGGCTCGCCGCGCGGTATCCGCGGGGCGTGCGGATCGGTCGGTTCGCCCCGTTGCCGCGGGACTCAAGTCGATTTATCGTCCCAGCACGATTCGCGAGCAAGATCACAATATGTGAAGGGGCCGCGGCCATGGTGGCGAAGAAGACCGCCGTACAGCAGTCGGCGGGCAGGTCCGCGAACGCCTCCGGGGGCACGCGTGCCTCCGCGGACGCGGCCGGAGACGGGGCGGGGAGGAAGAGCGCGCGGGCAGGGGCGGCCGGGACGGATGCGGCGAAGGCGGTGCGGGGGGCCGGCGGCGGGGGGAAGGCGGCGGCGGAGAGGAGGGCCGTCGCCGGGAGGCCGGTGCCCGAAGGGAAGGACGCGGCACCTGAGGGGACGGCCGAGGGGAGGACGGCCGCCGCGAAAGGGGCCGTGAGGAAGGCGGCGGTCGAGAAGGCGGTGGCCGGGAAGGCGGCCTCGCCGCGGAAGGCGGCGCCGGGGAAGGGCACGAGGGGGAAAGGGGGCGCCGGGAGGACCGGCTCGGACGCGACGGCCCCAGGGGAGACGGCCACCGGGGCGGTCCCCGGGGCGACGGCCGCCCGGGGGGCGGCGGGGAAGGCGGCCGAGGAGGGCGGTGCCGGCGGGGGCGGCACCGGGAAACGCGCGGCCGGGAGGAGTACCGCCAGGGCCGGCGCGGGCAGGAAGAGCACGGTCAAGAAGGTGGACGCGGCGCAGACCGCGGAGCAGACGGGAGCCACGACAGTGGTTGGGAAGAAGACTCCTGGCACGGCCACGGCGGCGAAGACCGCCGTTCCGAAGGCACGGTTCGCCGCGGCGGAGCCGGGTGAACTGGCGGTGCGCCCCGGTGAGGACCCCTGGACCCCGGAAGAGGTCGAGGAGGCCCGCACCGAGCTGCAGTCCGAGGAGGCCCGGCTGCGCGCGGAGATCACCTCGTCGGAGCGGTCGCTCGCCGGCCTGATGCGGGATTCCGGGGACGGCGCGGGCGACGACCAGGCGGACACCGGCACCAAGAACATCACGCGGGAGCACGAGCTGGCGCTCGCCGCCAACGCGCGCGAGATGCTCACCCAGACCGAGCGCGCCCTCGAACGCCTCGACGCGGGCACCTACGGCCTGTGCGAGAACTGCGGCAACCCCATCGGCAAGGCCCGGATGCAGGCCTTCCCGCGGGCCACCCTGTGCGTCGAGTGCAAGCAGAAGCAGGAGCGCCGGTACTGACCGGCCCTCCGCGCGCCTCCTGAGCACGTGCGCCGTGGAAGGCGTGCCGTACCCTCGTCCTCAGTCAGGCACCTAGGTTGAGGGACTCACGTGGCAGAGGCGGAGCGCATCATCGGTACGCCGGACGACACCCCGGACGCGGCACGGGCGGAGCAGCGGCCCGGCGGACACGCGTCGGGTGAGCGGCCCGGCGCCGAGACGGCACGGACCCCGGCCGGCGCCCCCGGCGCCGACGGGACGGCCGGGGCGCCGGCCGGCGTGGACGAGCAGGCGGCCGGCGCGGACGGGACGGCGGGCGGCGCGGCCGGGCGGCCCCGGGGGAAGCGGCGCGTCGCCGTGCTGTTCGCGGTCGCCGCCATCGCCTACGCCCTCGACCTGATCAGCAAGATGATCGTGGTCGCCAAGCTGGAGCACCACCCGCCCATCGAGATCGTCGGGGACTGGCTGCGGTTCGAGGCGATCCGCAACGCGGGCGCGGCCTTCGGCTTCGGCGAGGCCTTCACCGTGATCTTCACGGTGATCGCGGCGGCCGTGATCGTGGTGATCGCCCGGCTCGCGCGCAAGCTCTACAGCCTGCCCTGGGCGGTCGCGCTCGGGCTGCTGCTCGGCGGCGCGCTCGGCAACCTCACCGACCGGATCTTCCGGTCGCCGGGCGTCTTCCAGGGAGCGGTCGTCGACTTCATCGCGCCCAAGCACTTCGCGGTGTTCAACCTCGCCGACTCGGCGATCGTGTGCGGCGGCATCCTGATCGTGCTGCTGTCGTTCAAGGGGCTCGACCCGGACGGGACCGTCCACAAGGACTGAGGCCGCCGGGCCTGCGGGAGCTGCCCGCGGGGGCGGGTACGCGGCCGCTCCCGGCCGCCGCTCACGCCCGCGCCCGGCGCCGGCCCGCGGGCGCGCGTACGGGACTGCCGGACCCGTCCGGCATACTCGACGGGTGAGCACGATTCCCGAGATCCGCACCCTGCCCGTGCCCGACGGCCTGGAGGGCGAGCGTGTCGACGCCGCCATCTCCCGCATGTTCGGCTTCTCCCGCACCAAGGCCGCCGAGCTGGCGGCGGCGGGGAAGGTCACGGTCGACGGCTCGGTGGTCGGCAAGTCGGAGCGGGTGCGCGGCGGGGCCTGGCTGGAGGTCGAGATGCCGCAGGCGCCCGCGCCGGTGCAGGTGGTCGCCGAGCCGGTCGAGGGCATGGAGATCGTGCACGACGACGACGACGTGGTCGTGATCGTCAAGCCGGTCGGCGTCGCCGCCCACCCGTCGCCGGGCTGGACCGGGCCGACGGTGATCGGCGGGCTCGCCGCCGCCGGGTACCGCATCTCCACCTCCGGCGCCGCCGAGCGCCAGGGCATCGTCCACCGCCTCGACGTCGGCACGTCCGGGCTGATGGTGGTGGCCAAGTCGGAGTACGCGTACACCTCGCTCAAGCGCCAGTTCAAGGAGCGCACCGTCGACAAGCGCTACCACACGCTCGTCCAGGGCCACCCCGACCCGACCAGCGGCACCATCGACGCGCCCATCGGCCGGCACCCCAACCACGACTACAAGTGGGCGGTCACCGCCGACGGCAAGCCCTCCGTCACGCACTACGACCTGATCGAGGCGTTCCGCGCGGCCTCCCTGCTCGACGTGAAGCTGGAGACCGGCCGCACCCACCAGATCCGCGTCCACATGGCCGCCCACCGCCACCCCTGCGTCGGCGACCTGACCTACGGCGCCGACCCGACCCTCGCCAAACGCCTCGGCCTGACCCGGCAGTGGCTGCACGCCGTGCGGCTCGGCTTCGAGCACCCCGGCACCGGCGAGTGGGCGGAGTTCGCCTGCGACTACCCGCAGGACCTGCAGCAGGCCCTGGACCAGGTCCGTGAGGAGACCTACGCATGAGCGCCCCGCCGTACGTGGTGCGGATCGCGGAGGACCCCGCCGACCGCGAGGCGTGCTTCGCCGTGCGCAAGGAGGTCTTCGTCGCCGAGCAGGGCGTCCCGGAGGACATCGAGTACGACGCGTACGACGCCGGGGCCGTGCACGTCCTGGCGGTCCGGGAGGACGGGCTGCCGCTCGGCACCGGGCGGCTGCTGCACGGCGCGGCGGCCGCCGCCAGGACCGGCGGCGACGCGTCCGTGGGGTCGCTGGGGCGGCTGGCCGTGACGAAGGCCGCCCGCGGGCTGGGCGTCGGCGCCGCCCTGGTGCGGGCCGTCGAGGACGCCGCCCGCGCGCGGGGCCTCACCGCGGTCGACCTGCACGCGCAGACGCACGCCCTGGGCTTCTACGAGCGGCTCGGGTACGAGGCGTACGGGCCCGAGTTCCCCGACGCGGGGATACCCCACCGGGCGATGCGGCGCGCCCTGTAGCCCGAGGGGACGACGAGGCTGGTGAGAGCGGTGACGTGGCAGTCTTGAAGTCTGCCCTGTGATCGCCGAGAGCCACCGGAGCGCCGACCGTGGACCAGTTGGCCCTGTTGTTCCTGCTGCTGCTCGGGGCCCTGGTGAGCGTCCCGGTCGGAGACCGGCTCGGGCTGCCGGCGCCGGTGCTGATGACCCTGCTCGGGATCGCCCTGGCCCTGCCCGGCTTCGTGCCGAACGTCGACGTCCCGCCGGACCTGATCCTGCCCCTGCTGCTGCCGCCGCTGCTGTACGCCGCGGTGCGGCGGACCTCCTGGCGGCAGTTCGCGGCCAACAAACGGCCGATCTTCCTGCTGGCGGTGGCGCTGGTGTTCGTCACCATGACGTGCGTGGCCGTGGTGGCCCACGCGATCGTGCCGGGGCTGCCGCTCGCCGCCGCGTTCGCGCTCGGCGCGCTGATCGCGCCGCCGGACCCGGTCGCCGCCACCGCCGTCGCCGGGCGGCTCGGGCTGCCCCGCCGGCTGGTGTCCATCCTGGAGGGCGAGGGCCTCTTCAACGACGTGACGGCCATCGTGCTGTACCACGTGGCGATCGCCGCCGCGGTCAGCGGGACCTTCTCGCCGTGGCGGGCCGGGCTGGAGCTGGTGCTGTCCGCCGCCGTCGCCGTCGCGGTGGGGCTCGCGCTGGGCTGGGGCGCCAACCGCCTGCTGGACCTGCTGGAGGACGCGACCCTGCAGATCGGGCTGACGCTGCTGGTGCCGTACGCCTCCTACGTCATGGCCGAGGAACTGCACGGCTCCGGTGTGCTCGCCGTGCTCACCACCGCGCTGTTCCTCGCCGAGTACGGCACCGACCCCGACGACGTGATGACCCGCCTGGCCGGGCACACCTTCTGGAGCGTCGTCGACACGCTCGTCACCGGGGTGGCGTTCGGGCTGATCGGGCTGGAGCTGCACAACGCGCTGCGCACCGCCTCCGGGCGGTGGGGCGAGCTGCTCGGCTGGTCGGCGGCGGTGGTGGGCGTGGTCGTCCTCGTCCGGCTGCTGTGGCTGCTGCCGGCGACCTGGCTGACCAAGCGGCTGCACGCCCGCCGGGACCACGACGAGGACATTCCGGTGAGCCGGCGGGAGACCGTCGTCATGTGGTGGTCGGGGATGCGCGGCGTGGCCTCGGTGGCGCTGGCGCTGGCGATTCCGCTGACGACCGGGGACGGGGCGCCCTTCCCCGGCCGGAACGAGATGGTGTTCATCGCGTTCGGCGTGATCCTGGCGACGCTGGTGGTGCAGGGGCTGACGCTGCCCTGGCTGGTGAGGCGGCTCGGGGTGCGGGCCGACACGGAGCGGGAGAAGGAGTTCGAGAAGGAGCTCGCCGTGCGGGCGGCCAGGGCGGCCCGCGGCCGGCTCCGGGAGATCGAGTCGGCGGAGGAACTGCCGGAGGAGCTGTCCGAGCAGATGCTGCGGCGGGCCTTCGAGATCGGCGTGCGGATCAGTCCCGACCTGGCGGACGAGGAGCGGCGGGAGGCGCACCGGCAGCGGGTGCGGCGGCTGAAGCGGATCCGGCGGATCCACCAGGAGATGCTGAGCGCCGCGCGGCACGAGGTGCTGGCCGCGCGCAGCGAACCCGGGGCCGACCCGGAGATCGTGGACCGGGTGCTGCGCCATCTCGACGTGCGCAGTCTGCGGTGAGCCCGCTCGCTCGCCCGACCTTCGCGCGGTCCTCCCGATAGGCTCCGGTCATGACTCGCAACGTCGTGATCAGTGGTGGGGGCACGGGGATCGGACTCGCCGCGGCCCGGGCCTTCGCGGCGGACGGGGACCGGGTGCTGCTGCTCGGGCGGCGGGCCGCGGTGCTGGAGCGGGCCGGGGTGCCCGGCGCGCTCACCTGTGCGGCGGACCTCGGCGACCCGCGCGGCGTACGCGCGGTGGAGCGGTTCGTGGCCGCGGAGCTGGGCACCGTGGACGTCCTGATCCACAGTGCCGGAGGCGCCGGGTACCGGGAGCCGGGGGCGGAGGCGGACGGCGACGATCCGCTCGACGCCGTGCTGCACGACTGGACCCTCAACTTCAGGCTCAACACCCTCACCGCGGTCCTGCTCACCGAGGCCCTGAAGGACCGGCTCGCCGATCCCGGGGGGCGGGTGCTGTTCCTCGGCTCCATCGCCGCCTACCGGGGCTCCGGCAAAGGGGCGTACGCGGCGGCCAAGGCGGCGCTGCACCCGTACGCCCACGCCCTGGCCCGGGAGCTGGGGCCGCGCGGCGTCACCGTGAACGTGGTCGCGCCCGGCTACGTCGAGGACACCGAGTTCTTCGGCGACGCGATGGACGAGGAGCGGCGGGCGCGGCTCGTCGCCGAGACCTCGACGGGACGGGCCGGGCGGCCCGGGGACGTCGCCGCGACCCTGCACTGGCTGGCCTCCCCGGCCGCCGGGCACATCACCTCGCAGATCATCCAGGTCAACGGCGGCGCCGAGCGCGGCCACTGAGCAACGCCCCGGCGCCGAGCGCTCAGCGCTCCGGCCGTCCGTGGTAGCGGCGCTGGGCGGGCACCCCGTCCGGGGACGGGCGGCGCCCGCCGTGCCCCGGCGGCGGCACCGCGTCCGCCGTGTTGACCCGGGGCAGGGCGTAGGGGTGCTCCTCGGCCAGCCAGCGGATCATCCGCTCGCGGACCGTGACCCGCAGCGTCCACAGGTCGTCGGCGTCCTTCGCCGTCACCAGGCCCCGCACCTGCAGGGTGCTCGGGGTGGTGTCGGTGACGTCCAGGCCGTAGGCGCGGCCGTCCCAGGCCGGGCACTCGCGCAGGATGTCCCGGAGCTTGTCGCGCATCGCGTCCAGCGGGGCCGTGTGGTCGAGGTGCCAGTAGACGATGCCGGTCATCTGCGGGGTGCCGCGCGACCAGTTCTCGAACGGCTTCGACGTGAAGTACGACACCGGCATCGTGATCCGCCGCTCGTCCCAGGTGCGCACGGTCAGGAACGTCAGCGTTATCTCCTCGACCGTGCCCCACTCGCCCTCCACCACCACGGTGTCCCCGATGCGCACCATGTCCCCGAAGGCGATCTGCAGCCCGGCGAACATGTTGCTGAGCGTGGACTGGGCGGCGACACCGGCGACGACGCCGAGGATGCCGGCCGAGGCCAGCAGCGAGGCGCCCGCCGCGCGGAACGTCGGGAACGTCAGCAGCATCGCCGCCACGGCCACCACCCCGACGATCGCGGAGACCACCCGCCTGATCAGCGTCACCTGGGTGCGCACCCGGCGGACCCGGGCCGGGTCGCGGTGGGCGCGGGCGTGCGCGTAGCGGCTGAAGGACGTCTCGACGACGGCGGCCGCGATGCGGATCACCAGCCAGGCGGCCGCCCCGATCAGCACCAGGGTCAGCGTCCGGCCGACGGCGACCCGGTGGTCCACCAGCAGCTGCGCCTCGTCGTACGCCCCCCTCAGCAGGGCCGCGCACAGGACGAGCTGGAAGGGGATGCGGCCACGGCGCAGCAGGCCCCACAGCGGGGTCTCGTGATGCCGTTCGTCCGCCTTGCGCAGCAGCAGGTCGGCGGCCCAGCCGAGCGCCAGTGTGAGCACGACCGAGCCGCCGACCACGATCAGCGGTCGTAGCAGGTTCTCCATGCCTGCGAACCTAACCGGCCCCGGGAGGGCATGAACATGTGACTTCGCGGCGATCGCGGGTAGTGCCACGGTCCCGCGCCGTCACACCCGCCTGGCACCATGGCCTCATGAACATCATGCTCTTTCACTCGACCTACGGCCTCAGGCCCGCGGTGCGCCAGGCCGCGGACCGGCTGCGTGACGCCGGTCACCAGGTGTGGACGCCGGACCTCTTCGAGGGACGCACGTTCGACACGGTCGAGGAGGGCATGGCCCACCAGGACGGGATCGGCAGGGAGGAGCTGCTGAAGCGGGCCGTCCTCGCCGCCGCCCCCTATTCCGGGCGGGGACTGGTGTACGCCGGGTTCTCGCTCGGCGCCTCCGTCGCGCAGACCCTCGCCCTCGGCGACGACAGGGCGCGCGGGCTGCTGCTGCTGCACGGCACGTCGGACATCGCGCCCAACGCCCGGGCGGACGGCCTGCCGGTGCAGCTGCACGTCGCCGAGCCGGACCCGTTCGAGACGGACGACTGGCTGAGCGCCTGGTACCTGCAGATGGGCCGCACCGGCGCCGACGTCGAGGTCCACCGGTACGCCGGGGCCGGCCACCTGTACACCGACCCCGGCCTGCCGGACTACGACGAGGAGGCCGCCGAGGCCACCTGGCGGGTGGCGCTCGGCTTCCTCGCCTCCCTGGAGGAGCCGCCGGAGCCCTCGGAGCCCGCGGAGGACTCCCCGGAGCGGGATCACACGGGGTCGTAGCTCCGCTCGACCCGCTGCGTGCCGCTGCGCGTGCGGTACGAGCGGACCCACGTCGCGGCGGCGTCGCGCCGGGTGCGGTCGGACAGGACGTAGAAGTCCATCTGCGCGCGCTCGGCGGTGACGTCCAGGACGCCGTAGCCGTGGCGGTCGGTGTCGACCCAGTGGACGTGCCGGTTGGCGGCGCGGATCACCGGCGCGGCGATCGCGGAGACCGCGCCCTCGGACGTCCCGACGAGGTCGTCGAGGTTGTCGGAGGTGACCGAGGTGACGACGAACTCCGTGGCGGCCGAGGCGGACAGCGGATACGTCCCGGCGTTCACCGGCACGTCGTTGGCCCACGCCATGTGGATGTCGCCGGTCAGGAAGACCGTGTTGCGGACGGCGTGGGCGCGCAGGTGGGCCAGCAGTTCACGGCGGTCGTCGGTGTAGCCGTCCCACTGGTCGGTGTTGAGGGCGAGGCCCTCCTTGGGCAGCCCGAGCAGCTCGGCGAGCGGCTCGAGGAGATCGGCGGAGAGCGAGCCGATCGCGAACGGCGCGATCATCACCGAGTTGCCGACCAGCCGCCAGGTGGTGTCGGAGGAGGCCAGCCCGGCCTTCAGCCAGTCCAGTTGGGCACGGCCGGTGAGCGTGCGGTCCGGGTCGTCGACCCCGCCGTCGCCGAGGGAGACCTGCTGGGAGCGGAAGGAGCGCAGGTCCAGCAGGGAGAGGTCGGCGAGCCTGCCGAAGCGCAGCCGGCGGTAGGTGGTGCCCGCGAGCGCCGGACGCACCGGCATCCACTCGAAGTAGGCCTGCTTGGCCGCGGCCTGGCGGGCGGACCAGGCGCCCTCCGCGCCCTCGGTGTGGTTCTCCGCACCGCCCGACCAGGCGTCGTTGGCGATCTCGTGGTCGTCCCAGACGGCGACGACCGGGGCCGCCGCGTGCAGCGCCTGCAGATCGGGGTCGGTCTTGTAACGGGCGTGCCGGACGCGGTAGTCGGCGAGGGTGAGGATCTCGTGGGCGGGCGCGTGGGGGCGCACGACCGTGCCGCGCGTGCCGTACTCGCCGGTGCCGTACTCGTAGATGTAGTCGCCCAGGTGCAGCCAGGCGTCCAGGTCGCCGCGGGCCGCGAGATGGCGGTAGGCGGCGAAGTGGCCGGCCTCCCAGTTGGCGCAGGAGACCACGCCGAAGCGGAGGTTGGGCACGGCCGCGTCCGCCGCCGGGGCGGTGCGGGTGCGGCCGGTGGGGGAGGCGGCGCCCCCGGCGGTGAAGCGGAACCAGTAGTCGGTGGCCGGTTCCAGGCCGCGGACGTCGGCCTTCACGGTGTGGTCGGAGGCGGCGGTCGCGGTGACGGAGCCCTCGGCGACGACGTCGGTCAGCGCCCGGTCCCGGGCGACGACCCAGCCGACCTCGGTGTCCGGGCCGAGGCCGGAGCCGGGTATCGCCTCGGGCGCGGGCGTCACCCGGGTCCACAGCAGGACGCCGTCGGGCAGCGGGTCCCCGGAGGCGACGCCGTGCAGGAAGACGGGGACGGCGGCCGCGCGGGCGGGCACCGTGGCGGCGAGCGGGCCGGTCAGCGCGGCGGTGGCGGCCGCGGCCTTGACGACCGTACGGCGGCGCGGGGCGAACGAGCCCGTCCCGCGGGCGCGTTCGGATGCCTCGTGGACGGTCTCGGATGATCTGTGTCGACTGGTCACGGCCGATCAGGTTACTGATCGGTACACGCGAGAGCGGGCGAACCGGCAAAAGTTCGCCCGCTCTTTCCCCGGCGGTCGGCCGGCGGACCGGTGACGGGGCGGGTCAGCCCTTGAGCGCCGCGTCGACGACCGTGGTGAACTCCTCCGCCGTCATCGGGGGGCCGCCCGCGGAGGTGGTGAGCGCCTTGCCGTCCATCTTCAGGGTCGGGGTGCCCCGCACGCCGCTGTCGTCGAACTTCTCCGACATCTCCAGCGCCCACCGGTCGTAGGTGCCGTTCTTCACGGCGTCCTGGAACTCCTTGTTGCCCTTCAGCGCGTCGACGGTGTCCGCCACCTCGATCAGGTAGGAGTCGTCCTTGAACTTGTCGTCGGACTCCTCCGGGTGCCACTTCGCCGAGTACAGCGCGGACTTGTACTGCAGGAACGCCTCCGGGCCGACGTCCAGCGCGGCGCCCAGGGCGCTGAGGGCGTTCTTGGAGCCCTCGCCGTTGGTGCTGTCGTCGATGAACGTGGCGCCGACGAACTGGACCTTGTACTTGCCGTCCTCGACGTCCTTCTCGACGGTCTCGCCGACGGCCTGCTCGAACTGGGCGCAGACCGGGCAGCGCGGGTCCTCGTACAGCTCCAGGGTCTTCTTGGCGCTCGACTCGCCGATGACGACGGTCGTGCCGTTCTCGCCGGTGGTGTTGGCCGGCTTGACGAGCTTGGCGTCCTGGGCCGCCTCCCAGTGGCCGGGCTTGTTGGCCTGGACGACCCAGTAGCCGATGCCGCCGGCTATCGCCAGGACGCCGACGAGGGAGCAGGCGACGACGATCTGGCGCTTGACCTTGGCGCGCTTGGCCTCGCGCTCGCGCTCGGCGCGCAGCCGCTCACGGGCCGCCGTCTTCGCCGCCTGGCTGTTCCGCTTGCTCATGGTGGTGTCTCCATGGGGACGCGCACACGTCGTGTGCGGGGTGGGTCGGGGGGACTGCGGGGGCTTCGGTGGCGCCGGGTCAGACGGCGCCGGCCGAGCGCGGCGGTCCGCGCCGTCCCAGGGAGTACGCGAGGATCCGGCCGCGGGTGACGGCCGGGCGGTGGCCGGGGCGCGGCGGGCGGCCCGCGCGCGGCGGCCGGCCCACCGTCACCGCCGCGGCCGCCAGCAGCAGCGGCCGGAACGTGGTCACGGCCACCGCCCGCAGCAGCTGGGCCAGCGCCCGCTCGCCGCGGCGCAGCCAGGCGGCGGCGAGGAGGCCGACGCCGACGTGTGCGCCGAGCAGCAGCCAGGCGGTGCCCGGCTCGGCGTGGGCGAGCAGGGCGGCGAGCCGGTCGCCGCCGGTGGGGGCGCCGGTCACCCGGGCCAGCGGGGCGCCCACGCTGGTGCCGTCGCCGCACAGCACGTCGAAGCCGACCGAGCGCAGCGGGCCCGCGACCGGGCCGCCCGCCCGGCCGTAGCAGACGTGCTGGCCGGTGGTGAAGACCGTGTCGGCGGCCAGCTCCAGCGGGATCAGCAGCGCGGCGATCCGCCCGAAGCCCCGCTCGCGGCCCGCCAGGGCGTACGCGAGGACGAACACGGCGGCGGCGATCGCGGCCACCGTGTTCAGCGGCAGCGGGACCCGGGACAGCAGCACGTGCGACGCGGTGCTGAGCGTCACGACGAGTGCCGTGAACAGCGCCGCGCGCACGGCTCTGAGCTGGGTCCCGGATATGTCCATAGCGAGAGGAGAGTCTGTCACGCGATCCGGTAAGAGAACCCTAAAGGATCGCTGTGAGAGATCCTTCCGTCACAGTCCCGGGATCCGTCCGTTGCGGAACAGGTCCACGAAGATCTGGTGGTCGGCCCGCGCGCGTGCGCCGTAGTCGTGCGCGAAGTCGACCAGCAGCGGGGCGAAGCCCTCCTCGTCGGCGGCGATCGCCGCGTCGATGGCCCGCTCCGTGGAGAACGGCACCAGGGACTCCCCGGACTGGTCGTCCGCCGCCGAGTGCATCGTCGCCGTGGCCCGGCCGAGGTCGGCGACCACCTGGGCGATCTCGGCCGGGTCGTCGATGTCGCCCCAGTCGAGGTCCACCGCGTACGGCGAGATCTCGGCGACCAGCTGGCCCGCGCCGTCCAGCTCGGTCCAGCCCAGCCACGGGTCGGCGTGCGCCTGCAGGGCGCGCTGGGAGATCACCGTGCGGTGGCCCTCGTGCTGGAAGTAGCCGCGGATCGCGGGGTCCGTCACATGCCGGGAGACGGCCGGGGTCTGGGCCTGCTTGAGGTAGATCACGACGTCGTTCTCCAGGGCGTCGGTGGAGCCCTCCAGGAGGATGTTGTACGACGGCAGGCCGGCCGAGCCGATGCCGATGCCGCGGCGGCCGACGACGTCCTTCACCCGGTAGGAGTCGGGGCGGGCCAGCGACGACTCCGGCAGCGTCTCCAGATAGCCGTCGAAGGCGGCGAGGACCTTGTAGCGGGTGGCCGCGTCCAGCTCGACGGAGCCGCCGCCCGGGGCGAAGCGGCGCTCGAAGTCGCGGATCTCCGTCATCGACTCCAGCAGCCCGAACCGGGTCAGCGAGCGGGCGTCCCGCAGCGCGTCCAGCAGCGGGCCCTGGGCCGTGTCCAGGGTGAACGGCGGCACCTCGTCGCTCTTGGCGCCGGTGGCCAGGGCGTGGATCCGCTCCCGGTAGGCGCCCGCGTACACCCGCACCAGGTCGGTGATCTGGTCGTCGCCGAGCGCCTTCGCGTAGCCGATCAGCGCGATGGAGGCGGCGAAGCGCTGCAGGTCCCAGGTGAAGGGGCCGACGTAGGCCTCGTCGAAGTCGTTGACGTTGAAGATCAGCCGGCCGGTGGCGTCCATGTACGTGCCGAAGTTCTCCGCGTGCAGGTCGCCGTGGATCCACACGCGCGAGGTGCGCTCGTCCAGGTACGGTCCGCCGAGCGCCCTCCCGGCGCCCTCCCGGTCGAGGTCGTGGTAGAAGAGGCACGCCGTGCCCCGGTAGAAGGCGAAGGCCGAGGCCGCCATCTTCCGGAACTTCACGCGGAACGCGGCCGGGTCGGCGGCCAGGAGCTCGCCGAAGGCGGTGTCGAAGACGGCGAGGATCTCCTCGCCGCGGTGCTCGTCGTCGAGCTGCGGGACCGGCATCGCTGGGTGCCTCCTGGTGCGTGACGTTCGGGGACGGCTGGTCCGTCCCCTGCCTAACGTGCGGCGGTCCGCGGGAGTGCCCGCGGCCCCCGCCCGAAGGTACGCGGGTCGGGCCCGCGTCCGTCGGCGCCGAGGCATAGACTTCGACGCTGTCCCCCCAGACCGTCCGCACCCCGTCGCCCGGCGTTTCCCTTGGAGGCCGCACGTGTCGAAGCCGCCGTTCACGCACCTGCACGTCCACACCCAGTACTCGCTGCTGGACGGTGCCGCGCGGCTGAAGGACATGTTCGACGCCTGCAACGAGATGGGCATGACGCACATCGCCATGTCCGACCACGGCAACCTGCACGGGGCGTACGACTTCTTCCACTCCGCGCAGAAGGCCGGGATCACCCCGATCATCGGGATCGAGGCGTACGTCGCCCCGGAGTCGCGGCGCAACAAGCGCAAGATCCTGTGGGGCCAGCCGCACCAGAAGAAGGACGACGTCTCCGGCTCGGGCGGCTACACCCACAAGACGATCTGGGCGATCGACAGGACGGGCCTGCACAACCTCTTCCGGCTGTCCTCCGACGCCTACGCCGAGGGCTGGCTGCAGAAGTGGCCCCGGATGGACAAGGAGACCATCGCCCAGTGGTCCGAGGGGCTCGTCGCCTCCACCGGCTGCCCCTCCGGCGAGGTGCAGACCCGGCTGCGCCTCGGCCACTTCGACGAGGCCCTCAAGGCCGCCGCCGACTACCAGGACATCTTCGGCAAGGACCGCTACTTCCTGGAGCTGATGGACCACGGCATCGAGATCGAGCGCCGGGTCCGCGACGGCCTGCTGGAGATCGGGAAGAAGCTCGGCATCCCCCCGCTGGTCACCAACGACTCGCACTACACCTACGCGCACGAGGCCCAGGCGCACGACGCGCTGCTGTGCATCCAGACCGGCAAGAACCTCTCCGACCCGGACCGCTTCAAGTTCGACGGCACCGGCTACTACCTGAAGTCCACGGAGGAGATGTACGCCATCGACTCCTCCGACGCCTGGCAGGAGGGCTGCGCCAACACCCGGCTGATCGCCGAGATGGTCGACACCACCGGCATGTTCCAGAAGCGGGACCTGATGCCGAAGTTCGACATCCCGGAGGGCTACACCGAGGTCACCTGGTTCCAGGAGGAGGTCCGCCGCGGCATGGAGCGCCGCTACCCGGGCGGCATCCCCGAGGACCGCATGAAGCAGGCCGAGTACGAGATGGACGTCATCATCCAGATGGGGTTCCCGGGCTACTTCCTCGTGGTCGCCGACTTCATCATGTGGGCCAAGCGCCAGGGCATCGCCGTCGGCCCCGGCCGCGGCTCCGCGGCCGGCTCGATCGTCGCCTACGCCCTCGGCATCACCGACCTCGACCCGATCCCGCACGGCCTGATCTTCGAGCGGTTCCTCAACCCCGAGCGCATCTCGATGCCCGACGTCGACATCGACTTCGACGAGCGCCGGCGCGCCGAGGTGATCCGGTACGTGACGGAGAAGTACGGCGCCGACAAGGTCGCCCAGATCGGCACCTACGGCACCATCAAGGCCAAGAACGCGATCAAGGACGCCGCGCGCGTGCTCGGCTACCCGTACGCGATGGGCGACCGCATCACCAAGGCCATGCCCGCCGACGTCCTCGGCAAGGGCATCCCGCTGTCCGGCATCACCGACCCCAGCCACCCCCGCTACTCGGAGGCGGGCGAGGTGCGGTCGATGTACGAGAACGAGCCGGACGTGAAGAAGGTCATCGACACCGCGCGCGGCGTGGAGGGCCTAGTGCGGCAGATGGGCGTGCACGCCGCCGGCGTGATCATGTCCAGCGAGACGATCACCGAGCACGTCCCGGTCTGGGTCAGGCACACCGACGGCGTGACCATCACGCAGTGGGACTATCCGAGCTGCGAGTCGCTCGGCCTGCTGAAGATGGACTTCCTGGGCCTGCGCAACCTCACGATCATGGACGACGCCGTCAAGATGGTGAAGGCCAACAAGGGGATCGACATCGATCTCCTGAGCCTCCCGCTCGACGACCCCACGACCTTCGAGCTGCTCCAGCGCGGCGACACCCTGGGCGTCTTCCAGTTCGACGGCGGCCCCATGCGCTCCCTGCTGCGCATGATGAAGCCCGACAACTTCGAGGACATCTCCGCCGTCTCGGCCCTGTACCGGCCGGGCCCGATGGGCATGAACTCGCACATCAACTACGCCCTGCGCAAGAACGGCCAGCAGGAGATCACCCCGATCCACCCGGAGCTGGAGGAGCCGCTCAGGGAGGTCCTGGACGTCACCTACGGCCTGATCGTCTACCAGGAGCAGGTGCAGAAGGCCGCCCAGATCATCGCCGGGTACTCGCTCGGCGAGGCCGACATCCTCCGCCGCGTCATGGGCAAGAAGAAGCCGGAGGAGCTGGAGAAGAACTTCGTCATCTTCCAGGCCGGCGCCCGCAAGAACGGCTACAGCGACGAGGCGATCCAGGCGCTGTGGGACGTGCTGGTCCCCTTCGCCGGCTACGCGTTCAACAAGGCCCACTCCGCCGCGTACGGCCTGGTCTCCTACTGGACCGCGTACCTGAAGGCCAACCACCCCGCCGAGTACATGGCCGCCCTGCTGACCTCGGTCAAGGACGACAAGGACAAGTCGGCCGTCTACCTCAACGAGTGCCGCCGCATGGGCATCCGGGTGCTGCCGCCGAACGTCAACGAGTCCGAGTCGAACTTCGCCGCGCAGGGCGACGACGTGATCCTCTTCGGCCTGTCCGCCGTCCGCAACGTCGGCACCAACGTGGTCGAGTCGATCATCAGGACCCGCAAGTCCAAGGGGAAGTACACCTCCTTCCCCGACTACCTGGACAAGGTCGAGGCGGTGGTCTGCAACAAGCGCACCACCGAATCGCTGATCAAGGCGGGCGCCTTCGACTCCCTCGGCCACACCCGCAAGGGCCTGATGGCGCAGTACGAACCGATGATCGACAACGTGGTCGCGGTCAAGCGCAAGGAGGCCGAGGGCCAGTTCGACCTGTTCGGCGGCATGGGCGAGGAGACCGGCGACGAGCCCGGCTTCGGCCTGGACGTGGAGTTCTCCACCGAGGAGTGGGACAAGACCTACCTGCTCGCCCAGGAGCGGGAGATGCTCGGTCTGTACGTCTCCGACCACCCGCTGTTCGGCCTGGAGAACATCCTGGCCGACAAGGCCGACGCCGGCATCTCCCAGCTCACCGGCGGCGACTTCGCCGACGGCGCGGTCGTCACCATCGGCGGGATCATCTCCGGCCTGCAGCGCAAGATGACCAAGCAGGGCAACGCCTGGGCCATCGCCACCGTCGAGGACCTGGCCGGCTCCATCGAGTGCATGTTCTTCCCGGCCACCTACCAGCTGGTGTCGACCCAACTCGTCGAGGACGCCGTGGTCTTCGTCAAGGGCCGCCTCGACAAGCGCGAGGACGTGCCCCGGCTCGTCGCGATGGAGCTGATGGTCCCCGACCTGTCGGCCGCGGGCAGCAACGCGCCCGTCGTCCTCACCATCCCCGCGGTCAAGGTCACCCCGCCCATGGTCAGCCGCCTCGGCGAGATCCTCAGCCAGCACAAGGGCGACAGCGAGGTGCGGATCAAGCTCCAGGGCCCGGGCAAGACGACGGTGCTGCGCCTGGACCGGCACCGGGTGAAGCCGGACCCGGCGCTCTACGGCGACCTGAAGGTGCTGCTGGGCCCGTCCTGCCTCGCGGGCTGAGGCCCGCGGACGCCCGACGCGCGCGAGGGGCGCACCCCGCGGCGGGGTGCGCCCCTCGGCACGGCGCGGACCGCGGACGGGCCGCGCCGTGCGACGGGCCGCCGCGCGGTGTCCGTCGCGGCCGTCGCGCGGCGGCCGTCGCGACCGGAGCGCCGCCGTCAGTTGTGACCGAAGCGCTTCTGCCGCTTGCGGACGGTGTCACCGGGCACCACCTGCGGGGCGCGCTGCTCGTCCTGCGGTTCCACCCCGGACGGCCGGGTCGCCTGCGCGGCACGCTCGACCTGCGGCTGCTTGCGGTTACGGCTCTTGTTCTTGGCCATGGTGATCTGCCTCCTGCGGGGGATCTAGGGGCCAGGGCCGGGACCAGATTCACACAAGCGGATAAAGAACGCATGTCGGACAATTACCTTCTGTGACAGGGTTCGTCGGGCCGCCGTGCGCCGAAACGCCACGCCGAAGATCGAGTTCGAGCCGTTAACCCCCGCGTGGTCGGGCAGACTCGAAGCAAGCCCGAAGCAAACCTCCCGGAAAGAGGGTGGATCGCGTGGACCGCTGCATCGTCCTGGTGGATGCCGGGTATCTGCTGGGGGCCGCCGCCAGTCTCCTCGCCGGGGAGCCCTCGCGGTCCCGCATCACCGTGGACCACGCCGCTCTCGTCCAAGGGCTGCGGGAACGCGCCGAGTCGGACACGCGCCGCCCCCTGCTGCGCATCTACTGGTTCGACGGCGCCCCCGACCGCGTCCCCCAGCCCGAGCACCGCCGTCTGCGCGTGATGCCCCGGGTCACCGTCCGGCTCGGCGCGCTCACCCGCAGCGACGGCCGCTGGGCGCAGAAGGGCGTGGACGCCGCGATGCACGCCGAACTGACCGAACTGGCCCGCAACCGCGCCTGCTCCGACATCGTGCTCGTCACCGGCGACGGCGACCTGCTGCCCGGCATGATGGCCGCCAAGGAGCACGGCGTCGCCGTCCACCTGTGGGCCGTCCAGGCCGCCGACGGCGACTACAACCAGTCCGAGGACCTGGTCGCCGAGGCCGACGAGCGGCGCGTCCTGGACCGTACGTGGATCACCAGGGCGGTCCGCCCGAAGGAGCTCACCGGCGTGTGCGCGCCGCCGCCCGCGCCCCGCCCCGAGATCGCCGCGATCCTCTCCGCGCCCCTGCCCGAGTCCGCGCTCGCGGCGGCGGCCGGGCGGACGGCCGAGGAAGCCGCGCACCCGGCGGCGGACGGCGCCGTGCGCGACGGCGCCGAGGAGCGCGTGCCCGCCGCCAAGACCGTCCCCACGCCGAAGGACCTGGCCGCCCTGCGTGCCCCCGGCCCCCAGCCGGCCGTGCCCGCCACCGCCACCCTGCGCTGGTCCTCCGACAAGGGCTGGGTCGACCGGCCCCCCGCCGAGCCCCCCGAGGCCGCCTCGATGCCGACGCTCGCCCAGCTCACCACGGCCGAGCAGCGGTGGGCCGACCGCGAGGAGGACATCACCACCGTCGGCGGCGACCCGTACGAGGTGGGCCAGGTGTTCGCCCGCCGCTGGGTGGAGCGGCTCGGCGACCGGAGCGTGCTGCAGAAGCTGTCCGGGATGTATCCGCGCATCCCGCACCGCATCGACGGGGAACTGCTGCGTTACGCGGCCCGCTTCGGGCTGCTCGCCCACAAGGACGACCAGATCGACGAGCACGACCGGTACGCCATCCGGGCCGGGTTCTGGCGGGAGGTCGACCTGCGCACGGGGACCGAGCGCGCACCCGCCGGTGAGTGAGATCCGCGCCGGCGGGCGTGCCGCGGTGGACCGACCCGGGCACGGACGGGCGGCACCGACCCCGTAGGCTCGTCCCTTGTGAGTACGCGCGCGGCACAGGCACCCCGGCACCGGGACGACGTCGTGTGCGTGGTGCGCGGGCTGACCAAGACCTATCCCGCGGTCCGCGGCCGGCGCGGCACACCCGCGACGCCCGAGGTGCGCGCCACCGACGGCGTGCGGCTGGACATCCGGCGCGGCGAGATCTTCGGGCTGCTCGGGCCGAACGGCGCCGGCAAGTCCACCCTGGTGCGGCAGCTGACCGGGCTGATGCGGCCCGACGCCGGCAGCGTGGAGATCCTCGGGCACGACATCGTGCGCCACCCCGAGCGGGCCTCGCGGATCCTCGCCTACCTCGGGCAGGAGTCCACCGCCCTCGACGAGCTGACCGTGTCCCTCGCCGCCGAGACCACCGGGCGGCTGCGCGGCCTGGACGCGCGGCGGGCGCGGGCCGAGCGGGACGCCGTCCTGGACGAGCTGGGCCTGGCGCCGATCGCCGGGCGCCCGCTGAAGAAGCTGTCCGGCGGGCAGCGGCGCCTGGCCTGCTTCGCCGCCGCGCTGGTGGGGGAGCGGCCGCTGCTCGTCCTCGACGAGCCGACCACCGGCATGGACCCCGTGGCGCGGCGCGCGGTGTGGTCGGCCGTCGACCGGCGGCGGGCCGAGCGCGGCACGACCGTGCTGCTCGTCACCCACAACGTCATCGAGGCCGAGACCGTCCTGGACCGGGTCGCCGTCCTCGACCGGGGCCGGGTGATCGCCTGCGACACGCCCGCCGGGCTCAAGGAGCAGGTCGCCGGCGAGGTGCGGGTCGAACTGGTGTGGCGCGAGACGGCGCCGCTGCACGTCCCCGAGGTCGCGGCGCTGCGCGACCGGGCCGCCGAGTCGGGCCGCCGCTGGACCCTGCGGCTCGCGCCGGAGGAGGCCCGGACGGTCGTCGCCACCGTCACCGGCGGCGCCGCCTTCGCCGCCCTGGACGACTTCACGCTGGCCACGCCGAGCCTGGAGGACGTGTACCTGGCGCTGGGCGGCGCCGCGCAGCAGGGGCTGGTGAAGGTGTGAACCGAGGGGCCTTGAGTGGGCCGGCCGCCGTGTCCGTACGGAACGGGGCCGGAGCGAAGAGGAGTAGCGCGACGTGAGTGCCGTACCCGCAGATGTCCTGCCGGGCCGCGCCCTGGCCGTGGAGGAGGCCGCCGGGCCGGCCGAGCTCGGGCCGCGGGCGCGGCTGTGGCCGTCGCTGGCGGCGGTGTACCGGGCGCAGCTGTCCCGGGCCCGGGTCGCGCGGATCCCGCTGCTGTTCGTGGCGACCTTCCAGTCGGTCGGGATCATGATCCTGATGCGCGGGGTGGTGGACGGCGGCGACGAGGCGCAGGCCGTCGTGGCGGGGTCCGCGGTGCTCGTCGTGGCCTTCGTCGCGCTGAACCTGCTCGCCCAGTACTTCGGGCAGCTGCGGGCCAGCGGCGGGCTGGACCACTACGCGACGCTGCCGGTGCCGCCGGCGGCGGTGGTGCTGGGCGCGGCGGGCGCGTACGCCTCGTTCACCGTGCCGGGCACCGTGGTGACCGCCGTCTTCGGCTGCGTGCTGTTCGGGCTGCCGCTGGCGCACCTGTGGGTGCTCGCGGCCGTGATCCCGCTCGCGGGCGCCGCGCTGGCGGGGCTGGGCGCGGCGCTCGGGCTGCTCGCGCCGCGGCCGGAGCTGGCCACCCTGCTCGGGCAGCTGGGCATGTCGGCGGCGCTGCTGCTGGGGGTGCTGCCGGCCGACCGGATGCCGGAGGCGGTGCGCCTCGCCCGGGACCTGCTGCCCTCGACGTACGGCGTGGAGGCGTTCGCGCGGACCTTCGGGGACCGGCCCGACTGGGCGTTCGTGATCGGCGACCTCGCCGTGTGCGCGGCCGTCGGCGTGGTGTCGCTGGCGGTGGCCACCTGGGCGTACCGCCGGGCGGCCGTGCGGTGACGGACGGGCCCGCCTCCGGTGCCGCGCCGCACAGGCGGGCCTGGCACGATGGCAGGGTGACCGCACCTCTGACTCCGCCTCCGCCCCCGCACGACCACTCCGCCTCCCAGGCGCCCCGGGCACGGCAGGTGCCGCCGCCCGCCGGCGGCGCCCCGTCGGACGCGTACGGACAGGACGGCCCCGGGACGAGGGCCGAAGTGCGCGAGGCCGCCGTGGTCGCGGCGGCGGTGGCGCTCACCGGGGCGCTGCTCGGGGTGCTGTGGTGGCGGCTGGCGCCGAGCGTGCCGCTGGTCGGTGACGTGACCGGCCGGAACTGGGTGGTCTACCTCAAGGACACCGAGGGCGAGCAGGCGGTCGGCGTGGACGGCACGTTCACGCTGCTGGCGCTGGCCTTCGGGCTGGTGAGCGCCGTCGCCGTCTTCCTGCTGCGGCGGCGCGGGGGCGTGCCGCTGGTGGTGGCGCTGGGCGTCGGAGGGCTGCTCGGGTCGCTGCTGGCGTGGCGCGTCGGGGTGTGGCTCGGGCCCGCCCAGGACGTGATCGCCCACGCGAAGGCCGTGGGCAAGGGCGTGACGTTCCCGGCGCCGCTGCGGCTCGGGGCGAAGGGCGCGCTGCTGGCGTGGCCGCTGGCGGCGCTGGTCGTCCACCTCGGGCTGACGGCGCTGTTCGGGCCGCGGGACCCGGATCCGTACCCGCAGCCGTACGAGGCGCGGCAGCAGCCGTACGGGAAGCCCCCGGCGGCGTAGGCGCCCCGAGCGGGTCCGCGCGCCACGGCCGCACGCCGGCCGGCGGCCGTGGTACGCGGACCCGCCGCGTGCGCCGGCCGGCCGCGCGGGCGCCCCGTCCGGCCGGGGGAGGGGCGTGCCCGGCGACGGATCACGCGCGTCCGATGGGAGCGAGGACCGCGTCCGTCAGCCGGGCCAGGTCGCCGGGCGACAGCTCGACCTCCAGGCCGCGGCGCCCGGCCGAGACGCAGATCGTGTCGTGCCGGGCGGCGGAGGCGTCCAGGACCGTCGGGAGCTTCTTGCGCTGGCCCAGCGGGGAGATGCCGCCGCGGACGTAGCCGGTGGTGCGTTCCGCGAGCGCCGGGTCGGCCATCGTGGCGCGCTTGCCGCCGGCCGCCGACGCCAGCGCCTTCAGGTCCAGCTGGCCCGCCACCGGGACCACCGCGACCGTCAGGGCGCCGTCCACGTCCGCGACCAGCGTCTTGAAGACCCGGTCCGGCGGGACGCCCATCGCCTCGGCCGCCTCCTCGCCGTAGGACGGGTGGGACGGGTCGTGGTCGTAGGAGTGGACCGTGTACGTGATGCCCGCGGCCGCCAGGGCCACGGTCGCGGGGGTCCCACCCGACTGCTGCTTCTTGGCCTTCTTCGCCATATCCGGCCGGCACCTCGCCAGTTTCGTGCGTCAGTTCAGACTTGTCGGGCCGCGCGTCAGGTCCGACGCCGGCAACGACGGCAGCGTACGGAGGATGGCCGTCTCCGAGCGAAGGAGTTTCAGCTCGTCGCGCAGCCGGGACGCGGTGTCCGGGGCCTGGAGCAGCCGCTGCTTGGTCGGGGTGTCGAGCATCATCGCGGCGGCCACCAGGTAGGAGACCACGCCCGGCTCGTCCGGCAGGTCGGCGCCGGCCGCCAGCGACCGCTCCCGCGCGCCCGCCAGCCGCTTCTGGTACTGCCGGAAGGCCCGCAGCGTCCCCTCGGCCAGCGCCTCGGCCTCGTCGCCGGGCGTCTCGGCGAGCGGTTCCAGCTCGGCGGTCAGGAACGGGCCCGAGGCGTCCACCGACAGCAGCCGCACCCGGGTCGTCCCGGTCGCCAGCACCTCGAAGGTGCCGTCGGCCCGCTCCCGGATCGTCGCCGCGTCCGCCACGCAGCCCACCTTGTGGAACGCCCTGGCCGGGTCGGGGCCGAACCCGGCGGCGGGGCCCCGCTCGGGCAGGGCCGTCGGATCGGGCATGCCCGGGGCGCTCGGCGCCACCTCGTGGCCGTCGCGGATCGCGACGACGGCGAACCGGCGCGGCTCGTCCTCGGGGGATTTCAGCAGCTCGCGCATCATGGCGCGGTAGCGCTCCTCGAAGACGTTGAGCGGAAGCACCAGCCCCGGGAACAGCACCGAGTTCAGGGGGAAGAGGGGGAGCCGGACGGTGGTCACGAGGCGAAGCCTAATGGTCGCCGGCGCGGGCGTGTCCGCCGAGCCCGGGCAGCGGCTGCCGCGACCGCTGCCCGGGCGCCGCCGCCCGGACCTCGGCGCGCACCTGCAGGAAGTGCCCGAGCGGGTCCTCCGCGGCCCGGTCCCAGGGGAAGGAGGTGGCGTACGGGCCGGTCAGCCGCAGCTGCTCCGAGGCGTCCGACCAGCGCTCCAGGCGCACCAGGACGAAGATCAGCAGATTCCGCATCCGGGCCGGCCAGGGGTCGGCCGGCACCAGCCGGGCGGACAGCGCGATCGCCCGGTCGGCCGCCGCGTCCAGCCGCGCGCGCGGCACCCCGGGACCGCACCCGTCGGTGAGGTAGCCGAATGCCGCCCACAGCGGCAGCGCCTGGACGAGCGCGTCGGCCGGCGCGTCCTGCGCGGCGCGGTCGGCGAAGTCGAAGCACTCGCGGTGCGAACCGTGCCAGGACTCGGCCAGGTACCGCAGCGCCGCCACGTGGCAGCCGTAGTGGTGCGGGGCCCGGCGCACCGCCGCCGCCCACAGCTCCCCGAAGTACGTGTGCCCGGCGCGCGCCCCGCGCGCGTGGTCCAGCGCGAGCCGCCACGGCACCGGATCGCGGTCGTCGGCCTTCGCGGCGGCCGTGATCAGCGGGCTCACCTCGCGCAGCAGCTCGGCCCGGGCGGGCGACCGCCAGGCGCGGTCCACGGCCAGCTGGGCCCCGACCAGCAGGGCGTCGGGATCGCGCGGGGCGGCGGCGAGCCAGTCCTCGCACCACTGGGGGCGCGCGTGCGCGAAGGCGGCCAGCCGGGTCACGTACCGGTCGCGGCGCTCCCACTCGGCCGCCGCGCGGGTGCCGGACAGCAGCCCGGCGGCCGGGCCGTGGTCGCCCTGCGCGGCGGCCACCAGCGCCGGGCTCAGCCGGGCGTCGGGCGCGTCGAGGAGCACCTCGTCGTCGGCGCGCGGCCCGGTGGCGGGACGGGAGGGGGTTCTGGGCATCCGGGGCGTCCGGATGAACGGGCGGAGCAGAGCCATGGTGCCGACCATTGAAGGACCGCAGCCGGTGGCGGCGCCAGAGCGTGCGGGGAAATCGCGGAAAGTTGTACACCGAGTGGTCAAGGAACGGCAAAAACGTGAGTGTTCAACAACTTTTGCGACGGCGGCGTCCCGGGCCGCGCGCGTCGCCGCCGCCTCTCCGCTCCCGCACCGCCCCGCCCGCCCCCCCGCGGCCCGCCCGCGTCCGGCCGCCAGCGCCAGGGCCCTACCCCCGCCGCAGCAGCCGCGTCGCCCCCGCCGCCACCGCCGTGGCCAGGATCCAGCCCAGCAGGATCATCGCCGTCGCCAGCCACTGCCAGCCGCCGCTCAGCCGCCAGAAGCCCACCTGGCCGAGGTCGATGAGCGGAAGCAGCAGGTCCAGGGCGAACAGGGCGGGGTCCCACGCCGGGTGCTCGCCCCGCTTCAGCGGCGGGGGAGCGGCGTACGCGAAGGCCACCGACCCCGCCGCCCACAGCACCGCCATCCACACGGCGGCCCGGCCCGGCCGGTACCCGTAGGCGACCGTCCAGTCCTGCGCGTACCCCCACAGCTTGGCGGCGAGCGGCAGGCTCTCGCGGCGGCGGCGCTGCTTGGCGAGCAGCACCTCGCGGGCGTCCTCGTCCTCGCCGCCCGCCCGCAGCACGGTGGCCAGGCGCTCGTAGGGCTCCGGGTTGTACTCGGCGGTCGCCGCGGCCACCCACTCCAGCCGCTCGGCCAGCGGGAACGGGCCGCGCGGCACCAGGTTCTCGTAGGAGAAGCCGCCCATGTGCAGCCGGCCCGGGCCCGGCCAGCTGTCCGCCCGGTCCATCAGGTTGACGATCCGCGCCCCCGACAGCACCACCCGGCCGCGCGCCGGATGCTCCCCGAGGAACCGTAACTCCGGCGTCTGCACCCGGCGCAGCGACAGCTCCTGGTCGTCCGTGAGGGTGAACCGGGCGTCCTCGAGGTCGACGGCGTCCCCGAACCGCCCGTCGTCCAGCCGGACCCCGCCCTGGCAGTCGAACCGCTGGACGCGCGTCCCGCGCGCCGGGGTCATCCCGCTCATCGCGTGGGCGCCGACGCCCGCCGGGGTCAGGTACAGCGTGCGCTCGACGGTCAGCTGGGGGGCGTTCAGCGCGAGCCGCGCGGAGGGGTTGGCCAGCCGGGCGCCGCGCAGGCTCAGCGAGACGCCGATCTGGGCGCCGCGCAGGCTCAGCTCGCCGTGCGACTCCAGCATCTCGGCCTGCAGGTCCTGCCCGACCGTCATGCCGTCCCCGGCGATCGACCGGCCGCTGTGGTCCCGGTGCACGACCGCCTGGTTGAGCAGCAGGTCGGTGCCGATCTGCGCGTCGGTGAGCCGGATGCCCCGGTGGAAGCGGGAGCGCGGCAGGTGCAGATCGCCCTCGGTGTGCAGCCGGGCCGCCTCCAGCCGCGGTATCGAGCAGTCCACCAGCCGTACGGTGGTGAACCGGGTCTCCGGCAGCAGGATCTCCCGCTCGAACCGGCAGCCCCGCAGTTCGACGTAGGGCTCCACGGTGCCGCCCGCGAGATCGACCGTGCCGCTGACCTGCACGCCGACGAGCTTCAGCGAGGGCACCCGGCCGGCCAGCGCGGGCGGGCCGTCCAGCAGCAGCCAGCAGACGACCCGGGCCCGCACGGTGCGCTCGGGGCCCCAGGGGTGCAGGCCGTGCGGATCGTCCAGCACCGTGTCCCCGCTGCTCAGGTCGTACACGCTGCCGTTGCGGAAGGCCTGCCACATGCCGGCCTCCGCTGCGGTCAGGCTCTCCGGCGGATCCCCGGCGCGCAGGCCGGTCTCCTCGCTCACGTCCCTGTCCGCCTCCCTGGTCCTCGGGCTTCCCACGGATTTCGCCTCCCACCGCTTTCGTACAGCCGTTCATGCCCGGTGGGTGACGTCCCGAACACAAGACGTGAAGAAGATCTTCCGGGTTCCGCGCGGGGCCGTTCCGGCCGCCGGTCCGCGAGGGACGCGTATCAGCCACTGATACGCGCGAACGGGCCGCGACGCGGGTCTGAGAGAATTGGTTCCGTGATCTCCCGAATCGATCTGCGCGGCGACGCCCTTCCCGAGGGCCCCGCCCTGCGCGACCTGCTGCCCCGAGCCGACTTCGACGTTCAGGCCGCCCTGGAGAAGGTGCGTCCCATCTGCGAGGCCGTGCATCATCGGGGCGACGCGGCGTTGATCGACTTCGCCGAGAAGTTCGACGGCGTGCGGCTCGACCAGGTGCGGGTCCCGGCCGCGGCCCTCACCCGCGCCCTGGAGGAGCTCGACCCGGCCGTGCGCGCGGCCCTGGAGGAGTCCATCCGCCGCGCCCGCCTCGTCCACCGCGCCCAGCGCCGCTCCACCCACACCACCCAGGTGGTGCCCGGCGGCTCGGTCACCGAGAAGTGGGTGCCGGTCGAGCGGGTCGGGCTGTACGCGCCCGGCGGCCGGTCGGTGTATCCGTCCTCCGTCGTCATGAACGCCGTCCCGGCGCAGGAGGCCGGGGTGGAGTCGATCGCGCTCGCCTCCCCGGCCCAGGCCGAGTTCGGCGGCCTGCCGCACCCGACGATCCTCGCCGCCTGCGCGCTGCTCGGCGTCGACGAGGTGTACGCGGCCGGCGGCGCCACCGCCGTCGCGATGTTCGCGTACGGCACCGAGTCCTGCCCGCCCGCCAACATGGTCACCGGCCCCGGCAACATCTGGGTCGCCGCCGCCAAGCGCTACTTCACCGGCAGGATCGGCATCGACGCCGAGGCCGGCCCGACCGAGATCGCGATCCTCGCGGACTCCACCGCCGACCCGGTGCACATCGCCTCCGACCTGATCAGCCAGGCCGAGCACGACCCGCTCGCGGCGGCCGTCCTGGTCACCGACTCCGCGGAGCTCGCGGACGCGGTGGAGAAGGAGCTGGAGCCGCAGGTGGCCGCCAGCAAGCACGTCGAGGACCGGATCCGTCCGGCGCTGTCCGGGCAGCAGTCCGCGATCGTGCTGGTCGACGGCGTCGACGAGGGCCTGCGCGTGGTCGACGCGTACGGCGCGGAGCACCTGGAGATCCAGACCGCCGACGCCGCCGCGGTCGCCGACCGGGTCAGGAACGCCGGCGCGATCTTCGTCGGCCCCTGGGCGCCCGTGTCGCTGGGCGACTACGCGGCCGGCTCCAACCACGTCCTGCCCACCGGCGGCTGCGCCTGCCACTCCTCGGGCCTGTCCGTCCAGTCCTTCCTGCGCGGCATCCACGTCGTCGACTACACCAAGGACGCCCTCGCCGAGGTCGCGCACCACGTGGTGACGCTGGCGGAGGCGGAGGACCTGCCCGCGCACGGCGCGGCGATCAAGGCCCGGTTCGACTGGAAGGTGCCGGAGAGCAAGTGACGTTCGGAATCGACGACCTCCCCGTACGGGACGAGCTGCGCGGCAAGTCCCCCTACGGCGCGCCCCAGCTGGACGTCCCCGTACGGCTGAACACCAACGAGAACCCCTACCCGCTGCCCGAGCCGCTGGTCGAGCGGATCGCCGAGCGGGTGCGCGAGGCCGCCCGCGGCCTCAACCGCTACCCGGACCGGGACGCGGTCGAACTGCGCACCCGGCTGGCCGAGTACCTGACGAAGACCTCCGGGCACGCCGTCGGCGTCGAGAGCGTCTGGGCCGCCAACGGCTCCAACGAGGTCATCCAGCAGCTGCTGCAGACCTTCGGCGGGCCGGGCCGCACCGCGCTCGGCTTCGAGCCGTCGTACTCGATGCACGCCCTGATCGCGCGCGGCACGGGCACCGGCTGGATCTCCGGGCCGCGGGGCGAGGACTTCACCATCGACCTCGCCGCCGCCGAGCGGGCGATCGCCGAGCACCGCCCCGACGTCGTCTTCGTCACCACCCCCAACAACCCCACCGGCAACGCGGTCCCGGCCGCGACGGTCCTCGCCCTGTACGAGGCCGCGCAGGCGGCGAAGCCGTCCATGGTGATCGTGGACGAGGCGTACATCGAGTTCAGCCACGGCGACTCGCTGCTGCCGCTGCTGGCCGGACGCCCGCACCTCGTCGTCTCCCGCACGATGTCGAAGGCGTTCGGCGCGGCGGGCCTGCGCCTGGGCTACCTCGCCGCGCACCCGGCGGTCGTGGACGCCGTCCAGCTGGTCCGGCTGCCGTACCACCTGTCGGCCGTGACGCAGGCGACCGCGCTGGCCGCGCTGGAACACACCGACACGCTGCTCGGTTACGTGGAACAGCTGAAGGCCGAGCGGGACCGGCTGGTCGCCGAGCTGCGCGCGATCGGTTACGAGGTGACCGAGTCCGACGCGAACTTCGTGCAGTTCGGCCGGTTCGAGGACGCGCATGCCGCCTGGCGGAGGATCCTCGACCGGGGTGTCCTGGTCCGGGACAACGGGGTACCGGGATGGCTGCGGGTCACCGCCGGGACGCCGGCCGAGAACGACGCGTTCCTCGACGCGGTCCGTGAGTTGAAGAAGGAGCAGAGCACATGAGCCGCGTTGGACGCGTGGAGCGCACCACCAAGGAGACCTCGGTCCTGGTCGAGATCGACCTCGACGGCACCGGCAGGACCGACATCGCCACGGGCGTCGGCTTCTACGACCACATGCTCGACCAGCTCGGCCGGCACGGCCTGTTCGACCTGACCGTGAAGACCGACGGCGACCTGCACATCGACTCGCACCACACCATCGAGGACACCGCCCTCGCCCTCGGCGCCGCCTTCCGGCAGGCCCTCGGCGACAAGGTGGGCATCTACCGCTTCGGCAACTGCACGGTCCCGCTGGACGAGTCCCTCGCCCAGGTCACCGTCGACCTCTCCGGCCGCCCCTACCTCGTGCACACCGAGCCCGAGAACATGGCGCCGATGATCGGCGAGTACGACACCACCATGACCCGGCACATCCTGGAGTCCTTCGTCGCGCAGGCCCAGGTCGCGCTGCACGTGCACGTGCCCTACGGGCGCAACGCGCACCACATCGTGGAGTGCCAGTTCAAGGCCCTCGCCCGGGCGCTGCGGTACGCGTCCGAGCGGGACCCGCGCGCGGCCGGGATCCTCCCGTCCACGAAGGGCGCGCTGTAGGGCCATGAACGGACTGTCGACCGTCCTGATCGTCGTCGGCCTCTTCCTGGTCGGCGGGATCATCTCCTTCGTCAAGCAGCAGATGCCGAAGAGCCTCGTCGTGCTGCTCTCGATCGGCGCCGCGATGTGCCTGCTCGCAGGCGTCATGCGGCTGGAGGTGTGGAACTGATGAGCGCCGCCAAGAAGGTCGTGGTCTTCGACTACGGCTTCGGCAACGTCCGCTCCGCCGAGCGCGCCCTCGCGCGCACCGGGGCCGACGTCGAGATCACCCGCGACTACGACCGGGCCATGAACGCCGACGGCCTGCTGGTGCCCGGCGTCGGCGCCTTCGCCGCCTGCATGAACGGGCTGAGGGAGGCGCGCGGCGACTGGATCGTCGAACGCCGCCTGTCCGGCGGCCGCCCCGTGATGGGCATCTGCGTCGGCATGCAGATCCTCTTCGCGCGCGGCATCGAGCACGGCGTCGAGACCGAGGGCCTGGCCGAGTGGCCCGGCTCGGTGGAGCCGCTGGAGGCCGAGGTCGTGCCCCACATGGGCTGGAACACCGTGGACGCGCCGGACGGCTCGGAGCTGTTCGCCGGACTGGACGCGGACGCCCGCTTCTACTTCGTGCACTCCTACGCCGTCCACGACTGGCGGCTCCAGACGCACAACCCGACGATGGCGGCCCCGAAGGTCACCTGGTCCACGTACGGCAAGCCGTTCGTCGCGGCCGTGGAGAACGGCGCCCTGTGGGCCACGCAGTTCCACCCCGAGAAGTCCGGCGACGCCGGAGCCCAGCTCCTCACCAACTGGATCGGAACACTGTGAGCAAGCTCGAACTCCTCCCCGCCGTCGACGTCCGCGACGGCCAGGCCGTCCGTCTGGTGCACGGCGAGTCCGGCACGGAGACCTCCTACGGCTCCCCCCTGGAGGCCGCCCTGGCCTGGCAGCGGTCGGGCGCCGAGTGGCTGCACCTGGTCGACCTGGACGCCGCGTTCGGCACCGGGGACAACCGGGAGCTGATCGCCGAGGTCACCCGGGCGATGGACATCAAGGTGGAGCTGTCCGGCGGCATCCGCGACGACGACACCCTCGCCGCCGCCCTGGCCACCGGCTGCACCCGCGTCAACCTCGGCACGGCCGCCCTGGAGACCCCCGAGTGGGTCGCCAAGGTCATCGCCGAGCACGGCGACAAGATCGCCGTCGGCCTCGACGTGCGGGGCACCACGCTGCGCGGCCGCGGCTGGACCCGCGACGGCGGGGACCTGTACGAGACGCTGGAGCGCCTCAACCGGGAGGGCTGCGCCCGCTACGTCGTCACCGACATCGCCAAGGACGGCACGCTGCAGGGACCCAACCTCGAGCTGCTGAAGAACGTCTGCGCGGCGACCGACCGCCCGGTGGTGGCCTCCGGCGGCGTGTCGTCGCTGGACGACCTGCGCGCGATCGCCGGCCTCGTCCCGCTCGGTGTCGAAGGGGCCATCGTCGGGAAGGCGCTCTATGCGAAGGCGTTCACCCTGGAAGAGGCCTTGGAGGCTGTGTCGTCATGAACGAAGCCGTGCGGCGTGTGCAGAGCGGAAGCCCCTGGGAGGAGTCCTTCGGTTTCGCACGTGCCGTCGCGGCGGGCGACCGCGTCCTGGTGGCGGGCACGACGGCCTTCAAGGGCGACGTGCTGTACGGGGAGGGCGACCCCTACGAGCAGGCCAAGGTGGCCTTCACCACGGCGGTCGAGGCGATCGGCGAGTTCGGGCTCGGCATCGGGTCCGTGATCCGCACGTGCGTGTACCTGGCGCATCCGCGGGACGTCGACGAGGTGGGCCGGGCCCACAAGGAACTGTTCGACTCCGTACGCCCGGCGACGACCCTCCTGGTGGTGGAGGGCTTCGTCGATCCGCGCGTGCTGGTGTCGGTGGAACTGGAAGCCTTCAGAGGCTGAAGACTTCCCGCCGGGGACGGCCGTCCCCGGCGGCATCTGTGAGGAGCCGTGGATTCATGACCCTGGCGGTCCGAGTCATCCCCTGCCTGGACGTGGACGGCGGCCGGGTCGTCAAGGGCGTCAACTTCCAGAACCTGCGCGACGCGGGCGACCCCGTCGAGATGGCCAAGGTGTACGACGCCGAAGGCGCCGACGAGCTGACGTTCCTGGACATCACCGCGTCGTCCGGCAACCGCGAGACGACGTACGACGTGGTGCGCCGCACCGCCGAGCAGGTGTTCATCCCGCTGACGGTCGGCGGCGGCGTCCGCACCGCCGAGGACGTGGACAGGCTGCTGCGGGCGGGCGCCGACAAGGTCGGCGTGAACACCGCCGCGATCGCCCGCCCCGACCTGATCCGGGAGATCGCCGAGCGCTTCGGCCGTCAGGTGCTGGTGCTGTCGGTGGACGCGCGCCGCACCGGGTCCGGGACCTTCGAGGTGACCACGCACGGCGGGCGCCGCGGCACCGGCATCGACGCGGTGGAGTGGGCCCACCGGGCCGCGGAGCTGGGCGCGGGGGAGATCCTGCTGAACTCCATGGACGCCGACGGCACCAAGGACGGCTACGACCTGGAGATGATCGCGGCGGTCCGCAAGCACGTCACCGTCCCGGTCATCGCCTCCGGCGGCGCCGGCAAGCCGGCCGACTTCCCGCCGGCGGTCGCGGCGGGCGCGGACGCGGTGCTGGCGGCGTCCGTCTTCCACTTCGGGGACCTGCGGATCGGCCAGGTGAAGGAGACGCTGCGGGAGGCGGGACACCCGGTGCGGTGACGCCGGGCTGCTGATCGCCGTGTCCGGGCCGCTGCTGGTCGCCGTCCGTGTGTGCGACGCGGCCCCCGACGGCACCGCGGGCGCGCCGGATCCCCGGCAGCGGTTCCGGACCCGCCGGGTCCCTGCGGGAGCGCCCACCGCGGCGGACGGCGCGCCGCCGCCCGGATCCGCGCGGGCGCGGGTCCCGGGGTCCGGGACGTCGGCGCGGAGGGCGTACGCCTCCGCCACGGCGTCGGCGTACGCACGGGCCGGGGCGGCCCCGGTCACGGGCGGGTCCTCCGCGCCGGTGCGGGCCGGCCGCTCAGATGCCGAGCCGCTTCGCCCCGTGCAGCTTCGCGATCGCGTCCTGGTCGCCGTCCAGGGCCACCCGCGCCGCGCCCTGCCGGCCGTACAGGAGCAGCAGCAGCTCGGACGGCTCACCGGTCGCCGTGACCACCGGCGTGCCGCGGCGGGCGACCGCCGTCCGGCCGTCCGGGCGGCGCAGCACCAGGCCCGTCGGGGCGTTGCGGCCCATCAGGCGGGCGGTGCGCTCCAGCCGGGACCACAGGGTGTCCTGGAAGACCGGGTCGAGCTCGCGCGGCGTCCAGCCGGCCTGCGCCCGGCGGACGTCCTCCGCGTGGACGTAGAACTCGACCGTGTTCGACAACTCGTCGACCTGTTTCAGCGAGAACGGCGAGAAGCGGGGCGGGCCGGTGCGGACCAGCTGGACCAGCTCCTCGTACGGCTTCGCGGTGAACTCCGCCGTCACCCGCTCCAGGCGCGGCGCGAGCTGCTTGACCAGGATGCCGCCGGCCGCGTCCGGCCGGCGCTCGCGCACCACCACGTGCGCGGCCAGGTCCCGGGTGGTCCAGCCCTCGCACAGGGTGGGGGCGTGCGGACCCGCGGTCTCCAGCAGATCGGCGAGAAGAAGCCGTTCACGCTTGGCGAAGGTCGACATGGAGCCAGCCTACGGCCGGGCGGCGGGTCCGGACAGTGGACACCCGCCCGGCGCCGCCGGTGGCGCGCGGCACAATGGCACGCATGACCAGCACGCCCCCACGGCAGCCCGGCGCACTCGACCCGGAGATCGCCGCGCGCCTCAAGCGCAGCCCCGACGGCCTCCTGCCCGCCATCGCCCAGCAGTACGACACCGGAGAGGTGCTGATGCTCGGCTGGATGGACGACGAGGCGCTGCACCGCACCCTGACCACCGGCCGCTGCACGTACTGGTCGCGCAGCCGCCGGGAGTACTGGGTCAAGGGCGACACCTCCGGCCACGTCCAGTGGGTGAAGTCCGTGGCCCTGGACTGCGACGCCGACACCGTGCTGGTCAAGGTCGACCAGGTCGGCGCCGCCTGCCACACCGGCGCCCGCACCTGCTTCGACGCCGACGTGCTGCTGAAGGACGCCGGCCCCGGCGCCCCCGCCGGGAACCGGTGAGGGCCGGCATGGACCTCGAGACCTTCCGCAAGCTGGCCGCCGACCGGCGGGTCGTCCCGGTGACGCGCAAGCTCCTCGCCGACGGCGACACCCCGGTCGCGCTCTACCGCAAGCTCGCCGCCGAGCGCCCCGGCACCTTCCTGCTGGAGTCCGCCGAGAACGGACGCTCCTGGTCCCGCTACTCCTTCGTCGGGGTCCGCAGCGCCGCCACGCTCACCGAGCGCGACGGCCGGGCCCACTGGCTCGGCACCCCGCCCGTCGGCGTGCCCACCGACGGCGACCCGCTGGCCGCCCTGCGCGCCACCCTCGACACCCTGCACACCCCCCGCGACCTCGCCCACGACCTGGGCCTGCCGCCCTTCACCGGCGGCATGGTCGGCTACCTCGGCTACGACATCGTGCGCCGCCTGGAGAAGATCGGCCCCGGCGAGCGCGACGATCTGAAGCTGCCCGAGCTGACCATGCTGCTCACCAGCGACCTGGCCGTCATGGACCACTGGGAGGGCTCGGTCCTGCTGATCGCCAACGCGATCAACCACAACGACCTCGACACCGGCGTCGACGAGGCCTACCTGGACGCGGTCGCCCGGCTCGACGCCATGGAGGCGGACCTCTCCCGCGCGGTCGCCCAGCCCCCGGCCGTCCTGCCGCCCTCCGAGCTCCCCGGGTACACGGCCCGCTGGGGCGGCCCCGACTTCCAGGAGGCCGTGGAGGACGTCAAGGAGCGCATCCGCGCCGGGGAGGCCTTCCAGGTCGTGCCGTCGCAGCGGTTCGAGACGCCGTGCACCGCGAGCGCGCTGGACGTCTACCGGGTCCTGAGGGCGACCAACCCGTCCCCGTACATGTACCTGCTCCGCCTCGACGGCTTCGACATCGTCGGGTCCTCCCCCGAGGCGCTGGTCAAGGTGGCGGACGGGCAGGCCGTGCTGCACCCCATCGCCGGCACCCGGCACCGCGGCGCCACCCCGCAGGAGGACCAGGCCCTCGCCGAGGAACTGCTCGCCGACCCCAAGGAGCGCGCCGAGCACCTCATGCTCGTCGACCTGGGCCGCAACGACCTCGGCCGGGTGTGCGAACCCGACTCGGTGGAGGTCGTCGAGTTCATGTCCATCGAGCGGTACTCGCACGTCATGCACATCGTCTCCACCGTCACCGGACGCGTGGCGCCGGACCGCACGGCCTTCGACGTGCTCACCGCGTGCTTCCCGGCCGGGACGCTCTCCGGCGCGCCCAAGCCGCGCGCGATGCAGATCATCGACGAGCTGGAGCCGTCCCGGCGTGGCCTGTACGGCGGCTGCGTCGGCTACCTCGACTTCGCGGGCGACTCCGACACCGCGATCGCGATCCGCACCGCGCTGCTGCGGGACGGCACCGCGTACGTGCAGGCCGGCGCCGGGATCGTCGCCGACTCCGACCCGGTCGCCGAGGACACCGAGTGCCGCAACAAGGCGGCGGCGGTGCTGCGGGCCGTGCACACGGCGAACCGCCTGGGCAACCCCGGCTGAGGGTCCGCCCGGCGTCCGGGCGATAGTGGAGTACGTGACTGCCGTACCTCACCCCCGTTCCGAAGCCGCCGGCCCCGCCCGGGGCGGCCGCCGCAGCCTCGCCCTCGCGCTGCTGTGCGGCGCGCTGGGCGCGGCCGTGGCCCTGCTCGCCACCCGGCAGCGCTGGTCGGAAGGGACCGCGGCGGTGGCCGGCGGCTCCTTCCCCCTCACCGCCAGGGGCAGCGACGTCACGGGCGTCCCCGCGGCGCTCGCCGTAGTGGGCCTCGCCGCGCTCGTCGCCGTCTTCGCCGTCCGCCGGGCCGGCCGGGTCGTGGTCGCCGCGCTGCTCGCGCTGTGCGGCGCCGGCACCGTCGTCGCCGCGCTGCTCGGCGCCTCCGACGGCTCCGCGCTGGACGAGAAGGCCGCACAGGCCGCCGGCGACACCTCCGCCACCGTGCACGCCCTCAGCCACACCGCCTGGCCGTACGTGGCCGCCGCGGGCGGCGCCCTGATCCTGCTGGCCGGGCTGCTCGCCCTGCGCCACGGCCGCCGGTGGCCCGCGATGTCCGGCCGCTACGAGCGCGGCGGCGCCCCCCGGCCCCGCCGCGCGGCCCCCGCGACCGACCCCGACCGCCCCGAGGACCTGTGGAAGGCCCTGGACCGGGGCGAGGACCCGACCGGGGCCTGACCCCGCCGGCGACCGCGTCGGCGAACCGGCCGCACACGCGCCCGGAACCCCCGTTCGCCCGCGGCCGCGCGGGCATCCGGCCCCGTGCGCGCCCGCAGGGAGCACCCCCGCTCACCGCACCCGCACGGGTGCGGGACAATGAGCCCGAGCGTCCAGCTCGGACACGCATCACAGCAACGAGGAGCAAGCAATGGCGGGCAGCAGTCACGGTCACACCCCGGCCGCCTGGACCGGTGTCATCATCGCCTTCATCGGTTTCTGCGCCGCGGGCGCGTTCATCGTGATGGCCCAGCCGGTGGGCTTCTGGGCCAGCATGGCGGTCGTGCTTCTCGGGGGTGTCGTCGGCGGCATCATGCGCATGATGGGGCTCGGCCAGCCCAAGGACGTCCACCCGGTGCACCAGGTCACCGAGGAGCGCGAGACCGCGTCCGCCAAGGGCTGATCCCGGGCGGCGGCCGCGCACGGCTCCGCCGACTCCGTGGAGGGGCGGCCGGCACGGTGGTGCCGGGGCCGCCCCTCACGCGTGCGCGGGGCACAATGCCCGATGTGACCACCGACCGCCGCAGGAGCACGCGTGCCCGGGCCGTGGCGGCCCGGCTGGCCGCCCCCGCCGGGGTGCTCGCGGCCGTCGCCGGCGCCTTGGCCTACGTCGGCGCCGTCGACCCCAACGAGCCCGGCCACTACCCCGCCTGTCCGCTGCTGCGGTACACCGGGCTGTACTGCCCCGGCTGCGGCGGCCTGCGCAGCGCCCACGCCGTCGTCCACGGGGACCTCCTGGCGGCGCTGCGGGACAACGCGGCGGCCGTCGCCGGCTATCTGGGCTTCGCCGTGCTGTGGACCGTCTGGGTGGTCCACGCGGCGCGCGGCCGGCCCCTGCGGATCGACGTCGCCCCGGCGTACCTGTGGGCGGCGGGCGCGCTGCTGCTGCTCTTCACCGTGGTCCGGAACCTGCCGTTCGGCGGCTGGCTCCATCCCTGACCGGCCGGATGCGAACCCTCCGCCCTCCTGCGGATACCATCACAAGTGACCATCGGTTTCGCCCGATGACCCGCCCGATGCGGCGGGCCGGCGGCGGAAGCGAACGCTTCGACAGCCAACCCTCGGGAAGGGGGGCCGCTCGCGTGAGTGTGCTCGACGAGATCATCGACGGAGTCCGTGCCGACCTCGCGGAGCGGCAGGCGCGCGTCAGCCTCGACGAGCTCAAGGAGCGCGCGGCGAAGGCCCCGGCCGCCAAGGACGGGGTCGCCGCGCTGAAGGGCGACGGGGTCAAGGTGATCTGCGAGGTCAAGCGCTCCAGCCCCTCCAAGGGCGCGCTGGCCGCGATCGCCGACCCGGCCGGGCTCGCCGCGGACTACGAGGCGGGCGGCGCGGCCGTCATCTCCGTCCTCACCGAGCAGCGCCGCTTCGGCGGCTCACTGGCGGACCTGGAGGCCGTCCGGGCGCGCGTGGACATCCCCGTCCTGCGCAAGGACTTCATCGTCACCTCGTACCAGCTGTGGGAGGCCCGCGCGTACGGCGCCGACCTCGCGCTGCTGATCGTCGCCGCCCTCGACCAGCCGGCGCTGGAGTCGCTGATCGAGCGCGCGGTGTCCATCGGGCTCACCCCCCTCGTCGAGGTGCACGACGAGGAGGAGGTGGACCGCGCGGTGGACGCGGGCGCGCGGGTGATCGGCGTGAACGCGCGCAACCTCAAGACGCTGGAGGTCGACCGCGGGACGTTCGAGCGGGTCGCGCCGGAGATCCCCGAGGGGATCGTCAAGGTCGCCGAGTCCGGTGTCCGCGGTCCGCACGACCTCATCGCGTACGCCAACGCCGGCGCCGACGCCGTCCTGGTCGGCGAGTCCCTCGTCACCGGCAAGGACCCGAAGACGGCCGTCTCCGATCTGGTGGCGGCGGGCGAGCATCCCGCATTGCGGCACGGCCGGGGCTGACCCACCGGTAGGCTGGGCGGCGATGACTTCCTCGATCACCACGGCGACCCGGGACCCGTACGCCCGTCTCGCCCGCGGGTGCAGGCCGCGCGGTTGCCGCGCGCCGGCCCGGCGGGTGCACGGGCGGCGGGTGCGGTACGTCATCGGTGACGAGCCCGGGCAGGTGAACGGGCGGCGATGGTGCGCCCCCTAGGGGGCGCGGGACCGTGTCGGAACACGCGGCCCTGCCGCGTGCGCGCGACGAGCCGCAGCCGGCCCGCGGCCGGCTGACCGGGCCCCGCCCCCACGGCGACCGGTGTCCGTCCACACCCACCGTGAGGTTTTCGCATGCCCAGTCAATTCTTCGTTCCCGACCCCGAGGGCCGGGTCCCCAGCGCCGAGGGGTACTTCGGCGCGTTCGGCGGCAAGTTCATCCCGGAGGCGCTCGTCGCCGCCGTGGACGAGGTCGCCGTCGAGTACGAGAAGGCGAAGGCCGACCCCGAGTTCGCCCGCGAGCTCGACGACCTGCTCGCCCACTACACCGGCCGGCCCAGCGCCCTGACCGAGGTGCCCCGGTTCGCCGAGCACGCCGGCGGCGCCCGGGTCTTCCTCAAGCGGGAGGACCTCAACCACACCGGCTCCCACAAGATCAACAACGTGCTCGGCCAGGCCCTGCTCACCAAGCGCATGGGCAAGACCCGCGTGATCGCCGAGACCGGCGCCGGCCAGCACGGCGTCGCCACCGCCACCGCCTGCGCGCTGTTCGGCCTCGACTGCACCATCTACATGGGCGAGGTCGACACCCGCCGCCAGGCCCTCAACGTGGCCCGGATGCGCATGCTCGGCGCCGAGGTCATCGCCGTGAAGTCCGGCAGCCGCACGCTGAAGGACGCCATCAACGAGGCGTTCCGCGACTGGGTCGCCAACGTCGACCACACCCACTACCTGTTCGGCACCGTCGCGGGCCCCCACCCCTTCCCCGCCATGGTCCGCGACTTCCACCGCGTCATCGGCGTCGAGGCCCGCCGCCAGCTCCTGGAGCGGGCCGGGCGCCTGCCCGACGCCGCCGTCGCCTGCGTCGGCGGCGGCTCCAACGCCATCGGCCTCTTCCACGCCTTCATCCCCGACGCCGACGTCCGCCTGATCGGCTGCGAGCCCGCCGGACACGGCATCGAGACCGGCGAGCACGCGGCGACCCTCACCGCGGGCGACCCCGGCATCCTGCACGGCTCCCGCTCGTACGTCCTCCAGGACGACGAGGGCCAGATCACCGAGCCCTACTCGATCTCGGCGGGGCTCGACTACCCGGGCATCGGCCCCGAGCACTCCTACCTCAAGGACTCCGGCCGCGCCGAGTACCGCGCGGTCACCGACGACGCCGCCATGCAGGCGCTGCGCCTGCTGTCGCGGACCGAGGGCATCATCCCGGCCATCGAGAGCGCCCACGCGCTCGCCGGCGCCCTGGAGGTCGGCCGGGAGCTGGGGCCCGACGGGCTGATCGTGGTCAACCTGTCCGGCCGCGGCGACAAGGACATGGACACCGCCGCCCGCTACTTCGGCCTGTACGACACCGACGCCGAGGTCGCCGCCGACCAGGACACCGACGCCGCCGAGATCGAGGGGGACGCCAAGTGAGCGGGAACATCCAGGGACTGGCCGACACCCTCGCCGCGGCCAGGGCCGAGGGCCGGTCCGCGCTCATCGCCTACCTCCCGGCCGGCTTCCCGACCGTGGACGGCGGCATCGAGGCGGTCCGGGCCGTCCTCGACGGCGGCGCCGACGTCGTGGAGGTCGGGCTGCCGCACAGCGACCCCGTCCTCGACGGCCCCGTCATCCAGACCGCCGACGACATCGCCCTGCGCGGCGGCGTGCGGATCGCGGACGTCATGCGGACGGTCCGGGAGGCGTACGCGGCGACCGGCAAGCCGATCCTCGTCATGACGTACTGGAACCCCATCGACCGCTACGGCGTCGAGCGGTTCACCGCCGAGCTCGCCGAGGCGGGCGGCGCCGGGTGCATCCTGCCCGACCTGCCGGTGCAGGAATCGGCGCTGTGGCGTGAGCACGCGGACAAGCACGGCCTCGCGACCGTCTTCGTCGTGGCCCCCAGCAGCAGGGACGAACGGCTCGCCGAGATCACCGCGGCGGGCAGCGGCTTCGTCTACGCCGCCTCCCTCATGGGCGTCACCGGCACCCGCGAGACGGTCGGCTCCCAGGCCCGGGACCTGGTGGAACGCACCCGGGCCACCGGCACCGGCCTGCCGGTCTGCGTCGGCCTGGGCGTGTCCAACCCCGCCCAGGCCGCCGAGGTCGCCGGCTTCGCCGACGGAGTGATCGTCGGCTCCGCGTTCGTCAAGCGGATGCTGGACGCGCCGGACCACGCGGCCGGCGTCGAGGCCGTCCGCGCGCTCGCGGGCGAGCTCGCGAAGGGCGTACGCGGACAGGCGTGACCGGTCCGTCCGCCGGGTCCCTCGTACGGGTGGACCTGGGACCGGGGAGGCGCGGTGCGCCTCCCCGGTTCGTTCTGCGGGGTGTGAGCGAGAAGAACCGTGAGGGAAAGCGCACCGCCCGGGAGCGGCTGGCGGTCGAACGCGAGAAGCGGAAGGCGGCCGACAAGCGACGGCGTGCGCTCGTCGTGGGCGCGAGCGTGGTCTGCGTCCTCGGGCTCGCGGCGGTGATCGGCGTGGTCGCCGCGAACGCGGGCAGGGACGACGGGGAGGAGGCGGCGGGCCCGGTCGTCGCGCCCTCGGGGGCACTGGGCAAGGACAGCCTCGTGATCCCGGTCGGCAAGGAGAGCGCCAGGTCGACGCTCACCATCTGGGAGGACTTCCGCTGCCCGGCCTGCAAGGCCTTCGAGCAGGCGTACCGCTCGACGATCCACGAGCTGACGGACGCCGGGCAGCTCAAGGTGGAGTACCGCCTGGCGACGATCATCGACGGCGGCATGGGCGGCACCGGCTCCCGCAACGCGGCCAACGCCGCCGCCTGCGCCCAGGACGCCGGGAAGTTCACCCCGTACCACGACGTGCTCTACGACAACCAGCCGCCGGAGACCGACGACGCCTTCGCCGAGAACGGCAAGCTGATCGAGCTGGCCGGCAAGGTGGACGGCCTGGACACGGCCGCCTTCCGTGAGTGCGTCGAGGACGGCACGCACAACAGCTGGGTCGACAAGTCCAACGACGCCTTCCACCGGGGCGGTTTCGGCGGCACGCCGACCGTGCTGCTCGACGGCAGGAACATCTACCAGGACCGGACGATGACACCGGCGAAGCTGAAGAAGACGGTGCAGGACGCCGAGAAGGGATGAGCCGCCGCCCGGGCGTTTCCGCCCGCCCGTTATGGACCCGTAGCCGGGCCACCCGCCGCGGGTCCCGCCCGGCACGGTAGCGTCGACCCTGCCATGGAACTTGCCTACATTCCCAGCCCGTCGCGCGGGGTGCTGTACCTCGGCTCCGTCCCGCTGCGCGGTTACGCCCTCTGCATCATCATCGGCGTCTTCGTCGCCGTCTGGCTCGGCAACAGGCGCTGGATCGCCCGCGGCGGACGGGCCGGCACGGTGGCCGACATCGCGGTCTGGGCCGTGCCCTTCGGCCTGGTCGGCGGCCGGCTCTACCACGTGGTCACGGACTACGAGCTGTACTTCGGCGAGGGCCGTGACTGGGTGGACGCCTTCAAGATCTGGGAAGGCGGCCTCGGCATCTGGGGCGCGATCGCGCTCGGCGCGCTGGGCGCGTGGATCGGCTGCCGGCGCCGGGGCATCCCGATGCCCGCGTACGCCGACGCCGTCGCGCCGGGCATCGCCTTCGCGCAGGCCATCGGGCGCTGGGGCAACTGGTTCAACCAGGAGCTGTACGGGCGGCGCACCGATCTGCCGTGGGCGCTGGAGATCACCTCGTCGGCGGGCGGCCGGGTGCCGGGCACGTACCACCCGACGTTCCTGTACGAGTCGCTGTGGTGCGTCGGCGTCGCGCTGCTGGTCATCTGGGCGGACCGCCGCTTCCGGCTGGGCCACGGCCGGGCGTTCGCGCTGTACGTCGCCGCCTACTGCGCGGGCCGCTTCTGGATCGAGTACATGCGGGTCGACGACGCCCACCACATCCTCGGGCTGCGGCTGAACAACTGGACCGCGCTGATCGTGTTCCTGCTGGCGGTGGCGTACCTCGTGGTGTCGGCGAGGAAGCGGCCGGGCCGGGAGGCGGTGGTGGAACCGGGCGCCTCCGACGGCGCGGCCGGCGAGGACGCGGTGAGCACCGGGGAAGCCGAGGCCGGGACCGGGGAAGCCGCCGGGGAAACCGGGAGCGGGACCGGGGAGGGCGCCGGGAAGACCGCCGGGGAAGCCGAGGCCGGGACCGGAGAAGCCGCCGGGAAAACCGTCGCGGACGGGGCCGACTCCGCGAAGAAGGCCTGACGGCCGGCCGTACGCCGACGAGGGCGCCCGGGGTCTCCCGGGCGCCCTCGCGTCATGTGCGGGGAGCGGGCCGCGTCAGGGGCGGCGCGCCAGGGACAGGGTGCGGCGGGCCGCCGCCACCGCCGCGGCGTCGACGAAGCGGCCGTCCGGCAGGACCTGGGCCCCCGGGACGGCCGCGGCCGCCTCGATGACGGTCTCCGCCTCCTCCAGCTCCCGCCGCGTGGGGAGGTAGGCCCGTTCGATGACCGGGAGCTGGCGGGGGTGGAGGGCGGCGCGGCCGAGGAAGCCGAGGGCGCGGCCGTGCGCGCAGGACGCCGCCAGGCCCTCCAGGTCGCGGACGTCGGGGTGGACGGACTGCGGCGGCGGGGGCAGGCCCGCCGCCCGCGCGGCCACGACCACCCGGGAGCGGGACCAGTCCAGGCCCCGGTCGTCGCGTACGCCCAGGTCGGCCCGGAGGTCCGTCTCGCCCAGGGCGATGCCGCGCAGGGCGGGGTGGGCGGTGGCGATCGCGTGCGCGTGTTCGACGGCCAGGGCCGTTTCGAGCAGGGCGTACAGGGGCGTCCCGGCGCGGGCGGTGCGCCGGGCGACCCGCACGACCTGGCGGGGCGCGGCCACCTTCGGCAGGCGCAGCCCCGACACGCCCGGCAGCGCGGCCAGCGCCGCCAGGTCCGCCGCCGCCGGCGGGCTGCCCGGGGCGTTGACGCGGACGTGGACCGGGACCGGCTGCGGCTCGCCCAGCAGCTCGGCGGTGGCCGCGCGGGCGTACTCCTTGCGGTCCGGGGCGACCGCGTCCTCCAGGTCGACCACCACGACGTCGGCGCCGGCGACCAGCGCCTTGGCGACCCTCTCCGGCCGGTCGCCGGGGGCGTACAGCCAGGTCAGCGGGGTCACAGGGCGCCCTCCTCGCGCAGCGCGGCCAGCTCGGCCGGGGCCAGGCCCAGCTCGGTCAGGACCTCCTCGGTGTCCGCGCCGTGCGGGCGGCCCGCCCAGCGGACCGCGCCGGGCGTGGCGGAGAGGCGGAAGAGGACGTTCTGCATGCGCAGCGGGCCCAGCTCCGGGTCGTCGACGGTGGTGATGGTGCCGAGGGCCTGGTACTGCGGGTCCCTCATCACGTCCCGCACGTCCTGGACGGGGGCCACCGCCGCCTGGGCCTTCTCGAAGGCGGCCAGCACGTCGTCGCGGGTGTGGCGGGCGATCCAGCGGCCGACGGCCTCGTCGAGGACGTCGGCGTGGCGGGCCCGGCCGGCGCCCGTGGCGAACCAGGGCTCGCCGATCAGCTCCGGGCGGCCCACCAGCCGCATCACCCGCTCGGCGACCGACTGGGCCGAGGCCGACACGGCGACCCAGGTGCCGTCGGCGGTGCGGTAGGTGTTGCGCGGGGCGTTGTTCTGGGAGCGGTTGCCGGTGCGCGGCTGGACGTGGCCGAGCTGGTCGTACCAGAGCGGCTGCGGGCCCAGCACCGCGAGCATCGGCTCGATGATCGCCATGTCGACGACCTGGCCCTCGCCGGTGCGCTCGCGGGCGGCGAGGGCCGTCATCACCGCGTACGCCGTGGTCAGGGCGGCGATGGAGTCGGCCAGACCGAACGGGGGCAGGGTCGGGGGCGCGTCCGGTTCGCCGGTCATCGCGGCGAAGCCGCTCATCGCCTCGGCGAGGGTGCCGAAGCCGGGGCGGTGCGCGTAGGGGCCGAACTGGCCGAAGCCGGTGACCCGGGCGAGGACCAGACGCGGGTTGGCGGCGGACAGTTCCGGCCAGCCCAGGTCCCACTTCTCCAGGGTGCCGGGGCGGAAGTTCTCGACGACGACGTCCGCGGTCGCGGCCAGGCGCAGCAGGACCGCACGGCCGCCGGACTTCGACAGGTCGAGGGTGACGGTGCGCTTGTTGCGGCCGAGCATCTTCCACCACAGGCCCACGCCGTCCTTCGACGGGCCGTGGCCGCGGGAGGGGTCCGGCTTCGCCGGGTGCTCGACCTTGATCACCTCGGCGCCGAAGTCGCCGAGCAGCGTGGCGGCCAGCGGGCCCGCGAAGAGGGTGGCCAGGTCGAGGACGCGCAGACCGGTCAGGGCAGGGGCGCTCACGCGGGCCACCGCCCCCCGGCCTCCCGGCGGTACGGCGCCGGCGTCCCGGGCCGCCGCCCGGCCGGCGCGGCCGCCGCGGCTCTTCGCACCGGAGCCCGGCGCGCCGGGCGCGGCTCACCGGGGTCTGCCGGGCTCCCGGCCCCGCCCGGACCCGGAGGAGCCCCGTTCGCGGGGGCGGCGGACGGCTGTGGGCTCCGGGCCGCGGCGGCGCCCCGGCCGCCGGGGGCCGTGCGGAGCCGGCGGCTCCGAGCGGTCCCGTCGCGCGGCGGTTCCCCCGCGCCGCGGGTGACGGGATCCGTGTCGGTGCTGCCCGGCACGACGATGTGGGTCATGGGCGGAACGCCTCCCGGTGGGTGAGGTGGGCCAGGGTGTCGAAGCCGGTGCCGTCGAAGCCGCCGACGGAGGTGGCCAGCCGGTTCTTCAGCGGGGCCGTCCAGTGGCCGGGCAGGGCCGAGGGGCGGCCGGCGATCAGGGCGGCGACGCTGCCGGCGGTGGCCCCGTTGGAGTCGGTGTCCCAGCCGCCCGACACCGCACGGCAGACGGCGGCGGTGAAGTCGCCGTCCGCGCGGGTGAGGGCGGCGGCGATCAGGGCGGTGTTGGGGACGGCGTGGACCCAGTGGTACCCGGCGTGCGCGGCGTGGAGCCGGTCGACCACCGTGTCGAAGCCGGCGCGGGTCCCGGCCAGCCGGACGGCGTGGCGGACGGCCCGGGCCAGCCGGGAGCCGGGCGGGACGACCGTGAGGCCGGTGCGCAGGCAGGCGTGGACGTCGTGGCGGCCGGTGGCGGCGGTGGCGAGGACGGCCGCCGTGAACATCGCCGCGTAGACGCCGTTGGCGGTGTGGGTGAGGGTGGCGTCGCGGTGGGCCTGCTCGGCGGCGGCGGCCGGGTCGCCGGGGTTGGTCCAGCCGTGCACGTCGGCGCGGATCAGGGCGCCGATCCACTCGCGGAAGGGGTTGCGGTGGCGGGCCGTGTGCGGGGGTTCCAGGCCGCACAGCAGGTTGCGGTAGGCGATGCGCTCCGCGGTGAAGGCGCGGCCGGCGGGCAGTTCGTCGAGCCAGATCCGGGCCACGTCGGCGGTGGTGAACGCCCGGCCGTGGCGCTGGAGCAGCAGCAGGTTCAGCAGGGGGTAGTTCAGGTCGTCGTCCTCGGGCATGCCGTCGATGTGCTCGGCCAGACAGGTGGCCGCCGAGCGGCGGTTCCACGGATACGCGGCGAGGAGGTCGCCGGGCACGCCCCGGGCCGTGAAGTAGGTGCGCAGGGGCCAGTTGCCGGCGGCCCGGGCGAGGCGGCGGATGCCGTCCAGGGGGAGTTTCTCCACGGGCTTGCCGAGCAGGCAGCCGACGGCCCGGCCGAGCCAGGCGGCCTCCAGCCGGGACGCCAGGTCCGGCGCGGGCGCCTCCCGGGTGCGCGGCCAGGCGGGGCACAGCGCCCTGATCCGCTCCAGGTCCGTCGGCTCGCTGTCCGCCAGCGCGCTCGGCAGCTCCGCCAGCTCGTCCAGCAGGTCCCGGGCGAGCAGCCGCAGGCGGCGGGAGGCCGGTTCCGGCGAGGCGCCGGCGCGCGGCGGGGCCTGGAGTCCGCCCGCCGCCCGCCAGCGGTCCGCGACCGCCGACGGCTCGCGGCCGTCCTGGGCGGCCTGGCGCAGTTCGTGGCCGATCAGGTCCTCGGGCTGGACCCAGGTCAGCCGGAGCACGACGGCCCCCCGATCGCGGCGAACGCCGCCTCGTGCGCCCGGCGGCGGCCGACGTCCCGGGCGAAGACCTCCCGGGCCACCTCGGTGAGGACGGCCGCCGGCTGCCACAGGTCCAGGCGGCTGGCCTCCGCCACCGTCTTCGCCCACTCCCCGGGCACCGGCGAGCCCAGTGCGCCGGCCAGCGCGCCCGCCATCGTGGCGGTGGAGTCGCAGTCGCGGCCGTAGTTGACCGCGCCCAGCACCGCGTGCCGGAAGTCGCCGCCCGCGACCACCAGCATCCCCAGGGCGACGGGCAGTTCCTCGACCGCGTGCAGCCGGGACGGGCGGCGGGCGGCCAGGGACGGCGCGCGGTAGTCCGGGCCCACCGTGTCGTAGGGGGCCACCGCCTCCCGCAGGGGCCGCAGCGCCGACTCGAAGTCCGTGTGCCGGGACGCCGCCTCGCAGACCCGCTCGATCGCCGTGCGCGTGCCGTCCTTCGCCAGCGCCAGGCAGGCCGCCACCACCGAGTCCGGGCTCGCCCCGGGCACGCACGCCGCCGCCACCGCCGCCGCGAGGACACCCGCCGCCTCACGGCCGTACGACGACTGGTGCGCGCCCGCGACGTCGAGGGCCTCGGCGTACGCGCCCGCCGGGTTGGCCGCGTTGACCAGGCCGACCGGGGCCATGTACATCGCCGCACCGCAGTTGACGATGTTGCCGACGCCTGCCTCGCGCGGGTCGACGTGGCCGTAGTGCAGGCGGGCGACCAGCCACTTCTCCGCCAGGAAGACCCGGTGCAGGGGCAGCGCCTCGGCCTCCAGCTCCGGGATCCAGCGCGGGGCCGTCATCAGGTCCGGGACCAGGTGCTCGGCGATCGCGTGGGCGTCGAGGTGGTCGCGGACCCGCGCGTACACCCGGATCAGCGCGTGGGTCATCAACGTGTCGTCGGTGACGTGGCCGTCGCCCTTGTGGTACGGGGCGAGGGGGCGGGCGGTGCGCCAGGCCTCGCCGTGCCAGGGGCCGACGATCCCGTGGACGCGGCCGCCGTGGCGCTCGGCGATCTGCTCGGGGGAGTAGCCCTCGACCGGGCCGCCCAGCGCGTCGCCGACGGCCGCGCCGACCAGGGCGCCGGTGATCCGCTCACCCAGCCCCGTTTCCTGTGTTGTGGGTGCCATGTCCGAATCATCCTCCGGGCCGGGCCGGTTGCGCGGCTTCCAGGAGCCCGGCGAGTTCCACCAGGTCGGTGCCGGTGAGCCGGGGCAGCACGCAGCCGGTGAGGGTGCGGCAGGCCTCCCGCCAGGCGGCGGGGATCGCCGCGCGGCCGCCGAGCGCGCCGGTCAGGGCGCCCGCCAGCGCCGGGGCGGAGTCCGCCACCCGGGACAGGCAGGCCGCCGCGGGCACGGCCTCGGCGATCCGGCCGTCCGAGGCGACGGCCAGCGCCAGGGCCACCGGGACGGTCTCGGCGGCGGCGATGCCGTAGCTGTAGACGTGGTCGACGATCTGGTGCTCCAGCCGCGGGACCAGCGCGAAGGCGCCGCCGTCGGCGTCCCGGGCCAGGCGCAGGGCGTGGCGGGCGTTGCGGCCGATCTCCGTCTCCTCGGGCAGCTCGGCGAGGGCCGCCGCCGCGCAGGCCGCGGCGTCCGCGCCGGCCAGGGCGAGCGCGACGGCCGCCGCCATGGCGCGGGCGCCGCGCACGCCGTCGCCGTCCTGGGTGTAGCGGGCGTCGAACTCGGCCAGGCCGGCGGCGCGGCGGGGGTCGCCGGGGTGGGCGACGGCCAGGACGCAGGCCCGGACGCAGGCGGCGTCGTCGAAGTAGTGCGGGTTGTCGTGGCCGGTGGCGGGCGGGCGCAGGCCGGCGGCGAGGTTGCCCAGGCCGGCCCGGACCGAGATGCGGGCGCGCAGCGGCAGCACGGCCGACTCCACCTCGGGGGCGCGGTCCGCCGCCGCGGCGACCTCGCCGGCGACGGCGTTCCAGGTCAGGTCGATCGCGGCGCGCATCCGGCGCTCCCGGCTCAGGTCGCCCAGAGCGCCGTCGTCCCCGGCCCGCAGCACGGCCTCCGCGGCGAACGCCGCCCACTCGGCGTCGTCGGAGGGGCCGAGGCGCAGGGGCTCCGGGGGCTGGTTCAGGGCGATGGGGACGGGGAGGGTGGTGGTCGCGTTCTGCTCGGCGAAGGTGTCCAGTTCGCGGGTGAGGCGCCGGGTCCACTCGGGCATCCGGGCGGCGCGGTGGCGGGCGGCGGGCCAGCCGGCGGCGTCACCGGCGGCCAGGCCGAGGAGGAGGCCCTCGACGCGGTGGGGGCGGGGGGCGCCGGCCCCCGCCGCGCCCTCGGCCGGGGCGCGCCGTACGCCCGTGCCGTCCGTGTCGCCCCCGTCGCCGGGGGCGGGCGGCACCGGCGGGGGGACCGCGCCGGGGACGGCCGCGGCTTCGCCCGGGCGCGGCGCGGTGACGGGTTCGTCCGGCCGGACCGCGGCCGCGGCTCCGTCCGGTTCCGCCGGGGCCGCGGCGCCGGCCGTCGCGGTGGGCAGCGCCTCGTCCCACGGAGCGGGCGGTCTCACGGCCGGGCCCCCGTCCCCTCGTCCGCCGCCGGGCCGTGCGCGGCCGGCGACGGTGACGGCGCTCCGGCGGGCGGTACGGGGCCGCCGGTCCGGGCGAGGGCCCGCGTCCCGTCCGCTCCGGCGGTCAGCAGCCGCGCCACCTCCAGCACGTGCCGCCCCGCCATGGCCGGCAGGCAGCTGCCGCGGGCCGGGCCGATGGCCGCCGCCCAGTCCGGGGGGATGGCGGCGATCCCCCGGGTCGCGCCGGCCAGGGCGCCGGCCACCGCCGCCGTGGTGTCGGCGTCCCGGCCCATGTTGACGGCCGTGAGGACCGCGTCCGCGAAGTCGCCGTCGGCCGCCGCGTACGCGCCGAAGGCCAGGGCGACGGCCTCGGGCGCCAGGTCGGTCCACGGGTAGCCGCCGATGACGACCGCGGAGCGGACGGCGCGTTCGCCGCGGTGGGCCGCCGTCACCGCCCGGCGCAGGGAGCGGGCCGTCCAGGAGTCGTCCGGCACGACGGCCAGCGCGGCGGCCACCACCGCGACGACCGGTGCGCCCGCCATCGCCGCCGCGACCCCCGCCGCCACCGCCTGGCCGCCGTGGATGCCCTCGCCCTCGTGGCTGACCGAGCCGTCGATCGCCACCAGCCGGGCGGCCTCGGCGGGGCGGCCCGCCGCGAAGACGCCGAAGGGGGCCGCCCGCATGGCCAGGCCGTCGCTCCAGGCGTGGCGGTGCTGGGCGGAGACGGGGGCGGCCAGGCCCCGGCGCAGGTTCTCCAGGGTGCCGCGTTCGCTGAAGCCGGCGCCCCGGAAGGGGCCCTCCGCCCGGTCCGCGATGCACTCGTGCCAGGCCGCCTCCACGTGGGCCGGGGCGAGCGCGGAGCCGTGCCGGGCCAGCAGGAGGCCGGAGAAGATCGCGTACTCGGTGTCGTCCGTGCCCGAGGGGGGCTCGGCCACGAAGCCCGTGATGCGGCCCCATCTGGCCCGGATCTCGGAGGGCCGCATGTTCTCGGCCGGCGCCCCGAGGGCGTCTCCGACGGCCAGCCCGAGCAGCGCGCCGCACGCCCGCTCGCGGAGTCCGACGGCGTCGCCGGGGGCCGGGGGGATGCGGGCGGTCGGTGCCATGCGGGGCCTCTCCTTCCGGGGGCGCCCGAAGGCGCGGAGCCCTTTGCGGAACTGTCCCCGGTGCGGTGTGCCCGACAGCCTCCCCGGCCTCAGCATCACCCGGTCGACATCTGCGCGGTTGCCCCCACGGATGAGCACAGAGAGGCAAAGGTGCAGGTAAGCCCAGCCTTTCCTTGCTGGCGGGAGGAAATGCGGAGGCGTATTTTGGGCGTTGTCGAAAAATAGAATCAGTCCAAGGAAGCTTTCAGGGGAACCGGCATGGCCATCATCGAGACGGAAGCGGCGCTGCACGAGGCGCACCGCGACAACCACACGCACCGGGACGTCAACGGCGGCTGGCTGCGCCCCGCCGTCTTCGGCGCCATGGACGGGCTGGTCTCCAACCTCGCCCTGATGACCGGTGTCGCGGGCGGCCAGGCCGGCCAGCACACCGTCGTGCTGAGCGGCCTGGCCGGCCTCGCCGCCGGCGCCTTCTCCATGGCCGCCGGCGAGTACACCTCGGTCGCCTCGCAGCGCGAACTCGTCGAGGCCGAGCTGGACGTGGAGCGGCGCGAGCTGAGGAAGCACCCCCAGGACGAGGAGGCCGAGCTGGCCGCGCTCTACCAGGCCCGCGGCGTCGAGCCGGAGCTGGCCCGCGAGGTCGCCCGGCAGCTCTCCCGCGACCCCGAGCAGGCGCTGGAGATACACGCCCGCGAGGAACTGGGCGTCGACCCCGGCGACCTGCCCTCGCCCGCCGTGGCCGCGGTGTCGAGCTTCGGCTCCTTCGCGCTGGGCGCCCTGATCCCCGTGCTGCCCTATCTGCTGGGGGCGAGCGCCCTGTGGCCGGCCGTGCTGCTGGCCCTGCTCGGACTCTTCCTGTGCGGCGCGGTGGTGGCCCGGGTGACGGCGCGGACCTGGTGGTACAGCGGGCTGCGGCAGCTCGTCCTGGGCGGCGCGGCGGCCGGTGTGACGTACGCCCTGGGCAGTCTGTTCGGAACCGCCGTAGGATGAGGAGGCTCGAACTTATGCGTTGGGCCGCATAAGTAGCCGTTACTCGCTGGTTTCGGGCGCTCGACCACCGGGCATGAGCCGTAAGCGCTGCGGGCAACGACGCCTGCCGCGCACCCCCGGGGAGGGCGACGACGCTCCCCCCGCCCCCTCGGGCCGACGGACACCGATCTGTCCGCTCGCGCCCCCACCGCTTCCGCCGCCGGGCGAGGTGCCTCCGCCGCCACCCTTGCGGCGTCCGCATGTTGGAACGGGTTATCCCGGTTCCCGAGAACCGCTCCATCATGTAACCTGCACGAAATTTCGTACTTACGCAGAGGGCCAGCGTCGTCCCTCGGCATCTGTTCCCCCGGAGCCCCACACGCCCGGGAGGCAGCACCACCAGCCACATGACGACGACGGGAGAGCCGATGCGTACGCCGCGCCAGCCGTCCCAGCACTCCGCGAACGGCCAGAACTGGTCGTTCATGGATGCTCGCCCTGCTGCGCAGGGTATGTACGACCCCCGCAACGAGCACGACGCCTGCGGCGTCGGCTTCGTCGCCACCCTCACCGGCGAGGCGTCCCACACCCTGGTCGAGCAGGCACTCACCGTGCTGCGCAACCTGGAGCACCGGGGCGCCACCGGTTCCGAGCCCGACTCGGGCGACGGCGCGGGCATCCTGTCGCAGGTGCCGGACGCCTTCTTCCGCGAGGTGGCCGGATTCGAGCTGCCCGAGGCCGGCGCCTACGCGGTCGGCATCGCCTTCCTGCCGGGGGACGCCACCGCCGACGCCGTCGCGCGGATCGACGCCATCGCCGCGGACGAGGGCCTGACCGTCCTCGGCTGGCGCGAGGTGCCGACCGCCCCCGACCTGCTGGGCGCCACCGCCCGGTCGACGATGCCCGTCTTCCGCCAGATCTTCGTGACCGACGGCGCCTCGACGGGCCTCGACCTCGACCGCAAGGCCTTCGTGCTGCGCAAGCGCGCCGAGCGCGAGGCGGGCGTCTACTTCCCGTCGCTGTCGGCCCGCACCATCGTCTACAAGGGCATGCTGACCACCGGCCAGCTGGAGCCCTTCTTCCCGGACCTGTCCGACCGCCGGTTCGCCTCCGCGATCGCGCTCGTGCACTCCCGGTTCTCCACGAACACCTTCCCCTCGTGGCCGCTCGCACACCCCTACCGGTTCGTCGCGCACAACGGCGAGATCAACACCGTCAAGGGCAACCGCAACTGGATGCGCGCCCGCGAGTCCCAGCTCGTCTCCGACCTGTTCGGCGACAAGGACCTCGAGCGGATCTTCCCGGTGTGCACCCCGGACGCCTCCGACTCGGCCTCCTTCGACGAGGTGCTGGAGCTGCTGCACCTGGGCGGGCGTTCGCTGCCGCACTCCGTGCTGATGATGATCCCGGAGGCGTGGGAGAACCACACCTCCATGGACCCGGCCCGGCGCGCCTTCTACCAGTACCACTCCACGATGATGGAGCCCTGGGACGGTCCCGCCTGCGTCTGCTTCACCGACGGCACCCAGGTCGGCGCCGTTCTCGACCGCAACGGCCTGCGCCCCGGCCGCTACTGGGTCACCGACGACGGCCTCGTCGTCCTCGGCTCCGAGGTCGGCGTCCTCGACATCGACCCCGCCAAGGTCGTCCGCAAGGGCCGCCTGCAGCCGGGCCGCATGTTCCTCGTCGACACCGCCGAGCACCGCATCATCGAGGACGACGAGATCAAGGCGCAGCTCGCCGCCGAGCACCCCTACCAGGAGTGGCTGGAGGCCGGCGAGATCGAGCTGGGCGACCTGCCCGAGCGCGAGCACATCGTGCACACCCACGCCTCGGTCACCCGCCGCCAGCAGACCTTCGGCTACACCGAGGAGGAGCTGCGCGTCATCCTCGCGCCGATGGCCAAGACCGGCGCCGAGCCGATCGGCTCGATGGGCACCGACTCGCCGATCGCCGCGCTCAGCGAGCGCCCGCGGCTGCTGTTCGACTACTTCACCCAGCTGTTCGCGCAGGTCACCAACCCGCCGCTGGACGCCATCCGCGAGGAGCTGGTCACCTCCCTGCGCTCCTCCCTCGGCCCGCAGGGCAACCTCCTGGAGCCGACCGCGGCCTCCTGCCGCAGCGTCGTCCTGCCCTTCCCGGTGATCGACAACGACGAGCTGGCCAAGCTCATCCACATCAACGCCGACGGCGACATGCCCGGCTTCAAGGCCGCCACCCTGTCCGGCCTGTACCGGGTGCACGGCGGCGGCGAGGCGCTCTCCGCCCGCATCGAGGAGATCTGCGCCGAGGCCGACGCCGCCATCGCCAACGGCGCCCGCCTGATCGTCCTGTCCGACCGCCACTCGGACGCCGAGCACGCGCCGATCCCGTCGCTGCTGCTCACCGCGGCCGTCCACCACCACCTCATCCGCACCAAGCAGCGCACCCAGGTGGGCCTGCTGGTGGAGGCCGGCGACGTCCGCGAGGTCCACCACGTCGCCCTGCTCATCGGCTACGGCGCCGCCGCCGTCAACCCGTACCTGGCGATGGAGTCCGTCGAGGACCTGGTCCGCGCGGGCACCTTCCTGCCCGGCGTCGAGCCCGAGAAGGCCATCCGCAACCTGATCCACGCGCTCGGCAAGGGCGTGCTGAAGGTCATGTCCAAGATGGGCATCTCCACCGTCGCCTCCTACCGCGGCGCCCAGGTCTTCGAGGCCGTCGGCCTGGACGAGGCCTTCGTCGAGAAGTACTTCAACGGCACCGCCACCAAGATCGGCGGCGTCGGCATCGACGTCATCGCCGAGGAGGTCGCCGCCCGCCACGCCAAGGCCTACCCGGCCTCCGGCATCGCCCCGGCGCACCGCGCGCTGGAGATCGGCGGCGAGTACCAGTGGCGCCGCGAGGGCGAGCCGCACCTGTTCGACCCGGAGACGGTCTTCCGCCTCCAGCACTCCACGCGCACCGGCCGCTACGACATCTTCAAGAAGTACACCGAGCGCGTGAACGAGCAGTCCGAGCGCCTGATGACGCTGCGCGGCCTGTTCGGCTTCAAGTCCGACCGCAAGCCCATCCCGGTCGAGGAGGTCGAGCCGGCCAGCGAGATCGTCAAGCGGTTCTCCACCGGCGCCATGTCGTACGGCTCCATCTCCAAGGAGGCGCACGAGACCCTCGCCATCGCCATGAACCAGCTGGGCGGCAAGTCCAACACCGGTGAGGGCGGCGAGGACCCCGAGCGCCTGTACGACCCGGCGCGCCGCTCCTCCATCAAGCAGGTCGCCTCCGGCCGCTTCGGCGTCACGTCCGAGTACCTGGTCAACTCCGACGACATCCAGATCAAGATGGCCCAGGGCGCCAAGCCCGGCGAGGGCGGCCAGCTGCCCGGCCACAAGGTGTACCCGTGGGTGGCCAGGACCCGGCACTCGACGCCCGGCGTCGGCCTCATCTCGCCGCCGCCGCACCACGACATCTACTCCATCGAGGACCTGGCCCAGCTGATCCACGACCTGAAGAACGCCAACCCCCAGGCGCGGATCCACGTCAAGCTGGTCTCGGAGGTCGGCGTCGGCACGGTCGCCGCGGGCGTGTCCAAGGCGCACGCGGACGTGGTGCTCATCTCCGGCCACGACGGCGGCACCGGCGCCTCCCCGTTGACCTCGCTCAAGCACGCGGGCGGCCCCTGGGAGCTGGGCCTGGCCGAGACCCAGCAGACGCTGCTGCTCAACGGCCTGCGCGACCGGATCGTGGTGCAGACCGACGGCCAGCTCAAGACCGGCCGGGACGTGGTCATCGCCGCGCTGCTCGGCGCCGAGGAGTTCGGCTTCGCCACCGCCCCGCTGGTCGTCTCCGGCTGCGTCATGATGCGCGTGTGCCACCTGGACACCTGTCCGGTCGGCATCGCCACGCAGAACCCGGTGCTGCGCGAGCGGTTCTCCGGCAAGGCCGAGTTCGTCGTGAACTTCTTCCGGTTCATCGCCGAGGAGGTCCGCGAGCTGCTGGCCGAGCTGGGCTTCCGCTCCATCGAGGAGGCCGTCGGCCACGCCGAGGTCCTCGACGTCACCCGCGCCGTGAACCACTGGAAGGCGCAGGGCCTGGACCTGGAGCCGCTGTTCCACGTGCCCGAGCTGCCCGAGGGCGCGGCGCGCCACCGGGTCGTCGCCCAGGACCACGGCCTGGAGAAGGCGCTCGACAACGAGCTGATCCGGCTCGCCGCCGACGCCCTGGCCGCGAACTCCGCCACCGACGCCCAGCCGGTGCGCGCCCGGGTCGCGATCCGCAACATCAACCGCACGGTCGGCACCATGCTCGGCCACGAGGTGACGAAGAAGTTCGGCGGCGCGGGCCTGCCCGACGACACCATCGACATCACCTTCACCGGCTCCGCCGGCCAGTCCTTCGGCGCCTTCGTCCCGCGCGGTGTCACGCTGCGCCTGGAGGGCGACGCCAACGACTACGTCGGCAAGGGCCTCTCCGGCGGCCGGATCATCGTCCGCCCGGACCGGGCCGCCGACCACCTCGCCGAGTACAGCGTCATCGCGGGCAACACCCTCGCCTACGGCGCCACCAGCGGCGAGATGTTCCTGCGCGGCAGGGTCGGCGAGCGCTTCTGCGTCCGCAACTCCGGCGCGCTGGTCGTCTCCGAGGGCGTGGGCGACCACGGCTGCGAGTACATGACCGGCGGCCACGCGGTGGTCCTCGGCGAGACGGGCCGCAACTTCGCGGCCGGCATGTCCGGCGGCGTCGCGTACGTCATCGACCTGGACCGCGACAACGTCAACGCCGGCAACCTGGACGCGATCGAGGCGCTCGACGACACCGACCGGCAGTGGCTGCACGACGTCGTCCGCCGGCACCACGAGGAGACCGGCTCGACCGTCGCCGGGAAGCTGCTCGCCGAGTGGGACAGCGCCGTGGAGCGCTTCAGCAAGATCATCCCCAGTACGTACAAGGCAGTGCTCGCCGCCAAGGACGCCGCCGAGCGAGCCGGTCTCTCCGAGTCCGAGACCCACGAGAAGATGATGGAGGCGGCGATCAATGGCTGATCCGAAGGGCTTTTTGAACCACGGCCGCGAGGTCGCCAGGACCCGCCCCGTCGAGGAGCGCGTCAAGGACTGGAACGAGGTCTACGTCCCCGGCTCGCTGCTGCCGATCATCAGCAAGCAGGCCAGCCGGTGCATGGACTGCGGCATCCCGTTCTGCCACAACGGCTGTCCGCTGGGGAACCTGATCCCCGAGTGGAACGACTTCGCCTACCGCGAGGACTGGGCCGCCGCCTCCGAGCGCCTGCACGCGACGAACAACTTCCCGGAGTTCACCGGGCGGCTGTGCCCGGCGCCGTGCGAGTCGGCGTGCGTGCTCGGCATCAACCAGCCGCCGGTCACCATCAAGAACGTCGAGGTCTCCATCATCGACAAGGCGTGGGAGACCGGGGACGTCGCCCCGCGCATCCCCGAGCGCCTGTCCGGCAAGACCGTCGCCGTCGTCGGCTCGGGCCCGGCGGGCCTGGCCGCCGCCCAGCAGCTGACCCGGGCGGGCCACACGGTCGCGGTGTACGAGCGAGCGGACCGCATCGGCGGCCTGCTGCGCTACGGCATCCCCGAGTTCAAGATGGAGAAGCGGCACATCAACCGCCGCATCGAGCAGATGCGCGCGGAGGGCACCCGCTTCCGCACCGGCGTCGAGATCGGCCGCGACCTGAAGGCGACCGACCTGAAGAAGCGGTACGACGCGGTCGTGCTCGCCGTCGGCGCCACCACCCCGCGCGACCTGCCGGTCCCCGGCCGCGAGCTCAAGGGCATCCACCAGGCGATGGAGTACCTGCCGCTGGCCAACAAGGTCCAGGAGGGCGACTACGTCACCTCCCCGATCTCGGCCGAGGGCAAGCACGTCGTGGTGATCGGCGGCGGCGACACCGGCGCGGACTGCGTGGGCACCGCCCACCGCCAGGGCGCGGCCTCCGTGACGCAGCTGGAGATCATGCCCCGCCCGGGCGAGGAGCGGAACCCGGTCTCCCAGCCGTGGCCGACCTTCCCGATGCTGTACAAGGTCACCAGCGCCCACGAGGAGGGCGGCGAGCGGATCTACTCCGTCTCCACGACCCACTTCGAGGGCGACGAGGACGGCAACGTGCAGTGGCTGCACATGACCGAGGTCGAGTTCGTCGAGGGCAAGCTGACCCCCAAGCCGGGCACCGAGCGAAAGATCCCGGCCCAGCTGGTCACCCTCGCCATGGGCTTCACCGGCACCGACCGGGAGAACGGCCTGGTGGAGCAGTTCGGCCTGGAGCTCGACGCGCGCGGCAACATCGCCCGCGACGCCGACTTCCAGACCAACGTGCCGGGCGTCTTCGTCGCCGGCGACGCCGGCCGCGGCCAGTCGCTCATCGTGTGGGCGATCGCGGAGGGCCGCTCGGCGGCCCGCGGCGTGGACCGCTACCTCACGGGCGCCAGCGACCTCCCGGCGCCGATCCGCCCGACGGACCGCGCGCTGACGGTCTGAGCGACCGCACCGGACGTCCCGTACAACGGCGTACGGAACACCGACGGCGCCCGCCCCCTTGTCCCCGACCGGACGACCGGGCAGGCGCCGTCACCTTTTCCCGCCCCGCTACGGCACCCGGTACGCCTCCCCGTACACCGCCCACTCCAGCGGAGTCCGCAGCTCCAGGTTCCCCTGGTCCAGCCAGCGCCGCTGGGCGGTGTCGACGCGGGTGGTGTCGGTGTTCGGCCCCCTGGCCTTCATGGCCGCGCGGCGCACGTCGAGGAAGGCGTCGAGGTAGGCCTTCTCGTCGCCGCCCCGCGCGGGGGTGCCGGCCCGCTTCATCGCGCGTTCGCGCAGGCCGTAGAAGCCGTCGGGGTCGGTGTCGGGGCCGTGGAAGACCAGGGCGTCGTAGTAGACGAACTGGCCGAGCGTGCCCAGGCCGTCGAGCTTGGCGAGACGGACCGCCGGCTCGAAGTAGACCCGGTCGCGTTCCTCCTCCTGGGCCTCGCGGAAGGCGGGCACCTCGGCCTCGGCCCGCCAGGCCGCGGGGAAGCCGGGGTCCAGGCCCTCGTGGGAGTCCGTGCCGTCGACCGCGCGCAGGGCGGGCAGATAGCGGGCCAGGCCGTTGCCGGGGTGCTCCTCGGTGTAGCGCTCCACCAGGGCGAGCAGGTCGTGGGTGCCGGTGCAGAAGCCGACGATGCCCGCCGTGTAGCCCTGCCCGTCGCCCAGGTCCTCGATGTAGCCGTAGGTGCTGCGCCAGTCGAGGGTGGAGGTCTCGGCGCTCGACACGATCCGCTGGGCCAGCTCCTTCTTCGCGGGGTCGGCCAGGCCCGGCGGCAGGCCGGCGATCACCTTGTCGTCCTCGGCGCGCTCCTGCTCCGCCCGGTCCTTGGCCTCCTCCCGGGACAGCTGCGCGGAGGAGGCGGGAGGCTTCGCCGGCGCTTCGGGGGAGTCCGCGGGGGACAGGACGTAGACCCCCGCCGCGGCGACGACGGGGACGGCCGCGAAGAGCAGCAGACCGACGCGTTTCACTGGGCGACACCTCCGGTCGGTTCGGACACCTTCGCCACCGGCGGCGGCCCCACGCGGACCACCGCCCGCGCCGGCCCCCGCCGGCCCCGGCAGCCGCGGCCGGCGGGGACGTGCCGCTCGCGGCGGGGACGGCGCACGGGGCGCTCCGCCGCGGGACGGCGGCGGCAGGTCGTGACGGCGGACTCGGGATCCACGGCCGGCTCCTCGGGAAGGGGGACGGTGACAGGTGCTGAGCCGGTGGGGACGGCGGCGAACAAAATAACGAACACCTGTGGGGGGAGGGAGAGGCGGGGCGGCCGTGACGCACCCCGGCATCCGCGCGCGGTGTCCGGCGCCGGGCCGCGGGACCGTCCGCCGGACGAGTTCCGAAGCGGCCGCCGGCCGCGCGGGCCCGGAGGATCGTGCGGCCCGGCCGCGCGGGGCGCGTCAGCGGCCCAGCGCGAACCCCATCACCACCCCCGCCGACACCTCCACCATCCCCGGCGCCAGATCGCCCGCCGAGCCGCCGCCCCCGCCGCCGTGCCCGCGGCGCTGCCCGAACTCGTACGACTCGGCGTCCACGTCCTGGATGTGCACCACCGGGCCGAGCCGCACGCCCGCCGCCTCCGCGTACACCTCGGCCTTGCGGCGGGCGGCGGCCACGGCCCGGCGCCGGGCCTCGTCCCGCAGCCCCGGCTTGTCCCGCACGTCGAACTCGACGTGGTCGATGTGGTGCGCGCCCGCCTCGACGGCGTCCACGATCAGCTGCTGGAGATAGTCCAGCGCCTCGGCCTCCACGGCGTACGAGGCCCGGCAGCGGTAACCGGCGAACGTGCGCTCACCGCCGTAACCGTCGTACTCCGAACTCAGCTTCAGCCGGGAACCCGACACCGCCGCGTCCGGTATGCCGTGCCGGCGCAGCGCCTCGCGCAGCCGGGCCACCGCCGCGCCCGCCTCCCGGAAGGCCTCGTCCGGCGACGGCTTGAGCACGTCCACCGCCAGCCGCACCCGCACCAGCTGGGGCTCGACCCGCACACTGCCCGCCCCGAACACACTGAGCCCCCAGGGCTCCCTGATCGTTTCCGTCATGCGCGCATTGAAGCACCCCCGGCACCCCCATGCCGCGGTCTCACGTGTCGCACTCCAGCACCGTGCGGCACAGCGCGCACCGCGCCCGCACCCGCCCCCGCACCGGCACCCTGATCCGCTGGTGGCAGGTCGGGCAGGGGAAGCAGACCCGCAGCGGGCCGTGGCCGTCGGGGGTGAAGGAGTAGGGCGCGTCCGCCCGCGGACTCGCGGCGGGGTGCTCCTGGGCGCGGCGGCGGTCCCGGGCGTAGCGGCGGCGGCCCGCCCAGCCGGCCGCCGTCAGCGGGGGCTGCCGCTCGTCGTGCCGGGCCCGCGCCATGCCCTCGACGTACGCCGTGTACGCCTGCGGGCTGGTGAACCACACCGACGGGTCCTCCCCGAACAGCAGCGCCCGCTTCGCCAGCACGTAGCCGAACTCCTCCGGGGTGAGGTAGCCCAGCTTCTGCGAGGACACCCCGTCCTGCCGGTAGGCGTCCAGCAGCAGCCACCCCGCGCCCAGGAAGACCGCCGCCGTGTCGGTGAGGATCTCGTTCTCCCGGACGCCGGGGAAGGACAGGCCGAGGCGGTGCAGGTACACGTGCATCACCTCGTGCGCGAGGGCCGCGCCGATGTCCCGCCGATGGGTGCGGAACCGGTCGTTCAGCTCGACGAAGTACTCCGGCCCCGCGGCGAGTTCGACGTTCGCCGCGTGCCGCATCGCGCGGAAGCCGACGATCAGCCGGGCGTCCGGGAGCCGGTAGTGGCGCACCAGTTCGCGGGCCACCCGCTGCGCGCCCAGGTACAGGTCGTCGGTGTCGCAGAACGCCACGTCGGCGGGGGCCACGCTGGTGGAGAACGTCCGGACGGTGTCGCACGACAGCCGCCGGTACAGCGCGGTGACCGCGGCCCGCACCGTCTCCAGGTGCGGATAGCCGTGCTCGACCGGTCCGTCGTCCGCCACGCCTGAACCCCCAGGACGCCTGTGCCCGGTTCCCACTCTACGGGGATCCGGGAGGATTCTCCCGGCCCGGTTCCGGCCCGGTTCCGGCCGGTACCCGGGCCCCGGCCGGGCCGTCCGGCGGCGGGCGGGGAGCCGCCGCCCCGTAGGCTGAGCGCCCATGACCACCAGTGACACCGGTACCCATGACGTCGACCCCGCCGTCCGCGCGGAGCTCACCCGGCTGCGGGACAGCATCGACAACATCGACGCGGCCGTCGTCCACATGCTCGCCGAACGCTTCAAGTGCACCCAGCAGGTCGGCCACCTCAAGGCCAGGCACCAGCTCCCGCCCGCCGACCCGGCCCGCGAGGCCCGCCAGATCGCCCGGCTGCGCGCGCTCGCCGAGGACGCCAAGCTGGACCCGGCGTTCGCCGAGAAGTTCCTGAACTTCATCGTCGCCGAGGTGATCCGCCACCACGAACGCATCGCGGAGGAGTCCGGCAACGGCACCGCGGCGTCGACGCCGGCCTGACCGCCGGTCCGGGAACCCGGCCGATCCGCCCGATCCCCCCGCCTGGCGGGCCGCCCGCCCCGTACGACGCCCGGCAGGCCCCCGCCCCGCGAGCGCCCGCCCCGCCCGCCCCGGTAGGCCACCCGCCCCGCCGGCGGCCGCCCGGCCCGCGCGTGCCGCCGCAACGCGGCACCGGGGGCGCCGCGCCGGCGCAGGACCGGACATAGACCGCGTACCGATCCGCCCCTGTGCGCTGCCGACCCCATCAGGCAGCATGTGCTGCATGTCCGTACTGACGCGCGACGAAGCGCAGAACCGTGCCCAGCTCCTCGACGTCCACCACTACACGATCGACCTCGATCTGACCCGTGGGGACGAGACCTTCGACTCCCGCACCGCCATCCGGTTCGCCGTCCGCGACGGCCAGGACGCCACGGACACCTTCGTCGAGCTCAAGCCCGCCGAACTGCGCTCCGCCACCCTCGACGGACAGCCCCTCGACCCGGGGACCCTGGACGGGAACCGGCTGCCGCTGAAGAACCTCACCCCGGGCGAGCACGAACTGCGGGTCGACGCCGCCATGCGCTACTCCCGCACCGGCGAGGGCATGCACCGCTTCACCGACCCCACCGACGGCGAGACCTACGTCTACACCCAGCTGTTCCTGGACGACGTCCAACGCGTCTACGCCGCCTTCGACCAGCCCGACCTCAAGGCCGTCTTCGACCTCACCGTCAAGGCCCCCGAAGGCTGGACCGTCCTCGCCAACAGCGTCACCGAGCACACCGGCGGCGTGTGGAAGGCGGCCCCCACCCCGCCGATCTCCACCTACCTCGTCGCCGTCGCCGCCGGCCCCTGGCACTCGGTGCGCACCGAACACCGCGGCCTGCCCTTCGGCATCCACTGCCGCCGCTCGCTGGCCCCCTTCCTGGAGGCGGACGCCGACGAGATCCTCGACGTCACCCGCGCCTGCTTCGACCGCTACCACGAGAAGTTCGCCGAGCCCTACCCCTTCGACTCCTACGACCAGGCGTTCGTCCCCGAGTTCAACGCCGGCGCCATGGAGAACCCCGGCCTGGTCACCTTCCGCGACGAGTTCGTCTACCGCTCCGCCGTCACCGACACCGAACGGCAGACCCGCGCCATGGTCATCGCCCACGAGATGGCCCACATGTGGTTCGGCGACCTCGTCACCCTCAAGTGGTGGGACGACATCTGGCTCAACGAGTCCTTCGCCGAGTACATGGGCTACCAGACCACCGCCGAGGCCACCCGCTTCACCGACACCTGGACCGACTTCGGCATCACCCGCAAGTCCTGGGGCTACGACGCCGACCAGCGCCCCTCCACCCACCCCGTCGCCCCCGAGGCCGTCCCCGACACCGCCTCCGCACTGCTCAACTTCGACGGCATCTCCTACGCCAAGGGCGCCTCCGCCCTGCGCCAGCTCGTCGCCTGGCTCGGCGAGAAGGACTTCCTCGCCGGCATCAACACCCACTTCGCCCGGCACCGCTTCGGCAACGCCACCCTCGCCGACTTCATCGACTCCCTCGCCGCCGCCACCGACCGCGACGTCCACGCCTGGGCCGACGCCTGGCTGCGCACCACCGGCGTCGACACCCTCGTCCCCGAACTCCGCGCCCAGGACGGGAACTGGCACCTCGCCGTCCGGCACCGGGGCAGCCCCGCGACCCCGCCCGGACCGGCCGGGAACCACGACGCCCGCACCCGCCCGCACCGCATCGCCGTCGGCCTGTACGACCACGACCTCCACGACGCGCGCCGCCTGACCCCGCGCGACCGCCTGGAGACGGACGTCCCCGCCGACGGCGACACCACCCTCGGCGCCGCCGGCCCCCGCCCCGCACTCGTCGTCCTCAACGACGGCGACCTCACCTACGCCAAGATCCGCTTCGACGACACCTCCTTCAGGACCGTCCGCGCCGCCCTCTCCGGCCTGCCCGACCCGCTCACCCGCGCCGTCGTCTGGAACGCCCTGCGCGACGCCGTCCGCGACGGCGAACTGCCGCCCGCCGCCTACCTGGAGACCGCCCGCGCCCACCTGCCGCACGAGACCGACCTCGCCGTCGTCCAGGGCGTCCTCGCCTTCGCCGCCACCCGGATCGCCGACCGCTACGCCCGCCCCGACCAGCGGCCCGCCGTCCTGGCCACCCTCACCGACCTGTGCCGCGACCTCATCCGCCGCACCGAGGACGGCGACCACCCCGGACTGCGCCTGATCGCCGTACGCCACTTCATCGACGCCGCCGCCCACCCCCACGCCATCGCCGCCTGGCTCGCCGAGGGCACCGTGCCCGGCGGCCCCGAACTCGACCCCGAACTGCGCTGGCGCATCCTCACCCGCCTCGCCGTCCTCGGCGCCGTCGACGAGGCCGCCATCGCCGCCGAGCTGGAGAACGACCCGAGCGCCACCGGACAGGAGGGCGCCGCCCGCTGCCGGGCCGCCCTGCCCGACGCCGACGCCAAGGCGGCCGCCTGGCAGGCGATGTTCACCCGCGACGACCTGTCCAACTACCTCTTCACCGCCACCGCCCAGGGCTTCTGGCAGCCCGAACAGGCCGACCTGGTACGGCCGTACGTGCCGCGCTTCTACCAGGACGCGGTCGCCCTCGCCGCCCGCCGCGGCCCCGCCATCGCCGAGGCCGCCGGCCAGTACGCCTTCCCCGCCCACGCCGTCGACCCCGACACCCTGCGCCTGGGCGAGGAATGCCTGCGCGACGCCGACCCCACCCCCGCCCTGCGCCGCAAGCTCGTCGACCAGCTCGACGACCTGGCACGGGCGCTGCGGCTGCGGAAGGCGTGACACCGGTGCCGTGACGCGGGCCGGCCCACCGGGCACCGGCCCGCGCCACCGCACCCCTCCCGGCACCCGGGCAAGGCGACATACCCCCTTTCGGGTCGATCGGCGGGCTTTTCGGGCGGGACCGAACATCCCGGTACAAGCTGGAGCCCTCCCCGGCGGATCCCCCGCCCCACGCCCCGGAGGTCCCCATGCCGAGCACGGCGCCCCTCGCCTCAGGCACCCACGGCCCCGACGCCCTGCGGCCACTGCTCCACACCGTCCTCGACGCGCTGCGCACCGGCGCCCGCACCCGCGGCGGCCCCCTGCCCGCGGGCGGCCCGGACGCGGTCGCCGCACGCCTGCGGACCACCGTGGGCGACGTCCTGCCCGACCAGGGCGACCCCGACGCCCTGCGCGTCCTCGTCCACGCACTCGCCGAAGGCGCCGCCGACCCCGCGCACCCCCTGTGCACGGGCCACCTCCACTGCCCGCCCCTCGCCGCGGCCACCGCCGCCGACCTCGCCGCCTCCGCCCTCAACCCCTCCCTCGACTCCTGGGACCAGGCCCCCGCGGCCTCCGCGCTGGAAGAACTGGTGACCCGGGCGATCGCCCGCGAGGTCTACCCGAGCACGGCCACCGGCCCGGGCCACGACACCCCCGACGCCCTCGTCACCACCGGCGGCACCGAGTCCAACCTGCTCGCCCTGCTGCTCGCCCGCCACACCCAGGGCCCGGACGTCCGCCTCGTCACCGGCGGCAACGCCCACCACTCACTGACCCGCGCCGCCTGGCTGCTCGGCCTGCCCGAACCCGTCACCGTCCCCGCCCCCACCGGCACCCTCGACCCCACCGCCCTCGACGAGACCCTGCGCGCCCTGCCCGGCCCCCTGCTCGTCGCCGCCACCGCCGGCACCACCGACGCCGGACTCGTCGACCCACTGCCCGAGATCGCCGCCCGCTGCGCCGCCCACGGCGCCCGCCTGCACATCGACGCCTCCTACGGCGGAGCACTCCTCTTCAGCGACCGCCACCGCCACCGGCTCACCGGCCTCGACACCGCCGACACCGTCACCCTCGACCTGCACAAACTCGGCTGGCAACCGGCCGCCGCCGGCCTGATCGCCGTCCGCCGCCCCACCGACCTCACCGCACTGCGCCACCACACCGACTACCTCAACGCCCACGACGACACCGACGCCGGCCTCCCCGACCTCCTCGGCCGCTCCCTGCGCACCACCCGACGCCCCGACACCCTCAAAATCGCCGTCACCCTCAAAACCCTCGGCCGCCGCGGCATCGGCGCACTCGTCGACCGGGTCTGCGCCCACGCCACCGAGTTCGCCGCGCTCGTCCACGCCCACCCCGCCTTCCAGCTCCACGCCCCGCCCACCCTCAGCACCGTCCTGTTCCGGCCCGCCCACGCCACCGACGCCACCGTCGCCGCCGTACGCCGACGGCTCCTCACCCACGGCCACGCCGTCCTCGGCCGCGCCCGGCTCGACGGACGCCTCTGGCTCAAAGCCACCTTCCTCAACCCCACCGCACACCCCGACGACCTCACCGCCCTCCTGAACCTCGTGGAAGGACACACCCCCCGATGACCCCCACCAACCCCCCGCACCCCGAGCCCGGCGCACCCCGCGACCTGGTCGGCATCGGCATCGGCCCGTTCAACCTCTCCCTGGCCGCCCTCGCCCACCCCCTCCCCGAACTCGACGCCGCCTTCTACGACCAGCGTCCCGCCTTCACCTGGCACCCCGGCCTGCTCGTCGACGGCTCCCGCCTCCAAGTCCCCTTCCTCGCCGACCTGGTGACCCTCGCCGACCCCGCCAGCCCCTGGACCTTCCTCAACTACCTCAAGACCCGCGAACGCCTCTTCCCCTTCTACTTCGCCGAACGCTTCCACATCCACCGCGCCGAATACGACGCCTACTGCCGCTGGGTCGCCGAGAACCTCCCCGGACTCCACTTCGGCCACCGGGTCGACGCCGTCCGCTGGAACCCCGAACACGACCTGTTCGAAATCGACCACACCCGGCTCGACCCCGACGGACGGACCACCGCCCACGGCTGCACCCGCACCCGGAACGTCGTCCTCGGCATCGGCACCGAACCCCACCTGCCCGGCCCCCTCGAACCCCTCGCCGGCACACCCGGCCTCCTCGTCCTCCACGCGGCCGACTACCTCGACCACCGCGCCGCCCTCCTCACCGCCGGACACGTCACCGTCGTCGGCACCGGACAGTCCGGCGCCGAGATCTTCCTCGACCTGCTCCGCAACCGCCCCGCCGGACACGAGGGGATCCACTGGATCGGACGCACGCCGGCCTTCGCCCCCATGGAGTACTCCAAGCTCGGCCTGGAACACTTCACCCCCGACTACACCCGCTACTTCCACGCCCTCCCCGAACCCGTCCGCGACCACCTCGTCACCGCCCAGTGGCAACTCCACCGGGGCATCGACACCCACACCATCGCCGCCATCCACGACGAGCTCTACCGCCGCAGCCTGCACGGCGGCTGGCCCGACGCCGTCCTCGTCCCCGGCGTCCACGTCCGCACCGCTGGCCGCGTCGCCGCCACCAGGATCGAACTCCACCTCGAACACACCCAGCAGAACACCCGCACCCGCCTCACCACCGACGCCGTCGTCCTCGCCACCGGCTACCGCGAACGCCCCCTCGACCAGCTCCTCGCCGGACTCGAGCCCTACCTGCGCCGCGACGACCACGGACGCCCCCGCATCGACGAGCGGCACCGGCTCGCCCTCGACCCCCGCGTCACCGGCGCCGTCTACGTCCAGAACGCCGAGACCCACACCCACGGCGTCGGCGCCCCCGACCTCGGCCTCGCCGCCTGGCGCAGCGCCACCATCCTCAACACCCTCACCGGCAAAGAGCCCTACCCGCTCCCCGCCCGCACCGCCTTCACCACCTTCGGCCTCCACCAGCCCCGCACCCCGCCCACCGCCCGCTTCACCCCGCTCACCGACGGACGATGACCCCCGCCGGCCGCCGACACGCCGGCGGCGCCGGCGCGAGAACCACGCCGACGCCGCCGATCCGCCACCACGGCCCCGGACCCCGCCGCCACCCGCCCGCCGCACGACGCCGCGCACACCCGCCCGCCGCGCCGGGCCCCGCCCCGAGCACCCTCGCACGGGGCTCAGCACCCGGCACGCCGGAAGCACACACCCGACACCGCGCGACCCGCCCCGCGGGCGGACGACGGCAAGACGACGACAGGCCTAGAACACCGGCGTGCCGTTCCGCGTCAGCCTCCAGCCCACCGACGCGAAGTCCTTCGGATCCAGCACACCCCTCGCCGTCACCCACTCCGCGATCCGCGTACGGATCTCCGTCGACTCCGACCACAGCTCCTTCGCGGACGCCACGTGCGGGAACGCGCCCCCGCCGTTGGCCCGGTAGTTGTTCACCGCCAGCACGAACTGCTGCGCATCGTCCAGCGCCGCACCGCCGTACGTCAGGTTCCTGATCCGCGAACCGGCCGGCTGGGCGATGTCGATCTCGTACGACAGCCCCGACACATAGTCGTAGTTGTAGTCCGGACGGCCGTTCGCGTTGGTCAGCCTGTCCACGTCGACCACCGCGTCCGCCGCCGTCCGCACGAAGTACTCCGCCGAGTACTCCAGGTACGCCCGCACCTGAGCACCCGTCATCAACTTCGCCACCAGCGTGTTGTCGTACACGTACAGACTCGACAGATCCCGGATCGTCACGTCGCCGGCCGGGATCTCCGACGTACGGGAGAACGGCGACGCCTGCGCGATCACCGGCAGCGAGGCGTGCTCCGTGCCCGCCAGCGCCGCCCTGACCACGTCCTCCTGCACCTTCGTGATCAGATCGATGATCGGGGCGTCCTTGTACCGCGCCTCCACCGTCGTCAGCGTCTCCGTCGCCCTGCCGACGACCTGGTTGACGTACGCCACCACCTTCGCGTGCTCGTCCGACAGCAGCCTGGCGATCCTCGGATCGTCGGCGACCGCGTTCGAGTTCCGCAGCGACGCCCTCACCGACTCCACCTGCCACCGGCCCCCGGCGAAGACCAGCTCGAAGTCGAACAGGGCGAGCCGCTCGGCGTAGCACAGCGGCTCCGACAGCACGACCGTCTTCCCCGTCCGCTCGTTCGTCACGAGCAGCTCCTCGATCTCCGCGTGCGCGTGCCCGACCAGGATCGCGTCGATCCCCGGCACCCGCCGCGCCACCTCGGCCGCCGCGTTCTCCACGTACGGCACCTGGTCACCGTAGGACGAGGTGCCGGAGGAACCGCTGTGCGCCGACACCACCACCACGTCCGCCCCCATGGACCGCAGCTTCGGCACCCACTTCGCGGCCTGCTCCTCCAGCCCCGGGAACGTCAGCTTCCCCTGCACGTACGCCTTGTCCCAGATCGCGATGCCCGGGTTGGTCAGCCCCAGCACGGCCACCTTCACCGGCGGGGCGCCCGGCACGGGGAACTTCTTGACGAAGTAGGGCGGGAACGCCGGCTTCAGCGTCTTCGCGTCCAGCGCGTTCGCACCCAGCAGCGGGAAACGGCACTGCTGCTCGAACTTCCGCAGCGTCTCGATGCCGTAGTTGAACTCGTGATTGCCGAGCGCCACCGCGTCATAGCCGATCGCGTTCATCGCCTGCGCCATCGGATGCACCGGACCGCCCTCGGCGGTGATCGGGTCCACCTTCGCGTAGTAGTACGTCAGCGGCGTGCCCTGGATCGTGTCACCCGCGTCCAGCAGCAGCGTGTTGCGCCGGCCCTTCTCCTCGCGGACCTGGTCCACCAGCGTCGAGATCCGGGCCAGGCCCTGCGCGTTGCCCTGGGCGTCGGAGTACTCCGCGTCCTTGAAGTAGTCCCAGTTGAACACGTGCCCGTGCAGGTCGGTCGTGCCCATCACGGTCAGGGAGTACCGCTTCACCGGCTTCTTCGCCGCCGGGGCCGCCGCCCGGGCGGCCGGCGCCGCCACCGCGCCCGTGACGGCCACCCCCGCCCCGGTCACGGCCGACCTCTGCAGAAACTTCCGGCGGTTCAACGGCATGGCTGGCTCTCCTCGGCGGATGGTCGAACAGGCGAACGATCTGACAACGCGCGTAGATTCTGACCCGGCCGCCGCCGGCCGCAACAGACCAGCCAGGTTTCGATCCGGTGACTCCATCGGCGGGCTCCCGCACCCGTAACCCCGCAAGGCGTGACACAGCGGGACACACGGCCACCCCACCGCCCGGCGAGCCGCACCCCGCCGCCTCCCCGCGGCACCCCCGGCGCCCCTCGCGTTTCCGCCCGCGGCGAGGCCCCCGCGACGTCGCCCCCGGACCCGCCCGCATCCGCAGCACCGTCGCGACCGCGACCGGCGCACCGCCCCGACGACCTCACCCGCCGCGGCGCCGCTCGGCCCCGAACCGCGGCGGCAAGGCGGGTACGCCCGGACCGACACACCCTCCGCCCTCGTCCCGCCCCGGCTGCGACCGACAGGAATTCGCATATCTGGCCGAGAACCACACGCCCTTTCCGGAAAAGCGGCACACAACTGCCCGAGAGCACAACCGGCGACACCCGGAATGCTCATCGGAGCACCTCGGCGCGCAATTCGCCACTTGTCAATAACCCTTCACGAAAAGTGTGTTGAGTAGTCATGCGCGGCCAATTCTCTACCCGCCGGTAAGTCATAGGCTCACCCCCATGCGCCGAGCAAAGATCGTCTGTACCCTGGGGCCCGCCACCGACTCGTACGACCAGATCAAAGCACTGGTCGAAGCCGGAATGGACGTCGCCCGCTTCAACCTCAGCCACGGCAGCCACGCCGAACACGAGGAGCGCTACCAGCGCGTCCGCAAGGCCGCCGACGAAACCGGCCGCAGCGTCGGAATCCTCGCCGACCTCCAGGGCCCGAAGATCCGACTCGGCCGCTTCACCGAAGGACCCGTCCTCCTCGAACGCGACGACACCTTCACCATCACCGTCGAAGAAGGCGTCCAGGGCGACCGCCACACCTGCGGCACCACCTACCCCGGCCTCGCCGACGACGTCACCGAAGGCGAACGCATCCTCGTCGACGACGGCAAAGTCTGCCTCCAGGTCACCGCCGTCGACGGCCCCCGCGTCCGCACCACCGTCATCGAGGGCGGCGTCGTCTCCGACCACAAGGGCCTCAACCTCCCCGGCGTCGCCGTCTCCGTCCCCGCCCTGTCCAAGAAGGACGAGGACGACCTCCGCTGGGCCCTGCGCACCGGCTTCGACGTCATCGCCCTCTCCTTCGTCCGCACCGGGCGCGACGTCCTCGACGTCCACCGCATCATGGACGAAGAAGGACGCCGCCTCCCCGTCATCGCCAAAGTCGAAAAACCCCAGGCCGTCGAGAACCTCGACGACATCGTCGCCGCCTTCGACGGCATCATGGTCGCCCGCGGCGACCTCGGCGTCGAAATGCCCCTCGAACAGGTCCCCGTCGTCCAGAAACGCGCCATCAAGCTCGCCAAGCGCAATGCCAAACCGGTCATCGTCGCCACCCAGATGCTCGACTCGATGATCGACAACTCCCGCCCGACGCGCGCGGAAGCCTCGGACGTGGCCAACGCGGTGATCGACGGCACGGACGCGGTGATGCTGTCCGGCGAGACGAGCGTCGGCAAGTACCCCGTCGAGACGGTCCGCACGATGGCCCGCATCGTCGAGGCGGCCGAGGAGGACATCCTCGCCAAGGGCCTCCCGCCCCTGACCGAACGCAACAAACCCCGCACCCAGGGCGGCGCGGTCGCCCGCGCGGCCGCCGAGATGGGCGACTTCCTCGGCGCCCGCTTCCTGGTCGCCTTCACCCAGTCCGGCGACACGGCACGCCGCCTCTCGCGCTATCGCTCCCCGATCCCGCTCCTCGCCTTCACCCCGGAGCCGGCGACACGCTCCCAACTCAGCCTCACCTGGGGCGTGGAGACCTTCCTGGGACCGCACGTCGACTCCACGGACGCGATGGTCGAACAGGTCGACGAGCTGCTGCTGAAGTACGGACGCTGCCGGAAGGGCGACGTGGTCGTCATCACGGCCGGCTCCCCGCCCGGCGTCTCCGGCACGACCAACATGGTCCGCGTCCACCGCATCGGCGAGGACGAGGCCGCCGGCTAGCGGGACCGGGCCCCTCCGCACGAGGGGCCCCTTCCGCACGGTCAGTGCTTGGGCCCCACATGGAGATCCATGAGGGCCACGGAGGCCCTGCGGGCGACGGAGATGTTGAACGGATCGCCGTCACGGGCGCAGGCGGTCCACTCCACACCGAGCCCGTCGAGCGTGCCGGTGTAGAGAGCCCGGATGTCGTCCGACTTGTTGGTGAAGAAGTACCGCGGGTACTCGTACCGCTTGCGCTCACCGGCGACCACACGGGTCGTCCAGTTGGTGATCCGGCACCCGTCGGAGTGGATCAGCCCGCGGACGAATTCCCAGGGGCGGGCGTCGACGACGGCCTGCTGCCAGGGCTCGAGGACGATACGGCGCTCGTGCTTCCTGCCGGGGCCGTGCTGGGGAAAGAGACGGGGCCAGTGCCGGGAGTAGCTGGTGACCACCACGCAGCCCTGCTTCCGCACGCTGTAGACGCCGATACCGGGGCATACTCCCGCGATGGCTTCGCGGCACTGCTGCAGAAGGCCCGGCCACGCGGCCGCGCACGCGATGCGCAGGTAGTAGCCGCCGTGGGGGTGTGCGCTGATGCAGCCGTCGCCGAGATACAGGCCGAGCAGATAGGCGTAGGCGGCCTCATCGGCGGGCGGGCCGGGATCGGTGGGTGCGATGCGCGGCGACGGTTCGAGGCGGATCTGCCAGGAGCGGATCGCGTGGCGGGATATCCCCGTCTCCTTGCTGACGGAATTCAGACTGCGCCCTTGGGCGAGCAGCGCAAGGGCTCGCTTACGTGTGCCCACGTCATACATGCGGCCACTCTGCGCTATTGATCGTAAGCGGGCACAGCGAAAAGCGGATGTTCACGAGAACGTGGAAATCCGCTCGGTAAAGGCGACCTTGAATCCGAAGGAAAAGTACCCCGGGTCGGATTCGAACCGACGCTGTATGGTGTTTGAGACCATTGCCTCTACCGCTGGGCTACCGGGGCGCCCTTCAAAACGAAGGTCGGGAGTCACCCGCCGTGCTCCCACCTTACCGCAGCTGGGTACGCTCTTGGGAGCAGTACCGGTCTGCCCCGTACCAAGGAGCCCACGTGAGCGCCCCCGAGTCGCCCCAGCCCGTTGACGTGCCCGATGACGACAAGTCGCACGTGCCTCCGCTGACGACCCGTGTCGTCATCGCCGAGGACGAGGCCCTGATCCGGCTCGATCTCAAGGAGATGCTGGAGGAGGAGGGGTACACCGTCGTCGGCGAGGCCGGGGACGGTGAGCAGGCGGTCGAGCTGGCGCGTGAGCACCGGCCCGACCTGGTGATCCTCGATGTGAAGATGCCCAAGCTGGACGGTATCTCCGCGGCCGAGAGGATCGCCGAGGAGCGGATCGCGCCGGTGCTGATGCTGACCGCTTTCTCGCAGCGCGACCTCGTGGAGCGGGCCCGGGACGCCGGGGCCATGGCGTACCTGGTGAAGCCGTTCAGCAAGAGCGACGTGGTGCCGGCGATCGAGATGGCCGTGTCGCGGTTCACGGAGCTGAAGGAGCTGGAGAAGGAGGTCGCCGATCTCTCGCAGCGGCTGGAGACGCGGAAGCTGGTCGATCGGGCGAAGTCGATCCTGCAGACGGAGTACGGGCTGACGGAGCCCGCCGCGTTCCGGTGGATCCAGAAGACCTCGATGGATCGGCGGATGTCGATGCAGCAGGTCGCGCAGGCGGTCATCGACGACGCTCAGGAGAAGAAGGCGTCCAAGGGCTGACGTCTTCGTGCGTGGGCGGGGCCCGCGTTCCCCGGGTGGCCGGGGGCGCGGGCCTCGTCGTGCGGCCGGGGGCGGTGTCTCAGTCCTCGCCGAGGTAGGCCTTGCGGACGGATTCGTCGTGGAGGAGGTCCTGGCCGGTGCCGGACAGGACGATGCGGCCGACTTCCATGACGTGGCCGTGGTCGGCGAGGGAGAGGGCGGCCTGGGCGTTCTGCTCGATGAGCAGGATGGTGGTGCCCTGGTCCTTGAGTTCCCGGATGGTCGTCATGATCTTCTGCATCATGATCGGGGAGAGGCCCATGGAGGGCTCGTCGAGCATGAGGAGTTTGGGGCGGGACATGAGGGCCCGGCCCATGGCGAGCATCTGCTGTTCGCCGCCCGACAGGGTGCCCGCGGCCTGCTTCCTGCGTTCTCCGAGGATGGGGAAGAGGTCGTAGGCGCGCTGGATGTCTTTTTCGATGCCTTCTTTGTCGCTGCGGAGGAAGGCGCCGAGGCGGAGGTTGTCCTCGATCGTCATGCGGGGGAAGATGTGCCGTCCCTCGGGGGAGTGGGCGAGTCCGAGGGAGACGATCTTGTGGGCGGGGGTCTTCTTCAGTGACGTGCCGTCGAATCTGATCTCGCCGGACACCGGCTGGAGCAGTCCGGACAGGGTTCTGAGAGTGGTGGTCTTGCCGGCGCCGTTGGTGCCGATGAGGGTGACGACCTGGCCCGCGTCGACCTTGAAGGAGATGCCTTTGACGGCTTCGATCTTGCCGTAGGCGACTCTGAGGTCCTGGACCTCCAGCAGTGCGGTCACTTGTCGTCCCCTTCCGTGGTGCTGTGCGCCTGGGCGTCGGCTTCGGCGGCTTCGACCTCGGCGGCTTCCTCCTTGCCCGGTGCGCCTTCGAAGGGGGTGCCGAGGTAGGCGGCGATGACGCGTTCGTCGGCCTGGACGACTTCGGCGGGGCCTTCGACGATCTTTTCGCCCTGGACGAGTACGGCGACGCGGTCGCAGAGGTTCATGATGAACCGGATGTCGTGCTCGATGACGAGGACGGCGATGCCCTTGTCGCGGATGGCGAAGATCAGTTCCTCGGCGGCGCGGGTCTCCTGCGGGTTCATGCCGGCGGTGGGCTCGTCGAGGAGGAGCAGGCCGGGCTCGCTCGCCAGGGCCCGGGCGATTTCGAGCTTGCGCTGTTCGCCGTAGGGCAGGTTGCGGGCGAGGTGGTCGGCCTTGGCGGCGAGGCCGGTGAACCGGAGGAGTTCCATGGCCCGTTCGCGGGAGGCTTGCTCCGCCTTCTTGAAGGAGGGCAGGCGCAGGAGTGCCGACCAGAGGCCTTCCTTGGTCCGGGTGTGCCGTCCGACCAGGACGTTCTCCAGGACGGTCATGTTGGCGAAGAGCCGGATATTCTGGAAGGTGCGGGCGATGCCAGCCTGGGTGACCAGGTGGGGTCTGGGCGGGAGGACGGTGTCCTTGTAGGTGACGGTGCCCTCGGTGGGGACGTACAGGCCGGTGAGGCAGTTGAAGAAGGTGGTCTTGCCGGCGCCGTTGGGTCCGATGAGGCCGACGATCTCGCCGGTGTCGACGGTGAGGTCGACGGAGCGGACGGCGGTGAGGCCGCCGAAGCGCATGGTGACGCCGCTGGCGTCGAGGACCGTCGTGGTGGTGGGTGTGGTGGTGGTCATGGCGGTCACGTCCCTGCCTTGGCGACGCCGGTGGTGCCTTCGGGCAGCGGTTCGTCCTCCGGTACGTCGAGCTGTCCGGTCTCGTGGAATTCGAGTTGTTTCCTGCGGTCGGCGACCAGGCCCTCGGGGCGGAAGCGCATGAGGAGCATGAGCGCGATGCCGAAGAGGAGCAGCTGGTACTCGGCCATGAACTGGAGTTTGGCGGGGATGAGGTAGAGCAGGGCGGCGCCGACGAGGGGGCCGCTGATGGTGCCCATGCCGCCGAGGATGACGGCGGCGAGCAGGAAGGCCGAGTTCGGCGGTACGGAGCCGGCGAACTGGTACTGCTCGGGGGTGACGCTGTAGGAGACGTGGGCCTGGACGGTGCCGGCGAGGCCGGCGAGGGAGGCGCCGAGGGCGAAGGCGAGGAGTTTGAGGCGGAAGCCGTTGATGCCCATGGCGGTGGCGGCGGTCTCGTCCTCGCGGATGGCGACCCAGGCGCGGCCGATGCGGGATTCCGCGGAGCGGCGGAAGACCAGGACGACGATGGCTGTGAACAGCAGCATCAGCAGGTAGTAGTTGCCGGAGCGGGTGAGTTCGTGGCCGAGGACGTCGTGCGGCAGTCCGAGGTTGAATCCGAAGATCTCCAGGTCGGGGATGTTCGGGATGCCGTTGGAGCCGTTGGTGACGTCGGGTCCGCTGTTGCCGTTGAGGTTGTTCATGGTGATGCGGAAGATCTCGCCGAAGCCGAGCGTCACGATGGCGAGGTAGTCGCCGCGCAGTCGCAGGGTGGGCGCACCGATCACCACGCCGAAGACCAGTGAGGCGGCGGCGCCGGTGAGGACGGCCGCCCAGAAGGGGAAGTGGACGCCGATGGTCGACTGGGGGGAGCCGGAGACGAGGGCGGCGGCGTAGGCGCCGACGCCGAGGAAGGCGACGTAGCCGAGGTCGAGGAGGCCGGCGAGGCCGACGACGACGTTGAGGCCCAGGGCGACCGTGGCGAAGATGAGGATGTTGGCGCCGATGAGGGCGAACTGGTCGTTGGTCTGGGTGAAGGGGAAGCAGATCGCGGCGGCGAAGGCGGCGGTGAGGGCGACGTTGCGGTGCTTGGCGGTGAGGGCCGAGAGCCGCTTGAGGAGGCCCGCGCGGGTGACGGCGGTGAAGCCGAAGCCGGCGGTGATCAGGAAGCCGATGAACAGTTCGGAGTATTCGGTGCCGATGCCGTACGCGAAGACGTACAGGCCGATGCCGAAGCCGGCGGCGATGACGAGGATCTCGGCCCAGGAGGGGAGTTCTTCGGGGTGGCCGGGGTCGGGGGCGGTGAGGGAGTGGCGGATCCGGCCCCGGAGGCCGGGGGCCGGGGCGTCGGGGTCGTGGGGCTGGTCGGCCGGGAGGCCGAGGGCGCCGATGACGGCGAGGAGGGCGCCGGTGCCGGAGAGCCAGGCGCCGGGTTCGAGGTTGACCAGGCCGCCGAGTTCGTAGGAGATGGCGCCCATGGCGTAGCCGGTGGTGGCGAGGACGCCGAGGGCGGCGAGCCGGACGGGGCTGTTGGTGCCGCCGGGGGTGAGCCAGCGGAGGCCGCGGATGCCGTGGCCGGCCAGGGTGAGCAGCAGGGTGAGGGCGGCTCCGACGAGGGTGAGGACCTGGAGGCCGCCGGGGTAGCCGGTGACGGTGAGGTTGCCGGGGAATTCCTCGGTCCAGGTCCAGGCGAGGAAGGTGCCGGCGAGGGCGAGGGCGGAGCCGGCCGCGGTGGTCGCGCGGGCCGCGGTGGTCGGCAGGGGGATGATCGGGGCGGTTCCGGCGGGCGCCCTGGTGGTGCCGGTGGTGTGGTCCATGGGGGTTTTGGTGGTCATGGGTATCACGCCCGATCCGCGACGCGTTCGCCGAGCAGGCCTTGCGGTCTGAGGAGCAGGACGAGGATGAGCAGGCTGAATGCCCATACGTCCTTCCAGGCGCCGCCGCCGAAGAGGTCCATGCCGGGGATTTCGCCGATGTAGCCGGTGGCGAGGGATTCGGCGACGCCGAGGACGATTCCGCCGAGCATGGCGCCGTAGATGTTGCCGATGCCGCCGAGGACGGCGGCGGTGAAGGCCTTGAGGCCCATCAGGAAGCCCATGCGGAAGCCGACTTGTCCGTTTTTCAGGCCGTAGGCGACGGCGGCGACGGCGGCGAACGCGGCGCCGATGGCGAAGGCCATGACGATGATGCGGTCGGTGTTGATGCCCATGAGTTTGGCGGTGTCGGGGTCCTGGGCGGTGGCCTGCATGCCGCGGCCGGAGCGGGTCCTGGTGACGAAGAGACCGAGGGCGATCATGCACAGGGGGGCGGCTATGAGGACGAAGAGGTCCCCGCGCTGGACGTTGGCGCCGAGGATGTCGATGGGGTCGCCTTCGAACTGCGGGAAGGAACGATCCTTCTTCGCGTCGGGGTACCACATCCAGACGACCTGCTGCAGGACGATGGACAGGCCGATGGCGGTGATGAGGGGGGCCAGCCGTGGTGCGGTGCGCAGGGGGCGGTAGGCGAACCGTTCGGCGGCGGTGGCGACGGTGACGGAGACGATGACGCCGCCGAGGATCATGAGGGGGACGGCGGCGGCGAGGGCGAAGCCGTCGGGGAGCACGAGCCAGACGGTGAGGGCCCCGAAGCCCCCGACCATGAAGATCTCGCCGTGGGCGAAGTTGATGAGCTGAACGATGCCGTAGACCATCGTGTAGCCGATCGCGATGAGTCCGTACATCGCGCCGAGGATGAGTCCATTGGCCAGCTGTTGCGGCAGTTCGTTCACCGCAGGGCCTCCGTGGAGTGGTTCGGATACGGCGCCGCGCGGGAGCGCTGGTGGACGCTGCCCGCGCGGCCTGGATCGATGTGTGAAGGAGGGGGTGTGCTCTGCTCGTCCCCTGCTCAGCTCAGCTTGGGCGAGCCGCTGTGCTCGGGCGCCCACGCGTTGTTCTTGACCTTGTACGCGGTCATCATCGTGTTGGTGGTGTCACCGAACTCGTCGAAGGAGATGGTGCCGGTGACGCCGTCGAACTCGACCTTGCTCATGGCGTCCAGGACGGCCTTGCGGCCGTCGGACGGGAGTTCGCCGTCGTTGTCCTCGACGGCCAGCTTGACGGCTTCGATGAGGGACCAGGCGGCGTCGTAGGTCAGGCCGCCGTAGGCCTCGTAGTCGTCCTCGTAGCCTTCGGCCTCGTAGTTCTTGATGAAGTCCTTGGCGGAGTCGAGCTGTTCGACCGGCTTGCCGACGGAGGTGGCGAGGTCGCCCTCGGCCTTCTTGTTCAGCTTCGGGTATTCGCCGGAGTAGATGCCGTCGCCGCCCATGAGCGGGATGTTCTGACCGCTGTCCTTGAGCTGCTGGCTCAGCGGGGCGGCGGCGGGGTATTCGCCGCCGTAGTAGAGGGCTTCGGCGCCGGTTTTCTTGATCTTGGCGACGACGGCGTTGAAGTCGCGGTCGTCGGGGTTGATGTGGTCGCTGCCGACGATCGTGCCGCCGAGCTTGGTGAAGTTGGTCTTGAAGGAGGCGGCGAGGCCGGCGCCGTAGGTCTTCTGGTCGTCGATCAGGTAGACCTTTTTCTTGCCGGCCTTGGTGTAGAGGTACTCGGCGGCGAAGGCGCCCTGGATCTCGTCGGTGGTGGCGGTGCGGAAGAAGGTCTTGAACTGGCGGACCGAGTCGCCGGTCTTCCAGCCGTCGCCCTGGGTCAGTTCGGTACCGGTGTTGGCCGGGGAGACCTGGACCAGGCCGGCGTCGTTGAGCGGCTTCTGCATCTGCTGCGAGACGCTGGAGTTCAGCGGGCCGACGACGCCGAGGACGTCCTTGTTGCTGATGAACTTCTGGGCGTTCTGCTGGCCGACGGAGGGCTGGGCCTGGTCGTCGAGGGGTTCGAGTCTGAACTCGATGCCCTTGACGTACTCCTCCTTGTTGGCGATCTTGACCGCGAGGTCGGCGGAGTTCCTGATGCCGAGGCCGAGGGCGGACAGGTCACCGGTGAGCGGGGCGTCGACGCCGATCACCACGGTGGTCTTGTCGCCGCCGCCACTGCCGTCGCTGCTGTCGTCGCGCGATCCGCAGGCGGTGAGGGTGAGCGATCCCGCCGCGAGCGCCGCGGTGATGGCCATGAGCGAACGTTGACGCACGAATAGTCCTTTCCCTGGCACGACGGCCCTCCACAGGACGCGCCGAGTCGAGCGCTGGACCGAAGTGGTTTTGAATCCGGTGGCGCGGTGACTGGCCGTGACTCTAAGCGTGTGTAGGGAACGTGGAGGAGTGTCTGGCAGAGGCTGTGACTCTCTTGTTATGACACGAGGTAATGCAGAGCGGTAACGAGGGGGTGGAAGCGCGGAATTCTGGCCGATTCGCCCGGTCCGTATGGTGAGAATCCGCAGGACGTGCCGGGGAAGTTCAGGCGTCTCGACTGTTTTGGTAATTACCCGGAATCGTTGCTGCAGGCGACCTGTGAGGCTTCGGTGAAGTGGTGCGCATAGCGTGTAACCGGGAGGAAACCGCGAGCTTGTATTGCGTGCTTATTACGTAGAGTTACGCCCAGGAAAGGGAATCCGGCGTTCCTCGATACTTTCACGCAATTCGCCACATGCGGCGTGATCAAGATCCTCCGAGGGTCCGGCGTCGTCCGGAGGAGGGGCTCGGGGGCCGGTGCGGCCGGGAGGCCGCGGGCGGGGCCGCGTGGTCCGGGAAGCGGTCACCGGAGGCGGGGCGCGCTCGCCACCCCGCCGCGGAGCCGGCGCCGCCGGGCGCCGGCCGGCGGCGCCGGCACCGCCCCGGGACGACGCGGGGCCCCGTGCCGGGGAGCGGGCGGGGAGGCGGGGGAGGGGGTGCGTCCGCGGCGGCTCGGCGAACCGCCGCGGGCCGTGGGCCCGGTGCCGGGCCGGGGCGGAAACCCGGCCCGGCGGGCGCCGGATCGCGGTGGGCGCCGGGTTACGGCAGTTTCACGAACGGCGCCAGGAAGGCGCGGGCGCCCGCCGTGTCCAGGCGGTACGTCACGTTCGTCGCGTAGCACGGGGTGTCGCCCGTGATGGTGGTGGCGGCCAGGACCGTCCTGCCGTCGATCACCGCGAAGTTGGGGCCGCCCGAATCGCCGTAGCACGCGCCGCCGTTGCCCTGCGGCGCGGTCATCCCCAGGCGCACCCAGGAGTCGTTGAGGGCGTCGAAGGCGACGGGCGCCTTCATCCGGACGCCGCCGCCCGGGTGGATCTGGCCGCCGGGGCCGTTGACGGCCTCCCGGGTGCCGTAGCCGGCGACGAACCAGTCGGCGGAGTTCAGTCCGCGCGGGCCCAGCTCGCCGAGCCGGCCGGCGGTCGGCAGCGTGGCCGGTGTGAAGTTCCAGCGCGCCCCGACCTCGGCGGCGGGCAGCTCGACCACCGAGATGTCGTGCGTGTCGGAGGCGGGGCCCGGATAGCCGGGGTGGCTGTGGGCGGTGCCCTCGACGGCGACGGCGCTCGCCTGCGCGGCCGGGTCCCCCGGATGCTTCCGCGCGGCGGCGTCCAGTCCGGCCTGCACGTCCTGGTCCAGCGAGACGTGGAACCGCACGTTGTCCGGCCAGTCGGTGGTGCAGTGCGCGGCGGTCAGGAACGTGTCCGCGTCGATCATGGTGCCGGAGCAGACCCAGTCGACCCGGTCGGGGGTGGCGGGGGCGCCGTCGTCGTCCCAGGTGGCCACGAGCGCGCCGACCTCGGTGCGTTCGGGTGCGGGCGTCGCGTTGTAGGAGTTGATCGCGAAGGACGGCGGCGCGGTGGCGAGCAGGGCGGCACCGGCCGCGGCGGTGACGGCGAGAGCGCGTACGACGGTCAAGAGAAACCCTTCCGGGGTGGGGTGGGGCGTGGGTTCTCCTGTGGGGGGGAGTCAGTGAAGCGCGCGGAGGCGGCCGCGGCAAGAGCGCGTCCGCCTCCGCAGGGTTTTCCCTCGGTCGGCGGGCCCGCCGCGCGCAACCGGTCAGCTCGCCGCGCCGGCCTGTTCCCCGTCGCCGGGCCGCATGTCGCGCAGCATGCAGGTCAGCCGTGCGGTGCACACCCTCCTGCCGTCCTCGTCCGTGATGACGATCTCGTAGGTGGCCGTGGAGCGGCCCCGGTGGACGGGGGTGGCCACGCCGGTCACGAGCCCGGAGCGCACGCCCCGGTGGTGGGTGCAGTTGAGGTCGACGCCGACCGCTGTCTTCGAGCTGCCGCCGTGCAGCATCGACCCGATCGAGCCGAGCGTCTCGGCCAGCACCGCGGAGGCGCCGCCGTGCAGCAGCCCGTACGGCTGGGTGTTGCCCTCCACCGGCATCGTCCCGACGACCCGCTCGGCCGACGCCTCCCGTATCCGCACGCCCATCCGCGTCCCGAGGTGCCCGGCGGAGAACAGCGCCGGCAGGTCGACGCCGAGCGCGGCGTACTCGTCGACGACTTCCTGAGGGAACTTCACGTGCTGCTGCTCGCCCATGGGACCCGGCTCCGTTCGTCGTGATCGGTGCGGCTGCCCGCCGACGGCTGCCCGTCGGCTGAGCAAACGCTCAGTCGGTCGTCGATTGTTCCAGACGGACGACGACGGACTTGCTGGCCGGAGTGTTGCTGGTGTCCGCGGTGGCGTCCAGCGGCACCAGGACGTTGGTCTCCGGGTAGTACGCGGCGGCGCAGCCGCGGGCCGTCGGGTAGTACACGACGCGGAAACCGGGCGCCCGCCGCTCCACGCCGTCCCCCCACTCGCCGACCAGGTCGACGTACGAGCCGTCCGCGATGCGCAGGGCGGCGGCGTCCTCGGGGTTGACCATGACCACCCGGCGGCCGTTCCTGATGCCGCGGTAGCGGTCGTCGAGGCCGTAGACCGTGGTGTTGTACTGGTCGTGGGAGCGCAGCGTCTGCAGCAGCAGCCGCCCCTCGGGCAGTTCGGGGTACTCCACCGGCGCGGCGGTGAAGTTGGCCCTGCCCGTGGCGGTCGGGAAGCGGCGCTCGTCGCGCGGGGCGTGCGGCAGCGCGAAGCCGCCGGGGCGGGCGACGCGCGCGTTGAAGTCCTCGAAGCCGGGGATCACGCGTGCGATGCGGTCCCGGATCGTCGCGTAGTCCTTCTCGAACTCCTCCCACGGCACCTTGCTGCGCTCGCCGAGGACCCGGCGGGCCAGCCGGCACACGATGGCCGGCTCGGACAGCAGATGCGGGCTCGCCGGCCGGAGCCGGCCGCGCGAGGCGTGCACCATGCCCATGGAGTCCTCCACGGTCACGAACTGCTCGCCGCCGGCCTGCACGTCGCGCTCGGTGCGGCCCAGGGTCGGCAGGATCAGGGCCCGCGCGCCCGTGACCACGTGCGAGCGGTTCAGCTTGGTCGACACGTGCACGGTCAGCCGGGCCCGCCGCATCGCCGCCTCGGTGACCTCGGTGTCGGGCGAGGCCGAGACGAAGTTGCCGCCCATGGCGAAGAAGACCTTCGCCTCGCCGTCGCGCAGCGCGCGGATGGCCCGGACGACGTCGTGGCCGTGCGCGCGGGGCGGGGCGAAGCCGAACTCCCTCTCCAGGGCGTCCAGGAAGGCGGGGGCGGGGCGCTCGACGATGCCCATCGTGCGGTCGCCCTGCACGTTGGAGTGGCCGCGCACCGGGCACACGCCCGCGCCGGGGCGGCCGATGTTGCCGCGCAGGAGGAGGAAGTTGACCACTTCCCTGATGGTCGGCACGGCGTGCTTGTGCTGGGTGAGGCCCATCGCCCAGCACACGACGGTGCGCTTCGAGGCGAGCACCATGCGGAGGGCCTCCTCGATCTCCGCCCGCGTCAGACCGGTCGCGGTCAGCGTCCCGGCCCAGTCGGCGGCGCGGGCGGCCGCGGCGAACTCCTCGTAGCCGTGGGTGTGTTCGCGGACGAAGTCCTCGTCGACCGCGCCCTCGGTCTCGATGATCAGCTTGTTGAGGAGCCGGAAGAGGGCCTGGTCGCCGCCGATGCGGATCTGCAGGAACAGGTCGGTGAGCGCGGCGCCGGCGGTCAGGCCCCTGGGCGTCTGCGGGTTCTTGAAGCGCTCCAGCCCGGCCTCGGGCAGCGGATTGACGCTGATGATCCGCGCGCCGTTCGCCTTGGCCTTCTCCAGGGCGGAGAGCATGCGCGGGTGGTTGGTGCCGGGGTTCTGGCCGGCGACGATGATCAGGTCGGCCCGGTACAGGTCCTCCAGCAGCACGCTGCCCTTGCCGACGCCGATGGTCTCCGACAGGGCCGAGCCGGACGACTCGTGGCACAGGTTGGAGCAGTCCGGCAGGTTGTTGGTGCCCAGCTCGCGGGCGAACAGCTGGTAGAGGAAGGCGGCCTCGTTGCTGGTGCGCCCCGAGGTGTAGAAGACGGCCTCGTCGGGGGAGCCGAGGGCGGCGATCTCCTCGGCGACGATGTCGAAGGCGCGCTCCCAGGTGACCGGCTCGTAGTGCCGGGCCCCCTCGGGGAGGTACACGGGGTGCGTCAGGCGCCCCTGCTGGCCGAGCCAGTAGCCGCTGCGGCCGGCGAGGTCGGCGACGGAGTGCGCCGCGAAGAACTCCGGGGTGACCCGGCGCAGCGTGGCCTCCTCGGCCACCGCCTTCGCGCCGTTCTCGCAGAACTCCGCCGTGTGCCGGTGCTCCGGCTCCGGCCAGGCGCAGCCGGGGCAGTCGAAGCCGTCCTTCTGGTTGACGCGCAGCAGGGTCAGCGCGGTGCGCCGCACGCCCATCTGCTGCTGGGCGATCCTCAGGGTGTGCCCGACGGCCGGGAGGCCCGCCGCCGCGTGCTGCGGCTCGGCGACCCGCGGCGCGTCCTGCACCGGATCACTTTTGGGCGGCTTCGTGGCCATCGCGCCCCTCCCCATTCGACTGCCTGCGTGAGGCTTCGGCTGTCCGCGTGCGGTACGACTCCGATCCTCGCACGGGACACCGACGACGATCACGGACGTGCACCGACGGCGACCACGGGCGTGCGGAGAAGCGGGAGCGACGCCCGCGGCGGAGCGGCTGCCGCGGGGCGAGCCGACGGACCGGACAACTCCCGGCCGGACAGCCCCCGCTCGCGCGCTCGTGCCGCCGGGAGCCCCGCCGTCGGGGACCGCTCCCGCCGCCGGGGCCCCGCCGCCGGCGGTTGCTCCCGCCGGCGGGACCCCTGCCGTGCGGAGCCGCTCCCGCCGCCGGAGGCCATCCGGTCCTCGGGCGATTCCCCGCCACGCCGGTGACCGGTCACGACGAACCCGGACCGGCGGTGCCGGGCCGACCGGACCCGGATGGCGGCCGACTGTCAGCGGCTCGTGGCAGGATCGGGGGCGTGGCAGAAACAGCATCGAAGAAGACCGACACCACCCCCGGCGGCCGCCCGCGCCTGATGCTCATGGACGGGCACTCGCTGGCCTACCGCGCGTTCTTCGCGCTGCCCGCGGAGAACTTCACGACCGCGACGGGCCAGCCGACGAACGCGATCTACGGCTTCGCGTCGATGCTGGCGAACACGCTGCGTGACGAGTCCCCCACGCACTTCGCGGTGGCGTTCGACGTCTCCCGCAGGACCTGGCGGTCCGAGGAGTTCACGGAGTACAAGGCGAACCGCTCCAAGACCCCGGACGAGTTCAAGGGCCAGGTCGAGCTGATCGGCGAGCTGCTCGACGCGATGCACGTCTCCCGCTTCGCCGTCGAGGGGTACGAGGCGGACGACATCATCGCCACGCTCGCCACCCAGGCCGAGGCCGCGGGCTTCGAGGTGCTGATCGTCACCGGTGACCGCGACTCCTTCCAGCTGGTCAGCGACCAGGTCACGGTGCTGTACCCGACGAAGGGCGTCTCGGAGCTGACCCGGTTCACCCCGGAGAAGGTCGTCGAGAAGTACGGACTGACGCCCGCCCAGTACCCCGACTTCGCGGCCCTGCGCGGCGACCCGTCCGACAACCTGCCGGGCATCCCGGGGGTCGGCGAGAAGACCGCCGCGAAGTGGATCAACCAGTTCGGTTCCTTCGCCGAGCTGGTCGCGCGCGCCGACGAGGTCAAGGGCAAGGCCGGACAGAACCTCCGCGACCACCTGGAGGCCGTCAAGCTCAACCGCCGGCTCACCGAGCTGGAGCGGCAGGTCCAGCTGCCCAAGACGGTCACGGACCTGGAGCGGGTGCCGTACGACCGCAAGGCCGTCGCGCTGGTGCTGGACACCCTGGAGATCAGGAATCCCTCCCTGCGCGAGCGGCTCTTCGCCGTCGACCCCGGCGCCGGGGAGACCGAGTCCGCGCCGGTCGAGGCGGACGGCGTGGAGCTGGACGGCACGGTGCTCGGCACCGGAGAGCTGGCCGGCTGGCTGGCCGAGCACGGCACCCAGGTCCTCGGCGTGGCCACGGTCGACACCTGGGCGCTCGGCACCGGCTCGGTCGCCGAGATCGCGCTGGCCGCGCCCGAGGGACCGGCCGCCTGGTTCGACCCGTCCCAGCTGGACGAGACCGACGAGAGGGCGTTCGCGTCCTGGCTGGCCGACGACGGCAGGCCGAAGGTCTTCCACGACGCCAAGGGCGCGATGCGGGTCTTCGCCGAGCACGGCTGGCGCGTCGAGGGCGTCACCATGGACACCGCGCTCGCCGCCTACCTGGTCAAGCCGGGCCGCCGCTCCTTCGACCTGGAGGCGCTGTCCCTGGAGTACCTGCACCGGGAGCTGGCCCCCGCCGCGGCCGACGGCCAGCTCGCCTTCGGCGCGGACGACGGCGCCGAGGCCGAGACGCTGATGAGGCAGGCCCGCGCCGTCCTCGACCTGGGCCAGGCCTTCGAGAGCCGCCTGCGGGAGGTCGGCGCCGCGGACCTGCTGCGCGACGTGGAGCTGCCGACGTCCGCGCTGCTGGCCCGGATGGAGCGGCACGGCATCGCGGCCGACCGCACCCACCTGCAGGCCATGGAGCGGATGTTCGCCGGCGCGGTGCAGCAGGCGGTGAAGGAGGCGCACGCGGCGGCCGGGCACGAGTTCAACCTGGGCTCGCCCAAGCAGCTCCAGGAGGTCCTCTTCGGCGAGCTGGGCCTGCCGAGGACGAAGAAGACCAAGACCGGCTACACCACGGACGCCGACGCCCTGGCGTGGCTGGCCACCCGGACGGACAACGAACTGCCGGTGATCATGCTCCGCCACCGTGAGCAGGCGAAGCTGCGCGTCACCGTCGAGGGCCTGATCAAGACGATCGCCGCGGACGGCCGTATCCACACCACGTTCAACCAGACGGTCGCCGCCACCGGCCGGCTGTCCTCGACCGACCCGAACCTGCAGAACATCCCGGTGCGCACGGACGAGGGCCGGGCGATCCGCCGCGGCTTCGTGGTCGGCGAGGGCTTCGAGTGCCTGATGACGGCGGACTACAGCCAGATCGAGCTGCGCGTGATGGCCCACCTGTCCGAGGACGAGGGCCTGATCGAGGCCTTCACCTCGGGCGAGGACCTGCACACCACGGCGGCCGCCCAGGTCTTCTCGGTCGAGCCCGCCGCGGTGGACGCCGAGATGCGCCGCAAGATCAAGGCGATGTCGTACGGCCTGGCGTACGGGCTGTCGGCCTTCGGCCTGTCCCAGCAGCTGAACATCGAGGCGGCCGAGGCGCGTGCCCTGATGGACGCGTACTTCGAGCGCTTCGGCGGCGTACGGGACTATCTGCGCCGGGTCGTCGACGAGGCGCGGGCGACGGGCTACACGGAGACCCTCTTCGGCCGCCGCCGCTACCTGCCCGATCTGAACAGCGACAACCGTCAGCGCCGCGAGACGGCCGAGCGCATGGCGCTGAACGCCCCGATCCAGGGCACGGCGGCCGACATCGTCAAGATCGCCATGCTCAACGTGGACCGGGCGCTGCGGGAAGCGGACCTGAAGTCCCGCATGCTGCTCCAGGTGCACGACGAGATCGTCCTGGAGATCGCCCCCGGCGAGCGCGAGGCGGCGGAGGAACTCGTCCGCCGCGAGATGGCCGGCGCCGTCCGCCTCCGCGTCCCCCTGGGCGTCTCGGTGGGCGCCGGCCCGGACTGGGAGTCGGCGGCCCACTAGCGTCCCGGCAGGCGCCGCCCGCGCGCCGGGGAGCGGCGGGGCCGGTGCGCGCTCCCGGCGTGCCGGCCCGAAGCCCCCGCACCGGACGCGCCGGACGCACCGACCGCACGGGCGTACGGACGTGCCGGATGCGCTCGGGTTCTCGGCCGGTGCGGCGAGCGGGGGGCGCCTGCCCCCCGCCCGGTCCCGGCGGTGCGCGCGGCGGGCAGCGCGGCCGCCGCGCGACTCGGGGAACGGCAACCCGGCTGCCCGCGCCGGGTGTTGGCCGGGGGCCGGCTCGGACGATCGGGCGCCCTCGGCGCGGGGCAGGGCCGGTGCGACGACGCCGTATGGCCAACCGGTGAAAATCGGGCGCGAACGGGTGTCCGGGCGAAGGAAGTTGTCGTAGGGTCGCCTGGGTCGGCATGGCGGGGTCCCGGCCGGGCAGGCGGGCCGAGGGAACGGCCGCGTGCCGACGACAAGTGAACAACGCAGGCAGACGCGCCGCGAGGGCAACCAGTGGCGCCGGCCGATCGTCACACCAGGGCGAGCACAGCAGACGCGGACGGGCGCTCGGGCGCCCACAGGAGGGGTTCACTCTATGGCGGCGCAATTCGGCAGGAGGCTGCGCAAGGGAGCGGCAACCACAGCCGTGGCCGCGTTGGCGGTCGCGGCCCTGTCCGCGTCCCAGGCTCCGGGGGCGACGGTCGACGGCCTCGGCAGACAGTCCACCACCGATGCCACGCCCTCACCCGAGGCGAACGCCGACGGCAGCGCGACCGGCAACTCCCCGTACTACACGGACCTGCCGCCGCTCAACAGCCCGAGCCCCTCGCCGACCGCGGGCACCCCCGTCGCCCGGGGCGCGGCGGAGGCGGGCATCCCCGCCACCGTCCTCGACGCCTACCAGCGGGCCGCGGCGGCGCTGCGCTCCGCCAAGCCGGGCTGCAACCTGCCCTGGGAACTCCTCGCCGCCATCGGCAAGGTGGAGTCGGGTCAGGCCCGCGGCGGCCGGGTCGACGCGGAGGGCAACACGCTGAGCCCGATCCTCGGTCCGCAGCTCGACGGCAACGGCTTCGCGCTCATCAAGGACACCGACAACGGCGCCTACGACGACAACAGCAGCTACGACCAGGCCGTCGGCCCCATGCAGTTCATCCCGTCCACCTGGGAGTGGGCGGGCCGCGACGGCAACGGCGACGGCAAGAAGGACCCCAACAACATCTACGACGCGGCGCTCGCGGCCGGCCACTACCTGTGCCGCAACGGCTGGGACCTGTCCGTCCAGGCCGACCTCGACCGCGCGATCCTCAGCTACAACAACTCCCGGGACTACCTGAACACGGTCCTGTCGTGGCTGGAGTACTACCGCAAGGGCACGCACGAGGTCCCCGACGGCACCGGCACGATCCCGGTCAACCGCAGCGACACCACCGGCACCGGCTCCAATGCAGCTTCCGGCTCCGGCTCCAATGCAGCTTCCGGCACCGGTTCCGGCACCGGCACCGGTTCCGCTTCCGGCGACGGCGGGACCGGGTCGCCTTCCACGCCGCCGGAGGACACCACCCCGCCGAGCACCCCGCCCGGCGGCGACGGCGGCTCCCAGAACCCCGGCCCGTCCCCGTCGCAGCCCCCGGCCTCGCCGCCCGCCACCCCCACCGACACGGTGGACCACCTGGAGCACGCCGGCGCCGCCGAGCTCACCGCGACGGCGGGCGCCGCGTTCGCCGAGCGGATCGGCGCCCGCGCCGAGACCGGGAGCGGCAAGGCCGTCGCCAAGGTGCGGATCCGCTTCACGATCGTCGGTGACACCGACGCCGTCTTCACCGGCGGCGAGCGCGTCGCCACGGTCCTCACCGACGCCTCCGGCGTGGCCGTCGCGCCCGTCCTGCGGGCCGGCGAGAAGACCGGCGGCTTCACGGTCCGCGCCACCGTCGTCGGCCGCGCGGTCGCCACCGTCGACTACGCGGCGACCGTCACCGAGCGTGTCGCCGACACCCTCACCCGGACCGACGACGCCGCCCTGACCTGCACCGCGGGCGGCGAGTTCGCGGACCGGGTCGCGGTGCGGGCCACGTACCGGGGCGCCGCCGCCGGCCGGGTCGCCGTCACGGCGACCCTCGTCAAGTCGGCGTCCGACCCGGCCGAGAACGACAAGGGCCCCTACTTCAAGGACGCCGCCGGCGCACCCGTACGCACCCTGACGGGCCTGCGGACCGACGCCGACGGCCTGCTGACGCTGCCCGAGCTGTACGCGGACGACACCGCCGGCACGTTCGTCCTCCGCCTCACCACCGCGGGCGGGGCCACGCTCGACGTCCCGCTGACCGTGGCGGCGGCCGAGGCGTCCCCCAGCCCCGCCACCAGCCCCTCCGCAGGCGCCGGCCCGTCGGCGAGCCCCGGCGCGTGACGCTCGTACGACACGGCGGCGCTCCTCCGCCCGGAGGAGCGCCGCCGCCGTACGGGCGCCGTCTCCCCCTCCCGCCGCTTCGCGCGCGGAAGGCCCGGACGGGAACCCGTCACCGCCCGAGCCGCGCGGTGGTGTGCCGCGTCGGCTCGGCGCTCGCCGGGTCCTCGGGCCACGGGTGCTTCGGATACCGCCCGCGCAGCTCGGCCCGCACCGCCCGGTAGCCGTCCCTCCAGAAGGAGGCCAGATCGGCGGTGACGGCGGCGGGCCGGCCGGCGGGGGAGAGGAGATGGACCAGGAGGGGCACCCCGGCGACCGCGGGCGACTCCCGGAGCCCGAACATCTCCTGCAGCTTCACCGCGAGCACGGGCCGCTCGGGATCGGAGTAGTCGATCCGGACCCTGGACCCGCTGGGTACGGTGATCCGCTCCGGGGCGAGCTCGTCGAACCGCGCCGCCTGCCCCGAGGCCCAGGGCAGCAGCCGCCCGAGCGCCTCCCCGGCGTCGATCCGCGCCAGGTCCGCCCGCCGCCGGGCCCGGCTCAGCTCCGGCTCCAGCCACTCCGCCAGCCGCGCGTGCAGCGCGTCGTCGGAGACGTCCGGCCAGGGCTCCCCCAGGTGCCGCCGCAGAAACGCGAGCCGCTGCCGCACCACACCGGCCCGCGGCGACCACCGCAACAGCCCGAACCCCTCCCGCCGCAGCCCCTCGACGAGCGCGGCGCGCACGAGACCGGGATCGGCGTCCCGCAGCGGGCGCACCGCCAGCTCCACGGCCCCCAGCCGCTCGACCCGCCGGGCCACCACGTCCCCGTCGCCCCAGTGGACCTCGTCCCGCTCCGTCAGCAGCGCCCCCGCGGCACGCCGGGCGATCCCCTCGTCGACGGCCGCGCCCAGCCGCACGCGCGCGTGCCGCCCGCCGGCGGGCCGGTCGGCCACGGCGACGGCGATCCAGGGCGCCCCGCGCAGCCCGCTCCCCTCACCGACCTCGGCCCGGGTCCCGGACACCATCAGACACGAGCCGCCGTCGGCCCTGGCGACCCGCTCGGGGAAGGCGAGCGCGGCGACCAGCCCGACGGCCCCGTCCTCCGGCAGGCCGGCCCCGCCGGAGCCGCCGTGCGCCCGGACCGCCTCCCCGGCGACGGCCCGCAGCCTGCGCACCTCCGCCCGCCACCGCGCGGCATAGGCGTCGCCCCCGCGCCGCGCGGCCCGCAGGGCGGACGCCAGGTCGTCCCCGTACTCCCGGGGCGCCTCCTCGCTCAGCAGGGCGACCACCTCGGCGGCCCGCTCCGCGCCCACCAGCGGCGCCGCGTCCAGCAGCGCCCGCCCCAGGCGGGGATGCAGCCCCAGCCGCGCGAGGACCGCCCCCCGCTCCGTGACCCGCCCGGCGGAGTCGACCGCCCCCACCGCCGCCAGCACCGACCGCGCCGCCGCCATCGCCCCGCCCGGCGGCGGATCCAGCAGCGCCAGCCCGGACGCCTCCGGATCGCCCCAGCACGCCGCCTGCAGCGCGAACGCCGTCAGATCGGCCACCTTGATCTCCGGGGACGGGAACCGCGGCAGCCGGGCGTCCTCCGCCTGAGACCAGCAGCGGTACACCACACCCGGCGCCTCGCGCCCGGCCCGCCCCGCCCGCTGCCGCGCCGCCGCCCGCGAGGCCCGCACGGTCGTCAGCGTGCTCAGCCCGCGCGCGTGGTCCACCCGCGGCTCCCGCGCCAGCCCCGAGTCCACGACCACCCGCACCCCCGGGACCGTCAGCGACGACTCGGCCACGGAGGTCGCCAGCACCACCCGGCGCCGCCGCCCGGGCGTCAGCACCGCGTCCTGCACGGCCGCCGGCGCCCGCCCGTGCACCTGGAGCACCTCCACGCCCTCCAGGTCCCCGAGCAGCCCCGCCACCCGCGCGATCTCACCGACCCCCGGCAGGAAGCACAGCACGTCCCCCGCCCGCTCGGCCAGCGCCCGCCGCACCACCGACGCCACGTGCGCCAGCAGCGCCGGATCGGCCCCCGGGCCGTGCGACGCCCCGGGAGCGCCCCCCGCCCGGGCGGGAGCGGGGGAGGGGCGCCGCGGCGGCGCCCAGACCACCTCCACCTCGTACGCGGCCCCGCGCGCCTCGACCACCGGCGCCCCGCCCAGCAGCCGCGCCCACCCCTCGGCGTCGGTCGTCGCGGAGGCCGCCACCAGGCGCAGCCCCGGCCGCAGCAACTGGCGGACGTCCCACAGGAACGCCGCCGCCGTGTCCGCGTCCAGGTGCCGCTCGTGGCACTCGTCGAGCACCACCACGTCGACGCCGGCCAGCTCCTGGTCCCGCTGCAGCCGCTGCAGCAGCACGCCCGTGGTGACCACCTCCACGCGCGTGCGCCGCCCGACGACCCGCTCCCCGCGCACGGTGTACCCGACGCTGTCGCCGGCCTGCTCGCCCAGCAGCCACGCCATCCGCCGGGCCGCCGCCCGCGCCGCGATCCGCCGCGGCTCGGCGACGACCACCCGCCGCGCGGGCCCCTCGCCGAGCAGCCCCGCCAGGGCCAGGGGCACCAGGGTCGTCTTGCCGGTACCGGGCGGCGCGACGAGGACGGCGGTGCCGTGCGTCTCCAGGGCGTCGTCCAGAGCGGGCAGGGCAGCGCGTACGGGCAGGGCGTCCAGGACGTCGTAACGGATCACGCCCCCAGTGTCGTACGTCCCCCGGACCCGCCCGCCCGCGCGCGGGTCCCTCCGGCCCCGCGCGCGGACGGAGGCCGGTCCCGCTCGTGCACCGGGGTCAGTCCCGCTCGCACACGAAGATCGCGGTCCCCGGGATCAGGGTCCCGCGCAGCGGCGACCAGCCGCCCCACTCGGCGGTGTTCCAGGCGGGCCACTCCGGCTCCACCAGGTCCACCAGCCGGAAGCCGCAGGCCACGACGTCCCGCACCCGGTCGCCCAGGGTCCGGTGGTGCTCGACGTACACCGCGCGGCCCCGCTCGTCCTGCTCGACGTAGGGCGTGCGGTCGAAGTAGGAGGCGGACACCGTCAGTCCCTCGGGTCCCGGCTCGTCCGGGAACGCCCAGCGGATCGGATGGGTGACCGAGAACACGAAGCGCCCGCCCGGCCGCAGCACCCGGCGCACCTCCCGCAGCACCAGCCGCGGATCCGCCACGAACGGCAGCGCCCCGTACGCCGAGCACGCCAGGTCGAAGGAGCCGTCCGCGAAGGGCAGCGCCCCCGCGTCGGCGCACACCAGCGGGAACGACCCGCCGATGCGCAGCGCGTGCTGCAGCTGCCGGTGCGAGATGTCCAGGGCCACCGGGCGCGCGCCCCGGCCGGCGAGCCAGCGCGAGCACTGGGCCGCGCCCGCGCCGATCTCCAGGACGTCGCGGCCCTTCAGCTCCTCCGGCGGGCCGAGCAGCCCGGCCTCCGCCTCGTCCAGCCCCTCCGGGCCCCACACGAAGCGGTCGTCGCCGAGGAAGGTGCCGTGCTCGATCTGGTACTCGTCCGCGTTGCGGTCCCACCAGCCCCGGTTGGCCCGGGCGCTCTCCGCGACGTCGGCGGCGCGCCGGGTGGCCTCCGGTTCGGGCGCTTCGGGCTCTTGGATGATCGGCTCCCTCGTCGTACTCTTCCGTCCGACCCGCCGCGACGGGGGTCGCAAAAGGGGCATCGCGCGTTCGGGTGGCCCCGGTCGGCAGACTCTGTGCCGGTTATGCGGGGATCCGCCCCGGGTGTGCGGCTTCGCGCATTGACCCCGCCCGGCTGCCCCCGTATGCTACAAGTTGCGCTGCGGGCCTGCGCACCTCAGACGTAGCAGGCTGCGCTCGCATCTGTTGTATGTCCCCTCGGTTGTCGAGGCGCCATCACCAGTTCTCTGGTGAGGCGCTTCCTTGGCTGTCCGGCTTCTGCAGAGCGAAACGGGCTCCAGCGTGAGCAGTACCTACGACTTCAATGTCCGTACCGGAGCCCTTTTCCACATGACGAGCAGCACCGAGACCACCGCTTCCACCCCGCAGGTAGCGGTCAACGACATCGGTAACGAGGAAGCGTTCCTCGCAGCGATCGACGAGACGATCAAGTACTTCAACGACGGCGACATCGTCGACGGCGTCATCGTGAAGGTCGACCGGGACGAGGTCCTGCTCGACATCGGTTACAAGACCGAAGGTGTCATCCCGAGCCGCGAGCTCTCGATCAAGCACGACGTCGACCCGAACGAGGTCGTCGCCGTCGGCGACGAGATCGAGGCCCTGGTCCTCCAGAAGGAGGACAAGGAAGGCCGCCTGATCCTCTCGAAGAAGCGCGCCCAGTACGAGCGTGCCTGGGGCACCATCGAGAAGATCAAGGAAGAGGACGGCATCGTCACCGGTACCGTCATCGAGGTCGTCAAGGGTGGTCTCATCCTCGACATCGGCCTCCGCGGCTTCCTGCCGGCCTCCCTGGTCGAGATGCGCCGCGTCCGCGACCTCCAGCCCTACGTGGGCAAGGAGCTCGAGGCGAAGATCATCGAGCTGGACAAGAACCGCAACAACGTGGTCCTGTCCCGCCGTGCCTGGCTGGAGCAGACCCAGTCCGAGGTCCGCCAGACCTTCCTCACCACCCTCCAGAAGGGCCAGGTGCGGTCTGGTGTCGTGTCCTCCATCGTCAACTTCGGTGCCTTCGTGGACCTGGGTGGCGTCGACGGTCTGGTCCACGTCTCCGAGCTGTCCTGGAAGCACATCGACCACCCGTCCGAGGTCGTCGAGGTGGGCCAGGAGGTCACCGTCGAGGTCCTCGACGTCGACATGGACCGCGAGCGCGTCTCCCTGTCGCTGAAGGCGACCCAGGAAGACCCGTGGCAGCAGTTCGCCCGCACCCACCAGATCGGCCAGGTCGTGCCCGGCAAGGTCACGAAGCTGGTTCCGTTCGGTGCGTTCGTCCGCGTGGACGAGGGCATCGAGGGTCTGGTCCACATCTCCGAGCTGGCCGAGCGCCACGTGGAGATCCCGGAGCAGGTCGTCCAGGTCAACGACGAGATCTTCGTCAAGGTCATCGACATCGACCTGGAGCGTCGCCGGATCTCGCTGTCCCTGAAGCAGGCCAACGAGTCCTTCGGTGCCGACCCGACCGCTGTCGAGTTCGACCCGACCCTGTACGGCATGGCCGCGTCCTACGACGACCAGGGCAACTACATCTACCCCGAGGGCTTCGACCCGGAGACCAACGACTGGCTGCCGGGCTACGAGAAGCAGCGCGAGGAGTGGGAGCGCCAGTACGCCGAGGCGCAGGCCCGCTTCGAGCAGCACCAGGCGCAGGTCATCAAGTCCCGCGAGGCGGACGCCCAGGCCGCTGCCGAGGGTGGCGAGGCCGCCGCTCCGGCCGCGTCCGGCGGTTCGTACTCCTCCGAGGGCGGCGACAGCTCCGGCGCCCTGGCCTCGGACGAGGCGCTGGCCGCGCTGCGCGAGAAGCTGGCCGGCGGCCAGAGCTGATCCCCTCCGCAGGGAGCCTCAGCCGCTGAGGTCCGGTCGATGACCGAGGGCCCGTACCCCACGTGGGGTACGGGCCCTCGGCGTGTCCGCGTCCGCCGGTGTCCGCGGCAGGACCAGGGCCGCGTCCCCCCGCCTGCGCGTGCGGTCGCCGCGATCCGTCACACACCGCGGCGACGCGGGAAACGCGGGTGGGGAGAGCCTGATCAGGGGCGTGGGAGGGGAATGCCCGCGCCCCTGATCATGTTGTGCGGTACGAACAAGAGGAGGAGCGGTCACAGTGCTTGATCCGCAGGGTTTGTACGCATGGGAGCCGAAGGGGCTTGCCGTCGTCGACATGGCGCTCGCCCAGGAATCGGCCGGACTTGTCATGCTCTACCACTTCGACGGATACATCGACGCGGGTGAGACCGGCGACCAGATCGTCGACCGGATGCTCGACTCGCTGCCCCACCAGGTCGTCGCCCGATTCGACCACGACCGGCTCGTGGACTACCGTGCGCGTCGCCCGCTGCTCACCTTCAAGCGCGACCGCTGGACCGGCTACGAGGAGCCCGCCATCGAGGTGCGGCTCGTCCAGGACGCCACCGGAGCGCCCTTCCTGCTGCTGTCCGGACCCGAACCGGACGTGGAGTGGGAGCGGTTCGCCGCGGCCGCCCAGCAGATCGTCCAGCGGCTCGGCGTCCGCCTGTCCGTGAACTTCCACGGCATCCCCATGGGCGTGCCGCACACCCGCCCCGTCGGCCTCACCCCCCACGGCAACCGCACCGACCTCGTCCCGGGGCACCGCAGCCCCTTCGAGGAGGCGCAGGTGCCCGGCAGCGCCGAGTCCCTCGTCGAGTACCGGCTGATGGAGGCCGGACACGACGTCCTGGGCGTCGCGGCGCACGTGCCGCACTACATCGCCCGCTCCCCCTACCCGGACGCGGCGCTGACCGTCCTGGAGGCCATCACGGCGGCCACCGGCCTGGTCCTGCCCGGCATCGCGCACGCGCTGCGCACCGACGCGTACCGCACGCAGCTGGAGATCGAGCGGCAGATCCGGGAGGGGGACGAGGAGCTCACCGCGCTCGTCCAGGGCCTGGAGCACCAGTACGACGCCGCCGCCGGGGCCGAGACCCGGGGCAACATGCTCGCCGAGCCCGTCGACATCCCCTCCGCGGACGAGATCGGACGGGAGTTCGAGAAGTTCCTGGCGGAGCGGGAGGGCGACAACTAGCCCCCCGAGCCGGGGGACCGGCGGCCTCCCGGCCGGCCCGGTCCCGCCGGACGCCCGGCCGGCGCCGGGCCCTAAGCTTCCGTCCATGCTGAAGGTGGGCCTGACCGGCGGGATCGGCGCCGGCAAGAGCGAGGTGTCGCGGCTGCTCGTGGAGTGCGGAGCCGTGCTGATCGACGCGGACCGCATCGCACGCGAGGTCGTGGCACCGGGCACGCCCGGTCTCGCCGCGGTCGTCGACGCCTTCGGCGAGGAGGTGCTCGCCGGGGACGGCAGCCTGGACCGGCCCCGGCTGGGCTCGATCGTGTTCTCCGACCCGGAGAAGCTGGCCGTCCTGAACTCGATCGTGCACCCCCTGGTGGGCGCCCGCTCCCGCGAGCTGGAACAGGCCGCCGCCGAGGACGCCGTCGTCGTCCACGACGTCCCGCTCCTCACGGAGAACGGCCTGGCGCCGCTGTACGACGTCGTGGTCGTCGTCGACGCCGATCCCGCCACCCAGCTCGACCGGCTGGTCCGGCTGCGCGGCATGACCGAGGAGGACGCACGCGCGCGCATGGCCGCGCAGGCGACGCGCGAGCGGCGCCGGGAGATCGCGGACATCGTGATCGACAACGACGTACCGCTGGAGCGGCTGGAGCGGCGCGTGCGGGAGGTCTGGGCCGAGCTGGTCCGCCGGGCGCGGTCGTCCGGGGAATAGCGCCCCTGCCCGCGGGCGTTGAATCCGGTCAGCAAGGGAAGGACTCTGCCGTGCCCGAGACCAGCGGTTCGACCGGACGCACCCCGGAGACGCACGTCATCGACTTCCGCGCCGCCGAGCGACTGCTCGCCGCGCGGGACCCGCGGGGCGCGGTGAAGCTGCTCGACGGGGTCATCGCCGCCCACCCGGAGAACACCGCGGCGCGGCTGCTGCGCGCGCGGGCCTTCTTCGCCGCCGCCCAGCTCCGGCCCGCCGAGCTGGAGTTCACCATCGTCCTGGAGCGGGAGCCGGACAACGCGTTCGCGCACTTCGCGCTCGCCCGCACCTACGAGCGCCAGGGACGCCCCGACCAGGCCCGGCGCCACTTCCGCCTGGCCGCCGCGCTGGACCCCAACCCGCAGTACCTGCAGCGGGCCCGCTTCGACTCCTAGCGCCGGCCGGCGCCCGATCCCGCGCCCTCCCACGGGCGGTGGTCCGGCGGCGGGTGCGACGGGACGTCCGGGCCCGGCCGGCGGCGCGGGTGCCCGAGCACCACGGCCGGGTCGCCGGTCACGACCACCCGCGGCACCCCGCAGGCGACGGCCCGCCCCCGGCCGTCCGGCGGGAACGGAACGCGACCGTCCCGAAGGCGGTTCGGACCAGCCCCACACGCTCAGCCGGGACCGCGCCCGCGGCGCGTGCGGGCGGTCGGGGGCTTTCCCGCCCGTACACGGCGCGCTCACCGCTCCCGTCCGGGACGTACTCCTCGCCGCGGACCCGCGCCGGGGACGAGCGGGGGAGCGCCGGCGGGCGGTCAGCGGGCTTCGGGACGGCCCCCGGGTCCCCGCATGCCCTCCAGCCCGCGCAGACGTTCCAGCTCGCGGCGGTCCCGCTTGGTCGGGCGGCCCGCGCCGCGGTCGCGGATGCCGATCGGGGCGACCGCCTCACGGGGCGGGGGCGGCGGGGAGTTGTCGACGTAGCACTGGGCGGCCACCGGGGCGCCGACCCGCTTGCGGATCAGCCGCTTGACGACGACGATCCGCTCGCGGCCCTCGTGCCGCAGCCGCACCTCGTCGCCGATGCGTACGGAGTGCGCGGGCTTCACGCGCTCGCCGTTCACCCGGACGTGACCGCCCCGGCAGGCGGTCGCGCCGATGGAGCGGGTCTTGACCAGGCGTACGGCCCAGATCCAGCTGTCGATGCGGACGTTCTCGCCGTTCTTCGGGGCGGCCGCCTCGGCGGCGGCCACCGCGGCGGCGACCTTGGGGTCGGCGGCCGCGTCCGGTGCGGTACCGGAGTCCCGGCCGGCACCGGTCCCCTGCCCGGCGCCGAGGTCCGGCGCCGCCGTGGCGGGACCCCGGGCGCCGGCCGCCCGGCCGTCCCGGTCCGCGCCGGTCCCGTCCCCGCCCATGCCGCCTGTGTCCTGGTCACGCTCGGAAGCCATGCCCCCGACCTTAGCCCCCGGGCGGCCCTCCCGGAGCGGCCGGACGCGGGGAGGGGGCGGGCCGGCGGCCGGCGCCCGGGCGCGGTCCCCCTCCCGAGCCGTGCGTTCGCAGCCCTCCGGGCCGCGTCGCGGGGCTCTACGGTTGGGACATGGACGCCACCGGACTCCACGGACCCGCCGGGTCCCGCGGCCCCGCCGATCCCCCCGGCCCCGCCGGGCTGGCCGGGCTCGACCGGCGCATCGCGGACTGCCGGGCCTGTCCCCGGCTGGTCGCCTGGCGCGAGGAGGTGGCGCGCACCCGGCGGGCCGCCTTCGCGGACTGGACGTACTGGGGCCGGCCGGTGCCGGGATTCGGACCGGCGGACGCCCGGCTGCTGATCGTCGGGCTCGCCCCGGCGGCGCACGGCGGGAACCGCACGGGCCGGATGTTCACCGGGGACCGCTCCGGGGACGTGCTGTACCAGGCGCTCCACGACGTGGGACTCGCCTCGCAGCCCGCCTCCGTCGCCGCAGACGACGGCCTGGAGCTGTACGGTGTCCGCGTCACCGCGCCGGTGCACTGCGCCCCGCCCGCCAACAAGCCCACCCCCGGGGAGCGGGACACCTGCCGCCCCTGGCTCGTGCAGGAGCTGCGGCTGCTGCGGCCCACGCTGCGGGCCGCGGTCGTGCTCGGCGCCTTCGGCTGGCAGGCCGCGCTGCCCGCCTTCGCCGCGGCGGGGTGGACCGTGCCGAGGCCCCGGCCCGCCTTCGCGCACGGGGCGCGGGTCCGCCTCGACGGCCTCGACCTCTTCGGGTGCTTCCACGTCAGCCAGCGCAACACGTTCACGGGCCGGCTCACCCCCGCGATGCTGCGGGAGGTGCTGCGCACGGCGGCCGGGGCGGCGGGCCTGCCCCACGGGACCCCGGCCCCGCCCCCCGGTCCCACGGACCGGCCGTAAAGGGCGCGACGGGAGGGCCGCGGGAGCGTTACGTTGCGCGGATGGGCCTGTATCCGGAGATCGAACCGTACGCGCACGGCATGCTCGACGTCGGTGACGGCAACCGCGTGTACTGGGAGACCTGCGGGAATCCGCGCGGCAAGCCCGCGGTGGTGCTGCACGGCGGACCCGGATCGGGCTGCACGCCGTACTTCCGGAGGTTCTTCGACCCGGAGGCGTACCGGATCGTGCTGTTCGACCAGCGGGGGTGCGGGCGTTCGACACCGCACGCGAGCGCGCACGAGACCGACATGAGCGTCAACACCACCGCCCGTCTCCTGGCCGACCTGGAGCTGCTGCGGCGCCACCTGGGAGTCGAGCGGTGGCTGGTGTGGGGCGGCTCGTGGGGGTCGGCGCTGGGACTGCGGTACGCGCAGACGCACCCCGGGATCGTGTCCGAGCTGGTCCTCACCGGGGTCGCGACCGGCTCCGCCGCGGAGGTGGAGCTGCTGACCAGAGGGCTGGGGAAGATCTTCCCGGAGGCCTTCGAACGGTTCCTCGCCGCGCTGCCCCCGGACGAGCGCGACGGCGACCTCGCCGCCGCGTACAACCGGCTGCTGGAGTCGCCCGACCCCGAGGTGCGGGCACGGGCGGCCCGGGCCTGGACGGACTGGGAGACGGCGATCGTCCCGGCGCCGCCGCGCTCGGTGGCGCGCTACGAGGACCCCGTCTTCCGCCTGGGCTTCGCCCGCACGGTCACCCACTACTTCGGCAACGGCCACTTCCTCGGCGAGGGGAACGACGAGGGCGTCGTCCTGCGCGACGCGCACCTCCTCCGGGGCATCCCCGGCACGCTGGTGCAGGGCAGTCTCGACTTCGGCAACCTGCTCGGCGTCGTCCGGCGGCTCCACCACGCCTGGCCCGGCAGCGAGCTGATCGTCGTCGACGACGCCCGGCACGGCGCGGGGGAGCCGGGCGTGCCGGAGGCGCTGGTGGCGGCGACGGACCGGTACGCCGAGTAGCCGACGGGCCGGAGCCTCCACGGGAACCGGGCGGGCGCCCCCGCGCCCCGAGGAGGCCCGGCTCCTGCTGCCCCGGCCGGCGGCCGGGGCCGTTTCCGGACACGGTGCGCCGCGCGTCGCGGAGCGGGTGGTGGGGCGCCGCCGCACCGCCGTACGCTTCCGGTGACGATGTGCCGCCCCCTCGACACCGGAGCCGTACAGTGCCCTTGTCCACGGACCACGCCGCCTTCCTCGACGCCGTCGCCGACCGCCTCGCCGCGCTCCCCGGCGTCCGGGCCGTCGCTCTCGGCGGCTCCCGCGCCCAGGGCACCGAGCGGCCCGACAGCGACTGGGACCTGGCGGTCTACTACCGGGGCGGCTTCGACCCCGCTGATCTGCGCGCCGTCGGCTGGGAGGGCGAGGTCTCGGGGATCGGCGACTGGGGCGGCGGCGTCTTCAACGGCGGCGCGTGGCTGACGATCGACGGGCGGCGGGTCGACGTCCACTACCGCGACCTCGACGTGGTGGAGCACGAACTGGCGGAGGCGGAGGCGGGCCGCTTCCGCGTCGAGCCGCTGCTGTTCCACCTGGCCGGCATCCCCAGCTACCTGGTCGTCGCCGAACTCGCCGTCAACCGGGTGCTGCGGGGCGCGCTGCCCCGCCCGGCCGCCTATCCGCCGGCCCTGCGCGAGTCCGCTCCCGCGCACTGGCACGGCCTGGCCGCCGCCACCCTCTCCTACGCCGAGGCCGGCCACGCCCCGAAGGGCGCCCTCGCCCAGGTCGCGGGCGCCGTCGCGGTGGCCGCGACGCAGACCGCGCACGCGGTGCTGGCGGCGCGCGGGGAGTGGGTGACGAACGAGAAGGGGCTCGTCGAGCGGGCCGGGCTGGCCGAAGTCGACGCCCTCGTGGGCGGTCTGACGCCCGATCCGGAGGGGCTGGCCCGGGCCGTGGCCGAGGCCGGGGCGCTTCTGGGGCGGGCCGTGGAGGCGGCCCGGCGGCGCTGACCGGGAGGTGCGCGCTTCCCCGCGGCCCCCGCATCCGCCCGGCCGCGGACCCGGTCGCCGGGAGCGGGGCCGCCGGCGGACGGCACCGCGTCAGTGCCGGGCGAACTGGACGCGGGCCGGCTGGACGACGTCCGGCCGCACGGGGACGCCGTCGACGGTCAGCTGTTCCCCGTAGATGTCGGTGAGCCTGACGGGGCCGCCGCAGCCGGTGCCGTCGGGGGAGAGGAAGTAGTTGTACTCGGTGCGGGTCAGCCGGCGCCAGCCGCCGCCGGTGCCGACCTCCAGCCGGGCCAGCGGGTTGCGGTGGCCGATCGCCTGGATGCCGCACCAGTGACTGCTGGAGCCGGTCTTGTAGCGGAGGGAGATCGTCCCGGACGTGCCGGGGCTCACCAGGCGCCAGGTGACCGCGATCCGGCCGGCGGAGAGATCGGCGAGTTCGGCGAAGGCCTGCTTGCCGAGGTCGAGTTGTCCGGGCGCGCAGGGCAGGGGGCACTCGTCGGTGATCCGGACCGTGACGGAGGCGTTACCCGCGCGGACGAGCACGTACGCCCCGCACGCCTTGGACGTCTCGTAGTCGGCGGTGTTCATCGCCGCGACCATGAGGTCGCGGCTCGGGCCGTACAGGCAGGCCCCGTCGCCGTCGGCGTCGTAGTGGGTGGCGACCCCGTCGCGGACGGCCCCGGGCTCGATCCTCCCGGCCAGCGGCGCCGCGGCGGCGGCCGGACGCGCGGCGGGCGTGGGGGCGCCGGCCGGCGACGGCCGCGCCGACGCGGTGGTCGCGGCCGGTGCCGGGGCGCCGGTGGCGGGCGTCGTGGCCGGGGCCGGGGAGGCCGTGGGCGGTGTCGGCTCCGTCGCCGCGGACGGGACGCTCTGCCGGGTGCCGGTGGCGGGCGTGGCCGCGGCCCGCACGGTGTCCGGCCCGCCGGCCGGGCGGAACGCCACGGCCAGGGACACGAGGAGCCCGGCGGTGGCCGCGGCGACGGCGCAGACCACGGCGGTGCGCCGCGTGCGGCGGGGGCGGCGGTGGGAGGGGGAGGCCACGGGCGGGTCCTTACGTGGTTCGGGGGAACGCGCTCTCGGACCGTCAGTGGCCGCCGGGACCGGAAAGGTTGCCGGGGACTTCGGCGGCGGCGCGGCGGACGGAGCTCCGCCCGCACCGCCCTGCCGGGAGCCGCCCGGCCGACGCGGCCCCGCCCGTGCCCGGCGGCGCGCGGTCACGGGGCACGGGCAGGTCCGCGCCGACCGGCGGCCGAGCGTCACCTCGGCGAAACAGCCGCGTTCCCTCCGCCTGTCTTTCCGCGCCTACGGTGGAGCCCACCGCCCGGTCACCGTCGCCCGACAGCACGTCACCGCCCCCGACCGGACGACAGGAGCCCCGTGTCCCGCAGCGTCACCCCCGCACTCCCGCCCTGGCTCGCCCACCCCCTGCGCGTGCAGCGCGGACCCGTCCCCTGGAGCGCGGTCACGCGGGGGGCGCTGGCCGCCGGGCCGCTGCTCCTGGTCGCCGTCCTGGCCGGCCGCGCCTCCCTCGGCGTCGTCGCCGCCGTCGCCGCCATGTTCGCCGGGATCAACGACCGGCCGGGCGGCCGGCGGGCCTGTGCCGAGCGGATCGGGGCGCCCGCGCTGGCGGGCGCCCTCGGGCTGCTCGCCGGGACGTACGCCGGGCAGCACATGGGAGCCGTACCGCTGACCCTGCTGTTCACCGGGCTCGGGTTCGTCGGCGGCGGCGTCAGCGCCGCCGGGCCCGTGGCCTCCGCGGCGGGGACGCAACTGCTCGTCGCCGCCGCCGTGGGAGCCGGGATGCCGCTGCCGGACACCGGGTGGGAACGGGCGCTCGCCTTCCTCGCGGGAGCCGGATGGCTGCTGGCGCTGCGGCTGGCGCTGCCGACGCCCGGCTCGCGCGCCCGCGACTTCCGGTTCGACGGGGAGCGGGAGGCGGTGGCCCGCGTGTACGACGCGATCGCCGCGCTCCTCGCCGCCGCCGGCGGGCCCGACGCCACCCGGCGCCGCGCCGCGCTCACCGCCGCCCTCGACCACGCGCAGGACGCGCTGGCCGGGCCCCGGCTGCGGCGGTACGCCTCCGCCGCGGCCGAGCGGCGGCTGCACGCGCAGTACGCCGCAGCGCTGCCCCTCGCCGAGGCCGCCACCGCGCTCGCCTGGGCGGGCGAGGCCGTGCCCGCCCGCGCCTGGGCGGGGCCCCGGCGTCTGGCCGCCGCGGTACGCGGCAACACGCACAGCGGGCGGCTGCCCGCCCCCGCCCGCTCGGCGCCCGCCCTGCGCGCCCTCGACGACGCCCTCCTGCACGCCGCGGAGGCCTTCGACCGGGCCGCGGGCGGCGACCTGCACACCCGCAGGCGGTCCCTCGGCTCCCTCGCCCGCACCGTTCTCGGCGCCGCCGGGCGGGAGTACGGGCTGCGCGTCGCGCTGTGCTTCGGGGCCGGGGCCGCCGTCGCCCAGGTCCTGCACCACGCCCGCTGGTACGGGCTGCACGCGCACTGGTACTGGCTCCCCGCCACCGTCGTCTTCCTGGTCAAGCCCGATCTCGGGCCCCTCGTCTCGCGCGTGCTGTGCCGCGCGGCCGGGACCGTGCTCGGGGCCCTCCTCTTCGCCGGGTTCGCCGCAGTGCTGCCCCGGCCGGGCGGACTGATCGCGCTCGTCGCTGTCAGCGGCGCGCTCATCCCGGTCGCCACCCGGCACTTCGCCGCCCAGACCGCCGTGGTCACCGTGCTGGTCCTGGCCCTGGTGATGGCCGGCGGGGAGCCGCAGGCCTCCGCCGCCCGGATCGGCGAGACGCTGCTGGCCTGCGCCATCGTGCTGATCGTCGGGCATCTGCCGGTGCCGGGGCAGCACGGCGGGGGCGTACGCGCCCGGCTCGCGGCGGCGGGCGGCGCCGCCCGGGCCTACCTGGTCCACGTGCTGAGCGAGTCCGACGACCGCGCCACCCGCTGGCGGCTGCGCCGCGAGGCCTACCGCACGCTCGCCGAGGCCCGTGGCGCCATCGCCCTCGCCGGTGCCGAGCTTCCCGCGCTCGCCCGGCACGCCGAGGGCGCGGACGAGGTGGCCGCCACCCTCGAACGGCTCGTCGACACCACCACCGCCTGCGCCGTCCACCTCGACGACACGGGCCGGCTCACGCCCCGGCACGTCGAGCGGCTCGCCGAACTGCGGGACGAGCTCGCCCACCGGCGCGAGCGCCTGGGACTGCGGCTGCCGGAACCGCCGCTCGCCGGGTAGCCGGGCGGGCGGCTGACCGGGCGGGCAGCCGGAAGGGCGGACCGCCGGGCGGGGCAGGCGGGCAGTCCGACAGGCGGGCAGTCCGACAGGCGGGCGACCGGACCGCCGGGCCGAGGCCGTCCCCGTGGCCCTCACCGGTCCGTGCCCCGGCCCGCGCACGACCCGCGCACGACCCGCGCCGCCCTCGCGCGCGCCGCCCGTCGCAGGGCGGGCACCCCGGGAGGAGGGGAAAACCCGAGGGGCCCGTGCCGACTTCCGGGACGCCTGCGGGAAATGAGCGCACCCACCGCCACGACCAGTACCCCTCGCATCACGGAGAGCGAGGAAAGTGGTCAATGAGCCGAGACGTTCCTCACACGTGAGGGTGAACAGGTGTCAACTACGTCTCAGTACTGTCACTTCGCGAGGCGTTCACCCCATGGTTGACGTTTAACTCTACGAGGACAGCGCTACAGGGAGGTGCAGGGTGAACGGGCGAACGGTGCTCGAACGCTTTCCCGCCGGAGGGCCGCGCGGGTCGTGGCCGGCGGAGGAGTTCGCGCACGCGCGGCGTCTGGAGGGCCTGCCCGCCGAGGTGGTCATGGACCTCGCGACGGACATGTTCCTGGTGATCGTCCGCAGCGGCGACGGCGCGGCCGACGCCACCGCGTGAGTCCGCTCCGGCCGGGTCAGCCCGCCTTCGGGGCGGGTACCCGCGTGAACTGCTCCGCCTGGAGGGAGTACAGCTCCGCGTAGACACCGCCGGAGGCGAGCAGCTCGTCGGGGGTGCCCGACTCCACGAGCCGCCCCTGGTCCAGGACGTGCACCAGATCCGCGTGCCGCACCGAGGCCAGCCGGTGGGTGATGAGGACCACCGTCTGGCCGCTGCCGGCCAGGGCGCGGATCTTCTCGAAGACCTCCAGCTCGGCCCGGGCGTCCAGCGCGGCCGTCGGCTCGTCGACGATCAGGATGCGCCCGCGCCGGTAGGCGGCACGGGCGATCCCCAGCCGCTGCCACTGGCCGCCGGACAACTGGTGCCCGCCGCTGAAATTGCGGGCCAGCAGCGTGTCCAGGCCGCGCGGCAGGTCGGCCACCACGTCCTGTGCCCCCGCCTCGGCGACCGCCGCCAGCAGGCGCTCCTCGCTCAGCGGCGCCGAGGAGCGGCCCACGGCGACGTTCACCCGGGCCGTGAACGGCCACCGCTTGAAGTCCTGCGCCACCATCGCGATGCGCTCGGCGATCTGCTGCCGGTCCGCGGTCGCCGCGTCGACCCCGCCCCACAGGATCCGGCCCCGGTCCGGGGTGTACAGCCCGGCGAGCAGCTTGACCAGGGTCGTCTTCCCGGAGCCGTTCTCGCCGACGAGTGCCACGATCCGGCCGAGGGGGAGGGTGAGGCTGATGTCGTCGAGGGCGGGGCGGGCGGAGTCGCCCGGATAGCGGAACGTCACGTTCTCGAAGCGGATCTCCTTCGGATCCTCCGGCAGCGGCTGCCCGCCGGCCGGGATCGCCCGCTCCGCCGCCTCGGCGTACAGCCGCTCCAGGTCGCCGACGAACAGGGCCTCCTCGTGCAGCGCGTTCACCTCGACGACGAGGGTGTCGAGGCTCTGCGAACCGGTGCGGATCGCGATCACCGCCGTGCCCGCCACCGACAGCGCCATCGCCCCCGCCAGCAGCAGCCCGCCGAGCGTGGCGTACGTCGCCACCGTCGCCAGGCCCGTCCAGGCCGCGGCGATCAGACCGGTACGGGCCGCCAGCCGGGCCAGCCGGGCCTGCTCGGCCTCCGCCGTCTCCGACATCGCGCGGAAGTGCCGCAGCAGGAACGCGCCCACCCCGTGGACCCGGATCTCCGGGGCCGCCTCCGGCTCGATCAGCAGGTTGCCCAGCAGCCGGCCCGCCCGCGCGTGCTGCACCCAGGCGTGGAAGGACTCGTACCGCCGGCGGGCGACGGTCAGCGCGCTCCAGGCGCTCGGCAGGGTCATCGTCACCAGCAGCGGCAACAGCAGCGGGTGCAGCACGGTCAGCACGCCGGCCGCCGCGACCAGCGAGATCATCGCGTTGATCACCCGCGTCCCGTACATGATCATCCGGCGGGCGGAGGCGGCGCCGTACTGGGCGGTGTCCAGCAGCTTGTGGAAGGCGTGGTCCTCGATCGCGGACAGCTCCACGGCCGCCGCCCGCTCCAGGTACAGCTCGGTCGCCACCCGCTCCACCTTGGGCTCCAGACGCCCGGTGCCGTATGTGGTCACGGCCCGCAGCAGCGCCGCGACCAGCATCACGGCGGCGACGGTGACCAGCGCGGGGACCGCTCCGCGCAGCCGCCCCTCGATCGGGCCGTCCGCCATCAGCCGGCCCAGCACGCTGTTGACCGCGAGCAGGGCCACCGCCTGTGCCGCGCCCCGGCCCGCCTCGGCGGCCAGCACGGTCCGCGTGGCGCGCCGGTCGGCCTGCCGGGCGAGCCGGAGGCTGGCGGCCAGCAGGGACGGCAACCGGGAGATCATGGCCCGGAAGCTCAGCTCCAGGAACGCGTCGGCGTGCTGGTTCCAGCCCATGTCGTAGCGCAGCGGACCGCCGAACAGCAGCCGCTCGGACTCGGACACCCCGGGTGCGCCCGCGTCGCGCCTCTTTCCCACCCTGGACCTCCCGCGCTCGTGGACGAACGGCCACTATCGCGGGGCGGGAGGCCGCTGGGCAGGGCGCAGGCGGGGGAGGCCGAAGCGCGCGGGCGCACGCCGACGGGAGCGGGGTCCGGGGCCCGGCGGGTGGCCGGTGGGGGGGGCGGAAAGGGGCCTCGGGAGGACGGGAGGGCTCCCCGCAGGAGCGGGAAGGGCTCCTCGGAGGCGAGGGAAGAGCGCGCGGGGGCGGGCGAGGCGGTCGGAGGCGCGGGACGGCCGGAAAGCTACGCGCTGACCGGCCGCGACCACGTGGGGACCGTCCCGATGACCCGGCACAGGGCCAGGTAGAGCGGGATCGGCGGGGTGTACGGGAGCGTGTCCTCGGAACGGTGGACCAGGCCGGGCGGGTCGGAGGCGTCCGGGAGGACCGCGCCGGTGACGTACCGGGCGGGCGCCGGCCACTCCAGGGCGTAGTCGGAGTCGGACGGAACGATCCACCACCAGTGCGCCTCGTCGGCGTACACGCATCCCACGCGCGGCAGCCGGGGCAGCACCAGCGGACCCAGGCGGGCGGGCGCCACCACCGCGTCGCAGCCCAGTGGGGTGGTCATCCCCTCGGGCACGGGCAGCCGCCGGGGCGTCGCCGGGCCGCCCAGCCCGCGCTGGAGGCGGACCAGCGTGTCCAGGGTGAGCGCCCGGCCGCCGGACGCAGCCCTCACTCCCATGCGGCCCTCGTCTCCCGACGCGCCGGCATCCTCCGGTGCGGCTGGACCCTGTGGTGCGCCCGGGCTTCCCGGTGCGTCCGCTCCTCCCGAGGCTCCCGCTCCTCCCGCTGAGCCCGGTCCTCCTGAGGCGTCCGCGCTTCCCGTTGCGCACGGTCTTCCCGGGATGCTTGCGATTCCCGTCGTGTCCGGTCCTCCCGGGGCCTGCGCGTCTCCTGCCCGTCGCCCGAGCCGCCGGGCGTGCCGGGCTTGGCGGGGGCGCCCCAGCCCAGGTCGTCGCGGGGTTCGGCCGGGCCGCCGGAGCCGTCGGCCCGGCGGGGGAGGTCCGCCCAGACCAGGAGCCCGGGGCCCTGCTCCTGGGCGCCCCAGGCACGGCACAGGGCGTCGACGAGAAGCAGCCCCCTGCCGTGTTCCTCCTCGGGCCGCTGCCGGGCCGAGGCCTGCGGCCGGCCCGGTGCGCAGCCCTCGTCGCGCACGGCTATGCGCACCAGGTCGTCACCGTCGTGCAGCTCGCACACGATGTGACGGCTCGCGGTGTGCACGATCGCGTTGGTGACCAGCTCGGAGACCACCAGGGCCGCGGTGTCACAGGTGTCCTCGCACACCGACCAGCCGGACAGCCGGGCGCGCGTCAGACGTCTGGCCTGTGCGGGAGAGCCCGGGTGAGCGGCCAGCTCGAAGCGGAACCGGCGCTGGGCGGTGGCCCCCACGGGACCGGCTCCCGTCGCGGCACCGGGGCCGGGACGGCCTGCGGCGGCGTCTGTTCCTAAAGGCGCGGGCGGAATCACGCTTGCCACTATCTCCCCGTCTCGAACACTTGGCAAGTGTCACTCTGAAAATTGCAGAGTGCTGTGTGACTCGGTGGAGGGTCATGGCACACTGCACGCAACAGCACGTCGAGCGGCGCCAATTGAGACCGCGGGGAACCGGCCCCGGCTTTCGAAAAGGTCTTCGAGTGGCGCCGCCGGGCTGTCCGCGCGCGGTGCGCGGCCGGCCCGATGGATTTCTCCTGTGGAGGTGGAGCGTGAGCGAACCGCGGTCCGCGCCGACGGTCGGCCAGGTCGTCCTCGGCCGGCGCCTGCTGGATCTGCGGGAACGCGCCGGGCTCAAACGCGAGGAGGCCGCCCGCGTCCTCCGCGTCGCCCCCGCCACGATCCGCCGCATGGAGACGGCCGAGGTCGCGCTCAAGATCCCGTACCTCCAGCTGCTGCTGAAGGCCTACGGCGTCTCCGACGAGGAGGCCGACGCCTTCGTCCAGCTCGCCGAGGAGGCCAACAGGCCCGGTTGGTGGCAGCGGTTCCACGACATCCTGCCGAACTGGTTCTCCATGTACGTCAGCCTGGAGGGCGCGGCGAGCCTCATCCGCAGCTACGAACCGCACTTCGTCCCCGGGCTGCTGCAGACCGAGGACTACGCGCGCGAGGTGCTGAAGTCGGGCGCCATCGGCCAGACCCGGCCCGAGGACATCGAGCGTCACGTCGCGCTGCGCATGCGGCGCCAGGAACTGCTCACCCGCAAGGACGCGCCCAGGCTGTGGGTCGTGATGGACGAGACCGTACTGCGCCGCCCGGTGGGCGGTCCGGAGGTGATGCGTGCCCAGATCGACAGACTGCTCGACGCCACGGAGCTGCCCAACGTGACGCTGCAGGTCGCCCCGTTCGCCGACGGGCCGCACCCCGGCACGTACGGGCCCTTCGTGCTGTTCCGATTCCCCATGCCGGAACTCCCGGACATGGTCTACAGCGAGTACCTGACCGGCGCCGTCTACCTGGACGCGCGCGTGGAGGTGGCGACCCACCTCGAGGTCATGGACCGCATGGCGGCGCAGGCCGCCACGGCACATCGCACGAAGGAGATCCTGAGGGATCTCCGCAAGGAGCTGTGAATGGATCGCATCAAATCCCAGCACAAGCCGCGGGCCCGCACCGAGCGGATCTACAACGGCATGCCCGCGCGGGAGTTGGGCAGCGAGGGCTGGCACAAGCCGTGGAGCGGCGGCAACGGGGGCAACTGCCTGGAGGCGATGAAGCTCGCCGACGGCCGGATCGCCGTGCGGCAGTCCACCGACCCCGACGGGCCGGCGCTGATCTACACCTCCGACGAGATGACGGCCTTCATCGAGGGCGCGAAGGCGGGGGTGGCCGACTTCCTGCTGTCCTGAGACGTTTTGTCATCTGTTGAGTTCTGTCGATTCCCTTATGTTGGCACTGAGTTGATCACCGATAACCGCAGACCCTCACGGAGCGCGCCATGACCGGGCAACCCCCCACCGCGATCGACACCAGCAAGCCCCATCCCGCACGGATGTACGACTGGTACCTCGGGGGCAAGGACAACTACCCGGTCGACGAGGAGATGGGGCGGCAGATGCTCGCCCTCGACCCGCGCGTGCCGGTGATGGCGCGGGTCAACCGGGCGTTCATGCACCGGGCCACGCGCTGGCTGGCCGGGAACGGCATACGGCAGTTCCTGGACATCGGCACCGGCATCCCGACCGAGCCCAACCTCCACCAGGTGGCCCAGAAGATCACACCCGACGCGCGCGTCGTCTACTGCGACAACGACCCCATCGTGCTGGCCCACGCGGCGGCCCTGCTGCGCGGCACGCCCGAGGGGGTGACCGAGTACCTGCAGGCCGACGTGCGGGATCCGGACGCGATCGTCGAGGGCGCGAAGAAGGTCCTGGACCTCACCGAACCCGTCGCGCTGTCCCTCATCGCGCTGCTGCACTTCGTCTCCGACGAGGAGGGAGCGCACGACCTGGTCCGCCGGCTGCTGGCCGAACTGCCGTCCGGCAGCTACCTCGTGATGACCCACGCGACCTCCGACTTCACCCCCGAGGAGTCGCGGGCGGCCACCGAGAAGATGAAGGCCGCCGGGGTCACCCTGGCCCTGCGCTCCCGCGAGGAGTTCACCCGCTTCTTCGACGGCCTGGACCTGGTCGAACCGGGCGTCCAGGTGCCCCACCAGTGGCACCCCGAGCTCGGGGAGCCGGTGCCGGGCCAGGACGACGGGGTGATTCCGGGCTACGGGGCGGTGGGGCGCAAGCCCTGAGGCAGCGCGCCGAGGCACAAGGCGTGGTGACTGCGGCCGGGCTGTGGTCCTCAGCCCGGCCGCAGGCTTCCCTCCGGGACGGCCACGGATCCTCCTCCGGGGCGGTCGCAGTCCTTCCCAGAAGGTCGCGGTCCTTCCCCGGAGCGGTCGCAGGCCCTTCCGCGGGACGGTCACAGCCCTCTCCTCCGGAGCGGCCGCAGGCTCTCGTCGGGACGGTCCTCCGGGACGGTCACAGGCCTCCACACCGTCCGGCCCGGCCGCACCGCGGGCCGCTCACACCGTCATGGGCCGGTCGTACGGCCCGATCGGGGCCGGCAGTCGTGAACGTCCGGTCAGGTGACGGTCGACGGCCGCCGCCACCGCCCGTCCCTCGGCGATCGCCCAGACGACGAGGGACTGCCCGCGGGCGGCGTCCCCCGCGGCGAACACGCCGGGGACGTTCGTGGCGAAGCGGGCGTCCCGCGCGATCGTGCCACGCGGTTCCAGCTCCAGTCCCAGCTGGTCGATGAGCCCGTCCCCCCGGTCCGGCCCGGAGAAGCCGAGGGCGAGCAGCACCAGGTCGGCGGGGAGCGTGCGCCCGGTGCCGGGCACCGGGCGGCGCCGCGCGTCCACCTCCACCAGGTGCAGCGACCGTACCCGCCCGTCCGCGTCCCCGGTGAAACGGAGCGTGGACGCGGCGAACAGGCGCGCGTCCGCGTCCGCCACCGGCGCGGTCCGCAGATCGCGCGCCTCCTCGTGCGCCGCCGACAGCCGGTAGATCCGCGCCGGATACGTCGGCCAGGGCTCCGCCTCCTCGTCGCGCTCGGCGCGCGGCTGGGCGTAGATGTCCAGCTGGGTGACGGACGCGGCGCCTTCCCGCACCGCCGTGCCCAGGCAGTCCGCGCCGGTGTCGCCGCCGCCGACGATGACGACGTGCTTGCCGGCGGCGGACAGCGGGGAGATCTCCAGGTCCCCCTCGCACACCCGATTGGCCAGCGGCAGATACTCCATCGCCTGGTGAATTCCGGCCAGCTCCCTTCCGGGAACGGGAAGCTCCCGCCAAGCGGTCGCACCGGTGGCGACGACCACGGCGTCGTGGCGCGCCCGCAGCTCGTCGGCGCCGAGATCCCGCCCGACCGCCGTGGACGTACGGAACCCCGTCCCCTCGGCCCGCATCTGTTCGATCCGCCGCTCCAGATGGTGCTTCCCCATCTTGAATCCGGGGATGCCGTACCGCATCAGCCCGCCGATCCGGTCGTCCTTCTCGTACACCACGACCGTGTGTCCCGCGCGGGTCAGCTGCTGTGCCGCGGCGAGCCCGGCCGGCCCGGATCCGACGACCGCGACCCTCCGCCCGGAGAGCCGGTCCGGCGGGTTCGGCCGGATGAAGCCCTCCTCCCAGGCCCTGTCGGCGACGGCGCACTCGACGTTCTTGATGGTGACCGCGGGCTGGTTGATGGCGAGCACACAGCCCGCCTCGCACGGCGCCGGACACAACCGGCCGGTGAACTCGGGGAAGTTGTTCGTGGCGTGCAACCGGTCGCTCGCCGCGCGCCAGTCGTCACGGGAGACCAGGTCGTTCCACTCGGGGACGAGATTGCCGAGCGGGCAGGCGTCGTGACAGAAGGGGATGCCGCAGTCCATGCAGCGGCCGGCCTGCCCGCCGATGATCGGCAGCAGCGCCCCCGGCACGTACACCTCGTCCCAGTCCCGGACCCGCTCCTCGACGGGCCTGCGCGGCCAGTCCTGGCGGGGGGTGGTCATGAAGCCCTTGGGATCGGCCATGGCCGTCTTCCTCACGTCCGTGTGCGGCAGGCCGTGCGTCGTCGGGCGGCACTCCTTCGGCCACGATACGTTCCGCCGGCCACGGACGCGGAGTGCCGGGCAGCGCTCTCCCGCGGGCTGGGACGCCCTGCCGCGGCCGCGCCACCGGGCAGGGGGGAATCGTGCCGGCACGCGGCCGCCGCCGCGGCCGAGGCGATCGTGCGGACACCGACTCCTCGACGCCGCCCGCGCCCGGAGCGGGACCCGCCTCCCGCAACCGCTCGCCGCCCGCCACGCCCACCGGCGGCACGCGCCCTGACCGGCGGCCGGCGCATCATGGGCGCTGTGCGACTCGAAGCGATCACCTGGGACCGGCTCGGCGACCGACTCGCCGAGCGCCTGCTCGACCTGCAGCCGGCCGACGGCAGCCCCTGGCCGCGCATCGCCTTCGACGGCGCCCCGGCCGCCCGCCCGGGCGACCTCGCCGCACGCGTCTCCGCGGCCCTGCGCATACGCGGACGCCCCTCGCTCGTCGTGGGCACGGAGGGTTTCCTGCGCCCCGCCTCCCTCCGCCTGGAATACGGCCACCAGGACGTGGAGGCCTACTACAGCGGCTGGTACGACACCGGCGCCCTGTGGCGCGAGGTCTTCGACCCCCTCGAACCCGGTGGCGACGGACGTGTGCTGCCCGACCTGTGGGACCCCGTCACCGACCGCGCCACCCGCAGCCCCTACGTCACCCTCCCGCCCGGCGGACTCCTGCTGCTACACGGACCTTTCCTGCTGCGCCACTGGTTCCCCTTCGATCTGAGCGTCCACGTCCTGCTCTCCCAGGGCGCTCTGCGCCGCCGCACCCCCGAGACCGAGCACTGGACCCTGCCCGCCTTCGAGCGCTACGAGCACGAGACCGACCCCGCCGGTACCGCCGAGGTCCTGGTCCGCGCCGACGACCCACGCCATCCGGCCTGGAGCGGCTGACCGGCACCGCCTCCCCCTGCGCGGGCGAGGGCAGCCGGACCGTGGCCACGACGGCCTCCTCCGCGGCCGTCGACGTCACGGCCCGCGCTCCCCACGACGGCGGGAACCTCGCCGCCGCTTCCGGCCCCGACGGGGCCCACAGAACCGGTGGTCCGGAACAGGTGCGAGAGCGCCCCGCGCTCCCCTCGCCGCCACGGACGTCAGAGGTGCGCGGCTTCCATCGCGCTCCCGGCACCGGCCGGCCGGTCCCGGATCTCGCCGATGTCCGCGCCTCGGCCGGGATCCACGGCACCGCCGAGGTCGTCCCGGGCGAGGCGAAACCGCTCCCGCGGGGAGCGTCCGCGCACGTACCCCGGCGCCGGCCCGCCCGCGGAGAAGGACGCCGAGACCCGAGTGATCATCCGGAGCGCGCCGCGGAAGACCGTGCTCCTTCCGGCCCGACCCCGTCCTCCCGGAACCCCGGGCACGGCCGCCGGGCGGTGTGACGAGAGCCGAGGGCACCGGGACCGGCGGTGCGCTCCGTGCCGTGCCGGCACCCGGGGCGCACCGCCGGTCAGAGCCAGCCGCTGCGCCGGAAGCCCCGGTAGAGCGTCAGACAGGCGACGGCTATCACGCCCATGACCATTCCGTAGCCGTACCGCCAGTGCAGTTCCGGCATGTGGTCGAAGTTCATGCCGTACATCCCGCAGACCATCGTCGGCACGGCGACGATCGCGGCCCAGGCGGTGATCTTCCGCATGTCCTCGTTCTGCGCGACCGTCACCCGGGCGAGATGGGCCTGCAGGATGGAGTTGAGCAGTTCGTCGAAGGCGGCGATCTGTTCCCTGGCCCGCAGCAGATGGTCGGAGACGTCGCGGAAGTAGGCCTGTATCTCCGGATCGACCACCCGGATCGGCCGCGTGGCGAGATCCTCCAGCGGCCGGGTGAGCGGCACCACCGCCCGCTTCAGCTCCAGAAGTTCCCGCTTGAGCTGGTAGTTCCGCCCCGGATCGGCCCGCGCGCCGGTCTCCGCGAACACGTCCGTCTCGACCTGGTCGATGTCCGACTGCACCGAGTCGATGACGCTCAGGTAGTCGTCGACCACATGGTCCGCGATCGCGTGCAGCACGGCGGACGGCCCCTTGGCGAGCTGCTGCGGGTCGGATTCCAGCTCCTCACGCAACGGGCCCAGCGAGCCGTGCCGCCCGTGCCGCACCGTGATCACGAAGTCCTGGCCGACGAACACCATGATCTCGCCGGTGTCCACCACCTCGCTCGTGGCCGTCAGTTCCTCGTGCTCCACGTAGCAGACCGTCTTGAACACCGCGAACAGGGTCTCGCCGTACCGCTCCAGCTTGGGCCGCTGGTGGGCCTCGACCGCGTCCTCGACCGCCAGCGGGTGCAGGTCGAAGAGGTCGGCGATGCCCGTGAACTCCTGGTCCGTCGGCTCGTGCAGGCCGAGCCAGACGAAGCCGTGGCCGCGCTTGCGCACCCGCTCCACGGTGTCGACCAGACCGCCGTCCGCGGGCGCGCGGACACCGTCCCGGTACACCACGCAGTTGACCACCGAGGAACCCAGCGGGGAACGGGCCGGATGACTGAGATCGACCCGGGAGCGGCGCCGGGCCAGCCGTGCCACCTTGCGGAGGCCGCCGACCGTGCCGAGGTTCGTGACCTTCCGCAGATTCCCGGCCATGGACATCTGGTTCTCCTTGCGTGGATCCCCTCGCGCCTCGCGCCTCGTGTCGCGCACCTGCGCCTTGACGCGTCAGTCTGCCAGGCGGGCGTGTGCTCCGGGTAAGCCTGTGGAAACGGAAGATTCCGGTTTGTTCCCGCCTGTGGAGGAAGGAGCGCGCCTTCCGCGGCGCCGTCCCGGAAAGCGCGGAGGCACTGCCCGGAGCACGTGCTGACGCCTCGTCCGGTCGTGGTTCGCGACGCTGCCGGTGTCCGCCGCACCAGGGCGCCGGCCACTTCCGGCAAGCCGGGCAACCGGAGTGATCGCGGCGTGATGTGAGCCGGTGACCCTCTCCCCGGCGACCGGCGACCGGCGACCGGCGACCGGCGACCGGCGACCGGCGACCGGCGACCGGCGACCGGCGCAGCGGACTGCCACGACACCGGCGCCGCCCTGTCCGACCCACGACGCTCCGGCACCTCGAAGCGCCGGGCGTCGGACTCGGCCGGTGCTGCCGGCGGATCGGTGCAGCCGGCGCTTCGGTGGTGTCCCGGCCCGCCGGCGGCGCGGTCGCGGCACCGCGCGCCGCCCCCTGCCCGCCGGCTTTTCTCCCCCGGCGGGCGCCGCACCGGACACACCTCTTGCGCCCGGTGGGCGACGACACGAGCCTTGGGCCATGAAGGACAACACGCCACGCATCGATCACGTCGTCCTGTGGGTGCGCGATCCGGTCGCCGCGGCCGACTTCTACGAGAAGGCGGTCGGCATGGCGCCCCTGAGGGTCACCGACTTCGCCGCGGGGACCGCCCCCTTCCCCTCCGTACGCCTCAACGAGGAGACCATCTTCGACCTCATGCCCCTGGCCATGGCCGAGCGCATGACCATGGTGCCCGGCGCCGCCGGCAGCGCGGGCCATCCCGTGAACCACGTCTGCCTGTCCCTGCCGGCGGACGACTTCGAGGCGCTGCGCGACCGCCTGGAGGAGCGGTCGGTCCCCGTCTCGGACTTCACGTACGACTCCTACGGCGCCCGCGGCCCGGCCAAGCGCAGCTTCTACTTCCGCGACCCGGACGGCAACGTCCTGGAGGCACGGCACTACGAGTGACCCGCGGCGCGGTCCCGCCGGGAAACCGCCCGGGCGGGCCGTCCCCCGCCCGGGCCCTCAGAACAGCGGCTCGGGCAGCACCCCCTCCAGCGCGAGCAGCCTGCGCTTGGCCTCCAGACCGCCCCCGAAGCCGCCGATGCCGCCGCCGCTCTCGACGACCCGGTGGCACGGCACCACGACCGGCAACGGGTTGGCGCCCATCGCCATCCCCACGGCCTGGGCGGCGCCGGGCTGGCCCACCCGCCGGGCGAGATCGCCGTAGCCGACGACCGTGCCGTACGGGACTCCGGTGGCCAGCTCCCGCAGCACCTCCCGGTTGAAGCCGGAGATCAGCGACCAGTCCAACGGCAGCTCGAAGCCGCGGCGCTCACCCGCGAAGTAGGCCTCGACCTGCCGTATCGCCTCGGCCAGCAGCGGTGAGCCGGGCGCCTCGGCGGGCCGTGCGCCGAACCGTGCCGCAAGCCGGTCCAGCGCCCTGTCGCGCACCGCGTCCGTGGCGTGGAACACCACGTTGACCAGGCCTTCCCGGGACGCGGCCAGCAACAGCGGACCGATGCCGGTGCCGACGACGGCCCACACGATCCGCTGCTCGTCCCGCCCATCGCTGTTCATGCGCCCACGGTACGACCCGCCACCGACAACGCCGGCGGGTCCCACCGGCCGCGCACGGCGTCCCGCACCACGTCGGGCTTGTTGGTGATGATGCCGTCGACGCCGTACCCGGCGACCCGGCGGGCCGTGTCCGCGGTGTCGACGGTCCAGGCCAGGACCTCCAGTGGCCTGCCGTGCGGCCCGTCGAACGCGTGGACGGCCGAGACGTAGGCCGGGGAGAGCGAGCCGTACGAGGGGTTGATCTGGTCGGCGAAGTGCGCGTACGCGGGCAGGTCCGTCAGGGGCGGCGCGCCGAGGAAACCGGTCCTGACGCGCGGTTCCAGACCGTGCACGGTGCGCAGGCTGTCCGCGCTGAAGCTCTGCACGACCAGCCGGTCCCTCACATGCCGCCGGTCGAGCCAGCCCTCGTTGCCGAGGACCTCCAGGATCTGCCCTTCGACGCCCGGGTACAGCTCGGGGTTCTTGATCTCCAGGAGCAGCTTCTGGCGGTGCTGCTCGACACGGCGCAGGTACTCCTCCAGGGTCGGTACGCGCACGCCCGCGTACGCGGGGCCGAACCAGCTTCCCGCGTCCAGGCGGGCGATCTCGGCCGCCGTGAAATCCTTCACCTTCCAGGGCGCCCGGTCGGGGAAGACCTCCTCGACGTCGGTGGTGCGCCGCAGGTCGTCGTCGTGGAGGACGACCAGCTCGCCGTCCCTGGTGCGCTGGACGTCGTTCTCCACCCAGCGGACGCCCAGCTCGGCCGCCTTGTCGACGGCGGCCAGGGTGTTCTCGGGCGCGTACGCGGAGGCGCCCCGGTGGGCGAGGACCAGGGGCCGGCCGCCACCGTCGGCGACGGCTCCGGCGTGGACGGAGGGGAACAGGACAGCGGCGGTCCCCAGGAGCGCGGTGGTCAGGGCGGCAACGGCGCGCACGTGCATGCGTACTCCTCGCGTTCGAGGGATCACGGACAGCACAACTGTGGCAGCAGACGGTCAACGGCAGAGGGATGCACGATGGCCACGGATCGAACGACGTCGCCCGACTGCGCTCACCGGGGCCGCACAACTGGGGCAAGGCCGTGTTTCTTTGCCGGAAAATCGTTCGACCATTCCAGTGGGAGTCATACTCTCTGCGTCGACCCTGGCCGCTGGTGCGGCCTTGGGAGGGGGCGCACATCAGGTAATTCCGGAACGCAAGAGGGCGGAAGGGCAGCCGCGCATGCAAGGCACGGTCGACGGATTCAGCTACGGACTCGTCACACCGCTGGTGGCCTACCTCATGGCCTGTCTCGGTGGCGCCCTCGGCCTGCGCTGCACCATCAGACCCATGCTGGTCGCCCGGTCCTGGCGCCCCGGCTGGCTCGCCCTCGGCTCGGCGGCGATCGGCTCCGGCATATGGACCATGCACTTCATCGCCATGATGGGGTTCACGGTCCGGGGTGTGCCGATCCACTACGACAGGGCGATGACGTTCGCGAGTCTGGCCGTCGCCATCGTCATGGTGGGCATCGGGGTCTTCATGGTCGGCTACCGGGGCGCGCGGGGAACGGCCCTGTTCACCGGCGGGACCATCACCGGCCTGGGCATCGCCTCGATGCACTACCTGGGCATGGCCGGCATGCGCCTGGACGGGAGGCTAGAGTACGACACGCTCACCGTCGCGACGTCCGTCCTTGTCGCGGTGGCCGCCGCCACCGCCGCCCTGTGGGCCGCCGGGCAGGCCAGGGGGTTCCTGTGGAGCGTGGGCGCGAGCCTGGTGATGGGGCTCGCCGTCAGCGGCATGCACTACACCGGCATGGCCGCCCTCACCGTCCACCTCCACGGCACGGCCGCGCCCGCCTCGGGCGAGTCGGTCGCCGCCCTGCTCGCGCCCATGCTGATCGGCCCGCTGGCCTTCCTGCTCCTCGCGGGCGTCGTGGTGATCTTCGATCCGCGGGTGGTCATGGGGAAGCCCGTCCCGCCCCCCATCGAACGCAAACCGGGCATACCGGCCCACGCCGTCGTCCAGCGGTCCGCCCGGCGCCCCCAGGCCCGCACCTGCCGGCACCTCGCGCACCGGTCCCGCACCCCGCAGAAGCGCTGAGCCGGCCTGGTTGTCAGTGGGGGGTCGTACGGTTGGTTCCATGCGGCCCGTTTCCCACATCGAACGCACGGTGGCGCCCTTCGAGGTCGTCAGCCCCTACCAGCCGAGCGGCGACCAGCCGGCGGCCATCGCCGAGCTCGCCCGGCGCATCGAGGCCGGTGAGAAGGACGTCGTCCTGCTGGGCGCGACCGGCACCGGCAAGTCCGCCACCACCGCGTGGATGATCGAGAAGCTCCAGCGCCCCACGCTCGTGATGGCGCCCAACAAGACACTGGCCGCCCAGCTGGCCAACGAGTTCCGCGAGCTGCTGCCGAACAACGCGGTCGAGTACTTCGTCTCGTACTACGACTACTACCAGCCCGAGGCGTACGTCCCGCAGTCCGACACCTACATCGAGAAGGACTCCTCGATCAACGAGGAGGTCGAACGCCTGCGCCACTCCGCGACCAACTCGCTGCTCACCCGTCGTGACGTCGTCGTGGTCGCCTCGGTCTCCTGCATCTACGGCCTCGGCACGCCGCAGGAGTACGTGGACCGCATGGTCACCCTCCGGGTCGGCGACGAGGTCGACCGGGACGAGCTGCTGCGCCGCTTCGTGGACATCCAGTACACGCGCAACGACACGGCGTTCACCCGCGGCACCTTCCGGGTCCGCGGCGACACCATCGAGATCTTCCCGGTCTACGAGGAACTCGCCGTCCGCATCGAGATGTTCGGCGACGAGATCGAGGCGCTGTCCACACTGCACCCGATCACCGGCGAGATCCTCAGCGACGACCAGCAGCTGTACGTCTTCCCGGCCTCCCACTACGTCGCCGGCCCGGAGCGCATGGAGCGCGCGGTCAACGGCATCGAGAAGGAACTGGGGGAGCGCCTCGCCGAGCTGGAGAAGCAGGGCAAGCTCCTGGAGGCCCAGCGCCTGAGGATGCGCACGACGTACGACATCGAGATGCTCCGCCAGATCGGCACCTGCTCCGGCGTGGAGAACTACTCGATGCACTTCGACGGCCGCTCGCCCGGCTCCCCGCCCAACACCCTGCTCGACTACTTCCCCGACGACTTCCTCCTCGTCATCGACGAGTCGCACGTCACCGTCCCGCAGATCGGCGCCATGTACGAGGGCGACGCCTCCCGCAAGCGCACCCTCGTCGACCACGGCTTCCGCCTGCCCTCCGCCCTCGACAACCGCCCCCTGAAGTGGGAGGAGTTCCAGGAGCGGATCGGACAGACCGTCTACCTGTCCGCGACCCCGGGGCAGTACGAGCTCTCCCGCTCGGACGGCGTCGTCGAGCAGATCATCCGCCCCACCGGCCTCGTCGACCCGGAAGTCGTGGTCAAGCCCACCGAGGGCCAGATCGACGACCTGGTGCACGAGATCCGCAAGCGCGTCGAGAAGGACGAGCGCGTCCTGGTCACCACCCTCACCAAGAAGATGGCCGAGGACCTCACCGACTACTTCGTGGAACTCGGCATCCAGGTGCGCTACCTGCACAGCGACGTCGACACCCTGCGCCGTGTCGAGCTGCTGCGGGAGCTGCGCGCCGGCGAGTACGACGTCCTGGTCGGCATCAACCTCCTCAGGGAGGGCCTCGACCTGCCCGAGGTCTCCCTGGTGGCGATCCTCGACGCCGACAAGGAGGGCTTCCTGCGCTCCGGGACCTCCCTGATCCAGACCATCGGCCGCGCGGCGCGCAACGTCTCCGGTCAGGTCCACATGTACGCCGACAAGATCACCCCGGCGATGGAGAAGGCCATCGAGGAGACCAACCGCCGCCGGGAGAAGCAGATCGCGTACAACAAGGCGAACGGCATCGACCCCCAGCCGCTCCGCAAGAAGATCAACGACATCGTGGCCCGGATCGCCCGCGAGGACGTCGACACGGAGCAGCTGCTCGGCACGGGCTACCGCAAGAACAAGGACGGCAAGGGCGCCAAGGCTCCCGTGCCCGCCCTCGGCGGCAAGGCGTCGGCGGGCGCAAAGGGCAAGGCCAGGGAGGCGGTGCCCACCGACCGCCCGGCGGCCGAGCTCGCCGAGCAGATCGAGGACCTGACCGCCCGTATGCGGGCCGCCGCCGCCGACCTCCAGTTCGAGATCGCGGCCCGGCTGCGCGACGAGGTCGCCGAGATGAAGAAGGAACTCCGCCAGATGCAGGAGGCCGGCCTGTCCTGACGGCCCGCGGGCCCCGGCCCGCACCCGCGCACGGACCCGGGGCCGCAGCCGGGCACGCGCTGTGTTGCAGGACCGACACAAAGCGCGGATCGAGGTACGCCGCCGTCAGCGCCTCTGCGTAGGGTTCTGGTCAACCGCGGGCGCCGCGGCAACAGGGGACAGCTCGAGAGGGGAATCGGCGCGTGACCGTCAACATGACCAAGGGTCAGGCCATCAGTCTGCAGAAGAACGACGGCGGCAGCCTGACCGCGGTGCGCATGGGTCTCGGCTGGCAGGCGGCTCCCCGGCGCGGCCTGTTCGGTTCGCGGACGCGGGAGATCGACCTGGACGCCTCCGCCGTCCTGTTCGCGGACAAGCAGCCGGTCGACGTCGTCTTCTTCCGCCACCTGGTGAGCGACGACGGCTCCGTGCGCCACACCGGGGACAATCTCGTCGGCGGTGTCGGCCAGGGCGGCGACGACGAGGCGATCCTCGTCGACCTGCAGCGCGTCCCGGTCCACATCGACCAGATCGTCTTCACCGTCAACTCCTTCACCGGACAGTCCTTCCAGGAGGTGCAGAACGCCTTCTGCCGCCTGGTCGACGAGACCAACGGCCAGGAGCTCGCCCGCTACACGCTCGCCGGCGGTGGCGCCTACACGGCCCAGATCATGGCGAAGGTGCACCGTACGGGCGGGAGCTGGACGATGACCGCTCTCGGCGTTCCGGCCAACGGGCGCACCTTCCAGGACCTGATGCCGGCGATCCTGCCGACCCTGTAGACCCGACGGGGAAGCGCACCGCACACCGCGACCGACACAGGGGGAAGGCGATGACGGCCGAGCTGGTGCGGGGACAGAACCACCCGCTCTCCCAGTCCCGTCTGGAGATCCGGATCTCGGCCGGCACGCCGATCGTGGCCGCGGCCACACTCGGCGACGAGAGCGGCAGGGTCCACGGCGTGGAACGGGTGGCCCACCCGGACGCGCCCGCCCTGCCGGGCCTGGAGGTCCCCCGGCAGGCGGCCGCCGACCATCGCCTCGCGGTGGACCTGGACGCCCTGCCGGACGCCGTCCACCGCGTCCACGTGCTGCTCGCCCTGCCGCCTGCTCCCGGCGGGGGACCGGCCCGTTTCGGTGCCGTGGCCGCCCCCTTCGTCGCCGTCGCCGGTCCCGACGGCACGGAGGCCGTCAGCTACACCGTCACCGGACTGGACGCCGAGTCGGCCGTCGTCGCCCTGGAGCTCTACCGGCGCCAGGGAGCCTGGAAGGTGCGCGCCGTCGGGCAGGGGTATACCGGCGGCCTCGCCGAGCTCCTCGCCGACCAGGGACTGCCCGCGGCCCACCGGCTCGCGAACAGCATCGACGAGGCGGTGGCCCGGGGCCCGGCCCGCTCGGTCCCGGCGCCCCCGCCCCGCCCGGACGGCGGCCGTTCCCGGCAGGCGGCCGCACCGGAGCCCGGCCCGGACCAGGACGCCCCCGCGCCCCGGAGCACCCTGCCGACGCATCCGTACGGTCCGCAAGGCACGGACGGCGCCCGGACGCCGGGGCAGCCCGCGCCGCAGTCGCCGCACCCGGGCGGAGCCGGCCCGGCGGGCCCGTCCTCCGCCACCCGGCCGCCGGTGCCCACCGCCGACGGCCCGATCGACTACAACCACCCGCGCCGCCGGACCGCCGCCCCGTCGCCCCCGCCGGTGCAGCCCGCGCGACCCGTGGCGGGCGACGCGACCGGCTGGTCCATGGACGAGCGGCTCTACAACCAGGTGTGGGGCATGTTCGAGGACCTGGCCCGCACCACGGCCGCCTACCGCGGCGCCGTGGACTTCGCGGACTCGCGCATGGAGAAGGAGCTCGACCAGGTCCTGTCCGACCCGCGCAACCGCATCGGCGGACAGGGCGATGCCGCGCGCGAGGCGGCCCGTGCCCGGCACGCCCAGCTCGTCGCCCGGGCCGAGGAGGCCCTCGACCGGGACCTCGCCCAGCTCGCCGCCGAGGCCGAGGTGGTCGAACCCGCGCTGCCGCCGGCGTACGCCCGCTGGGACAACCCCGTCTGGCGCGGCTACCGGGTGCCCGTGGAGATTCCCATGGCCCTGCGCCTGGGCGATCTCCACCTGCCCGAGGCGGCGCGGGTGCGCATCCCGATGCTGGTGCGGCTGCCGCTGGAGCGCGGGCTGTGGATCGACAGCGGACGTACCCCGTCGCTCGGCGGAGACGCGGCCGACTCCCACGAGGTGCGGCGCCTCGCCCTGGAGACGGCGGTGGCGCACGCGGGCCGGCTGCTCGCCGTCCACCCGGCGGGCGAGTTCACCGTGCACGTCGTCGACCCGGCCGGCTCGGGCGCGCAGGCGCTGGCCCCGCTGGTGCGGGCCGACGTGCTCGCGGCCCCGCCCGCCAGGGGCGCGGCGGGCGTGGCGGACGTGCTGGCCCGGCTCACCCGGCACGTCGACCTGGTGCAGATGGCGGTGCGCGGAGGCGCCGCCGACGCGCTCCCGCCCGGCTTCGACACCGCCCAGCACCTGCTGATCGTCAACGACTTCCCGCACGGCTTCGACGACCGGGCGGTGAACCGGCTGCGCTACCTCGCGGACGAGGGACCGGCCGCCGGCGTCCACCTGATGATGATCGCCGACCGCGAGGAGTCCGCGGGCTACGGGCCGTTGCTCGATCCGCTGTGGCGCTCACTGCTGCGTCTGACCCCGGTGCCCGACGACCACCTCGCCGACCCGTGGGTGGGACATGCGTGGACGTACGAGCCCCCGCTCGTCCCGCCCGGCAGCCAGGTGCTCCAGCAGGTGCTCACCCGGGTGGCCGCGGCTCGCCGGGCACGGCATCGGTGAGGGTGCGGAGCCGGCGGCCGGCGGGCGTGTGCGAGATGGTGACCACCGCTCGTGCCAAGCATTCGTAAAGAACGTTGACCAGCGCATTTGGGATTTCCATTACCAAGCTCTTTACCTTCCTTTGGTGATTCGGGTACTGTTGTCCGCACGGAGGGGAGTACTCCCTGTCTGCTGCGGCGTGCCCGTCAGTACGGACCCGGCCGGGTCCCGGGGCGTCGGCCCGCGGCCTCACTGCGTCCGACGCGCAGGGGCCCGGGTGGAAGAGACCTCCGGTTGCCACGATCCGTAACCGTGACGTACTGCCGGAGGCGCAGTGGATGTTTCCCTGACCCTGTGGGTCCTGACCATCGTGGGCCTGAGCGCCCTGATCGCGGTCGACTTCTTCATCGGCCGCAAGCCCCATGACGTGTCCGTCAAGGAAGCCGGCATCTGGACCGCCGTCTGGATCGCGCTGGCCGCCCTCTTCGGGCTCGGCCTGCTCGTCTTCGCCGGTGGCCAGCCCTCCGGCGAGTTCTTCGCGGGCTTCATCACCGAGAAGTCGCTGAGCGTCGACAACCTCTTCGTCTTCGTCCTGATCATGGCGAAGTTCGCGGTGCCGTCCCAGTACCAGCAGCGAGTGCTCCTCATCGGCGTCCTCATAGCCCTGGTCCTGCGGGCCGTCTTCATCGCCGCGGGCGCCGCGATCATCGCCAGCTTCTCCTGGGTGTTCTACCTCTTCGGCGCCTTCCTGATCTGGACCGCCTGGAAGCTCATCCAGGAGGCCCGGGCCGAGGAGCAGGACGAGGAGTACGAGGAGAACAAGCTGCTCAAGGCCGTCGAGCGCAGGTTCGGTGTCGCCGACCGCTACCACGGCACCAAGCTGTGGATCCGGCAGAACGGCAAGCGCGTCATGACGCCGATGCTGGTCGTGATGCTGGCGATCGGCACCACGGACGTGCTCTTCGCGCTCGACTCGATCCCCGCGATCTTCGGCCTGACCCAGGACCCGTACATCGTGTTCACCGCCAACGCGTTCGCGCTGATGGGCCTGCGGCAGCTGTACTTCCTCATCGGCGGCCTGCTGAAGAAGCTGGTCCACCTCAGCTACGGCCTGTCGATCATCCTCGGCTTCATCGGCGTGAAGCTGGTCCTGCACGCCCTGCACGAGTCCGGGGTCCACGTCCCCGAGATCAGCATCCCGGTCTCGCTCGGCGTGATCTGCTCGGTCCTGATCGTCACCACGATCACCAGCCTGCGGGCCTCCAGGAAGCAGGCGGCGGCCGAGGCGGCGCAGCAGCGGGGCGAAGGCGCCGCGAAGGACAGCGTCGAGGCCTGATCCCACCGGCCGCAGCCACGGTCGGGACGCCGGGAGCGGCGGACGGCGCATTGCCGGCCGCCGCTCCCGGCGTCTGTCCGGCACCGAGCGCGTTCCGGACCGGAGCGCCCCGGCCGGGCGGAAGCGCCCTTCAGGGGCGTCCGAGTCGTCGGCTCCGGGACCGAACGCCAGGGGAGGTGCGGCAGTGCCTCCGGAAGGCGGGACGGCTGCGCCGGCCGGGCGGAGGATCCGCGAACCGCACGCTGCCACAGGGGCCGCGCACTCCGGAGGGGCAGGGCCCCGGGCATCGGAGTGCGCGGCCCGGGCATGTCTGCGACGATCGCTGTGTGACCGCTCGGCTCCAGGCGCTCGTCCCCCGGTGGACGACCCTCCTGCCCACGGTCGCGGTCGTGCTGCTGGCGCTCACCTGGGGGCGCGACCTGCCCGGCGCGGTCGTGGCACTGGTGACCCTGGTCCTCGCCGGGGCCGTGCTGGCCGCCGTGCACCACGCCGAGGTGGTCGCGCACCGCGTCGGTGAACCCTTCGGCTCCCTCGTCCTCGCCGTCGCCGTCACGATCATCGAGGTCGCCCTGATCGTCACGCTGATGGCGGACGGCGGGGACAAGAGCGCGACCCTGGCCAGGGACACGGTGTTCGCGGCCGTGATGATCACCTGCAACGGCGTGCTCGGCCTCAGCCTCCTCGTCGCCTCTCTCCGCCACGGCACGGCGATCTTCAACGCCGAGGGCACCGGCGCCGCCCTCGCGACCGTCGCCACCCTGGCCACACTCAGCCTGGTGCTGCCGACGTTCACGACCAGCAAGCCCGGCCCGGAGTTCTCCGGTGTCCAGCTCGCCTTCGCGGCGTTCTCCTCGCTGGTCCTGTACGGACTGTTCGTGACCACCCAGACCGTGCGCCATCGTGACTACTTCCTGCCGATCACCCGGCAGGGCGAGGTCATCACCGCCGACGACCACGCCGACGCCCCCTCCGCCCGCACCGCCCTGGTCAGCCTGGGTCTGCTGGGCCTCGCGCTGATCGGCGTGGTCGGCCTGGCCAAGGGGGTGTCGCCCACCATCGAGTCCGGGGTCGCGGCCGCCGGGCTGCACCACGCCGTCGTCGGTGTGGTCATCGCCCTGCTGGTGCTGCTCCCCGAGACCATCGCCGCGCTGCGCTCCGCCCGCCGCGACCGGGTGCAGACCAGCCTCAACCTCGCACTCGGCTCGTCGATGGCCAGCATCGGCCTGACCATCCCCGCGGTCGCCCTGGCGTCCGTCTGGCTCCCCGGACCGCTCGTCCTCGGCCTCGGCGCCACCCACATGGTGCTGCTCGCCCTGACCGTCGTGGTGGGCTCCCTGACCGTGGTACCGGGCCGGGCGACACCGCTCCAGGCGGGGGTCCACCTGGTGGTGTTCGCGGCGTACCTGGAGCTGGCGTTCAATCCCTGAGGCCCTTCCGGCTCACTCCGTCACCGGCTCCGCCACCACCGCCGGCGCCGGACGCGTCTCCGGAAGCAGCCCAGGCTGGGCAGGGCGACCCCGGTCAGATACGCACCCACCCCCCACGGCACCCGGCCGCCCTGCCCGGCCAGGGCCGTCGCCGCGATCGGGGTGAGCGCGCCGCCGAGGACCCCGGAGGCTGTAACCGACCGCGGCGCCCGTGCAGCGCACCCGGGGTTCGTACAGTTCCGGCAGATAGGCGGCGATCACCGCGAACATCGTGATGAACGCGAGCAGCGCCCCCAGGAAGCCGAGGAACATCAGCAGCGGCGCGCCGGTCGACAGCAGCCCCACCATCGGGAACATCCACCCGGCGGCGGCCGCGCATCCAGCCAGGCACAGCGGCCGGCGCCCGTACCGGTCGCCGAGCAGGGCCGCCAGCGGGGTCAGCGCGCCCTTGACCACCACCGCGGCCGTGATGCAGGCCAGCATCACGCTGCGGCCCACCCCGAGCCGCTCCGTCGCGTACGCCAGGGACCAGGTCGTCACGGCGTAGAAGATCGCGTATCCGGCCGCGAGCGCCCCGGCGGTCCGCAGGACCAGCCGCCAGTGGTCGCGCACCACCTCGGCGATCGGCACGCGCGCGCGGTCGTCGAGTTCGAGGAACCGGGGACTCTGGGCGAGCGGCGAACGCAGCCACAGCCCCAGCACGGCGAGCACGCCCGCCGCCCAGAACGGCACCCGCCACCCCCACTGCGCGAACTGCGCCTCGGACAGCGTCGCCGACAGCGCCAGCATCACCCCGTTGGCGAGCAGAAAGCCCACCGAGGGCCCGACCTGCGGAAAGCTCGACCACAGCGCACGCCGTTCGGCGGGTGCGTGCTCCGCGGCCAGCAGCACGGCCCCGCCCCACTCCCCGCCGAGCCCGAGCCCCTGCGGAAAGCGCAGAGCGACGAGCAGCAGGGGAGCGGCGGCCCCGATCGGCCCGTACGCCGGTACGCAGCCGACCGCGACGGTCGAGACGCCGGTCAGCAGCAGGGAGGCGACGAGGACCGGCCGGCGCCCGCACCGGTCCCCGACGTGCCCGAACAGCACCGAACCGAGCGGCCGCGCCACGAAGCCCACGCCGAACGTGGCGAACGCGGCCAGCGTCCCGCCGGCGGCGAGAACGCCGGGAAGAACAGCGGACCCAGCACCAGCGCCGCCGCGGTCCCGTAGCCGAAGAAGTCGTAGAACTCGATGGCCGTCCCGGCGAGCGAGGCGGCCGCGAGCCGCAGCATCGACGGAGGCCTTACCGTGCGTACCTCGCGCATGCCGCGTCAACTACCCACCGTGACTGCCGGTTATGGGGGCGCGCAGGGGTCGCGCGGGTCAGTGCGTGACGGCGGCGCGCCGGGCGGGACCGGCGGCGCGCACGACACCCCCGCGGGGGACCACCACCTGCGGAGCGGCGCGTCCGAAGCCCACGTGGAGGAGGCGAAGGCGGCATGGAGGCCGGCGGCCCGCTCCCTCGGTGTCCCGCCCGTCCCGCGGGCCGCCGGATCCCGGCCGGCTCCGGACCGGCCTCCTCGCGCAGCCGTTCGAGCCCCGGCTCGCCGGGCGGCGGGAAGACCCCGCAGGCCCCGGGGGAGAGTGCGGCGACGCGGTCGCCGGGCACGGGCTTCGCCGGGCGGACGGGCGTGATCGCGCCGGAGAGGCACGGCCCGCCGCGGTGTCCGCGCAGCGTGATAAACCGGGTCCGAGCAGCGGTCGTCAGCGGACCGCCTTCCCGAACGGACCGGAGGAACCGTGCCCCGCACCCTGGCCAGCGCCCCGATCATGATTCTCAACGGCCCCAACCTGAACCTGCTCGGCCGGCGCCAGCCGGAGATCTACGGGTCCGACACCCTCGCCGACGTCGAGGCCCGGTGCGTCGAGGCGGCGGCCGCGCACGGCGGCACGGTCGACTTCCGGCAGTCCAACCACGAGGGCGAGCTGGTCGACTGGATCCACGAGGCACGGCTCGGGCACTGCGGGATCGTGATCAACCCGGGTGCCTACTCGCACACGTCCGTCGCGATCCTGGACGCGCTCAACGCCTGCGACGGGCTTCCGGTGATCGAGGTCCACATCTCCAACATCCACCGGCGCGAGTCGTTCCGGCACCACTCCTACGTCTCGCTGCGCGCCGACGGCGTCATCGCCGGATGCGGTGTGCAGGGCTATGTGTTCGGCGTGGAGCGGGTCGCCGCACTGGCGGGGGCGGGACAGGCCGACGCGTAGCCCCGGCCGGCGGGCGCACGCTCCCAGCACCGCCCTCCAGGGCTCACAGCCGTCCCGCCTCCACGATCCGCCGCAGGAAGCGCCGCGTCCGCTCCTGCCGCGGGTCGCCGAGTACCCGCTCGGCCGTGCCCCGCTCCAGCACCACGCCCGCGTCCAGGAAACAGACCTGGTCGGCGACCTCGCGGGCGAAGCCCATCTCGTGCGTGGCCAGCACCATGGTCATCCCCTCGTCCTTCAGACCGCGGACGACGGCGAGCACCTCCCCGACGAGTTCGGGGTCCAGGGCGGCGGTGATCTCGTCGAGCAGCAGCAGCCGGGGACGCACGGCCAGGGCGCGCGCGATCGCCACCCGCTGCTGCTGGCCGCCGCTCAGCCGGTCCGGGTACTCGCCCGCCCGGGAGCCGAGCCCGAGCCGTTCCAGCAGCTCCCGGGCGCGCTCCTCGGCCCGAACGCGGGAGAGGCCGTGCACCCGGCGCGGAGCGAGAGTGATGTTCTCCAGGACCGTCATGTGCGGGAACAGGTTGTACGCCTGGAAGACCACGCCGATACGCCGCCGTACCGCGTCCTGGTCGACGCGCGGGCCGGTGATCTCCTCGCCGTCCAGCCAGATCGCCCCGTCGTCGATCTCCTCCAGCAGGTTCGCGCACCGCAGCAACGTGGACTTGCCGGACCCGGAGGCGCCGATCAGCGCGGTCACCGTGTGCGGGGCGACCTCCAGGCCGACGTCCCGCAGCACCACCGTGCCGCCGAAGCTCTTGCGCACGGACTCCATCCGCAGCACCGGTGCCCCGCTCATGCGATCCCTCCCTGTGCCCGCCGGCGGTCCATCCGGGCCGTCACCCAGTCCGTCAGACGGGTCATCGGGATGGTCAGCGCGACGAAGACCAGTCCCGCGACGACGTACGGCGTGTAGTTGAGGCTGCGGCCCACGATGACGTCGGCGGCCCGCACCGCGTCCACCGCGCCGCCGATCGACACGAGCCCGGTGTCCTTCTGCAGCGAGACCAGGTCGTTCAGCAGCGGCGGCACCTGACGCCGCACGGCCTGCGGCAGCACCACGTACCGCAGCGCCTGCCGGTGGGTGAGCCCCAGCGAGCGGGCCGCGGCGCGCTGCGAGGGGTGCACGGACTCGATGCCGGCGCGGAACACCTCGGCCACGTACGCCGAGTACGTCAGCGTCAGCGCCGCACCGCCCAGCAGCACCGGGTCGACGGTCACGCCCTGCAGCCGCAGCGCCGGGACGCCCAGGACCACGATCATCAGGTTGATGATCAGCGGCAGCCCGCGGAAGAAGTCCGTGTACGCGGCGGCCAGCACCCGCAGCGGGAAGAACACCGGGCCGCGCAGCGTGCGGGCGACGGCGATCAGCACGCCGAGGACCAGGACCGAGGCCCCGCAGGCCAGCAGCAGCCGGACGTTCAGCCACAGCCCTTCCAGGACCCGGGGGAACGCCTCGCGCGCGTACCCCGGGTCGAGGAACGTCTCCCTGGTGCGCGGCCAGCCCGGCGCGTTGACGACGACCAGGTAGAGGACGGCGCCGGTGACGAGGGTGGAGAGCGCGGCGACCGCCGTGGCGCGGCGGGCACGGGCGCGCCGGTGGCGCTCGCGGTCGAGCCGCCGCCGCGAGGGGACGTACGCGTCGTCCGCCCCGGGGCCGCCGTCCGCGCCCTCCCGGCCGGAGGCGTCCTTCGCGACCGTCACTTCAGCACCGGGGCGTCGACGGCGTCCGACAGCCACTGCTGCTCGAGCCGCGCGAGCGTGCCGTTCTCCCGCAGGGCGTCCACGGCCCGCGTCACGCAGGCAGTGAGCGCGCTGCCCTTGTCGAGCACCAGCCCGAACTGCTCCGGCGTGTCCCCCTGGTTCTCGAACTGTCCGACGATCCGCGCGTCCGTCACCTCGGCCGCGGTGATGTGGAAGGCGGTGGGCAGGTCGGTCACGATGGCGTCCACCTGGCCGTTTCGCAGCGCGGACTTGGCCTGGTCGTTCTTGCCGTACACGGCCGCCGCCCGCTTCGGCCGCACCACGTCGTCGATGTAGTCGAGGCTGGTGGTGCCGACCTGGGCGCCCAGCTTGACGTCCTTCAGGTCCGCGACGGTCCGCGCCCGCGCGGCCCTGGAGTCCTTCAGCGCGACGACGGCCTGGCGCACGTCGTAGTAGCCGGACGAGAAGTCGACGGCCTTCTTGCGCTCGGCGCTGATGGACACCTGGTTGATGTCGAAGTCGAAGGTCTTCTCGCCGGGCGCGAACGCCTTGGTGAAGGGGACGGTCCGCCAGACGACGGCGCTCCTGTCGTAACCGAGCTGCTTCGCCACGGCGTAGGCGACCGCCGACTCGAAGCCCCTGCCGTTGGACGGGTCGTCGTCCTCGAACCACGGCTCGTACGCGGGCTGGTCGGTGGCGATCGTCAGCTTCCCCGCGGTCCTGGTGGCCGCCTTGCCCTTGGCGCAGACGGTTCCGGCCGGCCCGGAGGGCGCGCCGGACGCCGGCTCCTCCGGCTGCGGGGCACAGCCGGCGGCGGTGGCGAGCAGGACCGAGACGATGACGGCTGCGGCGCGGCGCGGCGCGCGAGGGGCAGGACGCATGGCGGGAGACTCGCAGCCCGCAGTCCGGTCTGTCGAGGCGGTTGTCCGCATGGTGGGAACGGGTGTTGCGGTCTCGTGAACGCCGTTCGCGCGGCCTGCCGGGGCCGCCGGCCGAGGGCGGGGACCGAAGGACCGGCGGCCCGTCCGCCCAGGAGCCGTCCTCCTGCGCGGGGCCGCTTCCAGTGGACCGCGCCGCCACGCGCACCGGGAGCGCGCGTACGGCGCCGGCGCGGGCGAAGCATTCACCCGGGGCGCGTACGCGGGAGCCGGCGTCGTACGTTTGCCCACCGCGCTCGCGCCCCGCGCGGTCGCGCGCCGTGCACGCCGGAGCGCAAGCCCCGCACGGGAGCCCCGGTCCCGCTTCGCGGCGGTCTTCTCGCCGGCCCCGGGGCAGGCCCTGCGCGGGAGTCCCGGCCCCGCACCGCGGCCGCCGCCCCGGACCGGGCCGTACAGCCGGTCCCGCGCCCCGGCTCACCAACCGCGCGCGTGCCACTCCGGAAGATGCGGCCGTTCCGCCCCCAGCGTGGTGTCGTGGCCGTGGCCGGGGTACACCCACGTCTCGTCCGGGAGCACGTCGAAGATCTTCGTCTCGACGTCGTGGATCAGGCTGGCGAACGCCTGCGGGTCCTTGCGGGTGTTGCCCACGCCTCCCGGGAAGAGGCAGTCCCCCGTGAAGACGTGGGGATGCCCGTGGGGGTCGTCGTAGACGAGGACGATCGAGCCCGGCGTGTGCCCAACCAGGTGGCGCGCGGTGAGTTCCACCTGCCCCACCCGGATGGTGTCGCCGTCGTCGACCAGGACGTCGGTCGGCACGGGGATGCCCTCGGCGTCGTGCCGGCCCGCGTAGGTGCGCGCGCGGGTGGCCGCCACGACCTCGGCGAGCGCCTGCCAGTGGTCGGCGTGCCGGTGGGTGGTGACGACGGACGCGATGCCGTCGTCACCGATCGTGCCGAGCAGCGACGCCGCGTCGGCGGCGGCGTCGATCAGCAGCTGCTCGTCCGTGGCCCGGCAGCGCAGGAGGTAGGCGTTGTTGTTCATCGGACCGACCGCGATCTTGGTGATCATCAGGTCCTTGAGCTCGTGCACGTCGGCAGGACCGCCGACCGTCACCTGACCGCTGTACGTCATGGCGGCCAGCTTATAGCGGGGAGCGGTCCGGGGCCGCCCGTCCGCCGCGGCGGGGAGGCGCTACAGCGGGGGCAGTCCGGGCAGCGGGCCGCCCGTCGCCGTCAGCCCGGATCCGTCCCGCCGACCGGCGAGCCAGCCGAGCAGGCAGGCCGGGGACCCGGTGACCGTCACCCGGGGGCCGTTCCCCTCCCGGCCGGTGCTCCAGACGCGGGTGCCGTCGGTGAGGCGGACGGGAGGCACGTCCGGGTGCCCGGTGAACCGCTCGGCGAGGAAGCCGATCTCCCGCTCCGTGAACTCCTCGGGCAGGTCCTCCAGCGCGTACCCCAGCCCGAGGTCGACGTGGTGCAGCTCCACCTCCACCCAGCGCCGGAACGGCACCCGGGACGCCGCGTCGGTGACCCCGTTGCGCAGCCGGACCGTGCGCGACCAGTCGGCCGGCGCGGCCCCCGCCGCCTGGAAGCGGTCCGCGCTCTCGCGCAGATCGGCGAGGTGCACGCGGAAGGGGCGCGGGGCGTCCCGCTCGATGTCGGCCTCCCGGGCCTCTTCGGAGGCGTACATGGGGTGCCCCCGGAGGACGTTCACCAGGGCGTCGGCGTTGCGGGACAGATGGGCCAGCACATGACCGCGGGTCCACCCGGGCAGCCGTGACGGCTCCGTCACAGACACGTCGTCCAGTTCGCCGACAGCGGTCAGCAGCCGCTCCGTCGCGTCGCGTACAGACGCCAGGTCACGCACGTGATCCACCATGGTGCCGACCCTAGACCAGGCCACTCCTTCGGGTGAAGACACCGGCCTCGCCCCGCAAATCGAATGCATGTGCTATAAGGTCGGGGGCGGCGTCGGGCATCCTGGATAGCCGGGGTTTGTTGGCAACTCGTGAATCCGACCGGCGTTGTCAGTGGCTCCCCCTAGTCTGAAGAAGCACGGGGGCCCCGCCCCTGTCACTTCTCTCAAGAAAGGTGCGGACCGGCGTGGCCGACCGTCTCATCGTCCGTGGCGCGCGTGAGCACAATCTGAAGAACGTCTCGCTCGACCTGCCTCGCGACTCGCTCATCGTCTTCACGGGTCTGTCCGGGTCGGGCAAGTCCTCCCTGGCCTTCGACACCATCTTCGCCGAGGGCCAGCGGCGCTACGTGGAGTCGCTCTCCTCGTACGCCCGCCAGTTCCTCGGCCAGATGGACAAGCCGGACGTCGACTTCATCGAGGGCCTGTCCCCGGCGGTCTCCATCGACCAGAAGTCGACCTCGCGCAACCCGCGCTCGACGGTCGGCACGATCACCGAGGTCTACGACTACCTGCGGCTGCTCTTCGCGCGCATCGGCAAGCCGCACTGCCCCGAGTGCGGCCGCCCGATCTCGCGCCAGTCGCCGCAGGCCATCGTCGACAAGGTCCTGGAGCTGCCGGAGGGCAGCCGCTTCCAGGTGCTGTCGCCGCTGGTGCGCGAGCGCAAGGGCGAGTTCGTCGACCTCTTCGCGGACCTCCAGACCAAGGGCTACTCCCGCGCGCGGGTGGACGGCGAGACGATCCAGCTCTCCCACCCGCCCACGCTGAAGAAGCAGGAGAAGCACACCATCGAGGTGGTCGTCGACCGCCTCACGGTGAAGGACTCCGCCAAGCGCCGCCTCACGGACTCCGTGGAGACCGCCCTCGGCCTGTCGGGCGGCATGGTCGTGCTCGACTTCGTCGATCTCCCCGAGGACGACCCCGAGCGCGAGCGCATGTACTCGGAGCACCTGTACTGCCCGTACGACGACCTGTCCTTCGAGGAGCTGGAGCCCCGCTCCTTCTCCTTCAACTCGCCCTTCGGCGCCTGCCCCGACTGCACCGGCATCGGCACGCGCATGGAGGTCGACCCCGAGCTGATCGTCCCCGACCCGGACAAGACCCTCGACGAGGGCGCCATCCACCCCTGGTCGCACGGTCACACCAAGGACTACTTCGGCCGGCTGATCGGCGCCCTCGCGGACGCGCTGGGCTTCCGCACCGACATCCCCTTCGCCGGCCTGCCGCAGCGCGCCAAGAAGGCCCTGCTCCACGGCCACAAGACACAGGTCGAGGTCCGCTACCGCAACCGGTACGGCCGCGAGCGCCGCTACACCACGGCCTTCGAGGGCGCCGTCCCCTTCGTCAAGCGCCGGCACAGCGAGGCCGAGTCCGACGCCAGCCGCGAGCGCTTCGAGGGCTACATGCGCGAGGTGCCCTGCCCCACCTGTCAGGGCACCCGCCTCAAGCCCGTCGTCCTCGCGGTCACCATCGAGGGCAAGTCGATCGCCGAGGTCTCCGCGATGTCGATCAGCGACTGCGCGGAATTCCTGGGCGAGCTGAAGCTCAGCGACCGCGACAAGAAGATCGCCGAGCGCGTGCTGAAGGAGGTCAACGAGCGGCTGCGGTTCCTGGTCGACGTCGGCCTGGACTACCTCTCGCTGAACCGCGCCGCGGGCACGCTCTCCGGCGGCGAGGCCCAGCGCATCCGCCTGGCCACCCAGATCGGCTCCGGGCTCGTGGGCGTGCTGTACGTCCTCGACGAGCCGTCGATCGGTCTGCACCAGCGCGACAACCACCGGCTGATCGAGACCCTGGTCCGGCTGCGCGACATGGGCAACACGCTCATCGTCGTCGAGCACGACGAGGACACCATCAAGACCGCCGACTGGATCGTCGACATCGGCCCCGGCGCCGGCGAGCACGGCGGCAAGGTCGTGCACAGCGGCTCTCTGAAGGAACTGCTCGCCAACCAGGAGTCGCAGACCGGCCAGTACCTGTCCGGCCGGAAGTCCATCCCCGTGCCCGACGCCCGGCGCCCGATCGACCCGTCCCGCCGGCTCACCGTGCACGGCGCCCGCGAGAACAACCTCAGGGACATCGACGTGTCCTTCCCGCTGGGGGTGTTCACCGCGGTCACCGGCGTGTCCGGATCCGGCAAGTCCACGCTGGTCAACGACATCCTGTACACGCACCTGGCGCGCGAGCTGAACGGCGCGCGCAGCGTGCCCGGGCGGCACACGCGGGTGGACGGCGACGACCTCGTCGACAAGGTCGTCCACGTCGACCAGTCGCCCATCGGCCGCACCCCCCGGTCCAACCCGGCGACGTACACCGGCGTCTTCGACCACATCCGCAAGCTGTTCGCCGAGACGACCGAGGCGAAGGTCCGCGGCTACATGCCCGGCCGCTTCTCCTTCAACGTCAAGGGCGGCCGCTGCGAGAACTGCGCGGGCGACGGCACGATCAAGATCGAGATGAACTTCCTCCCGGACGTGTACGTCCCGTGCGAGGTCTGCCACGGCGCCCGGTACAACCGGGAGACCCTGGAGGTCCACTACAAGGGCAAGTCCATCGCCGACGTCCTGAACATGCCGATCGAGGAGGCCATGGACTTCTTCGAGGCGGTCCCGGCGATCTCCCGTCACCTCAGGACGCTCAACGACGTCGGCCTCGGCTACGTCCGGCTCGGCCAGTCCGCGACCACCCTGTCCGGCGGCGAGGCCCAGCGGGTGAAGCTCGCCAGCGAACTGCAGCGCCGCTCCACCGGCCGCACGGTCTACGTCCTCGACGAGCCGACCACCGGTCTGCACTTCGAGGACATCAGCAAGCTGCTGAAGGTGCTGTCCGGACTGGTCGACAAGGGCAACACGGTCATCGTCATCGAGCACAACCTCGACGTGATCAAGACCGCCGACTGGGTCGTCGACATGGGCCCCGAGGGCGGCGCCGGCGGTGGCCTGGTGGTCGCCGAGGGCACGCCCGAGCAGGTCGCCGCGGTGCCGGCCAGCCACACCGGCAAGTTCCTGCGGGAGATCCTCGGCGCCGACCGGGTCAGCGACGCGGCCCCCGTGCAGGCCCCGCGCAGGACGACGGCCAGGAAGACGGTCGCGGCCGCGGCCACCGCGAGGAAGACCGCCACCAAGGCGGTCGACGACACCGCCCCCAAGAAGGCGGCCGGCAAGGCCGCCGCGAAGAAGACGACCCGGGCCCGCAAGGCCTGAGCCGTCCGGCGCCGCGCAGCGGTGCGCCCCGCGGGCACGGTCCGCGGGGCGCACCGCTGCCGCGTACCGGCTCGGCACCGGCTGCCCGCGGGCGTCGAACGCCGCGTCCGGCCGCGGCCCTCACCACGCCACCGGGCGGTCCCGGCGCCCGCATCCGGTCCGGGGCTCCCCGCGCCGGATCCCGGCCGGCCGTCCCGGCCCGGCGCGCCGTCCGCCGCCGACGGGCAGGTCCCGCGCCCGCCGGGCCCGACGGCCGTGGCCGCACCCCGGCGTCCCGCACGGTGAGCGGTCCGCCGCTGCCCGGACGGCCTCAGACGCCGGCCAGTTCGGAGGCGTACGGCGGCTCCGCGCCCGCGCGCGAGCAGGTGACCGCCGCCGCCCGGGCCGCGAACCGCAGCAGCCGCGTCCAGCCCTCGGCGTCCAGGTCCGCGAGGCCGGCCGGGGACAGGGCGCCGTGCTCGGCCAGGCCGTGCAGCAGGGCGGCGTTCACCGTGTCACCGGCGCCGATCGTGTCCACCACGTCGACCTTCTCACCGGGCACCGCGTGCTCGGCGCCGTCCCGGGTGAAGGCGGTCAGCCCGTCGCCGCCCCGGGTGATCACGACGGCCGACGGGCCGGCGGCCAGCCACTCGCGCGGGGTGCCGCCCAGCCACCGGGCGTCCTCCTCGGAGAGCTTGAGCAGCGACACCGACGGCAGCCAGCTCTCGAACCGGGCCCGGTAGGCGTCCGCGTCGGGGATCAGCCCCGGCCGGATGTTCGGGTCGAGCGCGGTGAACAGGCCCTGCGCGGACGCCGTCCGCATCAGCTCCTCGTAGGCGCTCGCGCCCGGCTCCAGGACGAGCGAGCAGGTGCCGAAGGACACCGCCCGGGTGCCGGGCGGCAGGGCGGCGGGCGCCGTGAACAGCCGGTCCGCCGTCCCCTCCACGTAGAAGGAGTACGCGGCCGAGCCGTCCGGGCCGACCGAGGCGACGGCGAGCGTCGTGGGCTCCGCGCCGCGCTGCACCGCGGACACGTCCACCCCGGTCTCCCGCAGCCGGTCCAGCAGGGCCTCGCCGAACGCGTCGTACGACACCCGGGAGCAGAAGGCGGTGGGGGAGCCGAGACGGCCCAGCGCGACCGCCGTGTTGTACGGGCCGCCGCCGAGCGCCGGCGTCAGCGCCGCCAGGGCGCCCGTGCCCTGCGGCACCAGGTCGATCAGTGACTCACCGGCGACGACGATCATGCGACGGTTCCTTTCTCGGCGGCTCGGGCCGCGTCGGCTGGTCGGGGCAGCCGCACGAGGTGCGGTGGACGAAGGTGCAGGGGAGTCGTACGGTCCGGGCGGGCCGGTCCGGTGCGGCCAGGCGCTCCAGGAGCATCCGTACGGCCCGGGCGCCGAGTTCCCTGCCGGGCTGGGCCACCGCGGTGAGCCGGGGCGAGAACAGGTCCGCCCAGGGGAAGTCGTCGAAGCAGCACAGCGCGATGTCGCCGGGGACGGACAGGCCCCGGTCGCGCAGGGCGCGCAGCGCGCCGAGCGTCATCGCGTCGTTGGCGGTGACCAGCGCGGTGGGCGGTACGGCGAGGGACAGCAGGGCGGCGGTGGCCTGTTCGGCACCGGCCGACTCGGAGTCGCCGTGCACCAGGAGCCGCTCGTCGTAGGGCAGCCCGGCCGCCGCCAGACCGTGCCGGTAGCCGGTGATCCGCTCGCGCGTGGTGCTGAGCCCCGGCCGGCCCGCGACCAGGCCGATACGGCGGTGGCCCAGCCCGGCGAGATGCGTGACCAGCCCGGCGGTCGGCCCGGCGCTCTCGGCGCACACCTGGTCGAAGCGCGGGGCGCCGTCCGCCGCGGCGTCGACCAGCCGGTCCAGAAACACGGTCGGTACGGCGTGGCGCCCCAGGTAGGCGAGGAGTCCGCGCGGGTCGGCGGAGGGCGCGACGATCATGCCGTCCACACGGCGCTCGTGCAGCAGCCGGACGGCCCTGCGCTCGTGTCCGGGATCGTCGTGCGGATCGGCGATGAGCAGGCTGTAGCCGTGCTCCAGCGCGCCGGCCTCCACGCCCTGGAGGATCTCGGTGAAGTACGGGTTGCTGATCGTCGACACCGCGAGCCCGATGGACCGGGTGCGGGAGGTCACCAGGGAACGGGCGAGGGTGTTCGGGGTGTAGCCGAGTTCCTCGACGGCGTCCAGGACCGCCTGACGGGTGTGGGGCAGTACCGGCCGTGTGCCGTTCAGCACATGCGAGACGGTCGCCACGGAGACCCCGGCGCTCCGCGCGACGTCGGCCATGGTGGCCATCCCGCCCTCCCTTCCGCCGTCCGGCCGGACGGTACCGCACCCCGGAGGCCGGCGTAAACGCTTGCGCAAGCGTTTACGCCCTCCTTCCGCCCGCACTTGCGTCTCTCCGCCCCGCCGCCCCCACCCGTGCCCCCGCCCGGTATCGTGCCGCCCGCACACCCCCTGACCAGTGGAGACACCATGCCCGGCCGTCCCTCCCCGAGCCGTCGTACCCTCCTGCGGGGAGCGGCGCTCACCCCCGTCGCCGCACTCGGCCCGGCCGCGTGCGCGCCGGGCGGCGGCCCGGCGCCCACGACACCGACCGCGCCCGTGGAGCTCGGCGCCCCGGGCGAGGTGCCCGAGGGCGGAGCCGCGCTGTACCGGGACCACGACGTGGTGGTCAGCCGGGCCGCCGACGGCTCGCTGAAGGCGTACAGCACGATCTGCACGCACGCGGGGTGCCCGATCGGCAAGCTGGAGGGGACCCGGCTCGTCTGCTTCTGCCACGGCAGCGAGTTCGACGCCACGACCGGCGAGGTGCTGCGCTCCCCGGCCACCGTGCCGCTGCCGGAGCTGCCGGTGCGGGAGGAGAACGGCGCGATCGTCGTGCGGCCCGACGCCTGAACCGCCGGCGGGCCGCGGCCGGACGGCCGGCGCCGTCCGGCCGGGACCGGCCCGGCCGGACCGCTGCCGGGGAGGGCCGGCGTCGTCCACAGGCCCGCCGGACTGTCGGTCCGCGCCAGTAGGGTGTGACTCATGGCCGACCCTTCCAGCTACCGCCCCGGGCCGGGTGAGATCCCCGACTCCCCCGGGGTCTACCGGTTCCGTGACGAGCACCGCCGGGTGATCTACGTCGGAAAGGCGAAGAGCCTGCGCCAGCGCCTGGCGAACTACTTCCAGGACCTGGCCGGCCTCCACCCGCGCACGCGCACCATGGTCACCACGGCCGCGTCCGTGGAGTGGACGGTGGTGTCCACGGAGGTCGAGGCGCTGCAGCTGGAGTACTCCTGGATCAAGGAGTACGACCCCCGGTTCAACGTCAAGTACCGCGACGACAAGAGCTACCCCTACCTCGCGGTGACGATGAACGAGGAGTACCCCCGCGTCCAGGTGATGCGCGGTCACAAGAAGAAGGGCGTACGCTACTTCGGGCCGTACACCCACGCGTGGGCCATCCGCGACACCGTGGACCTGCTGCTGCGCGTCTTCCCGGTGCGCACCTGCTCCGCCGGCGTCTTCCGGAACGCCGCCCGCACCGGCCGGCCCTGCCTGCTCGGCTACATCGGCAAGTGCTCCGCGCCCTGCGTCGACCGCGTCTCCGCCGAGGAGCACCGGGACCTGGCCGAGGAGTTCTGCGACTTCATGGCCGGCCGCACGGGCACCTACATCCGCCGACTGGAGAAGCGGATGGCCCAGGCGGCCGAGGAGATGGAGTACGAGCGGGCGGCCCGCCTGCGCGACGACATCGGGGCCCTGAAGAAAGCCATGGAGAAGAGCGCGGTCGTGCTCGCCGACGCGACCGACGCCGACCTGATCGCGGTCGCCGAGGACGAGCTGGAAGCGGCCGTGCAGATCTTCCACGTCCGCGGCGGGCGCGTCCGCGGCCAGCGCGGCTGGGTCACCGACAAGGTCGAGGAGATCGACACCGGCGCCCTCGTCGAGCACGCCCTGCAGCAGCTGTACGGCGAGGAGACCGGGGACGCCGTCCCCAGGGAGGTCCTCGTCCCCGCCCTGCCCGACCCGCTGGAGCCGGTCCAGCAGTGGCTGGCCGGCCGCCGCGGCTCCGGCGTGTCGCTGCGCGTCCCGCAGCGCGGCGACAAGAAGGCCCTCATGGAGACCGTGCAGCGCAACGCCCAGCAGGCGCTCGTCCTGCACAAGACCAAGCGCGCCTCCGACCTCACCACGCGCTCGCGCGCCCTGGAGGAGATCGCCGAGGCCCTCGGCCTGGACAGCGCCCCCCTGCGGATCGAGTGCTACGACATCTCGCACTTCCAGGGGGACGACGTGGTGGCCTCCATGGTCGTCTTCGAGGACGGGCTCGCCCGCAAGAGCGAGTACCGGCGCTTCCAGATCAAGGGCTTCGCGGGCCAGGACGACGTCCGGTCCATGCACGAGGTCGTCACCCGCCGCTTCCGGCGCTACCTCGCCGAGAAGGAGCGGACCGGCGAGTGGACGGAGGACGAGGAGCCCAGGGACGACGACGGGCGGCCCAGGCGGTTCGCCTACCCGCCGCAGCTCGTCGTCGTCGACGGCGGTCAGCCGCAGGTCGCGGCGGCCCGCCGGGCCCTGGACGAGCTGGGCATCGACGACATCGCCGTGTGCGGCCTCGCCAAGCGCCTGGAGGAGGTCTGGCTGCCCGGCGAGGACGACCCGGTGGTCCTGCCCCGCACCAGCGAGGGCCTGTACCTGCTGCAGCGCGTCCGCGACGAGGCCCACCGCTTCGCGATCACCTACCAGCGCGCCAAGCGCGCCAAGCGCATCCGGTCGAGCCCGCTGGACGACGTGCCCGGTCTCGGCGGCACCCGCAAACAGGCGCTGATCAAGCACTTCGGTTCGGTGAAGAAGCTGCGGTCCGCGACGATCGACCAGATCTGCGAGGTGCCCGGCATAGGCCGCAAGACGGCCGAGACCGTCGCCGCGGCCCTGGCCCAGGCGGTTCCGGCCGCGCCCGCCGTGAACACGGCGACCGGAGAGATCATGGAAGACGTGGAAGACGGGACGCCCGGGACGACCACGGGCTCCCGGGGGGAGCCCGTGCCCGCGGGCGCCCCGGAGGAACGACGGGGGCAGGAGAGATGACCGAGTACGGCACACAGCCCGCAGCGGGGCGGGATCCGGCACGCAAGGGGACCGGCGAGGACGGCTCCCGGCACGCCGTCCACGACAACGGAGCACAGGTGAGTACGGGCAAGGAAACAGCCGGGGTCCCCGACGCGGCGATCCCCGAACTGGTGATCATCTCCGGCATGTCCGGGGCGGGCCGGTCGACGGCCGCCAAGTGCCTGGAGGACCTGGGCTGGTTCGTCGTCGACAACCTGCCGCCCGCGCTGATCCCCACCATGGTGGAGCTCGGCGCCCGCTCCCAGGGCAACGTGGCCCGGATCGCGGTCGTCGTCGACGTCCGCGGCCGCCGCTTCTTCGACAACCTCCGCGAGTCCCTCGCCGACCTCGACGCCCGGGGCGTCACCCGGCGGATCGTCTTCCTGGAGTCCTCCGACGAGGCCCTGGTGCGCCGCTTCGAGTCGGTGCGCCGTCCGCACCCCCTCCAGGGCGACGGCCGCATCGTCGACGGCATCGCCGCCGAGCGCGAGCTGCTGCGCGAGCTGCGCGGCGACGCCGACCTGGTGATCGACACCTCCAGCCTCAACGTGCACGAGCTGCGCGCCAAGATGGACGCCCAGTTCGCCGGTGAGGAGGAGCCCGAACTGCGGGCCACCGTCATGTCCTTCGGCTACAAGTACGGCCTGCCGGTCGACGCCGACCTCGTCGTCGACTGCCGCTTCCTGCCCAACCCGCACTGGGTCCCGGAGCTGCGCCCGTACACCGGCCTCAACGAGGAGGTGGCGGCGTACGTCTTCGACCAGCCCGGCGCCAAGGAGTTCCTCGACCGCTACGCCGAGCTGCTGCAGCTCGTTGCCGGGGGCTACCGTCGGGAGGGCAAGCGCTATGTGACCATCGCCGTCGGCTGCACCGGCGGCAAGCACCGCTCCGTCGCCATGTCGGAGAAGCTGGCCGCCCGGCTCGCGGCCGAGGGTGTGGAGACGGTGGTCGTGCACCGGGACATGGGACGCGAATGACAGTACGTACTCCGCGGCTGAGCAGGCTGCGCCGGGTGGTGTCCGAGGGACGTGGCGGCCGTCCGGCCGAGGCCCGCGGGGGCCGGCCGCGCCGCCGGGGCACCCAGCCCAAGGTCGTCGCCCTCGGCGGCGGCATGGGCCTGTCCGCCTCGCTCGCCGCGCTGCGCCGGATCACCGGCGACCTCACCGCCGTCGTCACCGTGGCCGACGACGGCGGTTCCAGCGGGCGCCTGCGCGACGAGCTGGGCGTGCTGCCGCCCGGTGACCTGCGCAAGGCGCTGGCCGCGCTGTGCGGGGACGACGACTGGGGCCAGACCTGGGCCCGGGTCATCCAGCACCGCTTCCAGTCCAAGGGCGAGATGCACGGCCACGCGGTCGGCAACCTGCTGATCGTCGCCCTGTGGGAACAGCTCGGCGACCACGTCCAGGCCCTGGACCTGGTCGGCAGGCTGCTCGGCGCGCACGGGCGCGTACTGCCCATGTCGGCCGTGCCGCTGGAGCTCCAGGCCCTGGTCAAGGGCCACGACCCGGACCGGCCCGAGGAGGTGGGCATCGTGCGGGGACAGGCGACGGTGGCCCTGACCCCCGGCGAGGTGCAGTCCGTGCACCTGGTGCCGAACGACCCGCCCGCCGTCCCCGAGGCGGTCGAGGCCGTCCTCGACGCGGACTGGGTGGTGCTCGGCCCCGGCTCCTGGTTCTCCTCGGTCATCCCGCACCTGCTCGTGCCCGAGCTGCTGGACGCGCTCACGCAGACGAAGGCGCGCCGGATACTCTCCCTGAACCTCGCACCGCAGCCCGGGGAAACCGAGGGCTTCTCCCCGCAGCGTCATTTGGAGGTTTTGGGACGACACGCCCCTAAACTCGCCCTGGACGTGGTGCTGGCCGACGAGGCCGCCGTGCCCGACCGCGACTCGCTGACCGACGCCGCCGAACGGTTCGGCGCCGCGGTGGAGCTGGCGCCGGTGGCCCGGACCGACGGAACCCCGAGGCACGACCCGGAACTGTTGGCCGCCGCGTACGACCGTATTTTTCGGATGCATGGAAGGATCGGCCCATGGCGATGACGGCAGCGGTGAAGGACGAGATCTCCCGGCTCCCCGTCACCCGGACCTGCTGCAGGAAGGCGGAGGTCTCCGCCCTTCTGCGGTTCGCCGGCGGCCTCCACCTGGTGAGCGGGCGCATCGTGATCGAGGCGGAGCTCGACACGGCGATGGCGGCCCGCCGCCTCAAGCGGGACATCCTGGAGATCTTCGGCCACGGCTCCGAGCTGATCGTGATGGCGCCGGGCGGGCTGCGCCGCGGCCCGCGCTACGTCGTGCGGGTCGTCGCCGGCGGTGACCAGCTGGCCCGGCAGACCGGCCTGGTCGACGGGCGGGGCCGCCCGATCCGCGGCCTGCCCCCGCAGGTGGTCTCCGGAGCCACCTGCGACGCCGAGGCCGCCTGGCGCGGGGCGTTCCTGGCGCACGGCTCGCTCACCGAGCCCGGCCGCTCCTCCTCCCTGGAGGTGACCTGCCCGGGGCCCGAGGCCGCGCTCGCCCTGGTCGGCGCCGCCCGCCGGCTGTCGATCGCCGCCAAGGCCCGCGAGGTGCGCGGCGTGGACCGGGTCGTCGTCCGCGACGGCGACGCGATCGGCGCGCTGCTCACCCGGCTGGGCGCCCACGAGTCGGTGCTGGCCTGGGAGGAGCGCCGGATGCGCCGCGAGGTCCGCGCCACGGCGAACCGGCTGGCCAACTTCGACGACGCCAACCTGCGCAGATCCGCCCGCGCGGCCGTCGCCGCCGGCGCCCGTGTGCAGCGCGCCCTGGAGATCCTCGGCGACGACGTCCCCGAGCACCTCGCCGCCGCGGGCCGGCTGCGCATGGAGCACAAGCAGGCCTCCCTGGAGGAACTGGGCGCGCTCGCCGACCCGCCGCTGACCAAGGACGCCGTCGCCGGCCGCATCCGCCGCCTGCTGGCCATGGCCGACAAGCGCGCCGCCGACCTCGGCATCCCGGGCACGGAGGCCAACCTCACCGAGGAACTGGCCGACAACCTCGCGGGCTGATGTGACGGAGGGCCGGAACGCCGGTGCGGGCGTCCACTCGGGTGATCGGCACCGGCGTTCGCGTGTCGTCGAGGCACCCTTGACTCGACCATGAAGTGTCATGAGCCTGGCACCTGTTCGCTGCTGCGGCGGACCCACGCTAGGGGGGTTCATGAGACGAAGAGCGAGATCGATCCTCGCTGTCGGCGCGCTCCTGATCGGCGGAGCGAGCCTCGCACCCATCGCCCAGGCACAACCCGGCACCTCCTCCGCATCCGGCTCCGGCGCCGGTGAGATCCCCGACACCGGCGAGGTCAAGGTCTTCCGCGCCGACGTCACCAGGAAACAGGTGCCGCTGCTGCTGGCGGCCGGCCAGGACGGCCACGAACTCGGCGAGCAGGTGCCCGACCGGGGCACGGCCACCGTCGAGGTCCACCTCACCGACCAGCAGGCGAGGAAACTGGAGAAACAGGGCGTCGACCTCGCCGAGCACACCCTCTCCGCCCGGGCCGAGGCCCGGGTCGAGGACGCCGCCGAGGGCGTGTTCCGCCCGTACGGCGGAAGCGGCGGCCTGAAGGAGGAGATCCTCCGGACCGCCCGGCAGCACCCCGGCCTCACCAAGGTCGTCTCCATCGGCAGGACCGTCAGGGGCCAGGACATCCTCGCCCTGAAGCTCACCAAGGGCGCCAGGAAGTCCGAGGACGGTTCCAAGCCCGCCGTCCTGTACCTGTCCAACCAGCACGCGCGCGAGTGGATCACCCCGGAGATGACCCGGCGGCTGATGCACCACTACCTGGACCACTACACGACGGACCAGCGCGTCAGGAAGATCGTCGACTCCACCGAACTGTGGTTCGTCCTGTCGGCCAACCCCGACGGCTACGACTACACCTTCGAGAGCGACGACACCCGCCTGTGGCGCAAGAACCTCCGGGACGTCAACGGCGACGGCGTCATCTCCACCGGCGACGGCGTCGACCTCAACCGCAACTTCGCCTACAAGTGGGGCTACGACGACGAGGGCTCGTCCCCCCACCCCGCCAGCCAGACCTACCGCGGCGCCGGCCCCAACTCCGAGCCCGAGACCCGGGCGCTGGACGCCTTCGAGCGGCGCATCGGCTTCGAGTACGGCATCAACTACCACTCGGCCGCCGAACTCCTCCTCTACGGGGTCGGCTGGCAGGTGGCCACCGACACCCCGGACGACGTCCTGTACAGGGCGCTCGCCGGCACGCCCGGCAACTCCGCGATCCCGGGCTACCACCCGCAGGTCTCCTCCGAGCTGTACACCACCAACGGCGAGGCGGACGGTCACGCGGCGAACGTCAACGGCATGGCGATGTTCACCCCCGAGATGTCGACCTGCCAGACCGCCTCGGACGCCGACCCGGACGACCGGTGGAAGGCGGCCGACTGCCGGTCGATCTTCACCTTCCCGGACGACGAGAAGCTGATCCAGCAGGAGTTCGCCAGGAACGTCCCGTTCGCGCTCTCCGTCGCCGAGACCGCCGCGCACCCCGACCGGCCGTCCTCCGCGGTCGGCCTGAGCGCCGCGGACTTCACCCCGGCCGCGTTCACCACGTCGTACGCGCGCGGCGCGGACCAGGAGGTCTCCGTCGTCGTACGCAAGGCGGTGCGCGACAAGGAGCTCAGGTACCGCGTCAACGGCGGCCGGGTCCGGGACACGGCCCTCAGGCCGTGGAAGGGCGGCGAGACCTACGGCGGGGACGACAACCTCTACTTCGACGAGTACCGGGCCGAGGTCGAGGACGGCGCACCGGGCGACGAGGTCGAGGTGTGGTTCACCGGCGAGACGGCGAGCGGCCGGAAGGTCTCCAGCGAGCACTTCACGTACACCGTGGCCGAGCGCCCGCGCGCGGACGTGCTCGTGGTCGCCGAGGAGGGCACGGCCGCCGCCCGGGCCCGGACGTACGTCGACGCGCTCAGGGCCGCCGGCCGCCGGGCGGACGTGTGGGACGTGGCCGCCCGGGGCGCGCCCGACGCGCTCGGCGTGCTGAGCCACTTCGGCACCGTCGTCCACTACACGGGCGCGGCCGTCCCGGGCGTCGCCACCCAGCTCGAACTGCGCGCCTTCCTCAACGAGGGCGGCAAGCTGATCGAGGCGGGCGAGCAGGCCGGCGGCAGCGTCGACCTCGGCGGCGGCAACCTGTCCGACGACTTCAGCCAGTACTACCTGGGCGCCTACACCCGCACGTCGACCCCCGGGGCCCGCGCTTTCACCGGTTCCGGCAGGCTCGGCGGCTTCACCGGCGCGCTCGGCGACGCCCCCGGCAACCCGCTGGACGCGGCGGGCACCTACGGGGTGACCTCCGACGAGCTGCCCGCGGACGAGTACCCCCGGTTCGCCGCCGCGGGCGCGGGCCGCTTCGACGGGACGGCCGGCCCGTACGGCCCCTACGCGGGCACGGCCATGGCGGCCGCCGTCCACACCGACGACGCCTACAAACGCCTCGCCCGCACCATCGACCTCACCGGTGTCGACGCCGCCGACCGGCCGGCCCTGCGCACCCGGCTGCTGTGGGACACCGAGCCCGGCTACGACCACGTCCTGGTCGAGGCCCGCACCGCCGGCGCCGACGACTGGACCACCTTGCCCGAGGCGGGCGGCGCCACCGGCACCGCCGTGCCCGAGGAGTGCGCGGGCGGCTTCTACGTCGGCGAGCACCCCTGGCTGAAGCGCTACCTGACCGTGTCCCCGGACGGCTGCACCGCGACCGGCACCACCGGGTCGTGGCACAGCCTCACCGGCGCCTCCGGCGGCTGGCAGCAGGTGAGCTTCGACCTGGGCGCCTACGCCGGGAAGACGGTCGAGATCTCGCTCAGCTACGTCACCGACCCCGGCACCGGCGGCCGCGGCGTCCTCGCCGACGAGGCCTCGCTCGTCGTCGGCGGCAGCGCACGGGAGACGGAGGGCTTCGAGACGTCGCTGGGCGCCTGGAGGGCGGCCGGACCGCCCGCGGGCAGCCCGGCCGTCGTGAAGGACTGGACGCGCACCGGGGCGCTGTTCCAGACCTACGGAGCGGTCACCACGGACGACACCGTGCTGCTGGGCTTCGGCCTGGAGCACCTGCCCGCGGCGGCCGACCGCAAGACGCTCCTGGCCAAGGCCCTGAAGGCTCTGGACGAGTGAAACACCGGCCGAGGGGCACTGACTCTCCGTAGCGAAATCGGGTGAATCAGGTCCCCGCCGGCCCCTGCGGTCCGGGCGGTCCGTACCCCTACCGGCGGGTACGGACCGCACCGCCCTGTACGGGCCGCTCGATGTCACCCCGGCGGCCTCGGGGAGGTAGGGTCGGGGGTGGTCGGGGACATCCCATACAGCTCGCCGGCATCGAGAGCCGGCGTACCAACGAGGAGATCGGTTCGTGACGATCCGCGTAGGCATCAACGGCTTTGGCCGCATCGGTCGTAACTACTTCCGCGCGCTGCTGGAGCAGGGTGCAGACATCGAGATCGTGGCTGTCAACGACCTGGGTGACACCGCGACCACCGCTCACCTGCTGAAGTACGACACCATCCTCGGCCGCCTCAAGCAGGAGGTCTCGCACACCGAGGACACCATCACCGTCGACGGCAGGACCATCAAGGTCCTGTCCGAGCGCAACCCCGCCGACATCCCGTGGGGCGAGCTGGGCGTCGACGTCGTCATCGAGTCCACCGGCATCTTCACCAAGAAGGAAGACGCCGAGAAGCACCTCGCCGGCGGCGCCAAGAAGGTCATCATCTCCGCCCCGGCGAAGAACGAAGACGTCACCATCGTGATGGGCGTCAACCAGGACAAGTACGACCCGGCGAACCACCACGTCATCTCCAACGCCTCCTGCACCACCAACTGCGTGGCGCCGATGGCGAAGGTCCTCGACGAGAACTTCGGCATCGTCAAGGGCCTGATGACGACGGTGCACGCCTACACCAACGACCAGCGCATCCTGGACTTCCCGCACAAGGACCTGCGCCGCGCCCGGGCCGCCGCCGAGAACATCATCCCGACGACCACCGGCGCCGCGAAGGCCACCGCCCTGGTCCTTCCGCAGCTCAAGGGCAAGCTGGACGGCATGGCCATGCGCGTCCCGGTCCCGACCGGCTCGGTCACCGACCTCGTCGTCGAGCTGTCCCGCGAGGTCACCAAGGAAGAGGTCAACGCCGCCTTCCAGAAGGCCGCCGAGGGCGAGCTCAAGGGCATCCTCGAGTACACCGAGGACCCGATCGTCTCCTCCGACATCGTCAACGCCCCGGCGTCCTGCACCTTCGACTCCTCCCTGACCATGGTCCAGGAGGGCAAGAACGTGAAGGTCATCGGCTGGTACGACAACGAGTGGGGCTACTCCAACCGCCTCGTCGACCTGACGGTCTTCGTCGGCGACCAGCTCTGACCGAACAGAGCGGGCACCTCGATGTGAGAGCAGGGCTCGGGCAGCGCGCGACCGCGCTGCCCGAGCCCTGACTCACGTACAGATCAGCCCTGTTCGATCACGAGCGCTTCCGAGCGATCACGAGCCCCTCAGGAGTCCCCATGAAGACGATCGACGAACTGCTCTCCGAAGGCGTCGCGGGCAAGCGGGTCTTCGTCCGCGCCGACCTGAACGTGCCGCTCGACGGCACCGCCATCACCGACGACGGCCGCATCCGCGCCGTCCTGCCCACCGTCAAGGCCCTCGCGGACGCGGGCGCCCGCGTGGTCGTCGCCTCGCACCTCGGCCGCCCCAAGGGCGCCCCGGACCCGGCCTTCTCCCTCGCTCCCGCCGCCGCGCGCCTGGGCGAACTCCTCGGCGCCGACGTCGCGTTCGCCGAGGACACGGTCGGCGAGTCCGCCACGTCCACCGTCTCCGGCCTCGCCGACGGCCAGGTCGCCGTCCTGGAGAACCTGCGCTTCAACCCCGGCGAGACCGCCAAGGACGACGCCGACCGCGGCGCCTTCGCCGACCGGCTCGCCGCCCTCGCGGACGTCTACGTGGGCGACGGCTTCGGCGCGGTGCACCGCAAGCACGCCTCGGTCTTCGACCTGCCGAAGAAGCTCCCGCACTACGCCGGCCACCTCATCGCCACCGAGGTCGGCGTCCTGAGGAAGCTCACCGAGGACGTCAAGCGGCCGTACGTCGTCGCCCTCGGCGGCGCCAAGGTCTCCGACAAGCTCGCCGTCATCGACCAGCTGCTCGGCAGGGCCGACCGCCTGCTCATCGGCGGCGGCATGGCCTACACCTTCCTCAAGGCCAAGGGCTACGAGGTCGGCAAGTCCCTGCTGCAGGAGGACCAGATCCCGGCCGTCACCGAGTACCTGGAGCGCGCCGAGAAGCAGGGCGTCGAGCTGGTCCTGCCGGTCGACGCGCTGGTCTCGACCGACTTCCCGGACCTGAAGACCAAGGCGCCGGCCAACCCCGCCGTCGTCGCCGCGGACGCCATCCCCGCCGACCAGGAGGGCCTGGACATCGGCCCCGAGACCCGCAAGCTGTACGCCTCGAAGCTCGCCGACGCCGCCACCGTCTTCTGGAACGGCCCCATGGGCGTCTTCGAGCACCCCGACTACGCCGAGGGCACCAAGGCGGTCGCCCAGGCCCTCGTCGACTCCCAGGGCTTCACCGTGGTCGGCGGCGGCGACTCCGCCGCCGCCGTGCGCACCCTGGGCTTCGACGAGCAGGCATTCGGCCACATCTCGACCGGTGGCGGCGCCTCCCTCGAATACCTCGAGGGCAAGACGCTCCCCGGCCTCGCCGCACTGGAGGACTGACCCCTTATGAGCACGCGCACGCCGCTGATGGCGGGCAACTGGAAGATGAACCTCAACCACCTGGAGGCCATCGCCCACGTCCAGAAGCTCGCCTTCGCCCTGGCCGACAAGGACTACGAGGCCGTCGAGGTCGCCGTCCTGCCGCCCTTCACCGACCTGCGCTCCGTGCAGACCCTGGTCGACGGCGACAAGCTCCGCATCAAGTACGGCGCCCAGGACATCTCGGCGCACGACGGCGGGGCCTACACCGGCGAGATCTCCGGCCCGATGCTGGCCAAGCTGAAGTGCACGTACGTGGTGATCGGCCACAGCGAGCGCCGCCAGTACCACAACGAGACCGACGAGCTGGTGAACGCCAAGGTCAAGGCCGCCTACAAGCACGGCCTGACCCCGATCCTGTGCGTCGGCGAGGAGCTGGAGGTGCGCGAGGCGGGCAACCACGTCGCGCACACCCTCGCCCAGGTCGAGGCCGGCCTGAAGGACCTCCCGGCCGAGCAGGCCGAGACGATCGTGATCGCCTACGAGCCGGTCTGGGCCATCGGCACCGGCAAGGTCTGCGGCGCCGAGGACGCCCAGGAGGTCTGCGCCGCCGTCCGCGCCAAGGTCGCCGAGCTGTACTCGCAGGAGGTGGCCGACAAGGTGCGCGTCCAGTACGGCGGCTCGGTCAAGGCCGGCAACGTCGCCGAGATCATGGCGCAGCCCGACATTGACGGCGCCCTGGTCGGCGGCGCCTCGCTGGACGCCGACGAGTTCGTCAAGATCGTACGCTTCCGCGATCAGTGAGTATGCGGTAACGGCGATACGTCGTACCCTTGCGGGGTCCAGCAGTGTCCGCTGGACCCCGTCGTCCGTCAGAATCCGAGGAAGTTGGTCCAGCCGTGGTTATGGGGTTCTCGATCGCCCTGATCGTCTTCAGCCTGTTGCTGATGCTGCTGGTGCTGATGCACAAGGGGAAGGGCGGCGGCCTGTCCGACATGTTCGGCGGCGGCATGCAGTCGTCCGTCGGCGGCTCCTCGGTCGCCGAGCGCAACCTCGACCGGATCACCGTGGTGGTCGGTCTGCTGTGGTTCGCGTGCATCATCGTGCTCGGGATCCTGATGAAGGCGAACAGCTGACCGGCGTACCGACCGCGAACCCCTGGTCGGCGCCGCCCTCGCGGCACGCACCTCTGCACTCGACGCCCCATGTTCGGTACGCGCTGCCCTGCGCGGCCTATCATGGGGCGTGCGTCTGGGTGCGGGGGCTGTAACTCCCATCACTGGACGCGCGTTGGGCCTTACGTAGACTGAGGCGCTCGCAGCGAAGCGAAACGCCGACTCGCTTCGCGGCACCATCACGCAGGGAGTTACGACCGTGGCAAGTGGCAACGCGATCCGAGGCAGCCGGGTCGGGGCGGGGCCGATGGGCGAGGCCGAGCGCGGCGAGTCCGCGCCGCGTCTGCGCATCTCCTTCTGGTGCTCCAACGGGCACGAGACGCAGCCGAGCTTCGCCAGCGACGCGCAGGTCCCCGACACCTGGGACTGCCCCCGCTGCGGCTTCCCGGCCGGACAGGACCGGGACAACCCGCCGGACCCGCCGCGCACCGAGCCGTACAAGACGCACCTGGCGTACGTGCGGGAGCGCCGCAGCGACGCGGACGGCGAGGCGATCCTCGCCGAGGCGCTCGCCAAACTGCGGGGCGAGATCTAGGAGTTCAGGAACCGGCCGGGCACCGAGAGGTGTCTGGCCGGAGCTGTTTCCGGCCGCCCGGGGCCGGTTGTCAGTGGCGCCCCCTACGGTGTGTCCATCGGGCGAACCGTAGGGGGAATCATGGCGACGGCCGAGGCGGAAGCCGGGCGTGCGCCCGCGTGGCGCGGAGGATTCGGGCGGCTGTGGAGCGCCGCCGTGCTCTCCAGCTTCGGTGACGCGCTGCGCACGGCCGCGCTGCCCCTGCTGGCCGTGTCGCTGACCGACGAGCCACTGCTCGTCGTGTCCGTCACCGCCTGCGGTTATCTGCCGTGGATCCTCTTCGGACTGCTCGGCGGCGCCGTCGCCGACCGCGTGGACCAGCGGCGCGCGATGTGGGCGGTGGACGCGGTACGGGGGCTGCTGGTCGCGGCGTTCGCGGTGGCCGTCGCCTGCGGTCACGTCTCGATCGGGCTGCTCGTCGCGCTCGCCTTCGCCCTCACCACGCTCCAGACGCTCTTCGACAACGCCGCCACGGCCCTGCTGCCCTCCCTGGTCGGCCCCGACGCGCTCGGCAGCGCCAACGCGCGGCTGATGACCGGCCAGCGCGTCGCGGGCGGCCTGCTCGGCGGGCCGGTCGTGCCGCTGCTGCTGGCGGCGGGGGCCGCCGCGCCCTTCGCGGTCGACGCCGCCACCTTCCTGTCGGCCGCCGCGCTGGTGGCCTCGGTGCGGACCGCCGCGCCCGAGCGGGCGGCCCGCCCCTCGGGCGGCACGCTGCGCCGGGAGATCGCGGACGGGCTGCGCATCCTGATACGGGACAGGGTCCTGCGCGGCCTGTGCGCCGCCACCGCGCTGTGCAACATCGGCATGGGCGCCCTCGTCGCCACTCTGGTGCTCCTGGTGACCGACCGCCTGCACGCGGGCAGTGCGGGGTACGCGGCGGCGACGACCTCGTACACGGTCGGCAGCCTGGCCGGGGGAGCGGCCGACCGGCGGCTCGCGGCCCGCGTCGGGCGGGTGCGCGGGGTGCTGCTCGCCGGCTGCGTGCAGACCGCCGCGCTCGTGGTCATGGGGACGGTGCGCAGTCTGGCCGCGCTGGTGGCCGCCATGGCCGTGTTCGGGTTCATGGGCATGGTGTGGAACGTCGGCACGACCACCCTGATGCAGCAGCGCAGCCCCGCCGGGGCGCTTGGCCGGGTCGGCTCGGCCTACCGGACCCTCGCGGTGGCCGGGACACCGCTCGGCGCGCTGCTGGGCGGGGCCGCCGTCACGGCCTGGGGAGCGCACACCCCGGCCCTGCTCGCCGCCGCCTTCTTCGCGCTGTCCGTCACCGCCCTGAAACCCGCGCGCAAGCCCGACGTACCTGCTGTTGCACCGCACGACGACGCCTCGACGGCTCACGCAGCGCGCTGATCAACTAGGTTGGGACCGGCAGCGGGACAAGGTACGCAGCACAGGCAGGCAAGGAAGAAGGCTGGAGTACGAGATGAACGCAGACGGCCGTACCAGGCTCGACCAGACGCCCGAGTGGACCGCGCTGGCCAAGCACCGCGAGGAGCTGGGCGAGGTGCAGCTGCGCGAGCTGTTCGCCGCCGACCCCGGCCGCGGCACCGGCTACACGCTCCGGGTCGGCGACCTGTACGTCGACTACTCCAAGCACCTGGTCACCGACGAGACGCTGCGGCTGCTGCGGGAGCTGGCCGCCGCCACCGACGTCTTCGGCCTGCGGGACGCGATGTTCCGCGGGGAGAGGATCAACACGACCGAGAACCGGGCCGTGCTGCACACCGCGCTCCGGGCGCCGCGCGACGCGGTGATCGAGGTCGACGGGGAGAACGTCGTGCCGGGCGTGCACGCCGTGCTGGACAGGATGGCCGACTTCGCCGAGCGGGTCCGCTCCGGTGCGTGGACCGGCCACACCGGCAAGCGCATCAGGAACGTCGTCAACGTCGGCATCGGCGGCTCCGACCTGGGCCCGGCGATGGCGTACGAGGTGCTGCGCAGCTATACCGACCGCTCCTTGACGGTCCGTTTCGTCTCCAACGTCGACGGCGCCGACCTGCACGAGGCCACCCGCGACCTCGACCCGGCCGAGACGCTGTTCGTCATCGCCTCCAAGACGTTCACCACCATCGAGACCATCACCAACGCCGCCTCGGCCCGCGCCTGGCTGCTGAGCGGGCTGGGCGCCGGCCAGGAGGCCGTCGCGAAGCACTTCGTCGCCCTGTCGACGAACGCCGGGAAGGTCGCCGAGTTCGGCATCGACCCGGCCAACATGTTCGAGTTCTGGGACTGGGTCGGCGGCCGGTACTCGTACGACTCCGCCATCGGCCTGTCGTTGATGATCGCCATCGGGCCGGACCGGTTCCGGGAGATGCTGGACGGCTTCCGCCTCGTCGACGAGCACTTCCGGACCGCGCCCGCCGAGTCCAACGTGCCGCTGCTGCTGGGCCTGCTGGGCATCTGGTACGGCAACTTCCACGGCGCCCAGTCGCACGCGGTGCTGCCCTACAGCCACTACCTGTCCAAGTTCACCGCCTATCTGCAGCAGCTGGACATGGAGTCCAACGGCAAGTACGTCGGCCGGGACGGGCGGGAGGTCGCGTGGGAGACCGGGCCCGTCGTGTGGGGCACGCCGGGCACCAACGGGCAGCACGCCTACTACCAGCTCATCCACCAGGGCACGAAGCTGATCCCGGCGGACTTCATCGGCTTCGCCGAGCCGGTCGCCGAGCTGAGCGACGGGCTCAAGGCGCAGCACGACCTGCTGATGGCGAACTTCTTCGCGCAGACGCAGGCGCTGGCGTTCGGCAAGACGCCGGACGAGGTGCGGGCGGAGGGGGTGCCGGAGGAGCTGGTGCCGCACAGGACGTTCAAGGGCAACCACCCGACGACCACGATCCTCGCGCGCGAGCTGACCCCGTCGGTCCTCGGCCAGCTGGTCGCCCTCTACGAGCACAAGGTGTTCGTGCAGGGCGCGGTCTGGAACATCGACTCCTTCGACCAGTGGGGCGTCGAGCTCGGCAAGGTCCTCGCCAAGCGCGTCGAGCCCGCGCTGACCGAGGGCGCCGAGGTGGCGGGCCTGGACGCCTCCACCAAGGCCCTGGTCGCCGCCTACCGGGAGCTGCGCGGGCGGCAGTGACCGCCTGACGGCCCGGGGGAGCGGGAGCGGGCGGCGCACGGCCGTCCGCTCCCGCGAGCCGGCCCGCACCCGGGCGGCCGCCGGTCAGGCGACCGCGGTCAGGGTGTCCGCGAGGCGCCGGCGGGCCGCGCGGGACGCCGGGAGGGCGGCGAGGGCGCTCGCGCCGAGGACTGCGGCGGCGCCCAGGAGCAGCAGGAGCGCGGGGGAGGGGCCCTGGGCGATGCCGGCGCCGATGCCGCTCGACCTGCCCTGGGCGTCGATCAGCCAGTGCGCGAGCGGCAGCCCCAGGGCGAGGGCGAGGAGCACGGCCGCCAGGGCCGTGCAGCCGGTGGCGGTGACCGTGATCGCGGTGATCTGCCGGGGGGACAGGCCGATCGCCTTCAGGGCCAGCAGATCGCGTTCGCTCTCCCGTACGGTGCCGCCGATCGCCGTCAGCAGCTCGATGAGGCCGATGAGGGCGAGGACGGCGATCAGGCCGAGGACGACGCCGCGCAGGGGGGAGAGCCCGTCGGCCGGGTTGGTGACGGTGTGCACGTCGAGGTGGCCGCGCCCGGCCGCGGCGAGCCGGTCGGCGACCCGGTGCGGATCGGCGCCCGGGTCCAGGCGGAGCTGGTAGAAGCTCGGACCGAGCCCGGGGTCGTTCTCGCGGAGGGTGTCGAGGGAGGTGGAGACGACCCGGCCGGCGTTCTCCGGCTCGACGCTGCGGCCCACGATGTGCAGGATCTGCGGCCGCTCGCCCACGGTCATCCGCACCCAGTCGCCGACGCGCACGTCCAGCAGGTCGAGCAGTCCCTGCCCGGCCACCGCCTCGTCGGGTCCGCGCGCGGGCCGGCCCTCGGCCAGGGCGTACGGGTAGGGGTCCGCGCGGGTGCCGAGGCCGCGCAGGGCGATGGTCGCCGTCTGGCCCGGGACCAGGGCGGCGACCTCGACGCCCGGGTGGGCGGCGGCGACCTGCGGATCGCGTTCCAGCAGGGCGCGCACCTCCCCGTCGCCCAGGCCGGTGTCCGCGTGAACGGTGAGCGCGGCGGGCAGGCCGACCTGCTCGGGCCTGCTGTGGAAGCGGTCGATGGTGGTCCACGCGCTCATCGCCACCACGATCAGCAGCAGCGGCAGGGCCAGCCGGACGACCGTGCCCAGCGAACGCGGGCGGCGCGTGAACGCCTTGTGCCAGCCCAGGACCAGCGCGGGCGGCACCCGCAGGCCCAGCGCCCGGCGTGCCGTCCCCGACAGCCGCCCGCCCGGCGGCCCCGCGGGCCGCGGCACCGGCACCGGCGGTACCCGTCCCGCCCGCCACGCGGCGAGCCCGGTGGTCGCGCCGATGAACAGCACCGCTCCCACCGGCACCGCGCACAGGGCCGGCGTGTGCCCGGGCAGCCCCTGCCACACGCCGACCGCGTCCCCGAGCCGCCCCGGGACACGGCTGCCCAGCGCCTCGGTGAGCGCGGCGGCGGCCGCGGCGCCCAGCAGCGCGTAGGCGAGGTGCTGCAGCAGGAAGACGCGGACGACCTGGCCCGGGGTGAAGCCGATCGCCTTCAGCACCGCGATGTCCCGCAGATGGCCGCGGATCCGGGTGCCGATCGCCCCGTGCACGGCGAACCCGGCGGCGGCCAGCGCCCCCAGCCCGAACAGGCCCAGCACCTGCCCGAGCAGCCGGTTGTCGCCCTGCGCCTCGGCGCGGGCCTGCGTCCAGGTGGAGACCTCGCCGATGGCCCCGGCGCCCAGCACGGTCACGGCGCGCTGGACGGCGTAGTCCGTGTCGCCGGGGTCCGCCAGCCGCAGCCCGATCACCTGCCCGCCGGGGTCGGGCACGGCGGACGGCAGCGCCCACACCAGCCCCGGCCGCTCACCCGGCCGGTAGCGGGGCTCGGCGCTGTCGGCGACGCCCACGACGGTCAGCTCCCGTGCGGTGCCGGGCACGGTGAGCGTGTCGCCGGGCTGGGCCAGCAGGGTGCGGGCGAGCCGGCTCTCCAGGACCACGCCGTTCGGGGCGGTGGCCGCCAGCCAGCGCCCGGAGGTGAGCAGCGGGCGGCCGACGGACGGCGGCTCGGCGGAGGTGCCGCGCAGCTCGACCGAGGCCCGCGTGCCGCGCGAGGCGACCGTGACGGAGGCGACGGGATAGGGGCCGGCGACGGACTCGACGCCGTCCAGCGCCGCCAGCTCGCGGGTGTCGGCGGCGGCGTCGGTGTGCAGCCACACGTGGGCGCCGCGCGCCTGGGCGAAGACGCGCTGCCAGGGATTGGTCGCGTACCCGAACAGGGCCGTGGCCAGCAGCAGCGACACGACGATGCCCGCCGTGGCGAGGACCAGGAACAGCGCCTCGCCGCGGTGCGTGCGCAGATCGGAGTGCGCCCAGCGCAGGGTGGCTCGCACCGGCCTCAGCCCCTCGGCCCGCACACGGCGCGGCCACGGTCGTACACCCGCATGTCAGTCCCTGAGCTCCAGCACGCCGGAGATTCCCGAGCGGCGCGGCGGCGGGCCGCCGTCCAGCTCCGCGTCGTCCACGATCCGCCCGTCGAAGAAGCTGATCACCCGGTCCGCGGCGCTCGCCAGCCGGGCGTCGTGGGTGACCAGCAGGATCGTCTGGCCACGCTGGTGGAAGCGGGACAGCAGCCGCATCACCTCGCGGGTGCCCCGGCTGTCCAGGCTGCCCGCGGGCTCGTCGGCCAGCAGCAGCGGCGGATGGTTGACCAGGGCCCGGGCGAGCGCGACCCGCTGCTGCTCACCGCCGGACAGCTCGCCCGGCATGCTGCGCTCCTTGCCCGCGAGCCCCAGCTCGGCCAGCAGCTCCTCCCGCTCGGCCCGCGCCCGCTTCGGCGGGACCCCGGCGAGCAGGGCGGGCAGCTCCACGTTGTCGGCGACGGACAGGTTCGACACCAGGTTGAAGAACTGGAAGACGATCCCGATGCGCTTGCGGCGCTCCACGGCCCAGCGGGCCTCGCCGTAGCCGTCCGTGCACTCGCCGTCCAGCCAGATGCGGCCGGCGTCGGGCCGCTGGAGCCCGCCGAGCAGGTGCAGCAGCGTCGACTTGCCGGCGCCGGACGGGCCGGTGACCGCCACGAACTCGCCCCGCCCCACGCACAGGTCGACCCCGCGCACGGCATGGGCGGGCGCGCCCTCGCCGTGGTGCGTCTTGACCAGGCCCTCGGCGCGCAGCACGGGAGGGGGGCCCTCGCTCACTCCAGCTCCTCCAGCTCTTCCTGGCACCGTTCCAGCCAGTCGAGGTCGGCCTGCAGGTGCAGCATCGCGCCCTCGATCAGCAGATGGGCGATGCGGTTGTCCCGGTCTTCGGCGGCGGCCAGCCGCGACAGCTGACGCATCGTGTTGAGGTACTGGCGCCGCTGCTTGTTGATGAGGGCGATCTGGTCGGCGAGACCGGTCTGCGGGGCCAGGGCCAGCTTCATGAAGAACTCGTCCCGCACCCGCGGCTCGTCCTCGGGCTCCTCGAACCAGGCGCGCAGCGCCGCCCGCCCGGCGTCGGTGAGGTGGTAGACCTTCTTGTTGGGCCGGCTGGACTGCTCGACGTCCTCGCCCTCGATCAGTCCCTGCTTCTCGAGGCGGCCGAGGGTGACGTAGATCTGGCCGACGTTCGGCTGAGGGTACGCGGAGCCCAGCAGTTGCTCAAGGTCCTGCTTCAGCTCGTAGCCGTGGGCGGGGCCGCGGGCGAGGAGTGCCAGGAGGGGCAGGCGCACGCGTGCAGTCCTCCTGTCCTCCGTAATGTGTGCCAGGCCCTAGTATCGCCCATACCTAACAGGTATACATGGCCTCTGACTGCGGACGAAGGCGCCCGGGGCCGGTGTACAGGGAGGAACCTATGCGGTGGATGCGTGCCGCGGGTAGGGGCCTCCTCGTTCTCGTCGTCGTCCTGACCGGATACGTCGCCTCGGGCGCCCGTGCCGACGACCGGCCGGGCCGCGGCCCGCTCACCCTCGCCACCGCCGGCGACCTCACCGGCTATCTCGGCCCCCTGCTGGAGGGCTGGAACCGCGCCCGTCCCGGGGAGAGGGTCACCCTCGTCGAACTGCCCGACTCCGCCGACGAGACCCACGCCCAGATGGTCACCGACCTGCGCGGCGGCCGGGGCCGGTTCGACGTGCTCAACATCGACGTCAACTGGACGTCGGAGTTCGCCGCGGCGGGCTGGATACGGCCCCTGCCGCGCGACCGCTTCCCCCTCGGCGCCTTCCTGCCGCCGGTCGTCGGCACCGCGACCTACGACGGGCAGCTGTACGCCGTCCCGTACGTCACCAACGCCGGTCTGCTGCTGTACCGCAAGGACGTCCTCGCCGCGGAGGGCGTCCCGCCGCCGCGCACCTGGGCCGAGCTGGAGCGGCAGGCGAGGACCATCGCCCCGAGGCACGGGCTCGGCGGCTACGCCGGCCAGTTCCTCCCCTATGAGGGGCTCACCGTCAACGCGGCCGAGGCCGTCTACTCGGCGGGCGGCACGATCCTCGGCGACGAGGGCGAGCGCGTCACCGTCGACTCGGCGGCGGCCCGCGAGGGCATCGGGTTCCTCGCCCGCGGGGTGCGCGCGGGCTGGATACCGCGGGAGGCGCTGACGTACAAGGAGGAGGAGTCCAAGCAGGCCTTCCTGGACGGCCGGCTGCTCTTCCTGCGCAACTGGCCGTACGCCTACGTCGGCGCCTCCGCCGCGGGCTCGAAGGTCGCCGGAAAGGTCGGCGCCGTGCCGCTGCCGGGGCCGGACGGGCCGGGGACGAGCGTCCTCGGCGGCTCCAACCTGGCCGTCAGCGCGCACGCCCGGCACCCCGACTCGGCCGCGCGCCTGATCGCGTACCTGACCAGCGAGCGCGTCCAGCGCCAGGTGCTCACGCGCGGCGCGCTGCCGCCGGTGCGCGCCGATCTGTACGAGGACCCCGGACTCGTCCGCGACTACCCCTACCTGCCGACCCTGCGGGAGAGCGTGCTGGCCGCCGCGCCGCGCCCCAAGAGCCCGCGCTACGACCAGGTCAGCCTCGCGGTGCAGGCGGTCGTGCACGACGCGATGACCGGGCGCCAGACGCCCGAGGCCGCGGTGCGCAGGCTGGCGCGCGAGCTGGCCGCGATCTCCCGCCGCTAGCCTCCCGTCCCCTCACTAGTTACTTGTTAGGTAACGGAGATGTCTCCTCCGAGGGAGAAATGACGGTATAAGTCGGTATCCCTCAACCTCAAATTACCGGTATCCGCGCACTGTTCGTTGACACCTTCGCGACACGCCTACTTAACATGAATGCATAACCACCAGCCCGGAGCGCGCACGCCCGGGCTTCCGCACGCACAGACAGGTCGACGGGGTGAGTCTCCAGCGCATCGACACCCGCCACTGGTGGCGCGACGCAGTGATCTACCAGGTGTACGTCCGCAGCTTCCTGGACAGCACCGGCGACGGCATCGGCGATCTCGCCGGGGTCCGGGCCGGGCTGCCGTACCTGAAGAAGCTGGGCGTCGACGGGATCTGGCTGAGCCCCTTCTATCCCTCGCCGCAGCACGACCACGGCTACGACGTGGCGGACTACTGCGACGTCGACCCGGTCTTCGGCGACCTCACCGAGTTCGACCTGCTGGTCGCGGCCGCCCGCCGGCTCGGCATCAAGGTCCTGCTGGACATCGTCCCCAACCACTGCTCCAGCGAGCACCCCTGGTTCCGCGAGGCGCTGGCCTCCCCGCCCGGCAGCCCGGCCCGCGCCCGCTTCCACTTCGCCGACGGCCGCGGCCCGGACGGCGGCGAGCCGCCCAACAACTGGCACGCCATGTTCGGCGGCCCGGCCTGGACCCGGGTCACCGAGGCCGACGGGCGGCCCGGCCAGTGGTACCTGCACATGTTCACGCCCGAGCAGCCGGACTGGAACTGGCGCAACCCCGCCGTGGCCGCCGAGTTCGACCGCATCCTGCGGTTCTGGCTGGACCGGGGCGTGGACGGCTTCCGCATCGACGTCGCCGCCGGCCTGTTCAAGCACCCCGACCTGCCCGACTCCGACGACCCGGAGGCCGACGCCCGCACCCGCGACTCGGTCAACCCGCTCGCCTGGAACCAGCCCGAGGTGCACGACGTGTGGCGGCGCTGGCGGTCGATCTGCGAGGAGTACACCGCCCGCGACGGCCGCGAGCGCCTGCTGGTCGGCGAGGTCTCCGTGCCCACCGCCCGCGAGCACGCCAAGTACGTCCGCCCGGACGAGCTGCACCAGGCCTTCTTCTTCGACCTGCTCAGCGCCCCCTGGGACCCGGACGCCTTCCGCAAGGTCATCTCCGAGGCGATGGAGGACATCGCCGGCACCGGCTCCACGGTCACCTGGGTCCTCAACAACCACGACCAGGTCCGCACCGTCACCCGCTACGGCGAGCCCACCCCGCAGGGCAGCGGACTGGGCGCCGCCCGCGCCCGCGCCGCCGCGCTGCTGATGCTGGCGCTGCCCGGAGCCGCGTACATCTACCAGGGCGAGGAGCTGGGCCTGCCCGAGGTCGTCGACCTGCCCGACGACGTGCTCACCGACCCCATCTTCCGCCGCACCGGCAGCCGCGCCCGGATCCGCGACGGCTGCCGGGTGCCGCTGCCGTGGTCGGGGCAGGCCTCGCCGTTCGGCTTCACCTCCGGCGCCGAGGACGCCCGCCCCTGGCTGCCGCAGCCCGACTACTTCGCCGAGTACGCCACCGACCGGGCCCTCGCCGACACCCGCTCCTTCTGGCACCTGTACCGCGACGGCCTGCAACTGCGCGCCGCGCTGCCCCAGTTGGGCGAGGGCACGCTGCGCTGGCTGGAGACCCCGCCGGGCGTCCTGGCCTTCGTCCGCGGCGACGACCTGGTGTGCGCCGTGAACTTCGGCACCGCCCCCACGCCCGCGCCGGTCCCCGGCACCCCGCTGCTCGCCAGCGCCCCCTGCCAGGCCGGGGTGCTGCCCGGCTCGACGGCGGCCTGGTGGATCACCGACCTCTGAGACCGCCGAGCCACCGTCACCTCCCATCCCACCGAAGGGACATCAACGATGATGCGACGACGTACCACCCTGCTCACGAGCTGCACCGCGCTCGTCCTGGCGCTCGGCGCGACCGCCTGCGGCGGCGGCCCCGTCACCGCCGCCGGCGGCGACAAGGCGCTGAGCGGCCAGACGGTCACGGTGGCCGGTGTCTGGTCCGGCACCGAGCAGCAGAACTTCCAGAAGGTGCTGGACGCCTTCACCGAGAAGACCGGCGCCAAGACGCAGTTCGTGTCCACCGGGGACAACGTCTCCACCGTCGTCGGCAGCAAGATCGAGGGCGGCAACGCCCCCGACGTCGTGATGGTCCCGCAGGTCGGCGTGCTCCAGCAGTTCGCGAAGCAGGGCTGGCTCAAGCCGCTGTCGCCGAAGACGCGGCAGGCCGTGGAGGCCAACTACGCGAACGTCTGGAAGGACTACGGCAGCGTCGACGGCACCCTGTACGGCCTGTACTTCAAGGCCGCCCACAAGTCGACCGTCTGGTACAGCCCCGACGCCCTCGCCCAGGCCGGGGTGAAGCCGCCGAAGACGTACGACGAGATGCTGGAGGCCGGGCGGACCGTCTCCGACTCCGGGCTCGCCGCGTTCTCGGTCGCCGGACAGGACGGCTGGACCCTCACCGACTGGTTCGAGAACATCTACCTCTCCCAGGCCGGTCCCGAGAAGTACGACGCCCTCGCCGCGCACGAGCTGAAGTGGACCGACGCCTCCGTGGTCGAGGCGCTCACCACGCTCGGCAAGCTCTTCAAGGACAAGCAGCTGATCGCGGGCGGCCAGAAGGGCGCCCTGAACACCGACTTCCCCGGCTCGGTGGAGAAGGTGTTCGGGCCGGAGCCCGAGGCCGGCATGGTCTACGAGGGCGACTTCGTCGCCGGCGTCGCCAAGGACCAGTTCGGCAAGTCGATCGGCGAGGACGCGGACTTCTTCCCGTTCCCCGCGGTCGGCGACGGCAGGGCGCCGGTGGTCAGCGGCGGCGACGCGGCCGTCGTCCTGAAGGACGGCAAGAACCAGAAGGCCGCCCAGGCGCTCCTGGAGTACCTGGCCACCCCGGAGGCCGCCGCCGTGTGGGCCGAGGCGGGCGGCTTCCTCTCCCCGAACCGGAAGCTCGACCTCGCCTCGTACGGCGACGACGTCACCCGGGCCACCGCCGAGTCCCTCGTGCAGGCCGGGGACTCGGTCCGCTTCGACATGTCCGACCAGGCCCCGGCGGCCTTCGGCGGCACCAAGGGCGCCGGCGAGTGGAAGCTGCTGCAGGACTTCCTGCGCGACCCGTCCGACCCGAAGGCCACGGCGGCGAAGCTGGAGGCCGCGGCGGCCAAGGCGTACCGGGGCTGACATGACGACCACGCTCGTGAAAGAGACGAGCCCGCCGGCCGCCGCCGGCGCCGGGACCACCCGGCGCCCGCGGCGGCGGGGACGGGGCGTCGCCCTGCTCTTCGTCCTGCCCGCGCTGCTCCTGCTGGGCGCGCTCGTCGTCTACCCGGTGCTGTTCTCCGTCGGCCGCAGCTTCTTCGACGCCTCCGGCACCCGTTTCGTGGGCGGCGAGAACTACGCCGAGATGTTCCGCGACCCGGCGACGCTCAAGGCCATCCGCAACACGGCCGTCTGGGTCGTCGTCGCGCCGACGCTGCTGACCGGCCTCGGACTGATCCTGGCCGTCCTCGTCGAGAAGGTCCGCTGGGCCACCGCCTTCAAGCTGCTGCTGTTCATGCCGATGGCGGTCTCCTTCCTCGCCGCGGGCATCATCTTCCGGCTCGCCTACGACGAGGACCCGGACAAGGGCGTGCTGAACGCCGCCGTGGTCGCCGTCCACGACGCCTTCGAGGGCACCTCCTCCTACCCGACGGCCCGGGCCCGGGACGGGCAGGGGCTGACGGAGGAGGCGGACGGCTCGTACCGGACGGCCACCGGCGTGTCGCCGGGCGACACGGTGGCACTCGGCCTGGTCGGCGTGCAGCCGAAGGACCTGCCCGCCGGCGCCGAGCCCGCGTACGGGGCCGCCGCGCGCACGGCCGGCCCCGGTGAACTGCGCGGCGTGGTGTACCTCGACTTCACGCCCGGCGGGGGAGGGGAGCAGGGCGTGGTCGACCGGCGGGAGAGCGGGCTGCCGGAGATGAGGGTCGAGGCGGTGCGCGACGGCAGGGCGGTCGCCTCCACGACCACCGCGTCCGACGGCTCCTTCCGCTTCGCGGACCTGGCCGACGGCTCGTACACCGTCCGGCTCCCCGCCGCGAACTTCGCCCCGCCCTACGAGGGCGTCTCCTGGCTCGGGCCGACGCTCGTCACGCCCGCGATCATCGGGGCCTACCTGTGGATCTGGACCGGCTTCGCGATGGTGCTGATCGGCGCGGGGCTGTCGACGCTGCCGCGGGACGCGCTGGAGGCGGCGCGGATGGACGGCGCCAACGAGTGGCAGATCTTCCGCCGGATCACCGTCCCGCTGCTCGCGCCGGTGCTGACGGTGGTCTTCGTGACCCTGGTGATCAACGTGATGAAGGTCTTCGACCTCGTCTACATCATCGCTCCCGGGCCCGTGCAGGAGGACGCCACCGTGCTGGCGACCCAGATGTGGCTGGTGTCGTTCGGCGGCGGCAACAACCAGGGGCTGGGCAGCGCCCTGGGCGTGCTGCTCCTGCTGCTGGTGATCCCGGCCATGGTCTTCAACGTCCGCCGCTTCCGAAGGAGTCAGCGATGAACACCGTCCGGCGCTCCCTGGCCAACGGGGTCGTCCAGGCCTTCCTCGTGGTGGTCGGGCTGGTGTGGATGACCCCGCTGGCCGGGCTGTTCCTGTCGTCCCTGCGGTCCGCCGAGGACACCGCCGAGGGCGGCTGGTGGACGGTGTTCACCAGTCCCGGCCGGCTCTCCTTCGACAACTACGCGGCGCTGCTGGACAACAGCGGGATCACCCGGGCCTTCTGGAACACGGTGCTGATCTCGGTGCCGACGACCGTGCTGGTCGTGGTCGTCGCGGCGCTCGCCGGATACGCCTTCGCCTGGCTGGACTTCCCGGGCCGGGACGCCGTCTTCCTGGTCGTGGTGGCCCTGCTGGTGGTGCCCGTGCAGATCGGCCTGCTGCCCGTCGCCAAGCTCTTCGGCCAGCTCGGCCTGTTCGGCACGATCCCCGGCGTGGTGCTCTTCCACGTGGCGTACGGGCTGCCGTTCGCGGTGTTCCTGCTGCGGAACTACTTCGCCGAGATGCCCAAGGAGATGCTGGAGGCGGCCCGCATGGACGGCGGCAGCGAGTGGCGGATCTTCACCCGGCTCGTGCTGCCGGTGGGCCGGCCCGCCATCGCCAGCCTCGCCATCTTCCAGTTCCTGTGGGTGTGGAACGACATGCTGGTGGCGCTGCTCTTCGCCGACAGCTCCGCCCAGCCGCTGACCGTGGAGCTCCAGTCGCAGATCCGGCAGTTCGGCAGCAACATCGACGTGCTGGCGCCGGGCGCCTTCCTGTCGCTGATCGTGCCGCTGGTCGTGTTCTTCGCCTTCCAGCGGCACTTCGTGCAGGGCGTGATGGCGGGGTCGGTGAAGTAGCGCCGGAGGGGCTCCGGGTGCGCCGGCCCGGCACCCGGAGCCCCTCCGGCGGCTCCCCGCGGCGTCGCGGCGCCCGGCACGCCCGTTCGCCGCACGGCGCGCGGGTACGGGGGCGGCTCCGCCGCGCGTCCCCCGCGCCGCTTGCCGAAGCACGCACCGGGCGCCGCTGTCCGGCGGGCGGACGCCGCCCGCCGGGTCACCGGACGGCGGCTTCCCGCGCCAGGGCCCGCTCCACGTGGGCACGGAAGTCGCGCGGCGGACGCCCGGTCAGACGCTCCACGGTGTCGGTGACCCGGTCCTCGGCCCCGCCGGCGATCGCCCGGTCCAGGTCCGCGAGCACGGTGGCGAACTCGCGGGGCATGCTCAGCGCCAGGCGATCGCGCAGCTGCTCGTACGTCAGCCGCCGGTGGACGACCTCACGGCCGGTCACCTCGCTGAGGACGGCGGCCACCTCGGTGTGGCTCAGCGCCCGCGGACCGGTGACGACCAGGTCGCTGTCGGGGCTCCGCCCGGCGGTCAGCGCGTGCACCGCGACGGCCGCGATGTCGTCGGCGTCGACGAAGGCCACCCGCCCCTCACCGGCCGCGGTCAGGATCACGCCCTGCTCGCGGATGCTGCGGGCGTGCATGTGGTCGCCGGTGAAGTTCTGCATGAACCACGACGGCCGCAGCACCGCCCACTCGTCGAACAGACCGGGCAGGGCCTGGTGCACCTGCCCGACGGCCGGGCCGCCGGCCGGGATCGCCGAGGAGCTGAGCAGCACGGCCCGGCGCACTCCGGCCGCCCGGGCCCGTTCCAGGAAGGGCAGCATCACGGCGGCCGGGTCGGCGGAGGCGAGGGGCGGGACGAGGTAGACCCGGTCCGCGTCCCGCAGGGCCTCCTCGTGCGTCGCGGGGTCGTACCAGTCGAAGCGGACGGCGGTGGCGCCCTCGACGGGAGCGGCGCGCCGGCTCGCGGCCCGGACCCGGTGGCCGCGTGCGGTGAGCCCGGCGGCCACCCGGCTGCCGGTCGTGCCGGTGGCGCCGATGACCAGGGTGGCGGGGGAGGCGGTCACCGGCCCGCCTCCGCGAAGTCGGCCGCGCCGTCCCGCGGGACCGCGAGCGGGTTCCAGTAGTCGCGGTAGCGGGTGATCCGGCCGTCCGCGACCGTCACGACGGCGATGTAGGTCATGTCGTAGGGCTGCCCGGTCTGCACCAGGCGCCCCAGGGCGCGCATCTCCACCACGACGGTCCCCGGGTCCTCGGTCCGGTGGATCTCCAGCTCGGGGAACTCGTGGAGCTCGATGCGCTCGGGGTAGTGGCGCATGTACGCGCCCACGGCGGCCTTGCCCTCCAGGCGCTTCGGCCACCCCTCGGGGGCGAAGGGGAACTCGAACACGCCGTCGTCGGCCCACAGGTCGACCCAGGCGGGGATGTTCCCGTCGAGCAGCAGCCGAAGGCCGTGGCGGTAGACGTCGGCCGCCGTCCGCGCGTGCGTGGTCATGGCGATTTCCTCCTCCGATAGAATGCGGACCGCGAGTCCGCTTAAGCGAGAATACGGACCCAGGGTCCGCTTATCAAGTCGATGCGGACCGGCGGTCCGCTTCATGTGTCCGCCGGGGTCCGTCCCCGTCCCCGTCGTGTCTCACCGGAGGAACCCGTGCCCGAGCGCAAGCCCCGCGCGGACGCCCTGCGCAACCGCGAAGCCGTCCTCGCGGCGGCCGACCGGCTGTTCGCCGAGTGCGCCCGCCCCGAGGACGTGACCATGGCCGACATCGCGGCCGCCGCCGGCGTCGGCAAGGGCACCCTCTTCCGCGGCTTCGCCGACCGCACCGGCCTGATCCTCGCGCTCTGCGAGGCCCGGCTCGAACCGCTGCGCCGGGCCGTCGCCGACGGCCCCCCTCCCCTCGGCCCCGGCACCCCGCCCGTCGAGCGCGTGCACGCCCTGCTGGACGCGGTCCTGTGCTTCAAGCTCGACCACCGGCACCTCTCACTGGCGCTGGAGGGGACCGGAAGCGACAGCCCCTACCGAACGGACCACTACGACTGGTGGCACCGCACGCTGCGGGACGTCCTGGCGGAGATCCCCGGCCTGACCGGCGCCGGCTTCACCGCGCACGCGCTGCTCGCGGCCGTCCGCGCCGACCTCGTCGACCACCTCGTCGACCGCGAGCACATGACCCGGGAGAGCCTCCGGGCCGACCTGGCCGCCCATGTCACCCGGGTGCTGCGGGAGCCGGACGCCGGGCCGTGACCGGTCGGCGCGAGGCGGACACGGCCCCGGGAACGCGGAAGCGGCCGGTGCCCCACGTGTGTCGTGGGACACCGGCCGCTCACCGGGACCGGGGCGCCGTCGCCGTCACGGCGACGCCGGCGGATACAGCGACCGCGGCAGCTGCGCGGCCGCCGCCGCGTCCAGCAGCCACAGCGTGCGGGCCCGGCCGTACGCACCCGCCGCCGGAGCCTGGATCTCACCCGCGCCCGACAGGGCGATCGCCGCGGCCTGCGCCTTGTCCTCGCCGGCCGCCAGCAGCCACACCTCGCGGGCCGCGCGGATCGCCGGCAGCGTGAGCGTGATCCGGGTCGGCGGCGGCTTGGGCGCGCCGTGCACGCCGACCACCGTCCGCTCCGTCTCCCGGACCGCCGGCAGCTCGGGGAAGAGCGACGCCACGTGCGCGTCCGGGCCGACACCCAGCATCAGCACGTCGAACACCGGGACGGGGCCGTGGTTCTCCGGTCCCGCCGCCCGCGCCAGCTCCTGGGCGTACGCGGCCGCCGCCGCCTCCACGTCCGTGCCGTACGGGCCGTTCGACGCGGGCATGGCGTGCACGCGCTCGGGGTCCACCGGCACCGCGTCCAGCAGCGCCTGCCGCGCCTGCGTGACGTTGCGCTCCGGGTCGCCCTCCGGCAGGAACCGCTCGTCGCCCCACCACAGGTCCAGGCGGCTCCAGTCGACGGCGTCCCGGGCCGGCGCGGCGGCCAGCGCGGCGAGCAGCCCGTTGCCGTTGCGGCCTCCGGTGAGGACCACGGACGCCGAGCCCCGGGAGGCCTGCGCGTCCACGATCTTCGTGATCAGCCGGGCCGCCGCGGCCTGGGCCATCAGCTCCTTGTCGCGGTGCACGACGAGCTGGGGTGCCGTACTCACTTCGCCGCCTTCCGCACCGGTTCCGGGGTGGGGGACTCCTGCTTCACCGGCGCCTTCGCCGTCGCTTCCGCCGCGGGTGCTTTCGCAGCGGTCTCGACGGGAGCGGGGACCGCGACCGGCTCCTCCCCGCCGCTCGCGGGTTCTCCTTTGGCCGCCGGCCGCGCCGGCTCCGGGTCCCTCGCCGGCTTCAGCCGGTCCACCCCGTACCGCAGCGACGACGCGTACGTGTCGTCCGGGTCCAGGCGCCGCAGCTCCTCCGCGATCAGCTCGGCCGTGTCCCGCCGCTTCAGCGCCACCGCGCGGGCCGGCTGGCCCTGTATGGACAGGGTCGCGAGCGAGCCGTCCGCGCGGTCCAGGACGATCGGGCCGCAGTCGGTGTCCATGCGGACCGCCGTCAGACCCGGTCCGCCGGACAGCGAACGCGTGACGGGGACGTCCAGCCGGTCCGCGAGCCACATCGCCAGCAGCTCACAGCTCGGGTTGAACTCCTCGCCCTCCACGTCGACGGCCTGGACCTCGCAGTCGACCTGGTCGAGGGCGGCCGCCAGCATCGAGCGCCACGGCGTGATCCGGGTCCAGGCCAGGTCGGTGTCGCCCGGCGTGTAGGCGTCCGCCCGCGCGGCCAGCTCCCGGATCGGCTCCTCGGCGGCGTACAGGTCGGTGATCCGGCGCTGGGCGAGGGCGCCCAGCGGGTCCTTCGCCGGGTCGAGCGGCGCGTTCACCGGCCACCACACCACCACCGGCGCGTCCGGCAGCAGCAGCGGCAGCACCACCGAGTCGGCGTGGTCGACGATCTCTCCGTACAGCCGCAGGATCACCGTCTCGCCGGTGCCCGCGTCGGCGCCCACCCGGACCTCGGCGTCCAGCCGGGACTGCGTGCGGTCGCGCGGCGAGCGCGAGACGCGCTTGACGACGACCAGGGTGCGGGCGGGGTGCTCGTGGGCGGCGTTGCTGGCCGCCTTGAGGGCGTCGTAGGCGTTCTCCTCGTCGGTGACGATGACGAGGGTGAGCACCATGCCCACGGCCGGGGTGCCGATGGCGCGGCGGCCCTGCACCAACGCCTTGTTGATCTTGCTGGCCGTGGTGTCGGTCAGGTCTGTCCTCATGGCCGGCGCCAGCTCCGTCCGTCTCGCCGCAGCATCTCCTCCGCCTCGGCCGGCCCCCAGGTCCCGGCCGGATACCGGGCCGGAGTGCCGTGGGCGGCCCAGAACTCCTCGATCGGATCGAGGATCTTCCAGGACAGCTCCACCTCCTCGGTGCGCGGGAAGAGGTTGGCGTCGCCCAGCAGCACGTCCAGGATCAGCCGCTCGTAGGCCTCCGGGCTGGACTCGGTGAAGGACTCGCCGTAGGCGAAGTCCATCGACACGTCCCGGATCTCCATCGACGTGCCCGGCACCTTGGAGCCGAACCGGACGGTGACCCCCTCGTCGGGCTGGACCCGGATCACGATCGCGTTCGAGCCCAGCTCCTCGGTGGCGGTGGCGCCGAACGGCGAGTGCGGAGCACGCTGGAAGACCACCGCGATCTCCGTCACCCGGCGGCCCAGCCGCTTGCCGGTGCGCAGGTAGAACGGCACCCCCGCCCAGCGGCGGTTGTCCACCTCCAGCTTGATCGCCGCGTAGGTGTCGGTGGTGGACTTCGGGTCGATGCCCTCCTCCTCCAGGTAGCCGATCACCTTCGCCCCGCCCTGCCAGCCGGCCGTGTACTGGGCCCGCACCGTGGACCGGGCCAGGTCCCGCGGCAGCCGCACCGCGCCGAGCACCTTGGTCTTCTCCGCCGCCAGCGCATCGGCGTCGAAGGAGGCCGGCTCCTCCATCGCGGTCAGCGCCATCAGCTGCAGCAGGTGGTTCTGGATGACGTCCCGCGCCGCGCCGATGCCGTCGTAGTAGCCCGCCCGGCCGCCGATGCCGATGTCCTCGGCCATGGTGATCTGCACATGGTCCACGAAGGACCGGTTCCAGATCGGCTCGAACAGCTGGTTGGCGAAGCGCAGCGCCAGGATGTTCTGGACCGTCTCCTTGCCCAGGTAGTGGTCGATGCGGAACACCTGCTCCGGCGCGAACACCTCGTGCACCAGCGCGTTCAGCTCCTCGGCCGAGGCCAGGTCGTGCCCGAACGGCTTCTCGATCACCGCCCGCCGCCAGGAACCGTCGCGCTGCTCCGCCAGCCGGTGCTTCTTCAGCTGCCGGATGACCACCGGGAACGCCGACGGCGGCACCGACAGGTAGAAGGCGAAGTTGCCGCCGGTGCCCTGCGCCTTGTCCAGCTCCTCGATCGTGGCGCGCAGCCGCTCGAAGGCGGCGTCGTCGTCGAAGGTGCCCTGCACGAACCGCATGCCCTGGATCAGCTGCTGCCAGACCTCCTCCCGGAAGGGGGTGCGGGCGTGCTCCTTGACCGCGTCGTGCACTTCCTGCGCGAAGTCCTCATGGGCCCACTCCCGGCGGGCGAACCCCACCAGCGAGAACCCCGGCGGCAGCAGCCCCCGGTTGGCCAGGTCGTACACGGCCGGCATCAGCTTCTTGCGGGACAGATCACCCGTGACACCGAAGATGACCAGCCCCGACGGCCCCGCGATCCGCGGAAGCCGCCGGTCGGCCGGATCACGCAGCGGATTGCCGCTCGACACCTGTTCAGCCCTCCGCGGGGGCGAGGCGCTTGAGCTCCGCCTCGGTCGACTTCAGCAGGTCGTTCCAGGACGCCTCGAACTTCTCGATGCCCTCCTTCTCCAGCAGCTGCACCACGTCGTCGTACTTGATGCCGAGCGCCTCGACCGCGTCCAGGTCGGCACGGGCCTGCTCGTAGGTGCCGGCGACGGTGTTGCCGGTGATCTCGCCGTGGTCCTCGGTGGCCAGCAGCGTGGCCTCCGGCATGGTGTTCACCGTGTTCGGCGCGACCAGCTCGGTGACGTACATCGTGTCGCTGTACGCCTTGTCCTTCACCCCGGTCGACGCCCACAGCGGGCGCTGCTTGTTGGCGCCGGCCTTCTCCAGCGCCTGCCAGCGCTCGGAGCCGAACACCTCCTCGTAGGCCTGGTAGGCCAGGCGCGCGTTGGCGACCGCGGCCTTGCCGCGCAGGGCCTTGGCCTCGTCCGTGCCGAGCGCGTCGATCCGCTTGTCGATCTCGGTGTCGACGCGGGAGACGAAGAAGGACGCCACGGAGTGGATCTGCGACAGGTCCAGGCCGCGCTCCTTCGCCTTCTCCAGGCCGGTCAGGAACGCGTCCATGACCTTCCGGTAGCGCTCCAGGGAGAAGATCAGCGTGACGTTGACGCTGATGCCCAGGCCGATGACCTCGGCGATGGCCGGGATGCCCGCCTCGGTCGCCGGGATCTTGATCAGGGTGTTGGGGCGGTCCACCAGCCAGGCGAGCTGCTTGGCCTCGGCGACCGTCGCCTTGGTGTCGTGCGCCAGGCGCGGGTCCACCTCGATGGAGACCCGGCCGTCCTGGCCGCCGGTGGCGTCGAAGACGGGCCGCAGGATGTCGGCGGCGTCCCGGACGTCCGCCGTGGTGATCATGCGGATGGCCTCTTCGACCGTCACCCGGCGGGCGGCGAGGTCGGACAGCTGCTGGTCGTAGCCGTCGCCCTCGCTGATCGCCTTCTGGAAGATCGTCGGGTTGGTGGTGACGCCCACGACGTGCTGCTGGTCGATCAGCTCAGCGAGGTTGCCGGACGTGATCCGCTTGCGCGACAGGTCGTCCAGCCAGATCGCGACGCCTTCCTCGGAGAGGCGCTTCAGTGCGTCGGTCATGGAAATTCCATCTCCTACGTGTCGTGTATGAGCGTCAGCGCTGTGCTGCGGCGATCGATTCCCGGGCCACGGCCGCCACGTTCTCCGCAGTGAAGCCGAACTCGCGGAAAAGGACCTTGCCGTCGGCGGACGCGCCGAAGTGCTCCAGGGAAACGATGCGGCCGGCGTCCCCGACGTACTTGTGCCAGGTCAGTCCGACCCCGGCTTCCACCGCGACTCGGGCCTTCACCGACGGCGGCAGGACGCTGTCCCGGTACCCCTGGTCCTGCTGCTCGAACCACTCCACGGACGGCATCGACACCACCCGCGTGGGCACGCCCTCGGCCTGGAGCCGCTCGCGCGCCTCCACGGCGACGTGCACCTCGGATCCGGTGGCGATGAGGATGACCTGCGCCTCGCCGCCCTCGGCCTCGAACAGCACGTACCCGCCGCGCGCCGCGTCCTCGTTGGGCTCGTACGTCGGCACGCCCTGCCGGGTGAGGGCCAGGCCGTGCGGCTGCCCCTTGCCGAACTCCTTCGTCCAGCGCCTGAGGATCTCCCGCCAGGCGATGGCGGTCTCGTTGGCGTCGGCCGGGCGCACGATGTTCAGGCCCGGGATGGCGCGCAGCGCGGCCAGGTGCTCGACGGGCTGGTGGGTGGGGCCGTCCTCGCCCAGGCCGATGGAGTCGTGCGTCCACACGTACGTCACCGGCAGGTGCATCAGCGCCGACAGCCGCACGGCGTTGCGCATGTAGTCGGAGAACACCAGGAAGGTGCCGCCGTAGATGCGGGTGTTGCCGTGCAGGGCGATGCCGTTCATCTCCGCGGCCATCGCGTGCTCGCGGATGCCGAAGTGGATGGTGCGGCCGTACGGGTCGGCCTCCGGCAGCGGGTTGTCCGCCGGGAGGAACGACGACGTCTTGTCGATGGTGGTGTTGTTCGAGCCGGCCAGGTCGGCGGAGCCGCCCCACAGCTCGGGGATCACCGCGCCGAGCGCCTGGAGCACCTTGCCGGACGCGGCACGGGTGGCGACCGCCTTGCCCGCCTCGAAGACCGGGATCTTCTCCTCCCAGCCCGCGGGCAGCTCGCCCCTGCTGACCCGGTCGTACTCGGCGGCCCGCTCGGGGTTGTTGTCCCGCCACTGCTGGAAGGACTTCTCCCACACGGCACGGGCCGCCTCGCCCCGGTCCAGGGCCTTGCGGGTGTGGGCGATGACCTCCTCGGCGACCTCGAAGGTCTTGGCCGGGTCGAAGCCGAGGACCCGCTTGGTGGCCGCGACCTCGTCCTCGCCCAGCGCCGAGCCGTGCGCGGCCTCGGTGTTCTGCGCGTTCGGCGCCGGCCAGGCGATGATCGAGCGCATCGCGATGAAGGACGGCCGGTCCGTGACCTCCTTGGCCCGCTGGATCGCCTCGAAGATCGCCCGCGGGTCCAGGTCGCCGTTCTCCTGCGGCGCCACGCGCTGCACGTGCCAGCCGTAGGCCTCGTACCGCTTGACGGTGTCCTCGGAGACGGCGGTGGCGGTGTCGCCCTCGATCGAGATGTGGTTGTCGTCCCACAGCAGGATCAGGTTGCCGAGCTTCTGGTGGCCGGCCAGGGAGGAGGCCTCGGCGGAGATGCCCTCCTGCAGGCAGCCGTCCCCGGCGATGCAGTAGACGAAGTGGTCGAAGGGGGACTCGCCGGGGGCGGCCTCCGGGTCGAACAGGCCGCGCTCGTAGCGGGCGGCCATGGCCATGCCGACGGCGTTGGCGACGCCCTGGCCGAGCGGGCCGGTGGTGGTCTCCACGCCCACGGTGTGCCCGTACTCGGGGTGGCCCGGCGTCTTGGAGCCCCAGGTGCGGAAGGACTTCAGGTCCTCCAGCTCCAGGCCGAAGCCGGCCAGGTACAGCTGGATGTAGAGAGTCAGCGACGAGTGGCCGGCGGACAGCACGAAGCGGTCCCGTCCGACCCAGTCCGCGTCCGCCGGGTCGTGCCGCATCACCTTCTGGAAGAGGGTGTAGGCGGCCGGCGCCAGGCTCATCGCCGTACCCGGATGGCCGTTGCCGACCTTCTGTACGGCATCGGCGGCCAGGACACGCGCGGTGTCGACGGCACGCTGGTCCAACTCGGTCCAGTCGAAGTCTGTGGTGGTCGGCTTGGTGCTCACCCTGGGTCAGGGCTCCTCTCCACATGTCGTAGTCCGGTGCACGTGGGCGCCCACCGGGGGCCGGCGTGTCCGTGCGTCGGCCGGCCGTGTCGAGCCTACCCCCGGAAGTACGTGCGTTTTTGCGTGTCGTCACAGACTGCCGGGACTCTTCGCGGCGCGCCTGCCGACCGCCCGGAACCGCAGGTGACAGGTGAAGACGGGGCCGCTCATCCGGGTGCTCGATCGAGCTGCTGTGCGCCCGTCGGATCACGTCCGCCAACACGACCCCACCCCCACGGAGGCCGGGATATGGGCAACGTCTACAGTGGCGTGGTACGCGCGAGCCTTTACCCGTACTTCACGCGGGCGGGCTTGCTGGGATGTCTCTGTAGGGGTGTGCGTGACGGCCGTCGAATCCCGTCCAGCGGGGGTGCTGGGGGAGAGCAGGAGCTCCAGTCACCGGCCGTTCGGGGCCCGTGTCAAGGCGTTCGTGGCACTGACCAAGCCGCGGATCATCGAGCTGCTGCTGATCACCACGGTCCCGGTGATGTTCCTCGCCGAGCAGGGTGTGCCCGACCTGACGCTGGTGCTGCTCACCTGCCTCGGCGGCTACCTGTCCGCGGGCGGCGCCAACGCGCTGAACATGTACCTCGACCGCGACATCGACGCGCTGATGGACCGCACCTCGCAGCGCCCCCTGGTCACCGGCATGGTCGGCCCCCGCGAGTGCCTCGCCTTCGGCATCACGCTGGCGGTCGTCTCGACGCTGCTGTTCGGCCTCACCGTCAACTGGCTGTCGGCCTGGCTCTCCCTCGGCGCGCTGCTGTTCTACGTGGTCGTCTACACGATGATCCTCAAGCGCCGCACGTCGCAGAACATCGTGTGGGGCGGCATCGCCGGCTGCATGCCGGTGCTGATCGGCTGGTCGGCCGTCACGAACTCGCTGTCGTGGGCCCCGGTCGTCCTCTTCATGGTCATCTTCTTCTGGACGCCGCCGCACTACTGGCCGCTGTCCATGAAGGTCAAGGACGACTACGCGCGCGTGGGCGTGCCGATGCTGCCGGTCATCGCCTCCAACAAGGTGGTCGCCCGGCAGATCGTGATCTACAGCTGGGTGATGGTCGCGGTGTCGCTGCTGCTGACCCCGCTGGGCTACACCGGCTGGTTCTACACCGCGGTCGCCCTGGCGGCGGGCGGCTGGTGGCTGTGGGAGGCGCACGCGCTGCAGAACCGGGCCAGGGCCGAGGTGACGGGCGCCAAGCTCAAGGAGATGCGGCTGTTCCACTGGTCCATCACCTATGTGTCGGTGCTGTTCCTGGCGATCGCGGTGGACCCCTTCCTGCGCTGAGCGCCGCCGGCGGGGGGGGGGGGGGGGGGGCGCCCCCCCCCCCCCCCCCCCCCCCGGGCCGGCCCCCCCCCGGGGGGGCCGGGGCCCGCCGGCCGCCCCCCACGATTTAGGAGGAGC
>NZ_JBITFM010000004.1:310359-449801 GCF_044456065.1 Streptomyces sp. NPDC051041
GGTTGCTGGGGGTTTTCACGTGGACATCCATCTTGGGGGGGTTCTTGCTCGGGGCCCGCGCGTTTCCCCGCCCCCCCCCCCCCCCCCGGCGGGGGGGGGGGGGGGGGCCCCCCGCCCCCCCCCCCCGCCCGTCGCCGTTCCGGCTACCCGTCGGTAGCATCCTGGCCATGGCAGACACGCAGCAGGTTGACGCGAAGGCCGAGCGCACGGCGGCCCGGCTCGCCAAGCGGATCGGCGCCTTCGCCAAGGCGCACGGCGGGGCCGAGGGCCAGGTGGCCTACCTCGGGCAGCGCGGGGCCCGGATCGTGCTCGTCGGCGGGGACGGCGGCTGGGGCGACCTGGTCGCGCCGACGTACGCCATCGCCCGGAAGGCGGTGGAGAAGGCGGGGATCACCGCCCACGAGGCGTTCGACGGCGAGTTCGCGGCGAAGGTCAGGACGGGCCCGTACGAGTGGTCGCGCATGGCCGGGATCCAGGTGGGCGGGAAGAGCAACACCTGAGACCCGGTTCACCCGTTAGGACCGTAGGAGCGCGGGCCCGGCGACGGCCCGGCCGAGGAGCGCACGGTCCAGTCACGGGGAGCCCGGATGATCGAGACGCCGTCCCTCGTGGACCAGTACTGCCACGGCGTGCTGAGAACGGAGCTGGGCCTGGGCACCTTCGAGGCCCAGCTGGCCCGCACCGAGGGACCGCCCGCGCCGGGCACCACCCTGTTCGACACGCAGACCGGCTTCGCGGTACGCCGCTGGTGCCCGCCGCTGCTCGGCCTGGAACCGCACTGCCCGCCCGCCCGCTACCTGGCCCGGCGCCGGGAGCTGGGCGTCCTGGAGGCGGGCCGCCGGCTGCTGCGGGGCAGCGGCATCACGACCTATCTGGTCGACACCGGACTGCCGGGCGATCTGACCGGCCCCGCCGAGATGGCGTCCGCCGGGGCCGCCGAGGCCCACGAGATCGTGCGCCTCGAACTGCTGGCGGAGCAGGTCGCCGACACCTCCGGGACCGTGGAGGCGTTCCTCGCCAACCTCGCCGAGGCGGTGCACGGCGCCGCCGCGCACGCCGTGGCCTTCACCTCCGTGGCGGGCGTACGGCACGGGCTGGCCCTCGCCCCCGAGCCGCCGGGGCCCGGCGAGGTGCGCGGCGCGGCCGGGCGGTGGCTGGCCGGACGGGAGGTCGGCGGGGAGCTGAGCGACCCGGTGCTGCTCAGGCACCTGCTGTGGAGCGCGGTCGCCTCGGGGCTGCCGCTGCAGCTGCACGCCGGGCTGGGGGAGCCGGGCCTGCGCATCGACCGCACGGACCCGGTGCTGCTGACGGACTTCGTACGGGCCACCGCCGGTCTCGGCACCGACCTCGTGCTGCTGCACGGCTACCCGTACCACCGGCACGCCGCCCACCTCGCCGGCGTCTTCCCGCACGTGTACGCCGACTCGGGCGCCGCCCTGGTCCGCACCGGAGCCCGCGCCGCGACCGTCCTCGCGGAGATCCTGGAACTGGCCCCCTTCGGCAAGATCCTCTTCTCCAGCGGCGCCCGGGGCCTGCCCGAACTGCACGTGGTGGGCGCCCGCCTGTTCCGCGAGTCCCTCGCGCGCGTGCTCGGCACCTGGGTCGCCGAGGGGGCGTGGTCGCCGGGGGACGCTCAGCGGGTGGCGGGAATGATCGCGTCGGGAAACGCGACGCGGGTGTACGGGCTGGATCGGACCGGGCCGCTCAGCCGGGCGGCGCCACCGTGAAGTCCACTTCGACGAGCTGCCCCGGCAGCCCGAGCCGGGACACGCCGAGCAGGGCGCCGTCGGCGTCCAGGGGGCACTGCCCCGCGAGGCGGGCCGTGCGGCCCGCCTCCACCACAGTGACGTGGCGGTAGCCGGGCGTCGCGTGGCGCCGCTCGGGGTTGATGCGCGTCAGCCGGTCGGTCATGGCCCCCTCCCTGGGGCCGCGGCGGCACGGACGCACCCGTCTCCCGGGACGGCCGGAAGGACTCCGGCCGGAAGGCGCCGCTCCGGCTATCGGGGGCCGGCCACCGGCACACCGGCGCTGTCGGGCTCCCGGGCCGGCAGGACCGCGGGCGTGCCCTCCGGGCGCTCGCGCAGCGACAACAGCACCCGCAGCACCCAGATCCACATCAGGGCCGAGCCGAACATGTGCAGGCCGACCAGGATCTCGGGCAGGTCCGTGAAGTACTGCACGTACCCGATGACGCCCTGGGCGAGCAGGATCAGGAACAGCTCGCGGGTGCGGCTCAGCGGGCCCTTCGGGGCGTCGACCGCCTTCAGCGCGAACCAGAGGGCGAACGTCAGCGTCACCACGATCCACGCCAGCACGGCGTGCAGCTTCGCCACGGTCTCCCAGTCGACCGGCATCCGCTCGACCTCGCTGGAGTCGCCCGCGTGCGGGCCCGCGCCGGTGACCACCGTGCCGACCAGGATCAGCAGCACGGCGGCCGCGACCATGAACCACACCAGCTGCTGCACCGCCTTGCCGACCAGCGGACGCGGCGGCGCGTCGCCCTCCCGCGTGCGCTGCCACATCACCGTGGCGACCGCGATGAGCGCCGAGGTCGCCACGAAGTGGGCCGCGACCGTGTAGGGGTTCAGGCCGACCAGGACCACGATGCCGCCGAGCACCGCGTTGCTCATCACGATCCAGAACTGCGCCCAGCCCAGCCGGGTCAGGCCGCGCCGGTACGGCTTCTGCGAGCGGGCGGCGATGATCGCCCAGCCGACGGCGGCACACAGCACGTACGTCAGCATCCGGTTGCCGAACTCGATGGCCCCGTGGACGCCCATCTCGCTGGTCGCGGTGAGCGAGTCGGCGGTGCACTTGGGCCAGGTCGGGCAGCCCAGGCCCGAGCCCGTCAGCCGGACGGCACCGCCGGTGACCACGATGACCACCGACATCACGAGCGCGGACAGGGCGGCCCGCCGGACCGTTTGGGGGGCGGGGGTCCAGCGGGCGGCGACGAAGGCGAGCGGGTTGCGCACGGCGGTCGCGGCGTCGGCGCGGGTCACGTTTGACACGCGTTCCATCGTAGGGGGCGGCTTGTGCACGCGTTCACGAGGGTCCCGCCTACTCCCAGCGGAAGAACCTCCCCGCCGCCGCGAGCCCGGCGGCCGCCCAGACGGCGAGGATCCCCAGGTCGCCCCACGGCATGCCCGCCCCGTGCTGGAGCACGTCCCGCAGGCCGTCGGAGAGCGCGGAGACGGGCAGCAGGCCCAGCACGCCCTGCGCGGCGTCCGGGAACTTCTCCAGCGGCACGATCACGCCGCCGCCGACGAGCAGCAGCAGGAAGACCAGGTTGGCCGCGGCCAGCGTCGCCTCCGCCTTCAGGGTGCCCGCCATCAGCAGGCCGAGGCCGGAGAAGGCCGCCGTGCCCAGGAGCAGCAGCAGGAGCACGGGGAGGGGACCGCCGTGCGGCGACCAGCCGAGCGCGAAGGCGATCACCGTCAGCAGCGCCACCTGGAGCACCTCGGTGACCAGCACGGACAGCGTCTTCGCGGTCATCAGGCCCCAGCGGGGCAGCGGCGAGGCCGCCAGCCGCTTCAGCACCCCGTACCGCCGTTCGAACCCGGTCGCGATGGCCTGCCCCGTGAACGCCGTGGACATCACCGCGAGGGCGAGGACGCCGGGGGCGAGGAAGTCGACGGCCTCGCCCGCGCCGGTGTCGACGATGTCCACCGAGCTGAACAGCACGAGCAGCAGCGTCGGGATGATCACCGTCAGCAGCAGCTGCTCGCCGTTGCGCAGCAGCATCCGCGTCTCCAGGGCGGCCTGGGCGGCGATCATGCGGGGGAGGGGCGCGGCGCCGGGCCTCGGCGCGTGGGTCCCCGTACCGGTGGCGGTCACGAGCGCAGCTCCTTGCCGGTCAGTTCCAGAAAGACGTCCTCCAGGGTGCGCCGTTCCACCGAGATCCGGTCCGGCATCACCCCGTGCTGGGCGCACCACGACGTCACCGTCGCGAGCAGCTGCGGGTCGATCTTGCCGGTGACCCGGTAGGAGCCCGGCGTCAGCTCCACGGCCGAGCAGTCCGCGGGCAGCGCCTTGAGCAGGGAGCCCACGTCCAGGCCGGGCCGGCCGGAGAACCGCAGCGTGTTCTCGGCGCCGCCGCGGCACAGCTCCTCCGGGGAGCCCTGGGCGATGACCCGGCCCGCGTCGATGATCGCCACGTCGTCGGCGAGCTGCTCGGCCTCGTCCATGTGGTGGGTGGTGAGGATCACGGAGACGCCGTCGGCGCGCAGGTCCCGGACCAGGTCCCAGGTGGCGCGGCGGGCCTGCGGGTCCAGGCCCGCGGTCGGCTCGTCGAGGAACACCAGCTCCGGGCGGCCCACCACGGCCATCGCCAGCGCGAGCCGCCGCTGCTGGCCGCCGGAGAGCCGGCGGTACGCCGTCCGGCCGCAGGAGCCGAGGCCCAGCCGCTCGATCAGGGCGTCCACGTCCAGCGGGTGCGCGTGCAGCTTCGCCACGTGGCGCAGCATCTCGTCGGCCCGCGCGCCCGAGTAGACGCCGCCGGACTGGAGCATCACGCCGATGCGGGGCCGCAGCGCGCGCGAGTCCCGCACCGGGTCGAGGCCCAGGACGCGCACCGTGCCGGAGTCCGGCTTCCGGTACCCCTCGCAGGTCTCGACCGTGGTCGTCTTGCCCGCCCCGTTGGGGCCGAGCACGGCGGTGACTCCCGCCCGGGCCACCAGGTCGAGCCCGTCCACCGCGGTCTTCGTGCCGTACCGCTTCACCAGGGCCCGGACCTCGATGAGCGGGTGCGAGGCGAAGCCTCTCCCCGCGGGGTGGTGGCCGGGAGACGGACGGGCGGGCTCACTTCGCATGAGTCCAGAGTCTAGGTACGCGGGCGGGCGGGCGTTCAGCCGGGCGGGTACAGGAACTCCTCCGTGCGCGGCCGGTGCACCGACAGCCACCTCTCGGCATAGGCCACCGCGTCCGCCACCGGGAACAGCCGTGCGTCGGCCGCCCCGACCCTGCCCCGGACCACGGGCCGGTCCCGCTCGAAGTCGTGCCCGAGCTCGTCGAACCGCTCGGAGGTGATCGACACCTCGGTCACCACCTCCCAGCCGTACGGCCCCGGGCGGCCGACCTCGACGAGCGGGGACGGAATCCGGTACTCGGCGAGGTGGAAGCTGGTGCAGGCGCCGTACCCGGCGCCGAGCAGCAGCACCCGCGCGCCCATCGCCTCCAGCTTCGCCAGCGGGCTGCGCTCACCCAGCCGGCAGTCGGGGGCGTGCCCCTCGACCACCTCCGCCGCGCGCGGGCCGACGGCCGCGAACGAGGTCTGCGGGTGCGCGCTGCGCAGGGCGCCCGGCCAGGTCCGCACGGTCTCCGGGACCACGCCGACCCCGCGCGCGGGGGTGATCAGCGGGTCGTACGCGGGCATCGCGGCCCGGACGGTCTCCCACCACTGCTCGGGCACCGGCGGGTCGCGCCACAGCGCCGGGTCGGACAGGTCGCCGGTCTGGGTGGGGACCACCAGCGTGCCGTCCGGGGCGAGCACGTCCAGCAGGCCCTGGACCACCGCGACGGCGCCGCCGCAGACCCAGCCGAGGGAGCTGAGCGAGGAGTGCACGAGGAGGGTCTCGCCGGAGCGGACCCCCAGTTCGCGCAGCTGCGCGGCGAGGGTGCCCCGGGTGACGAGAGGGCCGGTGGGAGGAGGTGCGGGCATGGTTCGCGAGTGTCCCGCAAGCGGCTCCGGCATGCCACCGGTTCGATCGATCCCAGATCGTTTCCGCAGGTCGGATTAGGTATGCCTAAGTGACGCAGCGCACCGTCGGCGGGCCCGGACGCGGCTTGCCCGGCCCCGAAGAATTACGCAACAATGGCGTTGTGAAAAACGGTGCGCCATCGACGGGGATCCCCCACGAGGAGCTCGCGACCGGGGAGCGGCCCACCCGCAACCGGGTCGCGCGGTCCATCCTGGACCACGGCCCGTCGACCGTCGCCGAACTCGCCGAGCGGCTGGGACTCACCCAGGCGGCCGTGCGCCGCCATCTCGACGCCCTGGCCGCCGACGGCGTGGTCGAGGCCCGCGAGCGCCGGGTCTACGGCACGCGCACGCGCGGCCGGCCGGCCAAGGTGTTCGCCCTGACCGACTGCGGACGGGACGCCTTCGACCAGTCGTACGACAAGCTCGCCGTCGACGCGCTGCGCTGGATCGCCGAGCGCGAGGGCGGCGGCGAGGCCGTCGCCGCCTTCGCCCGCGCCCGCATCGCCGCCCAGGCCGAGACCTACCGGAAGGCGGTCGAAGCGGCCGCCCCGGACCGGCGGACCGAGGCCCTGGCCAAAGCGCTCAGCGCGGACGGGTACGCTGCAACCGCGCGCAGCGCTCCCCAGCCCCACACGGGCGAGCAGCTGTGCCAGCACCACTGCCCGGTCGCCCACGTCGCCGAGCAGTTTCCGCAGCTGTGCGAGGCCGAGACGGAATTTTTCGCCGAGCTGCTCGGTACACATGTGCAGCGGCTGGCGACCATCGCACACGGCGACGGCGTCTGCACCACCTTCATTCCGAAGGCGCCCAAGACTTCCAAGACCAGTCACTACAGCCACAACGCATCCGCAAGCACGGCCGGGAGGAACCCCGCATGACTCTCCCCACGGAGACTGCCCACCCTGAGCTCGAGGGCCTGGGCAAGTACGAATACGGCTGGGCCGACCGGGACGAGGCCGGTGCGTCGGCACGTCGCGGCCTGGACGAGGACGTCGTCCGGGACATCTCCGCGAAGAAGGACGAGCCGGAGTGGATGACCAAGCTCCGCCTCAAGGGCCTGCGCCTGTTCGAGAAGAAGCCCATGCCGAACTGGGGCTCGGACCTGTCGGGCATCGACTTCGACAACATCAAGTACTTCGTACGCTCCACGGAGAAGCAGGCGGAGTCCTGGGAGGACCTGCCCGAGGACATCAAGAACACCTACGACAAGCTGGGCATCCCCGAGGCCGAGAAGAAGCGCCTCGTGGCCGGTGTCGCCGCCCAGTACGAGTCGGAGGTCGTCTACCACCAGATCCGCGAGGACCTGGAGGAGCAGGGCGTCATCTTCCTGGACACCGACACCGCGCTCAAGGAGCACCCGGAGCTCTTCAAGGAGTACTTCGGCACGGTCATCCCGGCCGGCGACAACAAGTTCGCCGCGCTGAACACCGCCGTGTGGTCCGGCGGTTCCTTCATCTACGTGCCGCCGGGCGTGCACGTGGAGATCCCGCTCCAGGCCTACTTCCGCATCAACACGGAGAACATGGGCCAGTTCGAGCGGACCCTGATCATCGTCGACGAGGGCGCCTACGTGCACTACGTCGAGGGCTGCACGGCCCCGATCTACAAGTCGGACTCGCTGCACTCCGCGGTCGTCGAGATCATCGTCAAGAAGAACGCCCGCTGCCGCTACACGACCATCCAGAACTGGTCGAACAACGTCTACAACCTGGTCACCAAGCGCGCCGTGGCCTACGAGGGCGCGACCATGGAGTGGATCGACGGCAACATCGGCTCCAAGGTGACGATGAAGTACCCGGCCGTCTACCTGATGGGCGAGCACGCCAAGGGCGAGACCCTGTCCATCGCCTTCGCGGGCGAGGGCCAGCACCAGGACGCGGGCGCCAAGATGGTCCACATGGCGCCGAACACGTCGTCCAACATCGTCTCCAAGTCGGTGGCGCGCGGCGGCGGCCGCACCTCCTACCGCGGTCTGATCGAGATCGGCGAGGGCGCCCCGGGCTCGAAGTCGAACGTGCTCTGCGACGCGCTGCTCGTCGACACGATCTCCCGCTCGGACACCTACCCCTACGTGGACGTCCGCGAGGACGACGTGTCCATGGGCCACGAGGCGACCGTCTCCAAGGTCTCCGAGGACCAGCTCTTCTACCTGATGAGCCGGGGCCTGAGCGAGGACGAGGCGATGGCGATGATCGTGCGCGGCTTCGTCGAGCCGATCGCCAAGGAGCTGCCCATGGAGTACGCGCTGGAGCTCAACCGGCTGATCGAGCTGCAGATGGAGGGCGCGGTCGGCTAACCACCGGCCAGGGGCGGCCCCGGAGCCGCCCCGCCGTCCCCGTCAAGCCCCTTACGTAACGGAAAGCGAGCACTACGACAGCCATGGCTGAGGCTCAGAACTCCCCCACCTCCGGCTTCGCTGCGGCGGGGGGACCCCCACCGGTCGGCTCCACGACCGCCGGTGCGATCGCGGTCGCCGCCGAGGCGGACTCCACCGTCGCCACGCGCATGAGCGCGCCCCCCTCCTTCGACGTCGCGGACTTCCCCGTCCCGCACGGCCGCGAGGAGGAGTGGCGGTTCACCCCGCTGGAGCGGCTGCGCGGCCTGCACGACGGCACCGCCGTCGCCACCGGCGAGGGCGTGAAGGTCACCGTCGAGGCCCCCGAGGGCGTCACCGTCGAGACCGTCGGCCGCGACGACGCGCGGCTCGGCAGGGCGGGCACCCCGGTGGACCGCGTCGCCGCCCAGGCGTACTCCGCCTTCGAGCGGGCCTCGGTCGTGACCGTGCCGAAGGAGACCGTCCTCACCGAGCCGATCCGCATCGCGGTGCACGGCCAGGGCGGGGTCGCCTACGGCCACCAGGTGATCGAGCTGGGCGCCTTCGCCGAGGCCGTCGTGGTCATCGACCACACCGGTGACGCGGTGCTCGCCGCCAACGTCGACTACCTCCTGGGCGACGGCGCCAAGCTGACCGTCGTCTCCGTCCAGGACTGGGACGACAAGGCCGTGCACGCCGCCCAGCACAACGCCCTCGTCGGCCGGGACGCGTCCTTCAAGTCGGTCGTCGTGACCTTCGGCGGCGACCTGGTGCGGCTGCACCCGCGCGTGAACTACGCCGGTCCCGGCGGCGAGGTCGAGATGTTCGGCCTGTACTTCACCGACCGGGGCCAGCACCAGGAGCACCGGCTCTTCGTCGACCACAACGTCCCGCACTGCAAGTCGAACGTGGTCTACAAGGGCGCGCTGCAGGGCGACAACGCGCACGCGGTGTGGATCGGCGACGTGCTCATCGAGGCCGCGGCCGAGGGCACGGACACCTACGAGATGAACCGCAACCTGGTCCTCACCGACGGCGCGCGCGTCGACTCGGTCCCCAACCTGGAGATCGAGACCGGCGAGATCGTCGGCGCCGGCCACGCCTCCGCCACCGGCCGCTTCGACGACGAGCAGCTCTTCTACCTGATGGCCCGCGGCATCCCGGAGCACGAGGCCCGCCGCCTGGTGGTCCGCGGCTTCTTCGCCGAGCTGGTCCAGCAGATCGGCCTCCCGGACATCGAGGAGCGCCTGATCGCCAGGATCCAGGAGGAGCTGGAGGCGTCGGTCGCATGACCTTCGTACGCGCCTGCGGACTGGGCGAGCTGGAGGAGGACACCCCGAAACGGGTGGAACTCGACGGCACGCCCGTGTCCATCGTGCGGACCGAGGGCGAGGTGTTCGCGATCCACGACATCTGCTCGCACGCGAACGTCTCCCTCTCGGAGGGCGAGGTCGACGCCTGCCACATCGAGTGCTGGCTGCACGGCTCGCGCTTCGACCTCCGCTCCGGCAAGCCCGACGCCCTCCCGGCGACGCGCCCCGTCCCCGTATACCCCGTAAAGATCGAAGGGGACGACGTGCTCGTCTCCCTCACCCAGGAGTCCTGAGGCACCCATGGCAACGCTTGAAATCCGAGACCTGCACGTCACCGTCGAGGCCGACAACGCCACGAAGGAGATCCTCAAGGGCGTCGACCTCACCGTGAAGCAGGGCGAGACGCACGCCATCATGGGCCCCAACGGCTCGGGCAAGTCGACCCTCGCCTACTCCCTCGCGGGTCACCCCAAGTACACGATCACCGGCGGCACCGTCACCCTCGACGGCGAGGACGTCATCGAGATGTCCGTCGACGAGCGCGCCCGCGCCGGCCTGTTCCTCGCCATGCAGTACCCGGTCGAGGTCCCCGGCGTCTCGGTCTCCAACTTCCTGCGCACCTCCGCCACCGCCATCCGCGGCGAGGCCCCCAAGCTGCGCACCTGGGTGAAGGAGGTCAAGGAGGCCATGGAGCGCCTCAACATGGACCCGTCCTTCGCCGAGCGCAACGTCAACGAGGGCTTCTCCGGCGGTGAGAAGAAGCGCCACGAGATCCTCCAGCTGGAGCTGCTCAGGCCGAAGGTCGCGATCCTCGACGAGACCGACTCCGGCCTGGACGTCGACGCCCTGCGCGTCGTCTCCGAGGGCGTCAACCGGGTCCGCGAGACCGGTGAGGTCGGCACCCTGCTGATCACCCACTACACGCGCATCCTGCGCTACATCAAGCCCGACCACGTCCACGTGTTCGCCAACGGCCGCATCGTCGAGTCCGGCGGTCCCGAGCTCGCGGACAAGCTGGAGAACGAAGGCTACGAGGCATACGTGAAGGGTGGCGCATCCGCGTGACACAGCTGCCGGGCCTCCTCGACACCGAGGCGATCCGCAAGGACTTCCCGATCCTGGACCGAGTGCTCCACGACGGGAGGAAGCTCGTCTACCTCGACAACGCCGCGACCTCGCAGACCCCGCGCCAGGTCATCGACGTGCTCGACGAGTACTACGAGCAGCACAACGCCAACGTCCACCGCGGCGTGCACGTCCTCGCCGAGGAGGCCACGGCACTGTACGAGGGCGCGCGCGACAAGGTCGCCGAGTTCATCAACGCGCCCAGCCGCGACGAGGTGATCTTCACCAAGAACGCCTCGGAGTCGCTGAACCTCGTGGCCAACATGCTGGGCTGGGCCGACGAGCCCTACCGCGTGGACTCCGAGACCGAGATCGTCATCACGGAGATGGAGCACCACTCCAACATCGTGCCGTGGCAGCTGCTCGCGCAGCGCACGGGCGCGAAGCTGAAGTGGTTCGGTCTCACCGACGACGGCCGGCTCGACCTGTCCGACATCGACGAGATCATCACGGAGAAGACGAAGATCGTCTCCTTCGTGCTGGTCTCCAACATCCTGGGTACGGTCAACCCGGTCGAGGCGATCGTGCGCCGCGCCCAGGAGGTCGGCGCCCTGGTGTGCGTCGACGCCTCCCAGGCCGCCCCCCACATGCCGCTGGACGTGCAGGCCCTGCAGGCCGACTTCGTGGCCTTCACCGGCCACAAGATGTGCGGCCCGACCGGCATCGGCGTGCTGTGGGGCCGCCAGGAACTGCTGGAGGACCTGCCTCCGTTCCTGGGCGGCGGCGAGATGATCGAGACGGTGTCGATGCACTCGTCGACGTACGCCCCCGCCCCGCACAAGTTCGAGGCGGGCACCCCGCCGATCGCGCAGGCGGTCGGGCTCGGCGCGGCGATCGACTACCTGAACTCGATCGGCATGGACAAGATCCTCGCGCACGAGCACGCGCTCACCGAGTACGCGGTCAAGCGGCTGTCGGAGGTCCCCGACCTGCGCATCATCGGCCCGACCACGGCCGAGGACCGCGGGGCGGCCATCTCCTTCACCCTCGGCGACATCCACCCGCACGACGTGGGCCAGGTCCTCGACGAGCAGGGCATCGCGGTCCGCGTCGGCCACCACTGCGCACGGCCCGTCTGCCTGCGGTACGGAATTCCCGCGACCACGCGAGCGTCGTTCTACCTGTACTCCACGCCGGCCGAGATCGACGCACTGGTCGCGGGGCTGGAGCACGTACGGAACTTCTTCGGCTGAAGGGCGTGCTGAAACCGTGAAGCTGGACTCGATGTACCAGGACGTCATCCTCGACCACTACAAGAACCCGCACGGGCGTGGTCTCAGGGACGGCGACGCCGAGGTGCACCATGTGAACCCGACCTGCGGAGACGAGATCACGCTGCGCGTGAGGTACGACGGCACGACCATCGCCGACGTCTCGTACGAGGGTCAGGGCTGCTCCATCAGCCAGGCGAGCGCCTCGGTGCTCAACGAGCTGCTGGTCGGCAAGGAGCTGGCCGAGGCGCAGAGGATCCAGGAGACCTTCCTGGAGCTGATGCAGTCCAAGGGCCGGATCGAGCCCGACGACGCCATGGAGGACGTGCTGGAGGACGCGGTCGCGTTCGCCGGGGTGTCCAAGTATCCGGCCCGGGTCAAGTGCGCCCTGTTGAGCTGGATGGCCTGGAAGGACGCGACGGCCCAGGCCCTGGGCGGAGCCGACGCCGAAAGGAAGACGGCATGAGCGACACCGTGGAGATGAAGCCGGTCTCGGAGGAGGAACTCCGCGAGGCCCTGATGGACGTCGTCGACCCCGAACTGGGCATCGACGTCGTCAACCTCGGCCTGATCTACGGCATCCACATCGACGAGGAGGCGAACATCGCCACCGTCGACATGACCCTGACCTCCGCGGCCTGCCCGCTGACGGACGTCATCGAGGACCAGGCCAGGTCCGCCACGGACGGCCTCGTCAACGAGCTGCGCATCAACTGGGTCTGGATGCCGCCGTGGGGCCCCGACAAGATCACGGACGACGGCCGCGAGCAGCTTCGGGCGCTCGGGTTCAACGTCTGAGACCCACCGGCCGGCGGACACCGGACGGAGCCGACGGCGACGCCCCCCGGGGCGTCGCCGTCTCCCGTACCCGCACCCCGCCCGGGTGGCCGCGGCGCTTTCCCGGCGTCATCCGTTGCGTACGCTCCCGCCCATGGGATACCTGCTGCTCGCCGGAGCCATCGCCGCCGAGGTCGCGGGCACGACCGCGATGAAGTACAGCGACGGGTTCCGCAGGCTGTGGCCCTCGCTGCTGACCCTCGCCGGCTACCTCGTCTCCTTCACGCTGCTCGCGCAGACGCTGCGGACCGTCTCCGTCGGCACGGCCTACGCCATCTGGTCCGGCGTCGGCACGGCGGCCATCGCCACGATCGGGATCGTCTTCCTGGGGGAGGGCATGACCCTCGCCAAGGCCGCCGGCATCGCGCTGATCATCATCGGGGTGGTGGTGCTGAACCTGGGGGGAGCGCACTGACCCCGCCGCGCGGCGGGAGGCGCCCGACGGCCGCGCGCCCGGGGCGCCGCGAGGACGCGCCGGCCCCCGGTCCGCGGAACCCCCACTCCCGGTCCGGCAGCCCGGTGACCTGGGTTCCGGACCGGCCGCCCGGCACGTGAGACGAGCCGGGGCCGGTTCGCCTCGCCGGCCCCCGGGCGGTTAGGTTGCCCTCATGACCGACACGACTGCTCCCCGCACCACCGGCGCCGTGGCCGCCGGCCTCGCCACGATCGCCGCCGACGGCACCGTTCTCGACACCTGGTTCCCCGCGCCCGAACTGGTGACGGCGACCGACCGGGACCCCGGCCCGGCCGGCACCGAGCGGCTGACCGCCGAGCGGGCCGTGGAACTGCTCGGCGAGGGCGCCGCCAAGGCGATCGGCCCGGACGCCCTCAGGGGCGTCGAGGTCGTCGCGGTCCGCACGGTCATCGCCTCCCTCGACGACAAGCCGGTCGACACGCACGACGTCTACCTGCGCCTGCACCTGCTGTCGCACCGGCTCGTCAAGCCGCACGGCCAGAACCTCGACGGCATCTTCGGCTTCCTCGCCAACGTCGCCTGGACCTCGCTCGGCCCGGTCGCCGTCGACGACGTCGAGAAGGTGCGGCTGAACGCCCGCGCCCAGGGCCTGCACCTGCAGGTGACCTCGATCGACAAGTTCCCGCGGATGACGGACTACGTCGTCCCCAAGGGCGTCCGCATCGCCGACGCCGACCGGGTCCGGCTCGGCGCCCACCTCGCCGCGGGCACCACCGTGATGCACGAGGGCTTCGTCAACTTCAACGCGGGCACGCTCGGCACGTCGATGGTCGAGGGCCGGATCTCCGCGGGCGTCGTGGTGGGCGACGGCTCGGACATCGGCGGCGGCGCGTCGACGATGGGCACGCTGTCCGGCGGCGGCAACGTGATCATCTCCATCGGCGAGCGCTGCCTGATCGGCGCCGAGGCGGGCGTCGGCATCGCCCTCGGCGACGAGTGCGTGGTCGAGGCCGGGCTGTACGTCACCGCCGGCACCCGCGTCACCATGCCCGACGGCCAGATCGTCAAGGCCCGCGAGCTGTCCGGCGCCTCCAACATCCTCTTCCGCCGCAACTCGGTCACCGGCGCGGTCGAGGCCCGCCCGAACAACGCGGTGTGGGGCGGCCTGAACGAGATCCTGCACAGCCACAACTGACGTCCGCACACGGGTTCGGGCGGGCCCGTGAGGATGAGCCGGCGTGACCTCGCGGCGGATCCGGCGGATGAACGGGTGGACACGGAAGTCCGGTCATACGCCGAACCGACGAGACGAGGGGCTGGGGAAGATGAGGAACGAGCGGATGCGGGGCGTGGCGCGCGGGCTGACCGGGGCGGGGGCCGCGGTGGCGGTGTGCTGGATGGCGGCCGGGGCCGCGCACGCCGACGAGACCAACCACCACTCGAACAACGGTCCCCGGGTCGGCCTGGTCAACGTCGACGTCGGCCAGGTCGACGACCCGATGGAGGACGTGCTGGAGCACACGCTGCTCCTCGGCGACGGCTACCGCTGGAGCTGATCCGCACACCGCGGGCCGGGGCCCGTACCGCACGACGCGGTACGGGCCCCGGCCCGTTCGGCGTTCCCGGCCGCGACGCCCCGACGGGCTGACATAGCGGGAGGCCGCCCGGTGCGTCTCAAGGAGCACAGGGGCCGGGCACGGGGCCCGCCCGGGGAAGAGAAGGTGACGATGGATGCCCAGGCGGAGGAGAGCTTCCGGGAGTTCGTGGCGAACCGGTCGTCCGCGCTGCTGAGGACGGCGGTCCTGCTGGCCGGCGGCGACCGGCACGCGGGCGAGGACCTGTTGCAGAACGCCCTGATGAAGGCGGCCGGCCGCTGGCACCGCATCGACGAGCCCGAGGCGTACGTACGGCAGGTCCTGTACCGGCAGCAGGTCAGCCGCTGGCGGCTGAAGTGGCCGAGACGCGAGCTGAGCGTCGCCGAACCGCCCGACACCGGCGCCGGCCCGGACGCCGCGGCCGCGGCCGAGCTGCGCCTGGTGATGCGCGGCGCGCTGGCCCGGCTGACCGCGCGGCAGCGCACCGTGCTGGTGCTGCGCTACTTCGAGGACCTGCCCGAGGCCGACGTGGCCCGCGTGCTCGGCTGCTCCGTCGGCACCGTACGGTCCACCACCCACCGCTCCCTCGCCCGGCTGCGCGCCCTCGCGCCCGAACTGGCCGCCCTGGGCCCGGCCGACGTCGAGCGGCAGCCGTCCCGTGACTACGCGCCCGTGGAGGTGCGCCCGTGAATCCCGCGAACCCCGTGAACGTCGCGGAAGCCGTACGCGACGCGCTGCGCGACCAGGCCGACCGGCAGCCGCCCGCGGCGCCCGGGCTCGCCGACCGGGTGCTGGCGGCCCGCCGGCGCCGTCTGGCCCGCCGGCTCGCGGCCGCGGCCGCCGCCACCGCCGCCGTGGTCGCCGTCGCCGTGGCGGTGCCGCTGCTGGATCCGGGCAGGGAGGACGTGCGCCCCGCCGGCGTGCTGGACGGCGGCGGGATCCTCGGCCATCCGGACCAGTCGCCGCCGCGTGGGTTCATCGCCGCGGGGAGGGCCGCGCTGGCGGCCTACTACACCGCGCGGACCGTCGCCCGGTCGGAGAAGGAGGGGATCTTCACCCGCACCTACCGGCTGCTCGACCCGAGGACCGGACGGTACGAGAAGGACGACCGGTGGTCGTTCGTCGCCGTCGCGCCCGGCCTGCGCACGGCCGCCGTCCTGGAGCGGCGGCTGCCCGCCCGGCGGATCGGACTGCTCGACCTCACCACGGGGGAGGTCGAGCGCTGGATCCCGGCCGGCCGGGGCGTGGGCGGTCTCGCCTTCTCGCACGACGGGAGCAGGCTCGTCGCCACGACGTACGACGAGCACCCCGATCTGCGCGACCGGGTGCGGTCGCCCTCCGGTGAGGAGCAGTGGCTGCCGCGGTTCGGGGACCGGTCGAGCCGGACCGGCTTCTACGTCCTCGACGTGCCCTCCGGCGCGGGCTCCTGGAGCCCGGTCGCGCACCGCCGCGACATCGACAGCCGCCAGGACTTCTCCTTCTCCCGAGACGGCAGGCTGGTGTACTCGCAGGTCGTCGGCGACCGTGACGGGCTGCAGCAGTTTTACGACCTCGCGGGCGACGAGGTCGCCGCGCCCGCGAACGAGCGGCATCTGCGGTCGGACGTCGGCGCGCGGCTGTCCCCGGACGGCCGGCTCGCCGCGCTGGGCCTGACCGCCGAGGCCGAGGACAGGTCCTGGTCCTCGATCCGGGACCCGCGTACCGGCGAGGAGATCACCAGGGTGCGCGGGGCGCACCTGCTGGCCTGGGCGGACGACCGGCGGCTGATCGCCTGGGAGCGGGCACCCGGGTCGGAGTCGTACCGGCCCCGGCTGGTGCTGGTCACGATCGGCAGCGACAGGGTCGTGCCGCTCAGCGGAGTGCGCGAGCCGGACGAGGACTTCGACAGCCTGGAGTGGGAGCCCGTCTTCGCGGAGCGCTGACGCCTTCCGGTCACGCGGCCGCTCGTCCCGCCGTACCACGGCGGGGCCCCGGCAGGCCGCCCGCGCCCGTCCCCGTGAAGGGGGCGGGCGCGGCGCACTGGTTCGGCCGAAGGGCGGGGCGGGGAGCGAGGGTAGCGAGGGCCGGGAAGGGTACCCGGGAGGCTTCGGACCGAGAGGAGGCGGACACCGTGACCGGGACCATGGCACACAAGCCTGTGCACGACGAGCGGCACTCCGTGGGCGAGCTCGTCGCCCAGGCCACCGAACAGCTCTCCCGGCTCGTGCGCCAGGAAATGACCCTCGCGAAGGAGGAGCTGGCCGAGAAGGGGCGGCGCGCCGGGCGCGGCGGCGGGCTGCTGGGCGTCGCGGGCGCCGTCGCCTACGCCGGTCTGCTCTTCCTGGCCGGCACGGCCGCCGCCGCGCTCTCCCTGGCGCTGCCCGTGTGGGCCGCGACGCTCATCGTGACGGCGGTGCTGTTCGCGGTGGCGGGAGCGCTGGCCGTGACCGGGCGCACCCAGCTCCGGCGCGCCGTGCCGCCGACGCCGGAGAAGACCCTGGGCAGCGTCAGGGCCGACATGGAGGAGATCAGGGAAAGGGCGCACCGATGACGGACGAGGCGAGGAGCGGGGACGGCGCGCGGCCGGACGGGGCCGCCGGCGGGGCCAAGGGGCCCGACGAGCTGCGGCAGCAGATCGAGCAGACCCGCAGCCAGCTCGGGGACACCGTGGAGGAGCTGGCGGGGAAGATGGACGTGAAGGGACGGGCGCAGGCGCGGGCCGCCGATCTCAGGGACAAGGCCGGTGCGATGGCGGTGCAGCTGCGCAGCACCGTGGCGCAGGCGGGTCACGCCGTGCAGGGCAAGGCGGCGCAGTCCGGCCACGCCGTGCAGGACAAGGCGGCGCAGACCGGTCACGCCGTGCAGGACAAGGCGGCGCGGGCCGAGGGAGCCGGGCTGCGGCATCCCGGATCGGTGCTGTTCGCCGGGGCGGCCGCGGGGGCCGTGGGGGGCGTGGTGGCGCTGGAGGTGCTGCGGCGGCGGTACCCGGGGCGTCGCTGACGGGGCCTTCGGCGGCGCGGCGGGATGTCCGCGGGCGCCTTCGGCGGGTGGGCCGGGGCGCCCGCGGCGGCCTGTGCCGCTTCGGCGGGGCGCGCGTCGCGCCCGCGGTGCCCCGGGGGCCGGGGACGCGTCCGGCGGGGGGCGTTCAGTGGCCTCCCGCCGCGCGGAACCTCGGGGGCCACTTGCGGGTGTCCCGCGGTTCCACGTACGGCTCCTCCGTCGCCGGCCGCCCGCCGCAGGTGATCGCCCGTTCGCGGGCCAGCTCCGCGTCGAACTCCAGGCCCAGCAGGATCGCCAGGTTGCTCAGCCAGAGCCACACCAGGAAGACGATGGCGCCGGCCAGGGTGCCGTACGTCTTGTTGTACGTGTCGAAGTGGGCGGCGTAGACGGCGAAGCCCGCGGAGGCCGCCAGCCAGATCAGGGTGGCCAGGACGCTGCCGGGGGAGATCCAGCGAAAGCCCCGGCCGCGGACGTTGGGGGCCGCCCAGTACAGCAGGCCGATCATCAGGACGACCAGGAGGAGCAGGACCGGCCACTTGGCGACGCCCCACGCCGTGAGCGCCGCGTCGCCGAGGCCGATCGCCGTGCCCGCCCGCTCGGCCAGCGGTCCGGTGAACACCACGATCAGGGCGCTGGCGGCCAGCATCAGCATCAGAACGACCGTCAGCGCCAGGCGCAGCGGCGTGAGCTTCCACACCGGGCGGCCCTCGGGAAGGTCGTACACCGCGTTGGACGCGCGGATGAACGCGGCGACGTAGCCGGACGCGGACCACAGGGCGAAGAGCAGGCCGGCGACGGCCAGGACGCCTCCGGTGCCTCCGGTGTCGCTCAGCTGCACCACCGCGTCGCGCAGGATGTCCCGGGCGGGGCCGGGGGTCAACTCCTCGGTGTTGTCGAGGAGTCCGTCCGTGGCGCGCCGGCCGATCACGCCCGGCAGGGAGACGAGCAGGAGGAGGGCCGGGAACAGCGACAGGACGCCGTAGTACGTCAACGCGGCGGCGCGGTCGGACAGTTCGTCGTCCAGGAGCTCCTTCAGCGTGCGCCGCGCCACCGCCCGCCAGGACCGTGCGGGCAACCGGCCGGGGCCGTCCTTCGCGTCCATGGGACGCGGGTCTCCCGAATTCCCTTCCCCAATCGCCCAGTTGACCTGAATCTTGGTCGAGGTTGAAGAGTGGGAGCGGACAACGGCCACCGGACCATGGAGGTTGGCATGACCCGCCGTACCGACGCACACCCCGATCCCGCCCGGCCCGGCGTCGGCGCGCCCTTCTTCAGCACCTGGCGGGTGGGCACGCCCGAACGGCAGCGGCAGGCCGTCGAGGCGATCGCCCGGACCTGGGAGCGGCGCCCGTGGCCGACGCAGGGCCTGCTGGGGTACCACGTCTACGCCGGGCACGACGGCGACACCCTGCTGCACTACTCGCAGTGGGCGGACGAGGCCGCGTACGAGGCCTTCGCGAAGACCCGCCGGCAGGAGCGGAACGACGAGATCGACACCGCCGTGCCGGGGATCGAGCGGGTGCGGCTCGGGCGGTACCGGCGGTACCGCAGCAGGGTGGCGGAGGACCGGGACCGGCGCACGCCCGGATGCGTGGTGGTGGTCGAGGTCGAGTTCGAGGGGGCGGACGCCGCGCGGCAGCGCGCCTGGGTCGACGGCGTGTTCGCGGCGCTGGAGAGCGAACCGCACCAGCATCGCGGCGGCCTCTCCGCGCACTTCCACCTCGGCACGGACGGCACCAGGGTCCTCAACTACGCCGAGTGGGAGAGCGCCCGGGCGCACGCCGAGGCCCTGGCCGCCCCCGGGGAGGGCGTCGGCTCGGCGGGCCCGCTGTGGGAGCGCGTGCAGAACTGGCCGGGGCTGAGGAACAGCTCGGTCAGCCGGTACGACCATGTCCTCGGGCTCCTCCCCGACTGACCCGGGGCGCGGACGGCTCCGTCCGCGGGGCCGTCCGGACGGGGCGTCCGGACGGCCCCGCGGGGGGCCCTACGGGCGGAAGCGCAGCACCTGCGGGTCGTGGTCGCTGATCTGGTCGTGGAACTCCGCGTTGATGTGCACGCTGTCGTAGGAGAACGCGCCGCGGCGGATCGACGGGCTGACCAGGATCTGGTCCAGGGCCTGGCTGTTGCCCTGGTAGACGTAGGAGTAACGCTCGCTGCGGGGCAGCGACTTGATCGCCGACCACAGCTCGCCGTCGCCCTCCAGGATCCGGGTGGTGCCGGAGAACTCGAAGTCGTTGATGTCGCCCAGCGCGACGACGTCGGCGTTCTTCTGGACGTCGAGGATCTCCTCGACGAAGGCGTGCACCGCCGTCGCCTGCTGGTGGCGCTGGGTCTCCGAGCTGCGGACCGGCGGCTGGTAGGCCGAGGTCAGGCCCTGGTCGCCGCCCTTGGAGTTGAAGTGGTTGGCGATCACGAAGACCGTGCGGCCGCGGAAGACGAACTCGCCCACCAGCGGCTTGCGGCTGTTCTCCCAGGCGGGGTTCGCCGGGTCGACGCGGCCCGGGGAGACCGTCAGGGCCGCCTTGCCGCGCACCCTCGTCACCCCGGCGGCCGTCGTCGCGTCGCCGCCCGCGCGGTCGGTGAAGGAGACCCGCTCGGGGTTGAACAGGAACACCTGGCGGATGTTGCCGCCCGGCTCGCCGCCGTCCGCGCCGTCCACCGGGTCGACGGACCGCCAGTCGTACACGGGGCCGCCCGCCGCGGCGATCGCGTCGATCAGCCGGGCCACCGTCCGGCCGGCGGTGACCGTGCCGTCGTCGGTGGCGCCGTTGTCGTCCTGGATCTCCTCCAGGGACACGATGTCGGGCGACCGCAGGTGGTGCACGATCGCGTCGGCGTGCGCGGCGAAGGTGTCGTCGGAGGGGTCGAGGTTCTCGACGTTGTACGTCGCGACCGCCAGCTCGCCGTTCCGCTGCCGGCGGGTCGTCTCGCGCTGCAGGCCGGCGCTCCTGAGGGTGCCGAGCTCGTTCGCCACGAGGGTGTAGCCGCCGTACTGGTTGTAGTCGAGCGGGCCCGCCGTGGTGCCGGTGAGGGTGTCGCCGACGTTGGCGTCGGGGAAGTCGGCCGCGGCGCCGAGGGACTGGATCTGGAGGCGGCCGGTGTTCTGGGAGCCGTACGAGCCGTAGACCGTGCCGCCGCGGCGGCTGGGGTTCTCCCGCGGCTTCACCGTCACCCACAGCTCGGTGTACGGGTCGGTGGCGCCGACCACGCGGGCGTCGGCGATCCGGACGTTCATGCCCTCCAGGGACTCGTAGCGGTCCAGGGCGTACGCGGCGGGCCGCAGCGGCAGGGCGTTGACCGAGTTGTTCGCGGCCGGGTCGCCGGCGGGCGCGTAGGCGTCCGGCACGGAGGCGGCGTCGATCACCGTCGCGGCCGGGACCGGGTTGCCGCCGGAGACGACGGTGACCGTCGGGCGGGTGATCTGGGTCAGCGACTGGTTGCCGGAGGAGGTGCCGCCCGGGACGTACTCCGAGACGGTGCCGGAGACGGTGACCGCGTCGCCGACGGCGACCTTCGGGGCGGAGCTGGTGAAGACGAAGACGCCCTCGCTGGTGGCCGCGTCGGCGTCCGGGTCGGGGTCCTGCATCCAGAAGCCCTTGGAGGAGCCGTAGGCGCGGACGCCGGTGACGATTCCGGCCACGTCCGTGACCTTCTGTCCGGCGTACGGCGATATCCGGGTGTCGCCCTGGACGTCGTGGATGCGCACGGAGTCCGCGTGCGCGGGCGTGGGGAGGGCGACGGTCTGGGCGGCGACCGCCGCGGAACAGACGGCGGCGACGGTGAGCGCGGCGAGGCGCGCGGACGACTTGCTCGGCAACGGGATCCCTCCGGGGACGTGACGGGGCGCCGGGACGAGATGCGGGAACAGCGGGAGCGACGGCCGCGGCCGGCGGGGCGGCGCGACACCCGTAGAAGCCGGTGGGCCAGGGCGGGCGGAGGTGCAGCCCGGTGAACAGGTGTCCGCCGATTTCTACGCGCGTCAATCTCCAGCCTGCCCGGGCCGCTTGTCAAGGTTTCGGCCATGTACGCCTCCTGACGGGCGGATGAACCGGGCGGCACGGGTGAGAACCCGTCTAGGCTGAGCGGTTGAGTCGAAGCGACGTGCGCTAGGAGAACCAGCCGATGTCAGACAGCTCCACCCTGCCGCCCGTACGGCTGCGACCCGAAGCGGAGCTGGCCCGCGACGCACTGTCCACACCGCTGCTCTCCCGGGCCGCCCGGCTCGCCCGCTGGGCCGGGCCGGACACCCGTGTCGACGCCGGGGGCGGGCTCGTCGACGAGCAGCTGCCGGCGGCGGCCGAGGTGCTGGGACTGAGCGGCCGGGACGCGACGGCGTACGCCGGCGAGGCCTGGCGGATCGCCGTGGACACCGGGCTCGTGGAGATCGTCGACCAGGAGGAGGGCACCGTCGCGCCCGGCAAGGACCTGGCGCTGCTCACCGGCGGCTCGCCGCAGGACGTGCTCGGCGTGTGGCTCGACGCCCTGGAGGCGGTGCTCGCCGACGCGAGCGTGCCCGACCTCGACGGCCTGGCCGACGCGGTGGACGAGGACGGAAGGATCGACTTCTCGGCGCTGCAGTGGGACCCGGAGGCGGAGGCGGAGTTCCTCGACGGGGTGCTCGGCAACCTGTACCTGCTGACCGTCGACCAGGACGGACCCGGCGACGCGCCGGTGCCGCTGCCCGCGCTGGCCGCGTCGGTGCTCGTGCCCGGCGACATGCGGGAACCCACCAACGACGTGCTGGAACAGGTGTCCGACGCGATGATGCGGCTGGACGACCAGTTCCGGCTGCTGGAGCCGGCCGGACTCGTGCAGTACCAGCCGGTGGACGAGGCGCTCAGGGCGGGCGACGCCGAGGAGGAGGCGGCCGTGGCCGACGACACCGACGTCTCCCGCTACGGCATGGTCCGGCTGACGCCGCTCGGCCGGTACGGGCTGCGGGCACGGCTGCTGGAGGCCGGGTTCGAGGCGCCGGCGGTCGGGGACCTCGCCGACAAGGGGGCCGACGCGCTGCTCGACGGGACGGCGGCGTTCCCGCCCGCGGCGGCGCAGGCCGAGACCGAGCAGTGGCTGGCCCGGCGCCGGCCCCTCGACGCCGCCCGGGAGCTGCTGGCCGCCGCCCGCGGCTCGGACCCCGGTGCGCCGCTGCGGCGGCTGCGCTGCCAGCAGGCGCTGTCGCTGGTCGGCGCCGAGGCCGAGCCCGCGCTGCGGGAGGTCCTCGACGATCCCGAGCTGGGCGGGCTGGCCCGGGTGTGGCTGACCGAGCACGGGGCCCGCGACGTGCCCGCGCCGTCGCAGGAGATGGTCTTCTGGCTGACCGTCGACACGGTGGCCGCGCAGCTCGCCGCCGAGGGCAACTCCGAGGAGCTGAGCGCGCTGGTGCGGGGGCTGGCCCAGCAGCACAGCGGTTTCTTCGCGGCGGCGTGGCGGGTCGACCACCCGGCCACCGCGGAGGTGCTGGAGGCGATGGGGCGGCTGCACCCGGACAAGCGGATCGCCAAGGAGGCCCGGAAAGCGGCGTTCAAGGCGCGGTCACAGCACGGGGGCTGAGGCGGGGCGGCGGCGTGTCGCCGTCGCCGGTCCCGGCCGCGGCCTTCGGCACCCCGCCGCCGGCCTCGTCCCCGGGCGCCTCCACCGGCCCGGCGCGCTCGCCGGGGCGGGGCGGCGGCAGGGGGCGGACGCCGGCGGCAGGCCGCCGGCGCGCCGCGCCCCGATAAGCTGCGCGGAGGATCCCCGGTGTGCGAGGAGTGCGGGATGGCGCAGGTCAGACCCATGCGCGCGGACGCCCGGCGCAACTACCAGCGGTTGCTGAAGGCGGCGGCGGAGGCCTTCGCCGAGCAGGGGGAGAACGCGTCGCTGGACGACATCGCCAGGCGCGCGGGCGTCGGGTCGGGGACGCTGTACCGGCACTTCCCGACGCGGCAGGCGCTGCTGGAGGCCGCGTACCTCGACCGGATCGAGGCGATCGCGGCCCGGGCCGGCACCCTCGCGGCCGAGCTGCCGCCGGGCGAGGCGCTGACGGAGTGGCTGCACGAGCTCGGCGTCGGGATGATCCAGGTGCGGGGGCTGAAGGCACTGGTGGGAGCGGCCGTCACGGACGGCGGCCCGGCCGTGGTCACCGCCTGCGGCGACTCGGTGAAGGACGCGGCGGCGCGGCTGGTGGGCGCGGCGCAGCGGGAGGGGACGCTGCGCCGGGACGTCGAGCCGATCGAGGTCCTGCGCCTGGCCCACGGCGTGGCGACGGCGTCGGAACTGGCGGACGGGCAGGGCCGGTGCATCCGCCGGTACCTGTCCCTGCTGACGGAGGGACTGCGGCCGGGCCCGGGGGCCGGCGGCGCCTGACTCCGGGCCGCGCCCCCGGACCAGGGGCGCCCCCGGAGCCGTACGGGCCGTTACAGGGCCTGGGCGGCCGGCTTCACCATTCCCCGTACCGTGCGGGACTTGACGAAGTCGCCCATGGCGGTCATCTCCCACTCGCCGGAGAACTGGCGGATCAGCTTGGCCATCATCACGCCCGTCTGCGGTTCGGCGCTGGTGAGGTCGAAGCGGACCAGTTCCTCGCCGGTCGCGCCGTCCAGCAGACGGCAGTAGGCCTTGGCGACCTCGGTGAACTTCTGGCCGGAGAAGGAGTTGACGGTGAAGACCAGGCCGGTGACCTCCTGCGGGAGCCGGCCGAGGTCGACGGTGATCACCTCGTCGTCGCCGCCGCCCTCGCCGGTGAGGTTGTCGCCGGAGTGCCGGATGGCGCCGCCCACGATCTGCAGCTTGCCGAAGTAGCAGCTGTCGATGTGGTTGCGCTGCGGTCCGTAGGCGATGACCGAGGCGTCCAGGTCGATGTCCCTGCCGCGGTACGCGGGCTCCCAGCCGAGGCCCATCTTGACCTGGGACAGGACGGGACGGCCGCCCTTGACGAGGGAGACCGTCTGGTTCTTCTGGAGGCTGACCCGGCCCTTGTCCAGGTTGATCTTCCCGGCGCCGGGCGCGGGTGCGGCGGGCGCGGCCGAGGCGGGGGCGGCCGGGGCCGGCGGAGTCACCGGCGGCCGCGTCGCGGCCGGCGGCGGGGTGACCGGCCGGGGCGCGGCGGCCGGCTGGGGCGCGGCGGCCGGCTCCTCGACCGTGACGCCGAAGTCGGTGGCGATGCCGGCGAGGCCGTCGGCGTACCCCTGGCCGACCGCGCGGGCCTTCCACTGGCCGCCCCGCAGGTAGATCTCCACGACCACCAGGGCCGTCTCGCTGCCGAGCCGCGGGGGCGTGAAGGTGGCCAGCACCGAGTCGTCGTCCGCGTTGCGGATCGTGGCCGTCGGTTCGATGCCCTGGAAGGTCTGGCCCGGGGCGTCGGGACTGGCGGTGACGACGATCTTCTCGATGCCCGGGGGGACGGCCGTGGTGTCCACGGTGATCGCGTCGGGGGCGGCGCCGCCGCCGGGGCGGTAGGTCACACCCGGGCCGGCGGGCTGGTTGTAGAAGATGAAGTCGTCGTCGGAGCGCACCTTGCCGTCGGCGGTGAGCAGCAGGCCCGATACGTCGAGCCGCACCGGAGCGGCGACGTCCACCGTCACGCGCGCGGCGGAGAGAGGGATGTTCGAGCCGGGGGTCATAGCTGTCATGACCGGTGAACGAGCGGGGCCGTTTTACCGTTCCCTTACCAGGTGCCCGACCGGCTCGGCGCCGGGCGCGCGGGCGGTGCGCAGGGTGCCGCTCGGATGCGCCCCGCGGCGGAACCGCGGGGCGGTGCGGCCGCGGGGGCGGAGGCGGGCCGGGACCGTACGGCCCGGCCCGTCCCGCCCCGCCCGGCGGCGGAGGCGGTCAGCCCTGCGGGACCACCACGATCTTGCGGCCCACGCCCGCCGCGAACTGGTCCAGCGCCTCGGGGTAGCGGTCCAGCGGGATGCGGTCGCTGATGAAGACCTCCGGGTCCAGCACCCCGTTCGCGAACAGCTCGGCGGCGCGCTCGAAGCTGTGCAGCACGGCCATCGAACCCGTGATGGTGATCTCCTGGTTGTAGATCCGGTACGGGTCGATCGTCACCCGCGTCGCGTAGTCGGCGACCCCGAACTGCAGGAACGTGCCCGCCTTGGCCACCCGGTCCAGGCCGTCCTGGATCGCCGCCGCGTTGCCCGTCGCGTCGACGACGACGTCCCAGCCCTGCGGCCGGTCCAGTTCGTCGGCGCTGGTGGCGCCGGCCGAGACCCCGAGCCGCCGGGCCGTCTCCAGCCGCGCCGGGTTCACGTCGACCACGTCCACGCTCGCCGCGCCCGTCCGCTTGGCCAGTTCCAGCATCATCAGGCCCATCGTGCCCGAGCCGTAGATCAGGACGTGCGCCCCGAGCCGGGAGGACAGGATGTCGTACCCCCGCACCGCGCACGACAGGGGTTCCACCAGCGCCGCGTCCTCGGTGCGGACGTGCTCGGGCAGCTTCACGCAGTTCGCCACCGGCGCCACCGCGTACCGGGCCGCGCCGCCCGCCGTCGTCACCCCGATCGCCGCCCAGCGCTCGCACAGGTTGTTGTGGCCGGTGCGGCAGTAGCGGCACTCGTGGCAGTACAGGGACGGGTCCACCGCCACCCGGTCGCCGACCGCGAGTTCGGTGACCTGGCTGCCGGTCCCGACCACCTCGCCCGCGAACTCGTGGCCCGGCACGATCGGCAGCTTCGGCGCGAACTCCCCCTGCAGGATGTGCAGGTCCGTACCGCACAGCCCGCAGGCCGCGACCTCGACGACGACGTCCCGCGGCCCGGGCGTCGGGTCCGGGACCTCGGTGACGACGGCCCGGCCCACGGACTCGATGACGGCGGCCTTCATTTCACGGCTCCCAACGACAGGCCCTGGACCAGTTTGTCCTGGGCGGCGAACCCCGCGGCGAGCACCGGCAGGGAGATGACGAGCGACGCGGCGCACACCTTCGCCAGGAACAGGCCCTGGCTGGTGATGAAGCCGGTCAGGAACACGGGGGCGGTCTCGGCGACCACGCCGGTCAGCACCCGTGCGAAGAGCAGTTCGTTCCAGCTGAAGATGAAGCAGATCAGCGCCGTCGCGGCGATGCCGGGCAGGGCGATCGGGGCGACCACCCGGGCCAGGACCGTCGGCAGGCGCGCGCCGTCCACCCGGGCCGCCTCGATCACCGCCACCGGCACCTCGGCGAGGAACGACTGCATCATCCACACCGCGATCGGCAGGTTCATGGAGGTGTACAGCACGACCAGCAGCCAGATGTTGTCCAGCAGGCCGGCGTTCTTGGCGAACAGGTAGACCGGCAGCAGGCCGGCGACGGCCGGCAGCATCTTCGTCGACAGGAAGAAGAACAGGACGTCCGTCCACTTCCGCACCGGGCGGATCGACAGCGCGTACGCCGCGGGCAGCGCGAGGAGCAGGACGAGCAGCGTCGACGCCACCGACGCCACCGCCGAGTTGACCAGCGCCGGCCAGGGGCTCGCGCCGCCGTCGGCGCCGAAGAACTCGCGGTAGCCGTCCAGGGTCAGCGCGGCGGTGAAGGACGGCGGGTTGGTGGCGGCGTCCTCCTCCGAGTGGAAGGAGGTCAGCGCCATCCACGCGACGGGCAGGAAGAAGACGACGCCGGCCAGCCAGGCCGCCAGGCCCAGCCCGGCGCCCTTGCGGCGGGCGCGCCGTACGGCGATGGTGCTCATGCGCGGGAGACCTCCTCGCGGAACAGGGACGACACCACGCGCAGCGCGAAGGTGGCGATGACGATCGAGCCGATGACCACCAGGACGCCCGCGGCCGAGGCGAGGCCGTTCTCGTGGGCCTGGTAGAAGGTCTGGTACACGGTGTAGGGGAGGTTGGCGGTGCCCAGGCCGCCGGACGTGATCGTGAAGACCGCGTCGAAGTTCTGGACGATGTAGATCGAGCCCAGCAGGGCGCCGAGTTCGAGGTAGCGGCGCAGGTGCGGCAGCGTCAGATGGCGGAAGATCTGCCAGTCGCTCGCCCCGTCGACCCGGGCGGCCTCGATCTGCTGCTGGTCCCGGCTCTGCAGTCCGGCCAGCAGGATCAGCATCATGAACGGCGTCCACTGCCACACCAGCGCGGCCTCGACGGCGAGCAGCGGGGTGCTGGAGACCCAGTCGGGCTGCGGGCCGCCGACGTAGTGCAGCAGGCCGTTGAGCAGGCCGTACTCGGGGTTGTACAGGACGTGCTTCCACAGCAGCGCCGCCGCCACGGGAACGACGAGGAACGGGGCGATCAGCAGTGTGCGGACGACGCCCCGCCCGCGGAACCTGCGGTCCAGGAGCAGGGCGAGGAGCAGGCCGAGCGCCAGGCTGGCCAGGACCACCGCCGCGGTCAGCAGCACGGTCGTCCCCACCGAGTGGCGCAGGTCCGGATCGGTCAGCACCTGGCGGTAGTTGTCGAGGCCGGCGAAGCGCCGGGCCTTTGGGTAGAGGGCGTTCCAGTCGAAGAAGGAGATCACCAGCGTGGCCACGAACGGCAGCTGGGTGACGACGATCATGAAGATCAGGGCGGGGAGCAGCGGGGCCCGGGTGGCCCAGGCGCGCAGCCGGGCGGAGGGCCGGTGTCCCGCGGCGCGGATCTCGGGTGCGGCCACGGGGGCCGTGGTCGTGGCGGTCATCGTCCCTCGTACTCCTCGGAGATCTTCTCGGCGAGCTGCTGGGACTTCCTCAGGGCCGACTCGACGGACTGGCGTCCGGCGATGGCCGCGCTGATCTCCCGGGAGACCTTGGTGCCGAGGTCGGTGAACTCGGGGATGCCGACGAACTGGATGCCGGGCGCGGGCCGCGGCTGCACCCCCGGGTCGGTCGGGCGGGCGCCCTCGATGGCCCGTTTCGTCATCTCCTGGAAGGCGGCGGCCTCCGCGCGGTAGGCGGGGTTCGCGTACGTCGAGGCGCGCTTGCCGGCCGGGACGTCGGACCAGCCGATCCGGTCGCCGACGAGCTGCTCGTACTCCTTGCCGGACGCCCAGGAGACGAACTTCCACGCCTTGTCCGCGTTGCGGGACGCCTTCTGGATGCCCCAGGCCCAGGTGTAGAGCCAGCCGGAGGACCCGGTCCTCTCCACGGGGGCGGGGGCGTAGCCGATCTTTCCCTTGACGGGGGAGCCGGCCGACTCCAGGGAGCCGGCGGCGGAGGTGGCGTCGTACCACATGGCGACCTTGCCCTGGGTCATGTTGTTCAGGCACTCGGCGAAACCGGACTGGGCCGCTCCCGACTCGCCGTGCTTCCGGACCAGGTCGACGTAGAACTTCGTCGCCTTCTCGAACTCCGGGGAGTCCAGCCGCGCCTTCCAGTCCTGGTCGAACCAGGTGCCGCCGAAGGTGTTCACCACCGTCGTCAGCGGCGCCATCACCTCGCCCCAGCCGGGCAGCCCGCGCAGGCAGATGCCCTTCATGCCGGGCTCGGCGCCGTCGGCCTTCGCGGCGAGGTCGGCCACCTGCCGCCAGGTGGGGCGCGCGGGCATGGTGAGCCCCTTCTTCGCGAACACGTCCTTGCGGTACATCAGGAAGGACGACTCGCCGTAGAAGGGCTGGCCGTAGAGCTTGCCGTCGTCGCCGGTGAGCGACTGGCGCATCGGCTTCAGCACGTCCTGCTCGTCGTACGCCGGGTCCCGGGCGACGTAGGAGTCCATCTCGTGCAGCCAGCCGTTGCGGGCGTAGATCGGTACCTCGTAGTTGGACAGGGTGGCGACGTCGTACTGGCCGGCCTGGTTGGCGAAGTCCTGGCTGATCTTGTCGCGGACGTCGTTCTCGGGCAGGACCGTGAAGTTGACCTCGATGCCGGTCTCTTCGGTGAAGTGGGCGGCGGTGAGCTTCTGCAGCGTCACCATCTGGGGGTTGTTGACCATCAGGACGTTGATGGCGTCGCCGCCCGATCCGGCCCCGCCCGCCCCGACCCAGCAGCCGGAGAGCAGCGGGGCGAGCAGCGTCCCTGCGGCGGCCGTGGCGAGCATGGCTCGCGCTGGCCGCCGTCGGCTCTGGGTTCGCATGGATCGCTCCTGGACGTAGGGGAGAACTGGATGTATGGGGGGATAAGGGGCGCCGCTGGGCGTGCGGTGCCCCCGGGGGACGTGCGGGGGGTTCGGGTGCCGCGCCCGGAAGGCGGGGCGGGCGCGGGGGGCGCCCGGCGGCGCGCCGGGCGGTCAGACCCGGATGACCTGGGGCCCCAGCAGGGAGTAGCGGTGGGCCTCGGACGCCGGGAGCAGGGTGCTGGTGACGATCGCCTCCAGGGCGCCGACCTCGGCGAACCGGCAGAAGCTGACCGCCCCGAACTTGGTGTGCACGCCCGCGAACACCGTGCGGCGCGCGGCCCGGATCGCCTGGGCCTTGACCTCGCCGACCGCCGGGTCGGGGGTGGTCAGGCCGTGTTCGCGGGAGACGCCGTTGGCGCCGATGTAGGCCAGGTCGAGGACGAAGCCGGCCAGCATCCGCGTCGTCCAGTGGTCGACGGTGGCGAGGGTGCCGGAGCGGACCCGGCCGCCGAGCAGCAGCACGGTGGCGTGCTCCGCCCCGGCCAGGGCGCCCGCGACCGGCAGGGACGCGGTGACCACGGTCAGCGGCCGGTCCCGGGGCAGCGCCTCGGCGATGAGCTGCGGGGTGAAGCCCTCGTCGACGAAGACCGTCTCGGCGTCCCCGAGCAGCTCGGCCGCGGCGGCGGCGATCCGGCGCTTCTCGGGGACGTGGCTGGTGGCGCGGAAGGCGAGCGTCGTCTCGAACCCGGCGCTCTCCACGGGGTAGGCCCCGCCGTGGGTGCGGCGGACCAGGCCGTGGTCCTCCAGGGCGCGCAGATCCCGCCGGACGGTCTCCTTGGCCACGCCCAGCCGGGCGGCGAGCGCGGTGACGTCGACCGAGCCGGTGGCGCGCGCCACCCGCACGATCTCCCGCTGGCGCTCTTCCGCCGTTCTCGTGCCCATGGCCTCCACCTGCCTCGTCGCCGGCCTGCCCGTTCGGGCCCGGTGGGGCCCTCGGGGGAAGTTCTACAGCGGGGAGGCGGCGCTGACCAGGTCTGTTGCGGGTTCGATGATGCCCGTTTGCGCCCGTTCGGCGCGGCGTGCGCCCGGCGCGTACCTGCGTCACCGCCGACCGGGGCGTGGGACCGGGCAGCGGCGGTGCCCGAATGCGGCGGCGGGGGGGGGCCGGGGGGGGCCCCCCCCCCCCCCCGGGGGGGGGGGGGGGCCCCGGGGGGCCGCCGGGGGGCGGCCCCCCCGGCGGGGGGGGGGGGGGGGGGGCGCCGGGGGGGGGGGGGGGGGGGGGGGGGGGGGGGGGGGGGCCCCCCCCCCCCCCCCCCCCGCGGGGGTCGGTTTTCCGCCGTGCGGACCGGCGTCAGTACGGCCAGATCGGCGGGTCGGTGACGAAGTGGCCGCCGATGCGGGCGTGCGCCTCGTTCTCCGGGTCCAGCTCGCCCTGTTCGGCGATGAGCTTCTCGGCGTACGGCTCGGAGTCGTCCTGCGGTTCGTAGCCGAGCGCCCGCGCGGTGGACAGGTCCCACCACAGCCGGGTGTTGGCGGAGGAGCCGTAGACGACGGTGTGCCCGACGTTCTCGGCGGTCAGCGCGGCGTGGAAGAGGCGGGCGCCGTCGGCGGGGCTCATCCACACCGAGAGCATGCGCACGCTGGTCGGCTCGGGGAAGCAGGAGCCGATGCGCACCGAGACGGTCTCCAGGCCGTGCTTGTCCCAGTAGAGCTGGGCGAGGTCCTCGCCGAAGGACTTGGACAGGCCGTAGAAGGTGTCCGGGCGGCGCGGGGTGTCGATCGGGACGAGGGGGTCGTCGCCCCGGGGGCGCGGGGTGTAGCCGACGGCGTGGTTGGAGGAGGCGAAGACGATGCGCTTGACCCCCTCCTCGCGGGCGGCCTCGTAGACGTGGTAGGTGCCCTCGATGTTCGATTTGAGGATCTTCTCGAAGGGGGCTTCCAGGGAGATGCCCGCGAGGTGGATGATCGCGTCGACGCCGCGCACGGCCTCGCGGACGGCCTCCCGGTCGGCGAGGTCGGCGGTGATCGCGTCCGGCTCGCCCTCGACCGGGCGCAGGTCCAGCAGGCGCAGCCGGTAGCCGTACGCGGGCAGCAGGTCCCGCATCAGGGTGCCGAGGCCGCCGGCGGCGCCGGTGAGCAGGACGGTGCGGGGAGCGGGCATCCTCGGGTCTCCTCGAATCAACAGCCGTACATATGTGCGTACGGCATTCATATGCGTGGACACGCTAAGGAGCGAGGGCGTCGCCCGTCAAGGGGCCCGTCGGGCGGGGAATTCGCAGGTGCGTCGCGGATGGGGGCGCTTGACCGCCTTCCGGGAGGCCCTTTAGCGTGACATCGTTCAGAAATGTAGACACTGATCATACATATAGAAATGGGAGAGCCCGTGACGACAGCCCCTCTCGCCGCTCGACTCACCGTCCCCAGCGGGCCGCTGTTCTTCCCCGTCACGGCGTACGGTCCCGACGGCGCGCTCGACCTCGACGCCTACCGCGCCCATGTGCGCCGCGGGGTCGAGGCGGGAGCCGCCGCGGTCTTCGCGTGCTGCGGCACCGGGGAGTTCCACGCGCTGACCCCCGAGGAGTTCGAGCGGTGCGTCCGGGCGGCCGTGGAGGCCGCCGAGGGCCGGGTGCCGGTGGTCGCGGGCGCCGGGTACGGGACCGCGCTCGCGGTGCGCTACGCGCGGCTCGCCGAGGCGGCCGGCGCGGACGGGCTGCTCGCCCTGCCGCCCTACCTCGTGCTCGCCGGGCAGGAGGGGCTGCTGCGGCACTACCGGGAGGTGGCCGCCGCGACCTCGCTGCCGGTGATCGTCTACCAGCGCGACAACGCCGTGTTCACCCCCCGGACCGTCGTCGGCCTGGCCCGCACGGACGGGATCATCGGGCTCAAGGACGGACTGGGCGACCTGGACCTCATGCAGCGCATCGTGAGCGCCGTGCGCACCGAGGCCCCGGGCGACTTCCTGTACTTCAACGGGCTGCCGACCGCCGAGCAGACCCAGCTCGCCTACCGCGGCATCGGCATCACGCTCTACTCCTCCGCCGTCTTCTGCTTCGCCCCCGACCTCGCCCTGGCCTTCCACCGCGCCCTGAACACCGGCGACGAGGCCACCGCGCACCGCCTGCTGGACGGCTTCTACCGGCCGTTCGCCGAACTGCGCGCCCAGGGCCGCGGATACGCCGTCGCCCTGGTCAAGGCCGGAGTCCGGCTGCGCGGGCTCGACGTGGGGGAGGTGCGGCCGCCGCTGCACGAACCGACCGAGGATCATGTCGAGCAGCTCGCCCGGCTGATCGAACGCGGTGACGCGCTGCTCGAGGAGGACATGTGAAGGCGTCGGCATTCGTCTACCCCTGGGACGTCAACGGGGACCCGCGGGCCGCGGAGTTCATCGCGGGAACCGGCGTGCGGCAGGTGACCCTCGCCGCCGCCTACCACTCCACCCGCGCCCTCACCCCGCGCCACCCGCGCCACCGCGTGGTCACCGCCGAGCACGCCGCCGTGCTCTACCCGCCGGACGGCCGCTGGGAGGGCCGGGAGCTGCGCCCGTACGAGGCGGGCGACTGGGCGCCCGGCGACGCCTACGGCGAGGCCGCCGCCGCGCTCGCGGACGCGGGCCTGGAGGTGCACACCTGGGTGGTGCTCGCGCACAACTCCCGGCTGGGCGCCGAACACCCCGAGACCTCGGTCGTCAACGCCTACGGGGACCGCTACCCGTGGGCGCCGTGCATCGCCCGGCCCGCCACCCGCGCGTACCTCACCGACCTGGCCGCCGAGGCCGCGGTGCGGCCCGGGGCGCGCGGCACGGAACTGGAGTCCCTCGGCTGGTACGGGCTCGCCCACCTGCACGCCCACGACAAGACCGGCGGGGTCGGCCTCGGGGACGCCGGCCAGTACCTGATGTCGCTGTGCTTCTGCCCGGACTGCCGGGCGGGCTACGGCGCCAAGGGCCTGGACGCCGACGAACTGGCGGACGCGGTACGGACCGCGCTGGAGCCGGTGTGGCGGGGGGCGCCCTCGGACGGGGGCTGGGCGGGCGTGGCGAAGCTGCTCGGCGAGACGACGGCGGACGCCACCCGCGCGTGGCGGGACGAAACCGCCCGCACGCTCCAGGAGGCGGCGGTCGCGGCGGTCCGCGCCGCCGCGCCGGACGGCTTCCAGGTGCTGCTGCACGCCGACCCGGTGTCGTACCACTGCGGTGCCAACGCCGGCGTCGACCCCGCGCACATCCTGTCCGTGACGGACGGGGTGGTGGTGCCCTGCACGGGCGGCCCCGGCCTGCTCGCCCCGTTCGCGGAGCAGGGCCGCGCGGGCGCCGTCCTCGCCGCCAACCTCACCGTCGTCTCCGGCATGGGCGGCAGCCCCGGCACGCTCGCGGCCGACGCCGCGGCCGCCCGGGACCTCGGCGCCACCGAACTGCGGCTGTACCACGCCGGACTGGCCTCGGACGCCGACCTGGCGGCGGTGCGCTCGGCGCTCGCGGGGCTCTGACCCGCCGCGAGACCCGCGCCGGGGCGGCGGCGTCCGCGGCCCCGGCGCCCCGTCCCGCCCGGCACGCCCTCCCGGCCCGGGCGGCGGCCCCCGGCGGCCGTGATCCGGGCCGGACGCGCCCGGCGCCGACCGGGGCTCGGCCAGGGGCCGTACCGGTGCGCCCGGCCCGTGTCCCGACGTCGAGCGGGGCGCCGGACACGCCCCGCTCCGGCCCGCTTCGCGCGTTCCGGGCCGAATGCCGGTCCCGGCCTCCTCGCGGGGGATTCGTCCCGCCGCCCGGCGCCCTCTCCCGGCCCGGGCGCGCCGCACGCGGGCCGCGGACCCCGTGTGCGACGCGTCCGGGCGTTTGGCCTGCGCTTTCCCGTACGGGCCCGGTTTCCGGGCCCGTTTCCGCCGGCCCGGCCCGGCCCCCCTCGCCCTCTCGGCAACCTCAACTTCCTCTGTCAGAAGCATTGACGAAACACAGGGGCGCTCCTACCTTCAACGCGTCGTACTTCGTACGTCATATATGAGACGCGATACGCGAGATCCGAGAGGCGCGCATGACCTCTGTGCCCACGCCGATCCCCTCCCGCACGCAGTTCGTGCTGGAGGAGATCAAACGCCGCATCCTCACCGGGCAGTTGACGCCGGGCCAGGCTCTGGTCGAGACCGAGCTCGCCGCGCAGTTCGGAGTCTCCAAGACCCCGGTGCGCGAGGCGCTCAAGACGCTGGCCGGCACCGGACTGGTCATGATGAGCCAGTACAAGGGCGTCACGGTGCGCATGGTGGACGCGGACATGGCGCGCGAGGTCTACGACGTGCGGCTGCTGCTGGAGCCCGAGGCGCTCAGGCGGGCCGTGCGCCGCGGGGCCTCCCTGGAGGCCGCCCGGGACGCGCTGACCCGCGCCGACCAGGCCGCCGACACCGCCGAACGGTCGCTGGCCAACCGCGAGTTCCACCGCGCCCTGTACCTGCCGTGCGGCAACCCGCTGCTCGGCCGGATGCTCGACCAGGTCCGCGACCAGGCGGCCCTCGTCTCCGCGGTCGCCTGGGCCGCCGAACCCTCCTGGGAGCGGGAGGCCAGCGAGCACCGGGAGATCCTGCGGCTGGCCCTCGCCGGGGACGCGGACGGCGCGGCCGGCGCCCTCCACGCGCACATCGCGTCGTTCGTCGAGCGGGCCTTCCCGGAAGCGGAGACCGAGGCCCAGGGAGAGGACGGTCAGGCATGACAACGACGTTCGAGACCCAGCGGGCGGCCCTGGCCGACGTGGTGGCGATCCCGGTGACCCCGTTCGCCGAGGACGGCTCCGTCGACCGGGACACCTACCGGACCCTGCTGCGCCGGCTGCTCGACGGCGGCATCACCACCCTCACCCCCAACGGCAACACCGGCGAGTTCTACGCCCTCACCCCCGAGGAGCGCCGCCTGGTCACCGAACTGACGATCGACGAGGCGGGCGACCGGGCCGCCGTCCTGGTCGGCGTGGGACACGACGTGCCCACCGCCGTCGCCTCCGCCCGGCACGCCCGTGAGCTCGGCGCGCAGATGGTGATGGTGCACCAGCCCGTCCACCCGTACGTCTCCCCGGCCGGCTGGGTCGACTACCACCGCGCGGTCGCGGAGGCGGTGCCCGAGCTGGGGGTCGTCCCCTACATCCGCAACGACCGGCTCACCGGCGCCCTCCTGGCCGAACTGGCCGACGCCTGCCCCAACGTCATCGGCGTGAAGTACGCCGTGCCGGACGCCGCCAGGTTCGCCGCCTTCGCCCGCGACGCCGGGCTGGACCGCTTCGTGTGGGTGGCCGGGCTCGCCGAGCCGTACGCCCCCTCCTACTTCTCCGCGGGCGCCACCGGCTTCACCTCGGGACTGGTGAACGTCGCCCCGGCCGTCTCGCGGAACATGATCGAGGCGCTGCGGTCGGGCGACTACCCGGCCGCCATGAAGGTCTGGGAGCAGATCCGCCGCTTCGAGGAGCTGCGCGCCGCCGACGGCTCCGCCAACAACGTCACCGTCGTCAAGGAGGCCCTGGCCTCGCTCGGGCTGTGCCGCCGCGAGGTCCGCCCGCCGAGCAAGCCGCTGCCCGAGCCCGAGCGCGCCGAGGTCGCCGCCATCGCCGCCGGATGGTCCATATGAACACGCCGAGGAAGAACCCCGAGGAACTGCGCAGCCACCAGTGGTACGGCAGCGGCGTCTCCTCGGGCCTGCGCTCCTTCAGCCACCGCGCCCGCACCCGCCAGCTCGGCTACCTGCCCGAGGAGCACCTCGGCAAGCCCGTCATCGCGATCCTCAACACCTGGTCCGACATCAACCCCTGCCACGTCCACCTGCGCGACCGCGCGCAGGCCGTCAAGCGCGGGGTGTGGCAGGCGGGCGGCTTCCCGCTGGAGTTCCCCGTCTCCACCCTCAGCGAGACCTTCCAGAAGCCGACCCCGATGCTCTACCGCAACCTGCTCGCGATGGAGACCGAGGAGCTGCTGCGGTCCTACCCCGTCGACGGGGCCGTGCTGATGGGCGGCTGCGACAAGTCCACCCCGGCCCTGCTGATGGGCGCCGCCTCCGCCGACCTGCCGGCCGTGTTCGTGCCCGCCGGGCCCATGCTGCCGGGCCACTGGCGCAACGAGGTCCTCGGCTCCGGCACCGACATGTGGAAGTACTGGGACGACCACCGGGCCGGCCTGATCGGCGACTGCGAGATGCAGGAGCTGGAGAGCGGCCTGGCCCGCTCGCCCGGGCACTGCATGACGATGGGCACGGCCTCCACGCTCACCGCCGCGGCCGAGGCGCTCGGCGTCACGGTCCCCGGCGCCTCCAGCATCCCGGCCGTGGACTCCGGGCACGACCGGATGGCCGCGAAGGCCGGCATGATCGCCGTCGAGCTGGTGCACAAGGACCGCCGGCTCTCCCACCTCCTCACCCGGGAGGCGTTCGAGGACGCGGTCACCACCGTGCTCGGCCTCGGCGGCTCCACCAACGCCGTGATCCACCTGATCGCCATGGCGGGCCGCGCGGGCGTGAAGCTCACGCTCGACGACTTCGACCGGATCGCCCGCACGGTCCCGGTGCTGGCCAACGTGCGGCCGGGCGGGCGGACGTACCTGATGGAGGACTTCCACTTCGCGGGCGGCCTGCCCGGGTTCCTCTCCCGGATCCCGGACCTGCTGCACCTGGAGCGGCCCACCGTCGCCCACGACACCCTGCGCGAGCAGATCGCCGGCGCCCAGGTGTACGACGACGACGTGATCCGGCCCCGGGACAACCCGGTCGCGAGCGAGGGCGGGGTCGCCGTGCTGCGCGGCAACCTCTGCCCGGACGGCGCCGTCATCAAGCACATCGCCGCCGAGCCGCACCTGCTCAAGCACACCGGCCCCGCGGTCGTCTTCGACGACTACAAGGCGATGCAGCGGACCATCAACGACCCGTCGCTGGGCATCACCGCCGACAGCGTGCTGGTGCTGCGCAACGCCGGGCCCAAGGGCGGACCGGGCATGCCCGAGTACGGGATGCTGCCCATCCCCGACCACCTGCTCAAGCAGGGCGTGCGGGACATGGTGCGGATCTCCGACGCCCGGATGAGCGGCACCAGCTACGGCGCGTGCGTGCTGCACGTGGCCCCCGAGTCGTACGTCGGCGGACCGCTCGCCCTGGTCCGCACCGGCGACAGCATCACCCTCGACGTCGAGGCCCGCACCCTCCAGCTCAACGTGGACGACGAGGAGCTGCGGCGGCGCAGGGCCGAGTGGACGCCGCCGCCCGTCCGGTACGAGCGGGGCTACGGCGCGCTCTACAACGACCAGATCACCCAGGCCGACACCGGCTGCGACTTCGAGTTCCTGGCCCGGCCGGGCGCGGTGCAGGACCCGTACGCGGGCTGACCTCCCGCACCGCACCCGGATGCACGCTGCACACATAGAAAGCGCTTCCCCCAGTGCAAGAGGCACCGGCCCGAGAAGCACGCGCACGAGACCGCACGACGTACGAGAACGGAGAACAGTCATGGCCCAAGCCGCAGCCGTGGCGAAACCGCCCGCGCCACCCCGGCGGCGCCGTGCCTCCGCCACGCCGCGCAGGCTGCCGTACCTGCTGATCGCCCCGGCGGCCCTGCTGATGCTGGGCTTCATCGCCTACCCGGTCATCAGCGTCTTCTACTACAGCCTGCAGGAGTACAACCCCACCAAGCCGTGGCGGAACGGCTACGCGGGCTTCGACAACTTCGTCCGCATCTTCACCGAGGACCCGCAGTTCTGGGACACCCTCGTCTTCAGCGCCAAGTGGGTCTTCGTCGAGGTCGGGCTGCAACTGCTGTTCGGACTCGCCCTGGCCCTCATCGTCAACCAGACCTTCGTGGGCCGGGCGCTGGGACGCGCCCTGGTGTTCTCCCCGTGGGCCGTCTCCGGCGTGCTGACCTCCGCGATCTGGGTGCTGCTCTACAACTCCCAGACCGGCATCACCCGCTACCTCGCGGACCTGGGCATCGGCGACTACGGCACCAGCTGGCTGTCGGACACCTCGACCGTGTTCCCCGCGGCGATCGTCGCCGACCTGTGGCGCGGCGTGCCCTTCTTCGCCATCCTCATCCTCGCCGACCTCCAGTCCGTCTCGAAGGACCTGTACGAGGCCGCCGAGGTCGACGGGGCGAGCCGGCTGAAGCAGTTCTGGCACATCACGCTGCCGCACCTGAAGGACGCGATCATCCTGTCCACGCTGCTGCGCGCGGTGTGGGAGTTCAACAACGTCGACCTGCTCTACACCCTGACCGGCGGCGGGCCCGCGGGCGAGACCACGACGCTGCCCCTGTACATCGCCAACACGTCCGTCGAGTCGCACGACTTCGGCTACGCGTCGGCCCTGACCACGGTCGCGTTCGTGATCCTGCTCTTCTGCTCGATCGTCTACCTGCGGCTGAGCAAGTTCGGAGGCGAGAAGTGAGCGTCAAGGAAGCCACCCAGGCCGCGCCCGCCCCCGTGCGCACCGCCCCCGAACCGCCCCGGCCGGCGAAGCGGAGCCCCGCCTGGGACGAGGTCCCCCGCTGGCAGATCTACCTGCCGCTGGGTGTCTACCTGGTCTTCACCCTCATCCCCTTCTACTGGATCCTGCTGTTCGCGCTGCGCCCGGCCGGCTCCACCTCGCTGGTGCCCTGGCCGGTCACCTTCGAGCACTTCGAGAAGGTGTGGACGGAGCGGCAGTTCGGGACCTACTTCCAGAACAGCGTGCTCGTCGGCGTCGCCACCCTGGTGATGACGACGATCGTCGCGCTGGCCGGCGGCTACGCCCTGGCCCGGTTCGACTTCCGGATCAAGCGGGGCTTCATGCTCGCCCTGCTGTGCTCCCAGTTCGTGCCGGGCGCGCTGCTGCTGGTCCCGCTGTTCGAGATCTTCGCCGAGCTGCGGATGATCAATTCCCTGGGCAGTGTCATCATCGCCGAGACGGTCTTCCAGCTGCCGCTGTCGATGATCCTGATCAGCAACTTCATCAAGAACGTGCCGTACTCGCTGGAGGAGGCCGCCTGGGTCGACGGCTGCGGCCGGTTCCGCGCCTTCCGGACGATCGTGCTGCCGCTGCTGCGGCCCGGTCTGATCGCCGTCGGCTCCTTCGCCTTCGTGCACTCCTGGAACCACTTCCTGTTCGCCCTGATGTTCCTCAACAACCAGGAGACGCAGACCATCCCGGTCGGCCTCAACACCCTGATGAGCGCGGACAGCGTCGACCTCGGCGCCCTCGCCGCGGGCGGCATCATCGCGGCCGTGCCGGTGGTGATCGTGTTCGCCTTCATCCAGAAGTGGCTGATCACCGGGTTCAGCGCGGGGGCGGTGAAGGGATGACACCGTGTCGGTTCCGCCACGCCTGCCACCCGGGCGGCGCGGGGAGGACGCCATGAACGAACCGCTGTCCGTCGTCCTCGCGGGCGCCCGCGGCCACGGCCGCTGGCACGTCGCCAACATCCGCCGGCTCCAGGACGAGGGCCTGGTGCGGCTGGCGGGCATCTGCGAGCTGACCCCGCTGACCGAGGAGGAGTTCGGCGGCCGCCTCCCCGAGCAGTCCGCCGACTTCGGCGCCCTCCTGGACTCCACCGGCGCGCAGGTCGCCGTGATCTGCACGCCGATCCCCACCCACACCGACCTGGCGCTGGCCGCCGCCCGCCGGGGCGTGCACATCCTGCTGGAGAAGCCGCCCGCCCCCTCCTACGCGGAGTTCCGCCGCATGGCCGACGGGGTGGCCGAGGCGGGGGTCGCCTGCCAGATCGGCTTCCAGTCGCTGGGCTCGCACGCCGTGCCGGCGATCCGGGAGCTGATCGGCCAGGGCGCGATCGGCGAACTCGTCGGGCTCGGCGGGGCCGGCGCCTGGGTGCGCGACGAGGCGTACTTCCGGCGCGCGCCCTGGGCGGGCCGGCGGCGGCTGAACGGCGCCGACGTGGTCGACGGCGTGCTGACCAACCCGCTCGCGCACGCCGTCGCCACCGCCCTCGCCCTCGGCGGCACCACCCGCGCCGAGGACGTCACCGGCATCGAGACCGAGCTGCTGCGCGCCAACGACATCGAGTCCGACGACACCTCCTGCGTGCGGATCACCACCGGGCGGGGCCACCGGGTCACCGTCGCCGCGACCCTGTGCGCCGAGCGGGCCGGCGAGCCGTACGTCCTGGTGCACGGCAGCCGCGGCCGGATCACCTTCTGGTACAAGCAGGACCGGGTGCTGCTCCAGCGCGCCGGCCACGGCCCGGAGGAGTACGAGTACGGCCGCACCGACCTGCTGGAGAACCTCGTCGCGCACCTCACCCGGGGAGCCGGCCTCCTCGTCGCCCCGGAGGAGACCGGCGCCTTCATGAAGGTCGTTGAGACGATCCGGCGGGCCCCCGACCCGGCCCCGCTGCCGCCCACCGCCTGGCGCCGGATCCCCGCCGAGAACCGCCGGGCCGTGCCCGGCGTCGACGGGCTCGTCGCGGCCGCCGCCGACACCCTGTCCCTCTACTCCGAGCTGGGCGCCCCCTGGGCGCCGGCCGCGGAGCACCTGCCGAAGGAGGTGAGCGCCCGATGACCGGCAGCGACTCCCCGGTCCTGCGGGTGGCGGGCCGCCCGGTCGGCCGCTACGTCACCCGGCCCGAGCTGCCCGACCGGCTCTCCCCGCGCCCGTATCTGCACCCCGTCACCACCCTGGCCGGCACGGCGGTCACCGAGCTCGGCCCCGCCGACCACCTGCACCACCTCGGCGTCGGTGTCGCCGTTCCCGACGTCGAGGGGCACAACTTCTGGGGCGGGCGCACCTTCGTCCGCGGCCGGGGCCCGACCGAGCTGGACAACCACGGCGCCCAGCGGCACGTCGCCTTCCAGCTGCGCGACCCGGACGGCTTCGTGGAGGAGCTGCGCTGGGTCGCGGCCGGAGCCGAGCTGCTGCGCGAGCGCCGCACGGTCGCGGCAGTCGAACTCACCGGCACCGCCTGGGCGCTGGACTTCACCTTCTCCCTCACCAACGTCACGCCGGAGCCGCTGTCGATCGGCAGCCCCGCCACCAACGGGCGCCCCGGCGCCGCCTACGGCGGTTTCTTCTGGCGGGCCCGCAAGGAGGACGCGGCGCCGGCGGTCTTCACCGCCGACGCCGAGGGCGAGGAGCGGGTCCACGGCCGCCGCGCCGACTGGCTCGCCCTGGCCGGCCGCACCTGGACGCTGGTCTTCGCCGGCGCCACCGAACGGACCCGCCGGGACCCGTGGTTCGTGCGCGCCGAGGAGTACCCGGGCGTGGGCTCCTCGCTGGCCTCCGAGGAGCGGCTGACGGTCGCGCCCGGCGACACGGTCGTCCGCCGCGTCGTCACCGTCGTCGCCGACGGCCGCCTGGACCGGGACGCGGCCGCGGCCCTGGTGCGCAAGGCGGTGAGCCCGTGACCGGCGCGACCTACACCAACCCGGTCCTCGACGCCGACTGGTCCGACCCGGACGTCGTCCGCGTCGGCGACGACTTCTACCTGACCGCCTCCAGCTTCGGCCGCGTCCCCGGCCTGCCGCTGCTGCACTCCCGGGACCTGGTCAACTGGACGCTGGTCGGCCACGCCCTCGAACGCCTGGAACCGGAGGACCGGTTCGCCGTGCCCCGCCACGACTGCGGGGTGTGGGCGCCGTCGCTCAGGTACCACGACAACCGCTTCTGGATCTTCTGGGGCGACCCGGACCAGGGCGTCTTCCAGGTCAACGCCCCCGGGATCAGGGGCCCGTGGACCCGCCCGCACCTGGTGAAGGAGGGCAAGGGCCTGATCGACCCGTGCCCCCTGTGGGACGAGGAGACCGGCGAGGCCTACCTCGTGCACGCCTGGGCCAGGTCCCGCTCGGGCATCAAGAACCGCCTCACCGGCCACCGGATGCACCCCGACGGCACCGCGCTGCTCGACGAGGGCAAGGTGATCGTCGACGCGGACCGCATCCCCGGCTGGTTCACCCTGGAGGGCCCGAAGCTCTACCGGCACGACGGCTGGTTCTGGATCCTCGCGCCCGCCGGGGGAGTGGAGACCGGCTGGCAGGGGGCCTTCCGCTCGCGCGGCTTCTTCGGGCCGTACGAGGAGAGGGTCGTCCTGGAGCAGAAGGACACCGGCGTCAACGGGCCGCACCAGGGCGGCTGGGTGCGCACGCCGTCCGGTGAGGACTGGTTCCTGCACTTCCAGCAGCGCGGCGCCTACGGCCGGGTCGTCCACCTCCAGCCGATGCGCTGGGGCGACGACGGCTGGCCGGTGATGGGGGACGACGGCGCCCCCGTCACCGTGCACCGGCGGCCCGGCCTGCCGCCGCAGCCGCCCGCCGCGCCCGCCACCGACGACGACTTCCCCGGCGGACGGTTCGGCCGCCAGTGGCAGTGGACGGCCAACCCCCGGGACGGCTGGGCCACGCAGCACTCCGGGGACGGGCTGAAGCTGACCTGCGTCCGCTCGCCGGACGCGCACGACCTGCGCCTGCTGCCGAACGTGCTCACCCAGCGGCTGCCCGGCAGCCCGTCCGCCGCCGAGGTGGAGCTGCGCCTGGACAGCGAGGAGCCGGGCGCGCGGGCCGGGCTGGCGGTGCTCGGGGACGCCTACAGCTGGATCGGGCTCCAGCGGGGCGCGGACGGGACGGTGCACCTGGTGCACCGGTTCGCGGAGGCGGTCGCGGACCGGGAACGGGACGCCGGTCATCCGCGGCTCGCGCCCGGGGGGCGGGCCCGGCTGCGCGTCGAGATCGGCCCCGGCGCGCGCTGCCGCTTCCTCGCCGACACGGGGGACGGGTTCCGCCCCTCCGGCCAGGTCTTCGCCGCCGCTCCCTGGCGCTGGGTCGGCGCCCTGCTCGGCCTGTTCGCCCTCGCGCCCGCCGGCCGGGGACACGCCGGCGCGGCGACCTTCACGCAGTTCCGAGTGACGCCTTCGTAATCCACCCGTACGCCTGTGGGGAGCCGCAATGACGCACTTCCGTGGCAAGCGCTTGCCGAGACCGGGGCACGGCAGACCCGGCACGGTCGTGGCCGCCGTGATCGGCCTCGTCGCCGCGCTGGGCCTGGGCGCGGTCGGCCAGGCGCGGGCCGCCCCCGCCGAGCGGCCCGCGCCGGACGCGTCCCGCTGGAGCGACCGGCCGCACGGCTTCGCCTCCCTCGCCGGCGGCACCACCGGCGGCGCGGGCGGCCGGGTCGTCACCGTCACCGACCAGGCCGCGCTGGCCGAGTACGCGGCGGCGCCCGAACCGTACGTCATCCGGGTGCGGGGCGCGATCACCGTCGAGCCGTTCGGCGCGGGCATCGAGGTCGCCTCGGACAAGACGATCGTCGGGGTCGGCACCAGCGGTGAACTGGTGCGGGGCGAGTTCCGCCTCGCCCCCGGCACGCACAACGTGATCATCCGCAACATGACGATCCGCGACTCGGCGGTCGAGGGCGACTGGGACTGCAAGGAGACCGACTTCGACGGCATCCAGATGGACACCGTCCACCACGTCTGGATCGACCACAACCGCTTCTCGCGCATCTGCGACGGGCAGCTCGACATCCGCAAGGACAGCGAGTACGTGACCGTCTCCTACAACCGGTTCGAGAACAACAACAAGACGTTCGGGCTGGGCTGGACGACGAACGTCAGGACGCAGATCACCGTCGACCACAACTGGTTCCGCAACACCAAGCAGCGCAACCCCTCGGTCGACAACGCCGCCTACGCGCACCTGTACAACAACTACCTGAGCGCGCAGGCGGACCCCGGCGACCCCGTGTGGACCTACGGGAACTGGTCGCGCGGCCGGACCCGGATGGTCATCGAGAACAGCTTCTACGACCGTGTGCAGCACCCCTACCAGGCCGACGCCACCGCCGAGCTGGTGCAGCGCGGTTCGGTCCTGCGCAACACCACCGGACGGCACGACGAGCGGGGCGAGGCCTTCGACCCGCGGGCGTTCTACGCCTACCGGCTGGACCCGGCGGCCGCCGTGCCGGCGCTGGTGAAGCGGTTCTCGGGCCCGCAGCGGCGCATCGGCGACTCGGTGACGCTGCGCGTCCCGGCCGACCACCCGACCGTGCAGGCCGCCGTGGACGCCGTGCCCGACGGCAACGACGTGCCGGTGACGATCGCGATCGCGCCGGGCACGTACCGCGAGAAGGTGGTCGTCCCCGCCGCCAAGCCGAAGATCGTGCTGCAGGGGACTGGACAGGACCGGTCCGACACCGTCATCGTCTACGACACGCCCGCCGCGTACGGCGGCTCCACCGGGAGCGCGACCGTGCGGATCGCCGCGGACGACGTCACCGCGCGCCGCCTGACCTTCAGCAACGACTTCGACGAGGCCGCGCACGACCTCGACGGCGAGCAGGCGCTGGCGATGAAGACGACCGGCGACCGGATCGTCTTCGAGGACACCGCCTTCCTGGGCAACCAGGACACCCTGATGACCGACAGCCCGAAGCTGACCACCGTCAGCAGGGTCTACATCCGCGACTCGTACATCGAGGGCGACGTCGACTTCATCTACGGACGGGCGACGACGGTGATCGAGCACTCGGTCATCCGCGCGCTCAGCCGGGGTTCGGCCACGAACAACGGCTACGTCACCGCCGCCTCGACCTGGACGGGTAACCCGTACGGGTTCCTGATCACCGGGTCGAGGATCGTCAGCGACGCCCCCGCCGGGACCTTCCACCTCGGGCGGCCCTGGCACCCGGGCGGCGAACCCGACGCGGTCGCCCAGGTGCTGATCCGGGACACCGAGCTGCCGGCCGCGATCAAGTCCTCGCCGTGGACCGACATGAGCGGCTTCTCGTGGCGGGACGCGCGGTTCGCCGAGTACCGCAACCACGGACCGGGCGCGGCCGTCACCGCGGACCGGCCGCAACTGGGCGAGGACGCGGCACGGGCGTACACCGTCGCCGCCTACCTCGAGGGCACGGACGACTGGGCGCCCCACACCCGCCCCTGATCCCCCCACCTCACACCTTTGCTGGATTTGGAAGAGAGAGCCGACCAATGAAGATCAGCATTCGCACCAGCAGCACAGGAAGGCGCCGGATGCCGGCCGCCGTCGCCCTGGGGGCCGTGCTCGCGCTGACCGTCACCGCCTGCGGCGACGACGGCAGCGGGGCGGGCGGCGACGAGGGCGCCGAGGGCAGCGGCAAGGGCGAGATCGTCTTCTGGGACAACAACGGCGGTGTGCGCACCGACATCTGGAAGGAGATCATCGCCGACTTCGAGAAGGCCAACCCGGACATCGACGTCGAGTACGTCGGGATCGCCGCCACCGAGTACCAGTCCAAGGTCGACACCGCCATCCAGGGCGGCGGCCTGCCGGACGTCGGCGGCGTCGGCGCGGCGATGCTCGCCGGGTTCGCCGCGCAGAACGCGCTGGAGCCGCTGGACGACCGGCTCGCCAAGTCGCCGCTGAGCGGCGAGCTCAACAAGGACATGGTGGAGTCGATGAAGGCCGCCGGCGGCGGCGACGGCACGCTGTACTCGGTCCCGACCTCCGCCAACAACGGCGTGCTGTACTACCGCACCGACCTGTTCGACAAGGCGGGCCTGGAGGCGCCGGCGAGCTGGGACGCGTTCTTCGAGGCCGCCGAGAAGCTCACCGACAAGGGCAGGAACCAGTTCGGGTACACCATCCGCGGCGGCGCGGGCTCGATCGCCCAGGCGTTCGACGCCATGTACGGGCAGTCCGGCATCACGTCCTTCTGGGACGAGAGCGGCGAGAAGACCACCGTCAACGACCCGAAGAACGTCGAGGCGCTGGAGAAGTACGCCGGGCTGTACAAGAAGTACACGCCGGCCGCCGACCTCAACAACGACTTCACCAAGATGGTCGCCCAGTGGGACTCCGGCACGATCGGGATGCTCAACCACAACCTGGGCTCCTACCAGGACCACGTGAAGGCGCTGGGGCCGGAGAAGTTCCGGGGCATCCCGCAGCCGACCGGCCCCTCCGGGAAGCGCGTGCAGGTGTCCAACCCCGTGGACGGCCTGGGGCTGTTCAAGAGCTCCAAGAACAAGGAGGCCGCCTGGAAGTTCATCGAGTTCGCCCTCTCGCACGAGGAGAACTCGAAGTTCAACAAGTCGGCGGGGCAGGTGCCGGCCAACACCCGGGCCGCGCAGGACGCGTGGGTCTCCGAGGCGGAGCCGACGAAGCTGGCCGCCGAGGCCCTGTCGGACGGGTCCACGACGATCGTGCAGCTGCCGTACTACCTGCCGGACTGGAACACCATCTCCAAGGCCGACAACGAGCCGAACTTCCAGAAGGTGCTGCTCGGGAAGCTGAGCGCGAAGGAGTTCCTGGACACGCTGGCCGAGCAGCTGAACGAGGCCCAGGCCGAGTGGAAGCAGCAGAACGGCTGACGGACGTCGAGACAGCCCCGCGCCCTCTCGGGGCGCGGGGGTTCCCTCAGCGGAAAGGTGAACAACCCGTGTCGCTCAGCCGCAGGCAGGTCACCTCGGCGGCACTCGCCGCCGTTCCCCTGACCCTGGCCGCCACCGGTGCCGCGCAGGCCGCCCCCGGCCGGCGGACCCTCCACATCGCCGGTGACTCCACCGCCGCGCAGAAGTACGCCGACGCCGCCCCCGAGACCGGGTGGGGCATGGCCCTGCCCTTCTTCCTGCACCGCGACCGTCCGGTCGCCAACCACGCGGTCAACGGGCGCAGTTCCAAGAGCTTCGTCGACGAGGGGCGGCTGGACGCCGTCCTGTCGGTGATCCGGCCCGGTGACTTCCTGCTGATCCAGTTCGCGCACAACGACGAGAAGGCGAACGATCCGGCCCGGTACACCGAGCCCTGGACGACGTACCAGCAGTACCTGCGGCAGTACGTCGACGGCGCCCGGGCCCGCGGGGCCCGCCCCGTGCTGGCCACCCCCGTCGAGCGCCGCAGGTTCGACGCGGACGGCACCGCGCTGCCCAGCCACGGCGAGTACCCGGCGGCCATGCGGGCGCTCGCCGAGGAGGAGCGGGTGGCCCTGCTCGACGTCCAGGCGCTGTCGCTCGCGCTCTGGCAGGAGCTGGGGCCGGAGGAGACCAAGGCGTACTTCAACTGGACCGCCGCCGAACAGGACAACACGCACTTCAACCCGCCGGGCGCGATCGCCGTGGCGCGACTGGTCGCGCGGGAGCTGCTGCGCACCCGGGTGCTCGCCCCGCGCGACGTGCGCCGGCTGGACGAGGAGATCCCCGAGTCCTGGATCACCTGGCCGGAGGCCGGCGCGTAACCCACCCCGTCCCACAGAGGAGAGAGCCGCACGATGAACACACAGAAGCGGCATGGGCATGCCATAAGAAGAGGTGCCGTGCTGGCCGGCTGCACGGCGCTCGTGCTGTCGCTGGCCGGTCCCGCCGCGCAGGCCGGGCACCGCGACCCGGCCCGCCAGACCCTGGGCGCGAACGACGGCTGGGCCGCCCACGGCACCGGCACCACGGGCGGTGCCGCGGCCGACGCCGAGCACGTGTACACCGTCACCACCTGGGCCCAGTTCAAGGCCGCGCTCGCCGCGGGCGGCGACGCCCCGAAGATCATCAAGGTGAAGGGCACCATCGACGCGGTCGCCGAGGGCTGCGAGGCCTTCGCCGCGCCCGGGTACGACTTCGCCGCCTACCTGGACAAGTACGCGCCCGAGAAGTGGGGCCTGGAGCAGGACCTCTCCGCCGAGCCCGCCGACAGCCCCGAAGGGCTGCGCCGCGCCTCCGCCGCCAACCAGGACAAGGCCATCAAGGCCACCGTCCCGTCCAACACCACCATCATCGGGGTGGGCCGCAACGCCGGGTTCAAGGGCGCCAGCCTGCAGATCAGGGGCGTGGACAACGTCATCGTCCGCAACCTGACCCTGGAGAGCCCCGTCGACTGCTTCCCGCAGTGGGATCCCACCGACGGCTCGAAGGGCAACTGGAACTCCGAGTACGACACCGCCGTCGTCCACGGCTCCACCCACGTGTGGCTGGACCACAACACCTTCACCGACGGCAGCCACCCCGACAGCGCGGCGCCCGCCTACTTCGGCATGCTCTACCAGCAGCACGACGGCCAGCTGGACGTCGTGCGGGGCTCCGACTACGTCACCGCCTCCTGGAACGTCTTCACCGAGCACGACAAGACGATCCTGATCGGCAACAGCGACAGCGAGTCCACCGCCGCGGGCGACCGGGGGCGCCTGAAGGTCACCCTCCACCACAACCTGTTCGCCAGGCTGGTCGAGCGCACGCCCCGGGTCCGCTTCGGGCAGGTCGACGCGTACAACAACCACGTCGTGGCCGACGGGACCTACTCCTACAGCTTCGGCATCGGCAAGGAGTCCCAGCTCGTCGCCGAGCACAACGCCTTCACGCTGCCGGCCGGGATCAGCCCGGCGAAGGTGCTGAAGAAGTGGAACGAGGCGCCGGTCACCGCCGCCCACAACGTCGTCAACGGCCGGCCCGTCGACCTGATCGCCGTGCACAACGCGGAGATCCCCGGCGAGACCCTCCAGTCGGGCGCGGGCTGGACGCCGGTCCTGCGCGCCCAGGTCCACCCGGCCAGGGCGGTCCCCGCGATCGTCGACCGGGGCGCGGGCGCCGGCCGCCTGCGCTGACCCCTCCCGCCGGCGCGGGCGGGGCCACCGCGCCCCGCCGGCGCAGCCTCCAAGGGACGGCGGGGCCGCACCCGTCCCGCGCCCCCGCACCCGGCGGACCCGGACCGCCCGGCCCGCCCCCGCACCCGGACGGGCCGGGACCGCCGCGCCCCGTCCGCACCTGCTCCGACGGACGGGCCGGGGCCACCGCGCCCCGGCCCGCGCCCTCCGACCCGCACCGCGAAGGAACAGCCCCATGCCCTCGCATCCCCCTCTCCCCCTGTCCCGACGCAACCTGCTCCTGGCCGGCGCCGGCGCGGCCGTGGCGCTCGGCGCGGCGTCCGGCCCCGCACGGGCCGGCGGCGGGCGGCGCCCGTTCGGCCGGTACGGCTCACCGGCCGCCCGCCGCGACCCGAAGACCCTGTACGTCGACCCGCACGGCCGCGGCGACTTCACCACCGTCGGGGCCGCCGTCGCCGCGGCCGCCGGCAGCGGCTGGACCCTGGTCGTCGCACCGGGCACCTACCGGGAGACGGTCACCGTCGACGCCACCCGCACGGACACCACCTGGATCGGCGCCTCGGAGGACCCCCGCGATGTCGTGATCGTCCACGACAACGCGGCCGGCACCCCCAAGCCCGGCGGCGGCACGTACGGCACGTCCGGCTCCGCCACCGTCACGACGCAGGCCGACGGCTTCACCGCCCGCTGGATCACCTTCGCCAACGACTGGCTGCGCGCCGACCACCCCGGCATCACCGGCACCCAGGCCGTCGCCCTCAAGACGCAGGGCGACCGGAGCGCCTTCACCCACTGCCGGTTCCTCGGCCACCAGGACACGCTGTACGCCGACTCGCCGGACCTCGGCGTCTTCGCCCGCCAGTTCTTCGCGCACTGCTACGTCGAGGGCGACGTCGACTTCGTCTTCGGCCGGGCCACCGCCGTCTTCGAGCACTGCCACTTCCGCACCCTGGACCGCACCGACCTGGCGTCCGCCCCGTACGGCTTCGTCTTCGCCCCGTCCACGGCCGGCGCCAACCCGCGCGGCTACCTGGTGATCCGCAGCCGGGTCAGCAGCGAGGCCCCCGACGGCTTCTACAAGCTGGCCCGCCCCTGGGTGCCCAGCTCCGACCCGACCGCCCGCCCGATGCTCACCGTCCGGGAGACCCGGCTCGGCCCCGGCATCGACGCGGCCGCGCCCTACACGAACATGCGGGACGCGTACCCCTGGCAGTCCATGCGGTTCCGGGAGTACCGCAACACCGGCCCGGGCGCCGCGATCACCGTCCCGGAGAACCGGCCCCAGCTCACCGAGGAGGAGGCCGCGGCGCACACCAGGCAGGCGTACCTCGGCGACTGGAGGCCCCGTGTCCAGGGCTGACGCGCCGGGACGGCGGACCTTCGTGACGGGAGCGGCGGCGATGGCCCTCCTCGGGACGGGGGCGCGGCCCGCCGGTGCCGCCGAGGCCGCCGGGCTGATCAGCGGCAACCTGCCGGACTTCCACCAGGCCCTGAAGGACGAGCTGACCTTCCCGCTCGCCTGGGGCACCTCGCCCGTCCGCGACTTCCGGGCGTGGCGGCGGGCCGCCCGGGCCACCGTCGAGGAGCACCTCCTCGTCGGCCGGCAGGACGGGACGCCGTACGCGCCCGAGTACACCGAGGGACCCGAGGGCGACGGCTACCGGCGGGAGCTGGTCACCGTCTCCCTCACCCGCTACGAACGCGTCCGCGGGGTCCTGCTCACCCCGCACGGCCCCGGACCCTTCCCCGCGGTCCTGCTGCTGCACGACCACGGCGCGAAGTTCGACATCGGGAAGGAGAAGCTCGTCCGGCCCTGGTACGACGACACGCGCCTGGCCTCCGCGCAGGCCTGGGCGGACCGGCACTTCGACGGCCGGTTCGTCGGCGACGAGCTGGCCCGGCGCGGCCATGTGGTGCTGTGCCTGGACGCCCTCGGCTGGAGCGACCGCGGGCCGCTCGTCTACGACCAGCAGCAGGCCCTGGCCTCCAACCTCTACCACCTCGGCTCCTCGCCCGCCGGGCTCATGGCCCGCGAGGACGCCCGCGCCGCGGGCTTCCTGGCGGGCCTGGACCGGGTGGACGCCCGCCGGGTCGCGGCCGTCGGGTTCTCCATGGGCGCCTACCGCGCCTGGCAGGCCGCCGCGCTCAGCGACGACGTCGCCGCCGCCGCGAGCGTGTGCTGGATGACCGGCCTGAAGGAGATGATGGTGCCCGGCAACAACACGCTGCGCGGGCAGTCGGCGTACCACATGCTCCACCCCGGCCTCGCCCGGCACCTGGACATCCCCGACGTGGCGAGCATCGCGGCCCCGAAGCCGATGCTGTTCTTCCACGGCGGGCAGGACACGCTGTTCCCCGCCGACGGCGTGCGCGTCGCGTACGACAAGATGCGGGCCGTGTGGCGCTCGCGCCGCGCCGAGGAGCGGCTGCGGCTGAAGGCGTGGCCGGACCTCGGCCACGCCTTCACCGGCCGTATGCAGGACGAGGTCTTCGCCTGGCTCGACGAGGTCCTGTGAGCCCTACCGCCGCACCGGGCGGATCGACTCCAGCGTCGGCACCACCGGCTCGATCGTGCCGTCGGCCGCGAACTCCAGGCGGTCGACGGTGGTCTCCCGGTGCGTGCCGTCGCCGCCGGGCCGGCCGGGGCCGTTCAGGGCGAACCGGTGGTAGACGACGTACCAGTCGTCGGTGCCGGGGACGTTCACCACGGAGTGGTGGCCGGTGCCGAGGATGCCGTACTCGGGGCGCTTGGACAGGATCGTGCCCCGCTCGGTCCACGGGCCCAGCGGGGACGGTCCCGTCGCGTACGCCACGTGGTAGTTCTCGCTGCGGGTGTCGTCCTCGGACCACATGAAGTAGTACGTGCCGTTCCGCTTGATCACGAAGGAGCCCTCGCGGAAGTCCCCGGGGGTGATGTCCCGCACCGCCGCCGCGTCGAACGACACCATGTCGTCGTTCAGCGGGACCACGTAGGCGTGCCCGTTGCCCCAGTACAGGTACGCCTGCCCGTCGTCGTCGGTGAAGACCGCCGGGTCGATCGTCTGGCCGGCGAAGGACCCGCCCTTGGCGACCAGGGGCTTGCCGAGCGCGTCCCGGAAGGGCCCGGCGGGGGAGTCGGCCACCGCCACGCCGATCTGCTGCTCGGCGCAGAAGTACAGGTAGTACCGGCCGTCGCGCTCGGCGATCGCCGGGGCCCAGGCGTACCGGTCGGCCCAGCTCACGTCCGGCCCCAGGTCGAGGACGACGCCGTGGTCCTCCCAGTGCACCAGGTCCTTGGACGAGTACGCGGTGAACCGCGTCCCGCTCCAGCCCCGGAAGCCGTCCGTCGTCGGGTAGATCCAGTACCGGCCGTCGAAACGGTGCACGTCGGGGTCGGCGGTGAGGCCGGGCAGGACGGGGCTGCGGGTGCGCACCGCCTCCACCGTCCAGGTGCGCCGCGTGCCGTCCGCGGCCGTCACGGTGTAGGTCCGCGGCGTGCGGAAGTCGCGGCGGGTCCCGGAGCGGGGACTGATCGTGGCGCCCTCGCCGGCCCACAGCTTCGGGGCGAGGCCGCCCAGGTCCGCGTCCGGCCGCATCGGCAGCACGACCTTCGACGCGGACTCCGTGACGATCGCGTACCCCTTCTGGCCCTTCGCGGTCACGTCCACCACGGACGCCGGCGTGGCGGGGTAGGCGGCCAGCAGCCGGTCGTACTCCTGCTGCGTCACCGGGAGCACCGTGCCGTGCCGGGGGCTCGCCGGGAGCTGGTGGTCCGCGGACGGGGTCCACCGGCCCGAGTCGAGGTCGGTGGTCTCGAACGGGACGTACCCGCGGCCGCCGTACTCGTCGATGAACAGGTACCACTTCTCCTCGGTGTTGGACTTGAACACCGTCGGGCCCTCGCCGCGGTCCAGGGTGCCGCTGCCGATGCAGTCGGCGACGAAGTCGTACGCCGTGGAGGTCAGGGACGTGGACTTCTCCGCGGTGATGAACTTCGAGCAGGGGCCGGCGGAGCCGGGGTCCCGCTCGTCCTTGGTGTAGCGGTGGTAGGTGCCCCGGTGCTCGACCACCGTCGAGTCGATCACCGAGTAGCCGGGGTCGTGCCAGACCCTGGGCTCGCTGAAGGTGCGGAAGTCCTTCGTGGTCGCGTACAGCATCCTGTTGTACGTCGACCCGGTGTGGCCGGGATCGTCGTCGGCGTACAGCTTCGACGCCCAGAAGACGACGTACGAGCCCAGGCTCTCGTCCCAGTAGGCCTCCGGCGCCCAGGCGTTGCCCGCGTTGTCCGGGGCCACCTCCACCAGGCGCTGGTCGGTCCAGTGGACCAGGTCGGCGGACTCCCAGACCATGATCGACCTGCTGCCGTGGCGCTGGACCTCGTCCCAGCTGCCGCTGCTGTTGCGGTACATCCTCAGGTCGGTGGCGATCAGGTAGAACCGGTCGCCCTCGGGGGAGCGGATCACGAACGGGTCGCGCAGGCCCTTCTCGCCGACGGCGGAGGTCAGCACCGGCCGGCCGGCGTTCAGCTCGCGCCAGTGCAGCGGGTCGTTGCCGCGGCTGAGGGCGTAGCGGATCTGCTCGCCGTCGGCGGTGCCCTCGCCGGTGAAGTAGGCGAAGAGGTAGCCGGCGTACTGCGGGTGTCTCACGGGGGGTGCTCCGGGGTGGGCGGTGCCGGGCGGTGCGGCGAGCAGGCCCAGCAGGAGGGCGGGCAGGGCGAGGAGCGGAAGCAGGAGCGTGCGGGCGGTGCGGGAGCGCATGACACTTCCTGTCGGAGTATGGGGGTTTCTGTTCGATGCAGGCCTTCGGAGTGTCATCGGCGGGGGACAGGGCGTCAACAGGTGGCGCCGGGGACGGCCGGACGAAAGTTTTCGGCGGCTTTCGTCCGCCGCGGCGACCCGCGCGGCCCCCACGCTCCCGGTCACCGGTCCGGCCACGCCGGCGCGATCGCGGCCCGGCCCGCACGGACGAACGCCCCCGCCGGTCACCGACCGGCGGGGGCGTGGTGGCCGCCGGGCCGAGGGGGCTCGGCCCGGCGACCGGGATGCCGGCCGGGTGGGGGCCCGACCGGCGGTGGCCGGTCCGAGGGGGGCTCGGACCGGCGCGCCGACCTGAAGGGGGGTTTCTCAGGCCGGACGACCAGTGGTGGCGCTCATTCGGCCACGCGTGGCCGGCTGGCGGCCGGCGTCACTCGTAGCTGATGTCGGAGCTGGAGAACTTGCAGGTCTTGCCGTCCGCGCCGGTTCCGAGCTCGGTGGGCTCCTTGCCGGTGTTGTTGCCCTGGTAGCGGACGCACGTCTTGATCTTCTTCTTGCTGTCGCCGTGGATGCGGATCTTCGACAGCGTGGCGGTGTCGCCGTAGTTGGCGTTGACGCCGACGATCGACTTCATCGGCGCGGTCACGTCGATGTCGCTGAGCACGATCGTGCGCTTGTACTGCGTGGAGCAGTTGCCGCAGGAGCGGACCAGCTTGCCGGCGTTCTCCACCTGGAAGCCGGTCACGGTCAGCGTGCCGGCGCCGTTGAACTGCAGCACCTTGTCGTCGGCGTTCTTCGCGCCGCCGCCGATCACCTTGTACGTCGCCGAGGACGACTTGCCCTTGAAGCTCGCGGCGTCCTCGCCGACGTCCAGCCACCACACGTTCTGCAGCGTGCAGCTGCCCTTGCAGTGGACGCCGTCCGCGGCCGGGGTGCCGATGATGACGTTCTTCAGCACGGCGCCGTCGGCCAGCTCGAAGATCGGGTCCTGGCCCTCGTCCTGGCTGTCGCCGCCCAGGGCCCCGGAGCCGTAGAACTTCTGCAGCTTGCCGTCGTAGGTGCCGGACACCGGGATCGTCGACTTGACGGCCTTGCTGCCGTTGGCGGTCGGCCAGGCCGTCGCGGCGCCGGCGGTGGAGAGCATCGTCGTGGTGACGATGGCCGCACCCGTGATGCCGAAAGCAGCGGCCCCGGCGATCACCGCCCGTCGTCCGGTGACCCGGCGGCGATGGCGGACCCGCTGTTCAGCTCGTGCAGTCATGCCCATTCCTTGCGTGGTGAGCGGATACTTGCGTCTCCTGGTCGCCGCCCGCGAGGAAAGGGTTGCCGCGTCCGCGGAAAAATCCTCTACGAGTCCTCGTCGTCCGCGCCGTCGCCGTCCCGGGGCGCGAAGTCGCCGCCCACAAAGAGCTGCCCGGACCCCGCGACGGCCGTCGCGGTGTACCTGTCGTCCTTCGCGTCCCGGCCGCCGCGCTCGTGGTCGTACTGCCCCGCGAACACCCACTCGCCCGCCGGGACCGTACGGCCCTCCTTGAGCACCCAGGTGTAGACGAGGAAGCCGTCCTCCTCGGCGACCGTGAGCGTGAAGTCGTCCTCGGGCAGCGACCGCCAGGCGCCCGTCGAGGACACCCCGCCGGTCTGCGCCACCTTCAACTCGACGGTGAGCGAGGTCAGTCGCTCGCTCGTCTTCAGCGTGACGTTGCTCTGCGCCCAGAACTCGTTGCTGTGCGGGTCCACCGAGCCGTCCGACCACAGCGGGCCGTCCGTCACGCCGGCGGCGGCCGGCGGCGCGGTGGCGGCGGGCGCGGCGGGCGTCTCGGACCGGGAGGGGGCCGTGCTGCTCGCGCCGGACTCCGGCGTGGTGGACGGCACCGGGTCCGCCGGCGGCACGGGGGCGCGGCTCGTCGCGTCCGGCGACGGCGTGGGCGTCGGGGAGACGGCCACCTGCCGCTGCGGGGGAGCCTCGTCCTTCACCGCCGAGGCGACCGCGTAGCCGCCGACCGCGAACACGCCCGCCACCGCGGCCGTCGCGCTCACCACCCGCACCCAGCCGAACACCGGCGGACGCGTCGCCCGGTGGTCCGGGCGGGCCCGACCCGCCATGCCCCGCTCCACCCGGGCCAGGATGCGCGCCCGGTCCGGCTCGTGCGCCGCTGCCGCCTCGTGCAGCCGGGCGCGCAGCTCCTCGTGCACGTCCCGCTGCATCATCGGTTCCTTCCCCGGGTCTCACCGGTACGAGCCATGACGGCATGCACCTTCTGCGTAGCTTTCTGCGTGCCGAGCAGCCGCTGCAGTTCGGCCATTCCCTTCGACGTCTGACTCTTCACGGTACCCACCGAGATGCCCAGGGCGAGCGCGGTGTCCTTCTCCGACAGGTCGAACGCGTGCCGCAGCACCACGCAGGCCCGCTTGCGGAACGGCAGCCTGCGCAGCGCCTCCCGGACGTCGACCACGCCCGCCACGTCCGGGTTCTCGGTCTTCTCCTCGCGCTGCGACCAGAACAGGGTGATCCGCCGGCGCTCGCGCACCGCGCTGCGGATACGGGTCCGGGCCAGGTTGGCGACGACTCCGCGCGCGTACGCCGCCGGATGGTCGGCCGCGCGGACCCGGTCCCAGCGGTGCCAGAGCGCCAGCAGCGCGTCCGCCGCCAGGTCGTCGGCGGTGTCCGGCTCACCCGTCAGCAGGTGGGCGAGCCGGGACAGTTCGGCGTAGTGGCGCTCGAAGAAGGCATGGAACTCCACGGAGGCGGCGTCGTCGACGACTGTGCCCACGGGCGACCTCTCCTTGCAACGACAGGTGCGGCAACCGGCGGACGGGCACCTGTGCGTGTCACGTGAATGACAGGGGGATGTTCCGGGGGGACCCCGGCGAGATGCGGAAGCGTAGCAGTGATCAACCGCTTGGTTCGCACAGGGCTTCGAACAACGGAGGGCCGCCCGGCCCCGGTTCCGTGACACGGACGGAACCCGGAACGGGTTCGGCGGGGGAGGGATCCGGCCGTTCTGCGCGCGCCGGTTTCCCGCCCCGGCGACCGGCGGCCCGTCCGCCCGCGCCCCGTTCCCGGCGTACCGCGCGATCGACCCGGTCGAGCGGCTGCCCGGCGCGGGCCGACGGGAAGGGCCGCCCCCGGGGGGGTTGGGGGCGGCCCGTGGAGTAGGACGGCTTTGCGGCCGTGGAGGTTCAGTCCTCCAGCGCGGCTTTCATCGCGGCCCTGGCCACCGGCGCCGCCAGGCCGTTGCCGCTGACCTCCGAGCGGGCCGCGTCGGACTGCTCGACGACGACCGCCACGGCGACCGCCTCGCCCGTCTCGTCGGACTCGGCGTACGAGGTGAACCAGGCGTACGGCGTCTTGCTGTTGTTCTCGCCGTGCTGGGCCGTGCCCGTCTTGCCGCCCACGGTCGCGCCCGCGATCCGCGCGTTGGTGCCCGTGCCGTCCTCGACGACCGTCCGCATGGCCGACCGGAGCTGCTCGGCGGTTCCGGCGCCGACGATCTGCTTCGCGTCCGCCTCGTCGTCGTAGTCCCGCAGCACGTCGCCGTCGCCGTCGGTGATCCGGGACACCATGTGCGGCGAGACCAGCCTGCCGCCGTTGGCGATCGCCGCCGACACCATGGCCATCTGGAGCGGGGTGGCGGTGACGTCGAACTGGCCGATGCCGGTCAGGGCCGTCTCCGACGGGTACATGTCCGACGGGTACACGCTCGGGTAGGCCCGCACCGGCACGTCCTGCTCGTCGTCGTTGAAGCCGAACTTCTCGGCCATCGCCCGCACCTTGTCCTCGCCGAGGGCGACGGCCGTCTTCGCGAAGACGTTGTTGCAGGAGTACTGCAGCGCGACCCGGATCGTGGCGTTCTCGCAGGGGGCGTCGGGGTTCTCGTTGGTCAGCACCCGGGTGGTGCCCGGCAGCGTGTACGGGTCGGGGCTGTCGGTGGGCTCGTCCACCGACGAGTACAGCCCGTCCTCCAGCGCGGCGGCGGCCACCACCAGCTTGAACGTCGAGCCCGGCGGCAACGGCTGGCGCAGCGCGCGGTTGGTCAGCGGCTTGTCGTCGTCGGCGTTGAGCTTCTTCCAGGCCGCTCCGGCGGTATCGGCGTCGGCCAGCGACGCCGGGTCGTACGACGGCGTGGACACCACCGCGAGGACGCGGCCGGTGCCCGGGTCGAGGGCGACCACCGCGCCCTTCTTGTCGCCGAGCGCCTCGTACGCCGCCTTCTGCACGTCCGGGTCGATCGTCGTGACCACGTCGCCCGGGTCCGCCCGCTCGCCGGTGACCGTGTCCAGCACGGTCCTCAGCCGGGGGTCCGTGCCGTTGAGCAGTTCCTCGTAGATGCCCTCCAGCTGGGTCGGCGCGTACGCCTGCGAGGCGTACCCCGTCACCGCCGCGTACAGCGGGCCGTCCCGGTACGTGCGCCTGTACGCGAGGTCGCCGCTCTCCGTCCGCGCCGAGCCGGTGACCGGCTCACCGGCCACGACGATGTTCCCGAGCGGTTCCGCGTACCTCTCGATCACATTGCGCCGGTTGTTCTCGTCGTCCGCGAGCGCCCGGGCCTCGTAGAACTGCACCCAGGTCGCCCTGACCAGCAGGGCGAGCACCAGGAGCAGCGCGAAGGCCGATGCGTGCCTGATCGTCTTGTTCATCCCGTCCGGGAGACGAACGGGCGGGAGCGCTTCGTTCCCTTCCGGCGGATTTCTCATCGGGCGTTCATGGACGAGCCCGCCCGTGCGGCGGGCCGGGACCGGCGCCCGCCGGGGCGGGCCGGCCGGGCGAGCGGGGTGCGGGCCGCCCCGCGCGGGCCTTCGCGGGTCAGAGCCTCCGGGTGGCGAGCGTCAGCCGGTCGCGGGCGTCGAACAGGGCGTCCTTCACCATCTGCTCGTGGGCCGGGGTCAGCCGCGCCACCGGCACCGAGCAGCTGATCGCGTCCCGCGCCGGGGTGCGGTAGGGGATCGCCACGCCGAAGCAGCGCAGCCCCAGCGTGTTCTCCTCGCGGTCCACGGCGAAGCCCTGCTCGCGCACCTGGTGCAGCTCCTCGATGAGCCTCTCCCGGTCGGTGATGGTGTTCTCGGTGAGCGCGGGCAGCGTCTCCGGCAGCATCTTGCGCACCTGCTCGTCCGTGTAGGTGCTCAGCAGCGCCTTGCCCAGGGAGGTCGAGTGCGCGGGCAGCCGGCGGCCGACCCGGGTGAAGGGGCGCAGGTAGTGCTGGGACTGGCGGGTGGCGAGGTAGACGACGTTGGTGCCGTCCAGGCGGGCGAGGTGGATGGTCTCCGTGGTGTCGTCCGAGAGCCGGTCCAGCGTCGGGCGGGCCGCCGCGACCACCTCGTCGCCGTCGATGTACGAGGTGCCCACCAGCAGCGCCCGCACCCCGATGCCGTACCGGGTGCCCGTCGCGTCGGTCTCCACCCAGCCGAGCTCGACGAGGGTGCGCAGCAGCATGTAGAGGCTGGACTTGGGGTAGCCGACGGCCTCCTGGACCGCCGCGAGGGAGTGCATCCCGGGCTTGCCGGCGAAGAACTCCAGCAATTCGACGGTCCGCACCGCGGACTTGACCTGCGCTCCGCCGCCTGTCTCGCCTGCCGACATCGCCCTCGACCCCTTCGTTCGACGAGAAGCTGGAGATATAGTCTCCAGCAGCATGTTCATCATCAGAAACAGTGTTCAGTATATCGAACACGCCTGGTGGACGACCTACATCTGCGGCAACGCATGCGGCAATCAATGTGGAGGAACCCGCGGTGGCAGCAGCACCAGTCTGGAGTGTCGACCCCCGTACCGGGAAGCAGCGTGAACAGGTCGCGGTGGAGGCCACGGCCCAGGAGGTGGACGCCGCGGTCCGGGACGCGCACGCCGTCCGGGGCGCCCTCGCCGACCGCACCGTCCGCGCGGCCTTCCTGCGCTCCTGCGCCGACGAGCTGGAGGCGGCCAAGGACGGGCTCGTGGAGACCGCCGACGCCGAGACCGCGCTCGGCCCGATCCGGCTGACCGGCGAGCTCGCCCGCACCTGCTACCAGCTGCGGGCCTTCGCCGACATCGTCGACGAGGGGGCCTTCCTCGACGTCGTCATCAACCACCCCGACGACACCGCGACCCCGCCCGTCCCCGACCTGCGCCGCTACAAGGTCCCCCTGGGCGTCGTCGCCGTCTACTCGGCCTCCAACTTCCCCTTCGCCTTCTCCGTCGCCGGCGGCGACACCGCGAGCGCGTTCGCGGCCGGCTGCCCGGTCGTCGTCAAGGCCCACCCCGACCACCCGGCCCTGTCCGAGCTGGTCGCCAAGGTGCTGCGCCGGGCCGCCGCCCGGCACGACGTCCCCGAGGGCGTGCTCGGCCTGGTCCACGGCTTCGAGGCGGGCATCGAACTGATCAAGCACCCGCTGATCGCCGCGGCCGGCTTCACGGGGTCGGTGCGCGGCGGCCGCGCGCTGTTCGACGCGGCGGCCGCGCGTCCCGTGCCGATCCCGTTCCACGGCGAGCTGGGCTCCCTGAACCCCGTCGTCGTCACCGAGGCCGCGGCCGCCGAGCGCGCCGAGGCGATCGGCACCGGTCTCGCCGGGTCGATGACGCTGGGCGTCGGGCAGTTCTGCGTGAAGCCGGGCCTGGTGCTGGCGCCGTCCGGCGAGGCCGGCGACCGCCTGGTGAAGTCGCTGACGGAGGCGGTCAGCGACACCGACGCGGGCGTCCTGCTCGACCACCGCATGCGGGACAACTTCGTCGCCGGGGTCGCCGAGCGCGCCCAGCTGCCGGACGTGGAGTCGCCGGTGACGCCGGGCGCGGGCGGGGAGCACACGGTCAGCGCCGGGTTCCTGACGGTGCCGGCGAGCCGGCTGGCCGAGGAGGGCGAGCACGACCTGCTCCTGGAGGAGTGCTTCGGGCCGGTCACCGTGGTGGCCCGCTACGAGGACGAGACCGAGGTCGAGGCCGTCCTGTCCCGGCTCCCCGGCAACCTCACCGCCACCGTGCACCTGTCGGAGCAGGAGGCGGCGGGCGAGGGCCGCGGCGCGCGGCTGCTGCAGGAGCTGACGCCGCTGGCCGGGCGGGTGCTGGTGAACGGCTGGCCGACGGGGGTCGCGGTCGCCCCGGCCCAGCACCACGGGGGCCCCTACCCGGCGACCACCTCGACGTCCACCTCGGTGGGCGGCACGGCGATCGAGCGGTGGCTGCGGCCGGTCGTGTACCAGAACGCGCCGGAGGCGCTGCTGCCGCCGGAGCTGCGGGACGACAACCCGCTGGGGCTGCCGCGGCGGTTCAACGGGCGGCTGGAGCGCTGACCCGTCGCCGGGACGCGGCGTGTGGGGGGACGGGAGGGCCCGGGGCGCGGACGCGCGCCTTCCCGGCCTCCCGTTCCCCCGCGCCCGACCGTCCGGCCGGAGAGCCCCGCCGGGCGTCGCGGCGCGCCGGAGGCGGGGCGAGCGCTCTCCCCGAGGCGGCGCTGAACGGCCGACGCCCCTCCTCCCCGCCCGGCAGGGCTGGGTCCCGGACCCGGAGCGCCCGCTCGCCGCGGACGGCCGGCGCCTGCGCCCGTCCCTGCGGCTGACGGCCGCCGGGGAATGAACGCGCCTGCTTGAACGTTCACGTACCTACTCGCGGAGACCGCCTCCGCCCCGGTACGACCTGGAGAGAGCCGAGACCATGCGCGTCGAGATCTGGAGCGACATCGCCTGCCCCTGGTGCTACGTGGGCAAGGCCCGCTTCGAGAGGGCGCTGCGGGACTTCCCGCACCGTGACCGGGTCGAGGTGGTGCACCGCTCCTTCGAACTCGACCCGGGCCGCGCCAAGGGCGACGTCGAACCGGTGATCACCATGCTCACCCGGAAGTACGGCATGAGCGAGGAGCAGGCCCGGGCCGGTGAGGACCGCCTCGGCGCGCAGGCCGCCGCCGAGGGACTGGAGTACCGCACCCGCGGCCGGGACCACGGCGGCACCTTCGACATGCACCGCCTGCTGCACCTGGCCAAGGAGCGCGGCAGGCAGGAGGCGCTGCTGGACCTGCTGTACCGGGCGAACTTCGCCGAGGAGCGCTCCGTCTTCGGCGACGACGAGCGGCTGGTGGAGCTGGCCGTCGCCGCCGGCCTCGACGCGGACGAGGCCCGCGCGGTGCTGGCCGACCCGGCCGCGTACGCGGACGAGGTGCGCGCCGACGAGCGCGAGGCCGCCGAACTCGGCGCGCGGGGCGTGCCGTTCTTCGTCCTCGACCGCGCCTACGGCGTCTCCGGGGCCCAGCCCGTCGAGGTCTTCGCGCAGGCGCTGGCCCGGGCGTGGGGCGAGCGCCCGCCGCTGAAGCCGGTCCCGGGCGGTGACGCCGACGTGTGCGGCCCCGACGGGTGTGCGGTGCCGGGGCGCTGAGGAACGCCGGTCCGGGGCGGACGCATGAGCGTTCCTCGGACGAGACGCGCGAAGACGCGCAGTGGACCTGGGGTCCGCCAGGGCCCACAGTGGTCCCATGGAGACCTTCGAGAGCCTGGTCCGCGCCGAGTTCGCCCCGGAGAACACCTACCTCAACACCGCGAGCAACGGGCTCCTGCCCGCCCGTGCCGTGACCGCCCTGAACGAGGCCGTGCGGCTCCGGGCCGCGGGCCGCCCGCTGGACTCGCTGTTCGAGGACGTCGAGGCCGCCCGCGCCGCCTTCGCCCGGCTGGCGGGCGTCCCGGTCACCCGGGTGGCGGCCGGCGCCACGGTCGCCGCGTACACCGGGGTGGTCGCCGCCTCCCTGCCCGCGGGCGCCGAAGTCCTCACCGCCGAGAACGACTTCGCCTCCGTGGTGAACGCCTTCCACGTCCGCGGCGACCTCAAGGTGCGCGCCGTGCCGCTGGAGCGGCTCGCCGAGTCCGTCCGCCCCGGCACCGCGCTCGTCGCGGTCAGCGCCGCCCAGTCCGCCGACGGGCGGATCGCCGACCTGCCCGCGCTGCGCGAGGCGGCCCGGGAGCACGGGGCGCGCACCTACGTCGACTTCTCCCAGGCCGCCGGCTGGCTGCCGGTGGAGGCCGACGCGTACGACTACACCGCCTGCGTCTGCTACAAGTGGCTGCTCGGGCCGCACGGAGCCGGCTTCCTCGTCGTGCCGGAGGACTTCGGCGGGCTCACCCCGATCCTGGCCGGCTGGGTCGCGGGCGAGGACCCCTGGGACAGCTGCTACGGACCCGTCGCCGAACTCGCCCGCTCCGCGCGGCGGTTCGACCTGGCGCCCGCCCTGTTCACGTACACCGGACTGCGCCACTCCCTCGCCCTGATCGAGGAACTCGGGGTGGACGCCGTGCACGCCCACGACCTCGCCCTCGCCGACCGCTTCCGCGCGGGGCTCGCGGAACTCGGCCACGAGCCGCTGCCCGCGCCCGGCTCGGCGATCGTGTCCGTGCCCGGACTCGGCCACCGGCAGCCCGCGCTGAGCGAGGCCGGCATCGAGGTCTCCGCCCGCGCGGGCAACCTGCGGGCCTCCTTCCACCTGTACAACACCGCCGCGGACGTGGACCGCCTGCTGGACGTCCTCTCCGGGTGACCCGGGGCGGGCCTCCCGTCCCGCAGGGGGCCCGCCCGGTGGTCACCGCTTCGGACGCTCGCGGTCACCGCCGCGGCGCTCCCGCGGTCACTCCACCGGTGTGAAGTCCCGCGCACCGATGAACTCCGGCCGCCGCGCCGGTGCCGCGAACGGCTCGACGGCCGTGTTCTCCACGCTGTTGAACACGATGAACACGTTGCTGCGCGGGAACGGCGTGATGTTGTCGCCGGAGCCGTGCATGCAGTTGCAGTCGAACCAGGTCGCCGAACCGGCCTTGCCGGTGAACAGCCTGATGCCGTACCGGGAGGCCATCTCGGTCAGCGCCGCGTCGGACGGCGTGCCCGCCTCCTGCATCCGCAGCGACTTCCGGTAGTTGTCCTCCGGCGTGGCCCCGGCGCACCCGAGGAACGTCTTGTGCGACCCCGGCATGATCATGAGCCCGCCGTTGGTGTCGAGGTTCTCGGTCAGCGCGATCGACACCGACACCGTGCGCATCCGCGGCAGTCCGTCCTCGGCGTGCCAGGTCTCGAAGTCCGAGTGCCAGTAGAAGCCGCCGGCCCCGAAACCGGGCTTGACGTTGATCCGGGACTGGTGGACGTACACGTCCGAGCCGAGGATCTGCCGCGCCCGCCCGGCGACCCGCTCGTCGCGCACCAGGTCCGCGAACACCTCGCTGATCCGGTGGACCTCGAAGACGGACCGGATCTGCCCGGACTCCGGCTCCACGACCGAGCGCTCGTCGGCCCGGACCGCCGGATCGGTCGTCAGCCGCCGCAGCTCCCGCCGGCAGACCTCCACCTCGTCCTCGGTGATCAGCCGGTCGACGGTGAGGAAGCCGTCGCGCTCGTACGACAGGAGGTCGGCCGGCGGGATCGGCCCCGGCGCGTCGGGCGCGCCCCACAGGACCGGGTCCTGGCGCGGGACGGAGACCTCGGCGGCGCCGCGGCTCGGGTAGAGGTCGACGGTGGTCGTGGGGATCGCGGTCATGGTGATCAGACCTCCTCGTCCTCGGTGAGCAGCGGGTAGACGCCGTTCTCGTCGTGGTCCTCCCGGCCGGTCACCGGCGGGTTGAAGACGCAGACGCAGCGGAAGTCCCGCCGGACCCGCAGCGTGTGCCTCTCGTGCCCGTCCAGGAGGTACAGGGTGCCGGGGGTGATGGTGTACGTCCGCCCGGTCTCGTGGTCGGTCAGCTCGGCCTCGCCCTCCACGCAGACGACGGCCTCGACGTGGTTCGCGTACCACATCGACGTCTCCGTGCCCGCGTACAGGATCGTCTCGTGCAGGGAGAAGCCCACCCTCTCCCGGGCGAGGACGATGCGTTTGCTCTCCCAGGTCCCGGACGCGGCCCTGACATGCCGGTCGGTGCCCTCGATCTCCTTGAAGGAACGGACGATCACGGTGCTGCGATGCCTCCTCGGTGGTGCCCCCGGCCGGCTCACGGCCGGCTCGAAGGGGTCGGTGCGGGTGGGTCGGTTCGGTGGATCCGGTGCGGACGGGTTCGGCCGGGCCGGGCGGTTCAGGCGGTCTCGCGGACGGCGCGGGCCAGGGTCTCCAGCCCTTCGTCCAGCTCGTCGGGCGTGACGGTGAGCGCCGGGAGCAGCTTGACGACCTCGCCCTCGGGGCCCGACGTCTCGACGAGCAGACCGAGTTCGAAGGCCCGCCGCGCGACCCGCGACGCCCGCCGCTTGTCGTGGAACTCCAGGCCCCACACCAGACCGCGCCCCCGGTACTCCTTCACGTCGGCGGGGTTCTCCCCGGCGAGGGAGACCAGGCCCCGCTCGACCTGCTCGCCGCGCGCGCGGGTCTGCTTCTCCGTCGCCGCCCCGTCGGTCCAGTACGCCCGGAGCGCGGCCGTCGCCGTGACGAAGGCCGGGTTGTTGCCGCGGAAGGTGCCGTTGTGCTCGCCGGGCTCCCAGACGTCCAGCTCGGGCTTGAACAGGCACAGCGACATCGGCAGGCCGTAGCCGCTGATCGACTTCGACACGGTGACGACGTCGGGCACGATGCCGGCCTCCTCGAAGGAGAAGAAGGCGCCGGTACGGCCGCACCCCATCTGGATGTCGTCGACGATCAGCAGCATGTCGCGCCGCTCGCACAGCTCGGCGAGTCCGCGCAGCCACTCGGGCCGGGCGACGTTGACGCCGCCCTCGCCCTGCACGGTCTCCACGATCACGGCCGCCGGGCGGTCGAGCCCCGAGCCCCGGTCCTCCAGCAGCCGCTCGAACCACAGGAAGTCGGGCACCCGGCCGTCCAGGTAGCGGTCGAACGGCATGGGCGTGCCGTGCACCAGCGGGATGCCGGCGCCGGCCCGCTTGAAGGCGTTGCCGGTCACGGCGAGCGAGCCCAGCGACATGCCGTGGAAGGCGTTGGTGAAGGACACGACGGCCTCGCGCCCCTTCACCTTCCGCGCCAGCTTCAGCGCGGACTCCACGGCGTTGGTGCCGGTCGGGCCCGGGAACATGACCTTGTACGGCAGGTCGCGCGGGCGCAGGACCAGGTTCCGGAACGACTCCAGGAAGGCGCGCTTGGCCGTGGTCGACATGTCGAGCCCGTGCGTGACGCCGTCCCGCTCCAGGTAGTCGAGCAACGCCCGTTTCAGGACCGGGTTGTTGTGCCCGTAGTTGAGCGATCCCGCGCCGGCGAAGAAGTCCAGGTACTCGCGGCCGTCCTCGTCGTACATACGGCTGCCGTGCGCGCGGTCGAAGACGGCGGGCCAGCCGCGGCAGTAGCTGCGCACCTCGGACTCCAGGGTCTCGAAGACGCTCAGGTCGGGCTGGGTGATGGTCACGGCGGATCGCTCCTCGGTGCGTGGGAGAGCAGGGGGGTCGGACGGGGGCCGGACCGGCGAATCGTTCCGGCAGGAAGGCGGGAGGGGTGGGGTCACAGGGAGAGGGGGCCGATGCGGTAGAGGACCTCGGGGGCGTGCGGCCCGTCGGGGAACAGGTCCGTGCCGAACAGCACCTCGCGCTCCAGCCGGGCGCCGTGGCGCTCGGCGAACGACGTGAACAGGCGCTCGGAGGCGGTGTTGCCCGGCGTGACGGTGGTCTCCACGGCGGTCAGTCCGTGCTGCGCGGCGGTGCGGGCGGCCACCCCGTCGAGCAGCGCGGCGGCGAGCCCGCGCCCGCGGTGGGCCTCGTCCACCGCCACCTGCCAGACGAGCAGGGTGCCGGGGCGGTCCGGCCGCAGGTAGCCGGTCAGGAAGCCGACCGGCTCCCCGCGTTCGTCGCGCACCACGGCCGACGTGGCGGCGAAGTCACGGCACCACAGCAGATAGCTGTACGACGAGTTCAGGTCGAGGACCTTCGAATCCCGGGCCATCCGCCACAACGCGGCTCCGTCGGCCACCGTCGGACGGTCGATTCGCAGGGCTGCTTGCAGTTCTGCTTGCGCGGCAGTCATGCGAATTGAACTTACTCAGGGAAATGCGAAATCGCATCGCCGTGCGGGGTTACGCGCAGGGGCTTTCTGTGTTATCGCGCGGGTGCGGGGCCCGCGTGAAGCGACGGGATTATGCCCGGCTTTGTCCGGTAAATAACGGGCAAAACGGCAGCCCTGTGTGATGGGTCACACGTGCGCGGCCCTCACGGAATCTGCGCGGAACACCCCCGACGGCGTTCGCGGAATCTTCGCGTTTGACTTCCGGAGGGGTGGGCAGGAGAAAGCGGGGAGCTGCCCTGAAGTAATTCTTGAATTCGCGCCCCCGGAATTCCGAGAAGGGGGTCGAATTCAGGCCCCGGTCGCTCCGTCGATGCACTCCCGCAGGAGATCGGCGTGACCGTTGTGCCGCGCGTACTCCTCGATCACATGGATGAGCACCCACCGCACGCTGACCTCCGCCCCGGCCGGCGGCCCGCCGGCGATCCGCACGGTGTCGTCCGGCGACCGTCCCGCGCACAGCTGCCGCCCCCGCGCGATCTCCCGCCGCCAGACCGCCAGCGCCTCGTCGAGTCCCCGCGCGGGATCCAGGACGTAGCCGGTCCCCTCCTCGAGGACCGGCGGCACGTCGAGCCCGCCGACCATCCGCTGGAACCAGTTCCGCTCGGTCTCGGCGGGATGCCGCACCAGCCCGAGCAGGGTCAGCGACGACGGCGTGACGGGCGCGAGCCGCACCTGCGCGTCGTCCAGCCCGGCGCACTTCAGCTCCGGGGTGGCGCGGTGGAAGTCGAGCCAGCCCTCCAGCGCCGGGCGCCCGTCGCCGACGAGGAGGGGGACGGGGCGGCCGTCGGGGAGCGCCGGGGCGCTGTCACCGGTCGTACGGGGACATCGCACGAAGGGGCCGCTCCGCGCCGCCGACCGGGGCGTTCCGGGCCGCGGGACGGGTCCGTCCGGGCCGGCGGGGATCCTTCCGGGCCCGGGCCTCCACCGCCGGGCCTTGCGCCGTCGGACCCCGCCCGTCCGCCCGTCGCCGCTCGGCGCTTACCGCCAGGCTTCCTCGGCGGCCCGCAGCGCCCCGTCCACGTCCACCTCCAGCCCCTGCTCGGCGAGTGCCGCGCCCAGCGCCGCCAGGCAGCCGCGCACCACGTCCGGCGTGGCGTCCGGCCCGTAGTGGTTGACCCGGATCATCTCCTTGGCCAGCGCGCCCCCGCCGGCGGCCAGCGGCAGCGCCGGACCGGCCGCCAGGGCCCGGGCCACCAGGTCCGACGCCGCGACACCCGACGGCGCCCGCAGCGTGGTGGCGACCGGCGCCGCCTCCCGCGCCTCGCGCACGTACGGCTCCAGCCCCCCGCCCAGCGCCGACGCGCCCGCCCGGGTCGCCGCGGCGGCACGGGCGTGCCGGGCCATCACCGCGTCCAGCCCGTCGGCCTCGATCCGCTCCAGGCACGCCTCCAGCGCCAGCATCTCCAGCTGCGCCGGCGCGTGCAGCAGCGTCGTGCGCCCGCCGTCGATCCACCGCTCCTTCCAGTCCAGCAGGGAGAGGTACGACCGCCGCGGCGCCCGCGGGTTGGCCGCCATCCGCGCCCACGCCCGCTCGCTCACCGACACCGCCGACACCCCGGCGGGCCCGCCCATCGCCTTCTGCGCCCCGATCACGCACAGGTCCACGCCCCACGCGTCCGGCAGCACCGGCTCGGCGGCGACGGAGGCGACCGCGTCCAGGTAGAACAGCGCGCCCCGCTCGCGCACCACCTCGCCGATCTCCGCGACCGGGTTGGTGTTCCCGGTGGCCGCCTCCGCGTGCACCAGGGACACGAAGTCGATCTCCGGGTGCTCGGCGAAGGCCTGCCGGACCTGCTCGGCGGTCACGGCCGTGTGGAAGGGGACGGCGAGATCGTGCACCGTCGCCCCGCAGTCCCGCAGCCAGTCGCCGAAGGTCTGCCCGTAGGGGCCGGTGACGACGTTCAGCGCGGTCGTCCCGGGGCCCGCCGTCCCGCGGATCGCGCCCTCCAGCGGCAGCAGCGCCTCACCCTGCATGATCACGACGTCCTGCCCGGTGCCGAGCAGGCGCGCCACGCGCTCCTCGATCGACGCGAAACGCCCGGCGCTCAGCGGGGGCAGGTCCAGGAGGGGGTGGGTCACGGCGGTGCTCTCCTCGCTCGCGGGGCGGCCGGCAGACGGATGAAGGCTCACGGACGAAAACGAGGGTAACCGGACTTCCGCGGTCCTCTCCGGCCGGTGCTCCCGCGGCCCGGCCGGCGACATTCTCAGGCCGGACCGCCCCACAGCCATCACTTTGATTTGAGAGCCCCAAAGCTCTCCTTATAATCGAAGTCACAGTTTCCCCACAGGAGGCCCACGTGAAGACGCACCCCGGGCGCCGGACCCGCATCCTGGCCGCCATCACCGCGACGGCCGGCCTGGTGCTCGTGGCCGCCTGCACCTCCAGCGGCGACGGCGGCGGCACGAAGACCGCCGCCGGCGGCGTCGAGCTGGTCAAGGACGGCCAGCTCACCACCTGCACCCACCTGCCGTACCCGCCCTTCCAGTCGGAGATCGACGGCAGGGTGCAGGGCTTCGACGTGGCCCTGATCGACCTGGTCGCCGAGGACCTGGGCGTCCGGCAGGAGATCCTCGACACGCCGTTCGAGAACTTCAAGACCGGCGCGTTCCTCAACTCCGGCGAGTGCGACCTGGCCGCGGCCGGCATGACCATCACCGAGGAGCGGAAGAAGAACGTCGACTTCTCCGACCCGTACTTCAACGCCACCCAGGCCGTGCTGGTCGGCAAGAAGAGCGGCGTCGGCTCGTTCGCCGACCTCGAGGGCCGCAAGGTCGGCGCGCAGGCGCAGACCACCGGCGAGGACTACGCCAAGAGCAAGGGCCTCGACCCGGTCTCCTTCGAGTCCTCCGACGCGGTCCTCAACGGCCTGCGCACCGGCCAGGTGGAGGCCGTCGTCATCGACTACCCGGTCGTCCAGGGCTGGCTGAAGGACAAGGCCAACGCCGACGCCTTCCGGGTCGCCGACAACATCGACACCGGCGAGCAGTACGGCTTCACGGTGAAGAAGGGCAACACCGAACTGCGCGAGGCCATCGACAGGGCGCTCGCGGACGCCAAGGCCGACGGCACGTACAAGAAGCTGTACGAGCAGTGGATCGGGCCGTACGACGAGTCCGCCGCGTCGCCCGCCGCCTCATGACCGACCCGAAGAGCGCGCTCCGGCCGAAACGCAAGGGCCTGACGCGGCGCCAGAAGCGCGGCGTCTCGCGCGGCATCCAGTACGCCGTCTTCGTCGCCGCCGTGGCCGCCCTCGCGGTCACGGCCGACTGGGGACGGCTGCGCAACCAGTTCGCGCAGGAGGACATCGCCGGGCGGATGTTCCCGGACGTCATCACGCTGGCGCTGAAGAACACCGTGCTCTACACCGTGACCGGCTTCGCCGTCGGGCTGGCCCTCGGCATGGTGATCGCGCTGATGCGGCTGTCGTCCGTGGGCCCCTACCGCTGGCTCGCCGGGATCTACATCGAGATCTTCCGCGGCCTGCCCGCCCTGCTGATCTTCATCTTCATCGGCGTGGCGGTGCCGCTGGCCTTCCCCGGCACCGAGATCGTCGGCGGCACCTACGGCAAGGTCGCCCTCGCGCTCGGCCTGGTGGCCGCCGCGTACATGGCGGAGACGATCCGCGCGGGCATCCAGGCGGTGCCCAAGGGGCAGATGGAGGCGGCCCGCTCGCTGGGCTTCTCGCCCGCGCGGGCGATGGTCTCGATCATCATCCCGCAGGCGTTCCGGATCATCCTGCCGCCGCTCACCAACGAACTGGTCCTGCTCTTCAAGGACTCCTCGCTGGTGCTGTTCCTCGGCGTCACCCTGGAGGAGCGCGAGCTGTCCAAGTACGGCCGCGACCTCGCCAGCCAGACCGCCAACTCCACGCCGATCCTGGTCGCCGGCCTGTGCTACCTGCTGGTCACCATCCCGCTCGGCTTCGTCGTACGCCGCATGGAGGCGAAGGCCCAGGAGGCCGTGAAATGAGCCGACCCCAGACCCCGGGGACCCCGGAGATCGCGGTGCGCGGTCTGCGCAAGTCGTTCGGCGCCAACGAGGTCCTGCGCGGCATCGACCTGGAGATCGGCCGGGGCGAGGTCGTCTGCGTCATCGGCCCGTCCGGCTCCGGCAAGTCGACCCTGCTGCGCTGCGTGAACCTGCTGGAGGAGCCCACCGCGGGCCAGGTCTTCGTCGGCGGCACCGAACTGACCGACCCGGACGTCGACATCGACGCCGCACGCCGCCGGATCGGCATGGTCTTCCAGCAGTTCAACCTGTTCCCGCACCTGACGGTGACCGAGAACCTCACGCTGCCGCAGCGCCGGGTGCTCGGGCGGAACAAGACGACGGCCGCGCAGGTGGCCGCCGAGAACCTGCGGCGGGTGGGCCTGGCCGAGAAGGCGGACGCCTACCCCGCCTCCCTCTCCGGCGGCCAGCAGCAGCGCGTCGCCATCGCCCGCGCCCTCGCCATGGGCCCCGAGGTGATGCTGTTCGACGAGCCGACCTCGGCGCTCGACCCCGAACTGGTCGGGGACGTGCTGGCCGTGATGCGCAGGCTGGCGGACGAGGGCATGACGATGATGGTCGTCACCCACGAGATGACCTTCGCCCGCGAGGTCGCCGACCGGGTCGTCTTCATGGACGGCGGCGTGATCGTCGAGGACGGCGCCCCCGAGCGGGTCATCGGCGACCCCCGGCACGAACGCACCCGGCACTTCCTCTCCCGCCTCCTCGACCCCGCCATGGCCGAGGTGGAGGAGGAGACCTCGGACCAGGTGGGCGGAGGCGGACCGGTCCCCGGCTAGGGTGCCGTGCATGAGCGAGGTGCTGCACGTGAAGGGGCGGGTGCTCGTCGGCCCCGACGACGTCCGCGACGAGCTGTGGGTCATCGGCGGCCGGATCTCCCACGACCGCCCCGCCGGGGCCCGGGACGTCCGCACCGTCGAGGGCTGGGCGCTGCCCGGCCTCGTCGACGCGCACTGCCACGTCGGCCTGGACCAGCACGGCGCGGTGCCCGAGGACGTGGCCGAGAAGCAGGCGCTGACCGACCGTGACGCGGGCGCGCTGCTGCTCCGCGACGCCGGATCGCCCTCGGACACCCGCTGGATCGACGACCGCCAGGACCTCCCGAAGGTCATCCGGGCCGGCCGGCACATCGCCCGCACCCGCCGCTACATCCGCAACTACGCCTGGGAGATCGAACCGGACGAACTCGTCGCGTACGTCGCCCGGGAGGCCCGGCGCGGCGACGGCTGGGTCAAGCTGGTCGGCGACTGGATCGACCGCGGCCTCGGCGACCTGGCGGCCTGCTGGCCGCGCGAGGCGGCCGAGGCGGCGATCGCCGAGGCGCACCGCCTGGGAGCACGCGTCACCGCCCACTGCTTCTCGGAGGACTCCCTCCAGGACCTGGTGGAGGCGGGCATCGACTGCGTCGAGCACGCCACGGGCCTGACGGAGGAGCTGATCCCGCTCTTCGCCGCGCGCGGCGTCGCCATCGTCCCCACCCTCGTCAACATCGCGACCTTCCCCCGGCTGGCCGACGGCGGCGAGGCCAGGTTCCCCCGCTGGGCGGCCCACATGCGCCGGCTCCACGAGCGCCGCTACGACACGGTGCGCAACGCCTACGACGCCGGCGTCCCGGTCTACGTCGGCACCGACGCCGGCGGCTCCCTCCCGCACGGCCTGGTGGCGGCCGAGGTCGCCGAACTGGTCACGGCCGGGATCCCGCCGGTCGAGGCGCTGTCGGCGGCGGCCTGGGCGGCCCGCGACTGGCTCGGCCGCCCCGGCCTGGACGAGGGGGCGGCCGCGGACCTCGTGGTGTACGAGCAGGACCCGCGCGCCGACGTGCGGGTGCTGGCGGCGCCGCTGCGGGTGGTGCTGAACGGACGGGTGGTGGGCTGAGCCGGCCCGGCCGCCCGGCGCTCGTCCCGCCGGCCCGCTCCGGGGCGGCAGGCGGCCCGGGGCTCATCCCGCCGCCGGTGACACCGCCCGCTCCAGCGCCGTGAGGAACCCGTCCACCGTCCGCCGGTCCCGTACCGCCAGGCGCAGCCACCGTTCGTCCAGGCCGGGGAAGGTGTCCCCGCGGCGGACGGCGAAGCCGAGGCCGCGCAGGCGGTGCCGGACGGCGGCGGCCCCGGGGAGACGCACCAGGACGAACGGGCCCTCGGCGGGCCGGACGACCCGCAGACCGTGCGGGGCGAACCGGGCCAGGCCGGCGACGAGATGGGCCCGGTCCGCGGCGATGCGGTCGGCGGCGCGGGCCGCCTCCGCCAGCGCGCGCGGGGACACGCACGCCTCGGCCGCCGCGAGCGCGGGCGTGGACACCGGCCACAGCGGCTGCGCCCGCTCCAGTTCCGCGATGGTCTCCGGGGCGGCCAGGACGTAGCCGATCCGCAGGCCCGCCAGCCCCCACGTCTTGGTCAGGCTGCGCAGCACGACGAGGCCGGGCACGTCCGTCCGCCCGGCCAGGGCCTCGCGCTCGCCCGGCACCGCGTCCATGAAGGCCTCGTCCACCACCAGCGTCCGCCCCGGGCGGGCGAGCGAGGCGATCGCGGCGGCCGGGTGCAGCACCGACGTCGGGTTCGTCGGATTGCCGATCACGACCAGGTCGGCCTCCTCGGGGACGGCCGCCGCGTCCAGCCGGAAGCCGTCCTCCTCCCGCAGCAGCACCCGGCCGACGGTGTGCCCGGCGTCCCGCAGCGCCGCCTCCGGCTCCGTGAACTGCGGGTGCACGACCACCGGCCGGCGGGGCCGCAGGGCGCGCGCCAGCAGCACGAACGCCTCCGCGGCGCCCGCCGTCAGCAGCACCCGGTCCGCCGGCAGCCCGTGCCGCGCCGCCACCGCCGCCCGCGCGGCCCGGCCGTCCGGATAGGCCGCGAGGGAGTCCAGCGATCCGGCGACGACCTTCCGCAGCCACGCGGGCGGGGTGTCCGCGCGCACGTTCACGGCCAGGTCGACCAGCGCGGAGCCGTCGTCGCGGACCTCGGCGTCCCCGTGGTGCCGCAGATCGTGCCCGTCCGCGGCGGCGCCCGCCGTGCCGTGCGCGGTGCCGTGCTCAGTGCGCATGGGTGTGCGCGCCGTGGTGGTGATGCCCGTGCCCGTGGTGGTGGTGACCGTCGTCGTCGGGGTGGAAGTGCGGCTGCTGCGGCGCTCCCACCTTGTCCTCGAAGCCGGGCAGCGCGATGCGGTACACGCACGAGTCGCAGTTCATCCGCAGATCGCCCTCCAGGGCCTCCCGGTACCGCTCCATCACCAGGTCCAGCAGCTCCGGCTCCGGCCCGATCACGTCCGCCGACCGCACCTCGATCTCCGGGTGCGCGGCGGCCCACTCCTCGGCCTGCTGCCGCACCCGGTCCGGCAGGACGCCGGTGAACAGGAAGTAGGGGAGCACGACGATGCGCCGCGCGCCGAGCTTCGCGCACCGGTCCAGGCCGCTCGGCACGTCCGGCGCCGCCAGCGACACGAACGCCGTCTCCACGGCCGCGTAACCGCGCCCCTCCCACAGCAGCCGCGCCGCCTTGAACACCTCCGCGTTGGCGTCCGGGTCGGTCGAGCCGCGCCCGACCAGCAGCACGGTCACGTCGGCCCGGTCCTCCGGGGTCCGCGCCGTCGAGCCGAGCGCCTCGTCCAGCCGCCGCTCCAGCACGGACAGCAGCGCCGGGTGCGGGCCCAGCGGGCGGCCGTAGGTGTAGGAGATGCCGGGGTGGCGTTCCTTCTCGCGGGCCAGCGCCGCCGGGATGTCGCCCTTGGCGTGCCCGGCGGACACCAGCATCAGCGGCACGGCGGCGAACCGGCGTACGCCCCGCTCCACCAGCTCGGCGACCGCCTCGCCCAGCGGCGGCGGGGACAGCTCGATGAAGCCGCCCGCGACGGGCAGCTCCGGGTGGCGGCGCCCCAGCTCCCGCACGAAGGCGCGGAACGCCTCGGCTCCGGCGTCGTCGCGGGTGCCGTGGCCGGCGATCAGCAGGGCGGGCGGGGTGGTCACGATGTCTCCTCGGGAAGGGGGTGGTACAGCAGGGCGTTGAGCGCGGCGGCGGCGACCGCCGAGCCGCCCTTCTCGGACACGTTGCTCACGGCGGGCAGCCCGCTGGCGCGCAGCGCCGCCTTGGACTCGGCCGCGCCGACGAAACCGACGGGCAGCCCGATGACGAGCGCGGGGGAGGCGTCCAGGGCCAGCAGCTCCTCCAGGGCGGTCGGCGCGCAGCCGATCACCCACAGCGCGCCCGGGCCGACCTGCTCGTACGCCAGCCGCACGGCGTGCGCCGAACGCGTCAGCCCGGGGCCGGACCTCGCGTCCCTCAGCCGGCAGACGGTCTCGCGGCGGGTGATGCCCGCCGCGACCATCTCCACGTCCACCACGACGGGCGCCCCGGCGTGCAGCGCGGCGTGCGCCGTCGCCAGCTCGCCCTCGTCCATGACGAGGTCGTCCGCGTACTCCAGGTCGGCGGAGGAGTGGACGACCCGCTCCACCACCGCCCGGGTCAGCGGCGGGAAGCGCGAGGTGTCCAGGCGGGCGCGCAGCCGCCGGAAGGACTCCTGCTCGATCGGGTGCACGACGCGGGCCGCCGGATCCATCTGATTCGCCTGACTCACCGGGTCTCCTCCTGCCAGCGGTAGCCGCGCGGCGTCACCATGCGGCCCGCGATCTCGCGGGTCGCGGTGTTGCCCACCGTCACGACCGTCATCATGTCGACCGTCGCCGCGTCCAGCGCGGCCAGCGTCGTGACCCGGGCGGACTCGTCCGGCCGCGACGCGTTGCGCACCACGCCGACCGGCGTCGCCGGCCCGCGGTGCCCGGCGAGGATCGCCAGGGCCTTGGGCAGCTGCCAGTCCCGGCCGCGGCTGCGCGGGTTGTAGAACGTCACGACCAGGTCCGCCTCGGCCGCCGCCCGCACCCGCCGCTCGATGACCTCCCACGGCGTGTGCAGGTCGGACAGGCTGATCGACACGTGGTCGTGGCCGAGCGGCGCGCCGAGCAGCGCGGCGGCGGCGAGCGCGGCCGTCACGCCCGGCACGCCGACCACGTCGATGTCGTCGGACGCCTCGGCGAGGGCGGGCGAGGCCATGGCGTACACCCCGGCGTCCCCGCTGCCGATCAGGGCGACGGCCTGCCCCTTGCGGGCCTCCGCGACGGCCGTGCGGGCCCGTTCCTCCTCGGCGCCGAGCCCCGACTCCAGCACGCGGGTGCCGGGCCGCAGCAGGTCGCGGATCTGGTCGACGTACTGGTCGAGTCCGACGAGCACGGAGGCGCGCCGCAGTTCGGCCTTCGCGCGGGGCGTGAGCAGGTCCCGCGCGCCGGGGCCGAGCCCGACCACCGCGAGCCGCCCGCGCCCGGGCCGCCGTACGACCGCGCAGGTCGCCATGGCGGGGGAGGCGGCCGACTTCCGCTTGGGGACGAGGAGTTCGCCGCCGCGCCGCAGGGCCGCCGCCTCCGCGACGGACGGCGTGCCGACGGCGGCCAGCGGCGCGTCGGACGGGTTGGGCACCGCCACGCCCGCCAGCTCCTCGGCGGAGTACGTCACCAGGGGCACCCCGAGCCGTTCGGCGGCCCGGACGATGCCCGGCTCGTCGGCCTTGGCGTCGACGGTGGCGAGTTCGGCGACCGACCGCGCCGACAGCCCGGCGTCCCGCAGCGCGTCCTCGACCAGTCCGAGCACCTCCGCCTCGGACGCGCCCCGGGAGGCGCCGACGCCCACGACCAGGGTCGGCGGCCGCAGCAGCACCTCCCGCTCGCCGGGCTCCACCAGCCGGTCCGTCACCCGGATCACGTGGCGTCCCCCGGCGGCGACCGGCAGCGGCGGCAGCGGCCAGGCCACCTCGGCCGCCAGGGCGACCGGCTCGCCGTCGAGCAGCGCCCGCGACACCCCGGCCACGTCGCCCTCCACCGGCAGGCCCAGCGTGTCCAGGCCCGGCAGGCCCGCCGCGTCCGTCGCCGTCGTCACCACCGGCTCGGCGCCCAGCACCTCGCCGACCTCGACGGCGAGCGCGTTGGCCCCGCCGCCGTGCCCGCCCACCAGCGACACGGCGAACCGCCCGCCCTCGTCGACGCACACCACCCCCGGATCGGTCCGCTTGTCCCCGAGCAGCGGGGCGATCAGCCGGACCACCGCCCCGGTGGCCAGGAAGCACACGAGCTGCTCGCACTCGGCGAACGCGGCCCGTACGGCGTCCCCGGCGGGACCCTCGTACACGCGGGTGCGGTCCGGCCAGGCGGCGGCCAGCCGGTCCCGCGCGGCCGCTCCCGCCGCGGTGGCGGAAACGAGACCGATCACTGGACGACTCCTTCGGTACGGGTGCGGGGCCTGGTGCCCCACAGCAGGAAAACGGGATTGGCGGCCGCGAGCCGGGTCACGTCCCCCGGCAGCGGCGCCAGCCGGGACGACTGCAGCAGCACCCCGTCGCAGTCGAACCCGGCGCCGGCCAGGGCCGCGCGGGCCGCGGGCACCCGGTCCAGCGCGGCCAGGGCGACCACCACGGTCCGCCGGGCGCGCCGCGCGCACGCCGCGACGACGGCGGGCAGCTCCGCGCCCCCGCCGCCGACGAACACGGCGTCGGGATCGTCCAGGCCGGCCAGCGCCGCGGGCGCCGTCCCGTGCACCACGTGCACGTCGACGCCGTGCGCGGCGGCGTTGGCGCGGATCCGCCCGACGCCGTCCGGGGCCTTCTCCACCGCGGTGACGGCGGCGCCCAGCCGCGCGCACTCCACGGCCACGGAGCCGGAGCCCGCGCCGACGTCCCAGACCAGGTCGCCGGGGCGGGGCCCGAGCCGGGCCAGCGCCAGGGCCCGCACCTCGAACTTGGTGATCATCGAGTCGCGGTGCGCGAACGCGTCCTCCGCCAGCGCCCACCCGGCGGGGTGCGCGGCCGGCCCGGCGACCGTCCGCGCCGGGCCGAGCGCCCGCGCCTCGTCCAGGCACAGCACCACGCTCACCGCCGCGCCCCAGTCGCGGGCGGCGGCCTCGGCGGGCGTCACCCGCTCCAGGCGCTCCCGCCCGGAGCCGAGCGCGGCGGCGACGACCAGGACGCGGGCATGGCCGGTGAGCGCGGCCCCGAGCTCCGCGGGGCCCGCCCCCGGCCCGGTCAGCACGGCGACCTTCGGATGGGCCCGGCACACGTTCACCGCGGTGCGCAGCTCCCGTCCGTGCGCGCTGACCACCACGGCGTCGTCCCAGGGCAGCCCGGCGCGGGCGAAGGCGGCGGCGACGGAGGAGACACCCGGGCGGACGTCGAGCCGGTCCGTGCCGAACCGCTCGGCCAGCGCCCGCACGATCCCGAAGAACCCGGGGTCGCCGGAGGCCAGCACGACCACCGGCCGCTCCTTCGCGACGTACTCCGCGACGGTGTCCAGGGCGGGCGCCAGCGCCCCGAGGACGACCCGCTGCGCCCCGGCGGGCAGCCGGACGGCGTCCAGATGGCGCCGCCCGCCGACGACCAGCTCCGCCCCGGCGAGGACGTCCTCGTCCAGGGGCGCGCCGGTGCCCGTGCCGACGACGGTGATCATGTGCTCGCACCCCGTTCGCGCAGCGCCCTGCGGGCCTCGGGGTCGGCCTTGCGGTAGCCGTGGAAGTGACCGGGGTGGTACAGGTGCGAGCGGGTGCCGTGGGCGTCGAGGGCCGGGCCGACCAGGAACAGCGTGTGCTTCCACAGCTTGTGCTCCTTGACGGTCTCCTCCAGCGTGCCGATCGTGCACCTGACGATCAGCTCCTCCGGCCAGGTCGCCTGGTGGGCGACGACGACCGGGGTGGTCGTGGGGTAGCCGCCCTCCAGCAGCTCCCGCACCAGCTGCCCGCTGCGGGCCGCCGACAGGAAGACCGCCATCGTGGTGCCGTGCCGGGCGAACTCGCGGACCTCCTCCCCGGGCGGCATCGGCGTCTTGCCGCCGCCGAGCCGGGTGAGCACCACGGACTGCGCGACCTCGGGGACGGTCAGCTCCCGCTGGGCGAGGGCGGCGACCGCGGAGAAGGAGGAGACGCCCGGCACGACCTCGGTGGCGATGCCGATCGCGTGGCACCGGTCGAGCTGCTCCTGCGTGCCGCCCCACAGCGCCGGGTCGCCCGAGTGGATGCGGGCCACCTTCAGGCCCTCCCGGTGCGCCCGCTCGTACACGGCCACCACGTCCTCCAGCGGCATCGTCGCCGAGTCGAGGATCTCCGCGTCCGGGCGGGCGTGCTGCAGGACCTCCGCCTGGACCAGGCTGGCCGCCCAGATCACCACGTCGGCGTCGGCGATGGCGCGCGCGGCGCGGAACGTCAGCAGGTCGGCGGCGCCGGGGCCGGCACCGACGAAGGTCACCTTGCCGGCGGGGGCATCGGCCATGGGATTCGGGTCCTCTCGTACGGATGTCACTGCGTGTGCGGATGGAGGAGGCGGAGGGCGGCGGGGGGCCGTGCCGCGGCGCGGGGCCGGTGTCCGCGGCCGTCCGGGGCGGGCGGGGGCACGCGGGCCGGGCGCCGGGGCGTGCCGGGCGGCAGCGGGCCCCGGCGGCCGGCCGCCGGGGCCCGGTCGGCACCGCGGTCCGGGCTCACAGCTTGCCGCCCCGCCCGCCCTCGCGCCGCGCGGGCGCGATCAGCGTCGACAGGTAGGGCAGGGCCGCGCCGTCGAGGTCGGCGGCCGGCCGGATCGACTCCTCCGGCAGCCCCAGCGCCGACCCCCACACGGCGTCCGCCAGCCGCCCGGTCTCCCGCAGCGCCTCGACGACCTCCCCGGCCTGCCGGCCGAACTTGTAGGCGACGACGGTCCCGGGTCCGGCGAGCGCCTCCCTGAGCACGGCGGAACCGGCGGTGACCGGCACCAGCGTCAGCGGCTCGGTGCCCTCGGTCAGCACCGCGCCCGAGCGGGCCGCCAGGTCCTGCATGGCGGTGACGCCCGGCACGGTCTCCACGACGACGCCCGGCACCAGGCCGGCCACGGTCTGCGCGAGGTAGGTGAACGTCGAGTACACGTTGGGGTCGCCGATGGTCGCGAAGGCGACCGAGCCGTGCCGCTCCAGCAGCTCGGCCACCCGCTTCCCGGCCGCGTCCCAGGCCGCCTCGCGCCGGGCCCGGTCGGACCGCTCGTTCAGCGCGAACACCACCCGGACGACCTTCTCGCCGGGCACGTAGTGCAGCACGGTCGCCTCGGCCCGCCCCCGCTCGCCCGTGTCCATGACGGGGACGACGACGACCTCGGCGGCCCGCAGGGCGTTGACCCCCTTGACGGTCACCAGCTCCGGGTCCCCGGGGCCGACCCCGACTCCGACCAGCCTGCTGCTCATGACGTGCGGCACCTCTCCACGAACCGACGGGCGACACCGGGCGCGGACGCCCAGTGCGTGTGCAGATAACTCGCGTGCACACCGCGCTGTACGAAACCCTCGACCCGCCGCGCGGGGGCGCGCACGCCCCAGGCGGGAGCCGTCCCGGCGCCGGGCTCGACGACGGTCCGGTGGAACTCGTGCCCCCGCATCCGGGTCCCCGCGGCGGCGAGCACGCTGTCGCCGACGGCCACCGCGTCCCGGTAGCCGAGGGTGAGCCGCTCGCTCATCCGGGCGGAGGCGTCCAGCACCCCGCACATCGGCCGCCCGTCCAGCTCCCGGCACAGGTACAGCAGCCCGGCGCACTCGGCGGCCACCGGGGCGCCGCCGAGCGCCAGCCCGGCGACCGCCCGGCGCAGCGGCTCGTTGGCGGACAGCTCGGCGGCGTACACCTCGGGGAACCCGCCGCCGATCACCAGCCCGCGCGTGCCGTCGGGCAGGCGCTCGTCCCGCAGCGGGTCGAAGGGGACGACCTCGGCGCCGGCGGCGGCGAGCAGCTCGGTGTGCTCGGCGTAGGAGAAGGTGAAGGCGGGGCCGCCGGCGACGGCGACCACCGGGCGCCCGTCCGCCGGGGCGACCGGCGCGGCCGGCGCCCGCCACGGCTCGTCCGCCAGCGCGCCCGCGCTCCGGGCCAGCGCGAGCAGCGCCTCCAGGTCGCACCCGGCGGCCACCTGCGCGGCCATGGCGGCGACGGCCTCCACGGCCTGGGCGCGCCGCTCGGCGACCGGGACCAGCCCCAGGTGCCGGGACGGCGTGTCCACCTGCGGGGTCCGGCGCAGCACCCCCAGCACCGGCACCCCGGCCGCGTCCAGCGCCTCCCGCAGCAGTTCCTCGTGCCGGTCGGAGCCGACCTTGTTCAGGATCACGCCCCCGATCCGCACCCGCGGGTCCCAGGAGGCGAACCCGTGCACCAGCGCCGCCACCGACCGCGACTGCGACGAGGCGTCCACGACCAGCACCACCGGCGCCCGCAGCAGCTTCGCCACCTGGGCGGTGGACGCCAGCTCGCCCTCCCCGGCGGCCCCGTCGTACAGCCCCATCACGCCCTCGACCACGGCGAGGTCGCACCCGCGCGCCCCGTGCGCGAACAGCGGCCCGATCAGCTCCGGCCCGCACAGGTAGGCGTCGAGGTTGCGCCCCGCCCGCCCGGTGGCGAGCGCGTGGTACCCGGGGTCGATGTAGTCCGGCCCGACCTTGTGCGGGGACACGGCGAGCCCCCGCGCGGCGAACGCGGCCATCAGCCCCGTGGCGACGGTGGTCTTGCCGCTGCCCGAGGAGGGCGCGGCGATCACCAGCCGGGGCACGGACGAGGAGGTCACCACTCGATGCCCCTCTGCCCCTTCTGCCCGGCGTCCATGGGGTGCTTGACCTTGGACATGTCGGTCACCAGGTCCGCGAAGTCGACCAGCTTCTCCGGCGCGTTGCGGCCGGTGATCACCACGTGCTGGGTGCCGGGCCGGTCGCGCAGCACCTGCACGACCTCGTCGGTGTCGACCCAGCCCCAGTGCATCGGGTAGGCGAACTCGTCGAGCACGTACAGCCGGTACGTCTCGGCCGCCAGGTCGCGCTTGACCTGCTCCCAGCCCTCCCGGGCCTTCTCCTCGTTGTCCATCTGCGCGTCGCGCTGGACCCAGGACCAGCCCTCGCCCATCTTGTGCCAGGCGACCGTGCCGCCCTCGCCGGAGTCCCCGAGCACGCGCAGCGCCCGCTCCTCGCCGACCTTCCACTTGGCCGACTTCACGAACTGGAACACCCCGATCGGCCAGCCCTGGTTCCAGGCGCGCAGCGCCAGCCCGAAGGCGGCGGTCGACTTGCCCTTGCCGACGCCGGTGTGCACCACGACCAGCGGCCGGTTCCTCCGCTGACGGGTCGTCAGCCCGTCGTCCGGTACGACACTCGGCTGTCCCTTCGGCACTACGCGGCCCTCCTCGACGTTCCCTGCACATCCCTGACCAGTCCGGCGATCGAGTCCGCCCGCAGCTCGTCCAGCGTCACCGCCGCACCGCCCAGCGCGCCCGCGAGCCGCCCGGCGAGCCCGAGCCGCACCGGCCCCGACTCGCAGTCCACGACCACGGACGCGACGTCCTCGGCCGCGAACAGCCGCGCGGCACGCTCCGCCGTGGCCACCGGCTCCGGCCCGCCCGTGGCGCGGCCGTCGGTCACCACCACGAGCAGCGCCCGCCGCGCGGGATCCCGCAGCCGCTCCACCCGCAGCACGTCGTGGGCCTTCAGCAGCCCGGCCGCGAGCGGGGTGCGGCCGCCCGTCGGCAGCGACCGCAGCCGGGCCGCCGCCGCGTCGACCGACGAGGTCGGCGGCAGCGCGACCTCGGCGCCCGGCCCCCGGAAGGTGACCAGCCCCACCTTGTCCCGCCGCTGGTAGGCGTCGAGCAGCAGCGACAGCACGGCGCCCTTCACGGCGCCCATCCGCTGCCGCGCCGCCATGGACCCGGAGGCGTCCACGACGAACAGCACGAGATTGCCCTCGCGCCCCTCGCGCACCGCCTGCCGCAGGTCGTCCCGGCGCACCACCAGCCCCGGCCCGCTGCGCCCCCGCGCCCGCTGGTGCGGCGCGGCGGCCCGCACGGTCGCCGCCAGGTGCAGCTTGGTCAGCGCGCCCCGGGGCCGCCGGGCCCCGGTGGTCCGCCCGTGCTCGGTCCGCGCCCGCGAGCGCCGCCCGGCCACGCCCTCGCCGACGCCGGGCACGCTCAGCACCCGGGTGCGGAAAGGCTCCGCGGCGGGGGCGGGCGCCTGCTGCCCGGCCCCGGAGCCCTGCGGCTCCCCGCCGTCCCCGGCCTCGGGCCGCGCGTCCGGATCACCCCCGCGGGGGCCTTCGGAGGGCGGCTGCCCGCCCCCTCCGCCGGGCCCGTCCGGACCGGGATCCGGGTCGTCGTCCCCGTCGCCGTCCCCGCCCCCGGACTGCCGGAGCGTCTCGTCGAGCCTGTCCTCGTCCAGGCCCGGCGCGTCGAACGGGTTGCGCCGCCGGCGGTGCGGCAGCGCCAGCAGCGCGGCCTGCCGCACGTCCTCGGCGAGCACGTCGGTCCGCCCGGCCCACGCGGCCAGCGCGGTCGCCGTGCGCGCCATCACGATGTCGGCGCGCATGCCGTCCACCTCGAAGGCGGCGCAGGTCGCCGCGATCTGCCGGAGCGCCCCGTCGCCGAGGCGCACCTCGGGCAGCAGCGCGCGCGCCGCCGCGATCCGCGCCCGCACGGCGGCCTCCTCCTCGGCCCAGCGCGCGGCGAAGCCGGCCGGGTCGTCGTCGTAGGCGAGGCGCCGCCGCACCACCTCCACCCGCTGGTCGGGCTCCCGCGAGGCCGCGACCTCGACGGTCAGGCCGAACCGGTCGAGCAGCTGCGGGCGCAGCTCGCCCTCCTCGGGATTCATGGTCCCGACCAGCAGGAACCGGGCCGCGTGGCGCACGGAGACGCCCTCGCGCTCGACGTACGAGGCGCCCATCGCCGCCGCGTCCAGCAGCAGGTCCACGAGGTGGTCGTGGAGGAGGTTGACCTCGTCGACGTAGAGGATGCCGCGGTGCGCCTCGGCGAGCAGGCCGGGCTCGAAGGCCTTCACGCCCTCCGCGAGGGCCCGCTCGATGTCCAGGGCGCCGACCAGCCGGTCCTCGGAGGCACCGACCGGCAGCTCCACCATCCGGGCGGGCCGTTCGGCCCCGGCGCCCGGCTCGTGCGGGCCGTCCGGGCAGCCCGGGTCGGGGGCGGCCGGGTCGCAGGAGAAACGGCACCCGGGCACGACGGCCACCGCGGGCAGCAGCGCCGACAGCGCCCGCACGGCCGTGGACTTGGCGGTGCCCTTCTCACCGCGCACCAGCACCCCGCCGACCGCCGGGCTGACGGCGTTCAACAACAACGCGAGCCTGAGGTCGTCCTGGCCGACGACGGCTGTGAACGGGAACGGGGTGGTCACTGGTCGTCGCCCTCCAGGTCGCCTTCGAGCTCCAGGTAGGTGGCGCGCAGCCGCTCCAGGGTCTGCGCGTCTGGCTCGGCCCACAGGCCGCGGTCGGCGGCCTCGAGCAGCCGCTCGGTGATCCCGCGGAGCGCCCACGGGTTGGACTTCTTCATGAAGTCCCGGTTCTCCGGGTCGAAGACGTACTCGGCGCTGAGCTTCTCGTACATCCAGTCGTCCACGACCCCGGCCGTGGCGTCGTAGCCGAAGAGGTAGTCGACGGTCGCCGCCATCTCGAAGGCGCCCTTGTAGCCGTGCCGCCGCATCGCCGCCATCCAGCGCGGGTTGACCACCCGGGCCCGGAAGACCCGGTGCGTCTCCTCGCCGAGCGTGCGCGTCCTCACCTGGTCCGGCGTGGCCGAGTCGCCCACGTACGCCTCGGGGCTGGCGCCCGTCAGGTGGCGCACCATGGCGACCATGCCGCCGTGGTACTGGAAGTAGTCGTCGGCGTCGACGAGGTCGTGCTCGCGGGTGTCGACGTTCTTCGCGGCGACGGCGATCCGCCGGAACGCGGTCTCCATGTCGCCGCGCGCCGCCCGCCCGTCGAGCCCGCGCCCGTAGGCGTAGCCGCCCCAGACGGCGTACACCTCGGCCAGGTCGGCGTCGGAGCGCCAGTTCCGGGCGTCGATCAGCGGCAGCAGGCCGGCGCCGTACGCGCCCGGCTTGGAGCCGAAGATGCGGGCCGTGGCCCGGCGCCGGTCGCCGTGCTCGGCGGTGTCCTCGTCGGCGTGCGCCTTGACGTAGTTGGACTCGGCGGGCTCCTCCAGCTCGGCCACGGCCCGTACCGCGTCGTCGATCAGTCCGACGACGTGCGGGAACGCGTCCCGGAAGAAGCCGGAGATGCGGACGGTGACGTCGATGCGCGGCCGGCCCAGCTCCGCCAGCGGGATCACCTCGAAGCCGGTCACCCGGCGCGAGGCGTCGTCCCACACCGGGCGGCAGCCCAGCAGCGCCAGGATCTCGGCGATGTCGTCGCCCTGGGTGCGCATGGCGGACGTGCCCCAGACGGTCAGTCCGACGGACTTCGGGTACGCGCCGGTGTCCTGCAGGTACCGCTGCACCAGCGAGTCCGCGAGCGACTGGCCGACCTCCCAGCTCAGCCGGGACGGGATGGCCTTGGGGTCGACCGAGTAGAAGTTCCGGCCGGTCGGCAGGACGTTGACCAGGCCCCGGGTCGGGGAGCCGGACGGGCCGGCCGGGACGTAGCCGCCGTCGAGCGCCTTGAGGACGTGCCCGATCTCGTCGGTGGTGCGGGCCAGCCGCGGCACGACCTCGGTGCAGGCGAACTCCAGCACGGCGAGGACGCCGGGGAGTTCGGCGCCGAGCACGTCCCGCAGGACGGCGCCGCTCTCGGCGGCGGCCCACCCGCGGTCCTCCATTCCCTGCGCGATCCGCCGGCACAGCTGCTCCAGCAGGTCGATCGCGTCGGCCGCGCTGCGGGCCGGTCCCTCGACCAGGTCCGTCAGTTCGGCCGGCACCTTCACCGGCGCGCCCGGCTCGGCCAGCAGCTCCTTCTCCACCAGCCCGAAGTGCTCGGCCAGCGAGGCCCGCAGGCCCGGCAGGGCGTTCGCCCGCCCGCCCCACACCTGCGAGGCGCGCAGCACGGCGAGCACGAGGTTGACGCGCGGCTCGCCCACCGGGCCGCCGCCCAGCACGTGCAGCCCGTCGCGGATCTGCACGTCCTTGATCTCGCACAGGTAGCCGTCGATGTGCATGACGAACTCGTCGAACTCGTCGTCGTCCGGCTGCTCGTCCACGTGCAGGTCGTGGTGGAGTTCGGCGGCCTTGACCAGCGTCCAGATCTGGGCGCGCACGGCGGGCGCCTTCGCCGGGTCCAGGTCGGACACGAGCGCGTACTCGTCGAGGAGCTGCTCCAGCTTGGCGAGGTCGCCGTAGGTGTCGGCGCGCGCCATCGGCGGCACCAGGTGGTCGACGACGGTGGCGTGCCCGCGCCGCTTGGCCTGGGTGCCCTCGCCGGGGTCGTTGACGATGAACGGGTAGACCAGCGGCAGGTCGCCGAGGACCGCGTCCGGGGCGCAGCCGGCGCCGAGGCCCAGTCCCTTGCCGGGCAGCCACTCCATCGTGCCGTGCTTGCCCATGTGCACGATCGCGTCGGCCCCGAAGCTGTTCTCCAGCCACCGGTAGGCCGCCAGGTAGTGGTGCGAGGGCGGCATGTCCGGGTCGTGGTAGATCGCGATGGGGTTCTCGCCGAAGCCGCGCGGCGGCTGGATCATCACGACGACGTTCCCGAACCGCAGACAGGCGAGGACGATGTCGTCCCCGTCGACGTAGAGCGAACCCGGCGGCTCGCCCCAGGCCTCGGTCATGGCGTCCCTCAGCTCCGGGTCGAGCCGGTCGAACCACGCCCGGTAGTCGGCCAGCGGCACCCGCGCGGGCGCGGCGGCCAGCTGCTCCTCCGTCAGCCACTCGACGTCGTGCCCGCCGGCCTCGATGAGCCGGTGGATCAGCTCGTCGCCGTCGTCGGGATGCCCCTCGACCGCGTACCCGGCGTCTCGCAGCGCGTCCAGCACCCGCACCGCCGAGACCGGGGTGTCGAGCCCGACCGCGTTGCCGACGCGGGAGTGCTTGGTCGGGTAGGCGGTGAAGACCAGCGCGATCCGCTTCTCGGCGTTCGGCTTGTGCCGCAGCCGGGCGTGGCGCACGGCGATCCCGGCGACGCGCGCGGCCCGCTCCGGGTCGGCGACGTACACGGGCACGTCGTCCGGGCCCTGCTCCTTGAAGGAGAACGGCACGGTGATCAGCCGCCCGTCGAACTCCGGGATGGCGACCTGCATCGCCGCGTCCATGGGGGACAGGGCGGCGTCGGACTCCTCCCAGGCGCTCCGCGACGTGGTCAGGCACAGCCCCTGCAGCACCGGCACGTCCAGCTCGGCCAGCGCCCCGACGTCCCAGGACTCCTCGTCGCCGCCCGCCGACGCCTGCGAGGCGTGCGTGCCGCCGGCCGCGAGCACGGTGGCGACCAGGGCGTCGGCCCGGCCGAGGAGCTCGTAGAGCCCGGGGTCCGCGCCGCGCAGCGAACCGCAGTACACCGGGAGGGCGTTGGCGCCCCGCGCCTCGATCGCGTCGCACAGGACGTCCACGAAGGCGGTGTTGCCGCTCAGTTCGTGGGCGCGGTAGAAGAGCACGCCGACGGTGGGGCGGCCGTCCCGAAGGGGGCGGGAGCCGTGGACGCCGTACTCGGGCATCGCGCGCGGCGCGGCGAACCCCTCGCCGGTGAGCAGCACGGTGTCCGACAGGAACCGCGCGAGTTCGGCGAGGTTGGCGGGCCCGCCCTCGACGAGGTACTTCAGCGCCTCCGCCACGACCCCGGCCGGCACCGACGACTCGGCCATCAGCTCCGCGTCCGGCACGGCCTCGCCGCCCAGCAGCACGGTCGGGACGCCGGACGCCTTCAGCGCGGCCAGCCCGTCCTCCCAGGCGCGCTTGCCGCCCAGCAGCCGCACGACGGCGACGTCGGCGCCGTCGAGCAGCGCGGGCAGCTCGGCCTCGACGTCCACCCGGGTCGGGTTGCCGATCCGGTAGGGGGCGCCGGAGGCGCGGGCCGCCAGCAGGTCCGTGTCGGCGGTCGACAACAACAACACAGTGCTCATGCGGGCGCTCCCGGTGGAATGAAAGGCAGTCCTTGCGGCGCGCCCGACTCGATGAGCCGCCACAGCGCGTCCGTGTCCGCGTGCTGTTCGATCAGGTCGCCGAGCCGGTCGAGCTGCTCCTCGCGCAGCGCGGCGAACGACGTGTCGGGGGCCGGCACGAAGCGGCGGCCCGCGGCGGCCGCCACCTCGCGCAGGAAGGCCCGCCGGAAACCGTCCGACTCCAGCGAGCCGTGCCAGTGCGTGCCCCAGGTCTGGCCGACCCGGCAGCCGTCCAGGAAGGGCTCGCCGCCGGTGACCTCGGCGACCCCGTGGTGGATCTCGTACCCCTCGACCGGCTCCCCGAGGGCCTCGCCGACGGGCCGGGCGAGGGTCTTCTCGCGGGCGAACCGCACCCGGACGGGCAGGAGGCCGAGCCCGTCGACGTGGCCCCGGCGGCTCTCGACCTCGTCCTCGATGTGCTCGCCGAGCAGCTGGAAGCCGCCGCAGACGCCGAGCACGGGCCGCTGCTCGGCGGCCCTGCGGGCGATCGCCTCCGCCAGTCCCCGCTCCCGCAGCCACTCCAGCGCCCGGACCGTGCCCCGGGTCCCGGGCACCACGACGAGGTCGGCGTCGGCCAGCTCCTCGGGCCGGTCCACGAACCGCACCACGACGCCCGGCTCGGCGGCCAGCGCGTCCACGTCGGTGAAGTTGGACATCAGCGGGACCGCGCAGACGGCGACCCGCAGCACGTCCGCGCCGAGCGGCGGGGCGACGTGCGACTCCCGGACCGGCCCGCGCAGGGAGACCGCCATCCCGTCCTCCTCGTCGATGCCGAGCCCGTGCCGGAACGGCAGGACGCCGTAGGCGCGCCGTCCGGTGAGATCGCGCAGCATGTCGAGGCCGGGCTCCAGCAGCGACACGTCGCCCCGGAACTTGTTGACGAGGAAGCCGGCGACCAGCTCCTGGTCCTCGCGGGAGAGCAGGGCGACGGTCCCGAAGAAGGACGCGAAGACGCCGCCGCGGTCGATGTCGCCGACGACGAGGACGGGCAGGCGGGCGTTGCGGGCGATCCCCATGTTCACGATGTCGGTCCGCCGCAGGTTGATCTCGGCGGGGGAGCCCGCCCCCTCGCAGATCACCGCGTCGTACGCGTCCCGCAGCTCGGCGAGGCAGTCCAGCACCGTCCCCAGCAGCGCCTGCTGCCGCCCGCCGTGGTAGCCGCGGGCGCTCAGCTCGCCCACCGGCCTGCCCAGCAGCACCACCTGACTGCTTCGCTCACCGCCCGGCTTGAGCAGCACGGGGTTCATCAGCGCGGTCGGCTCGATCCGGCACGCCTGCGCCTGCATGGCCTGCGCCCGCCCGATCTCGGCGCCCTCGCGCGTCACGAACGAGTTCAGCGACATGTTCTGCGCCTTGAACGGCGCGACCTTCACCCCCTGCCGCACCAGCCACCGGCAGATCCCGGCGGTGACGACGCTCTTGCCGGCGTCGGAGGTGGTGCCGGCGACGAGGAGACCACCGCTCATGACGTCCGTCCCTTCAAGCCGTTGACGAGGAGCCGCGCGGCGGCGCCGACGCCGAGCGCGAGCCAGCCGACGCGCCGCGAGAGCCGTGCGGCCCGTTCGATGTCGGCCACGGCGACGGCCCGTCCGCGCGCGTTGAGCACGGGCCGGTGCTCGACCCGCCCGCCGTAGGAGAGGGTCCCGCCCAGCCGCACGCCGAGCGCCCCCGCGAAGGAGGCCTCCACGGGTCCGGCGTTGGGGCTCGGGTGCCGGGCGGCGTCGGCGCGCCAGGCCCGCAGCGCCCCGCGGGGGTCGCCGCCGGCGACGGCGGCGAGCGCGGCGGTCAGCCGGGCCCCCGGCCATCCGGCGAGGTCGTCCAGGCGCGCGGAGGCCCAGCCGTAGCGCCGGTACCTCGGCGACCGGTGCCCGACCATCGCGTCGAGGGTGTTCACCGCCCGGAACCCGAGCAGCCCCGGCACCCCGGCCACGGCCCCCCACACCAGGGCCCCCACCACGGCGTCGGAGGTGTTCTCGGCGACGGACTCGACGACCGCGCGGGCGATCCCGTCGGCGTCGAGCGCCTGCGGGTCCCGCCCGCACAGGTGCGGCAGCCGTGCCCGGGCCGCCTCGACGTCCCCCGCCTGAAGGGCCCGCCCGATGGTCCGGGCCTCCCGGACCAGCGAGGTTCCTCCGACGACGGCCCAGGTGGCGGCGCCGGTGAGCGCGACGGAGGCGGCGGGGCAGGGGCGTACGGCACGCGCGGCCAGCCCGCCGAGGGCGACGGCGCCGCCGACGCACACGGCGGTGTGCAGCGTGCCCCAGCCGCGGTGGTCCCGCCACAGCACGTGTTCCACGGCGCCCGCGGCCCGCCCGAACACGGCGACCGGATGCCCGCGGCGGGGATCGCCGAGGAGCAGGTCGCCGAGGAGGCCGGCGGCGGCGCCGTACGCGAAGACGCGTTCGGCCCGCATCGCTCAGCCGACCGCCGGGCCGGGCCGGGCGTCGCTGGTGCACTCGGAGGTCGAGCTGGTGAACCTGGCCGTCCATCGGCAGCCGCGCATGGCGATATGTCCTCACTCAGGGTGTCCACGCCCTGGTTCGACGAGACCGGCGGTGAGAGTTCCTGGCTCCCGGGACCGTCTGCCCCGGTCACAGTGGCGGGACCGCGCCGGACTTCCACCGGGCTTCCTCTCCTGCCGCCGTACTGGCCCCGGCAGTCCACCATGGGCTTGGAAGGGCCGTCAACTTGCCGCTGACCTGCGAGGGCGGAGTGTGCTGAGGCCCACAGGGGGAGTGCGCCAAAGCAGCGTGACGCCCCCGGCGCGCGGGCCGTGCGCCGGGGGCGGGGGAGCGGGGGCGTCCCGCCGGGGGACGCGGTCTCAGGCGACGATCAGGTAGATCCCGTACGCCACCGCCGCCGCGCAGGCCGCGAAGCAGGCGTACGCGCCGGTGACCGCGAGGGCCGCGGTGCCGCCCTGCGCGGCGGCCCGCTCGCGGCGGGACAGGCCCGCGATGCCGAGGGTGAACAGGGCCACCAGGGCCACGGTGACCACGAGGCTGACCCCGAAGACGGAGCCGAGAGCCGCCCAGTCGATCTTCATGGTGCTTCTCTTCCTTGTGCCGGGTGCGCGGGCTCAGACGGTGGTGGTGGCCTGCGGGGCCTTCGACTCGGTGGCCTGCGCCGGGATCGTGGCGGTGAGCTCGTCGGTCACCGTGCCCGCGGGGGGCGGGGCCACCGCGGCCACGGCGGTGGTCACCACGCCGGCCGGCTCCTCGGTGTCGTTGACGTTGGTGTGGTCGACGACCTCGCGCCGGGAGATCTTCCAGATCGCGGCGCTGGAGGCGACCAGGAAGACCGCGACGAGGGCGGTGCCCCAGGCGCCGAAGCCGGTCACGTACTCGGCGAGCGCCCCGACCAGGGCCGCGGCCGGGAGGGTGAGGCCCCAGGCGACGAACATGCGGGTGGCGGTGGACCAGCGGACGATCCCGCCCTTGCGGCCGAGGCCCGCGCCCATCACGGCGCCGGAGACCGAGTGCGTGGTGGAGAGGGAGAAGCCGAGGTGGGAGGAGGCCAGGATGACCGTGGCCGCGCTGGTCTGGGCGGCGAAGCCCTGCTGCGGCTGGAGGTCGGTCAGGCCCTTGCCCATGGTGCGGATGATGCGCCAGCCGCCGAGGTAGGTGCCGAGCGCGATGGCCAGACCGGCGGAGAGGACGACCCACAGGGGCGGGTCGGAGTCGGGGGCGAGGGTGCCGCCGGCGACCAGGGCGAGGGTGATGATGCCCATCGTCTTCTGGGCGTCGTTGGTGCCGTGGGCGAGGGAGACCAGGCCCGCGGAGGCTATCTGGCCGGCGCGGTAGCCCTTGGCGGCGGCCTTGCCGTCGGCCTTCCGGCCGAGCGTGTACGTCAGCCGGGTGGCGAGCATCGCCGCGACGCCCGCGACGACCGGGGCGGCGATCGCCGGGATCAGCACCTTGGTGACGAGCACGTCGCCGTGCACCGCGCCGACGCCCGCCGAGGCGACGGTGGCGCCGATCAGACCGCCCATGAGGGCGTGCGAGGAGCTGGAGGGGAGCCCGACCAGCCAGGTCAGCAGATTCCAGAGGATCGCGCCGACCAGTGCGGCGAAGATGACCTCGGGACGGATGCCGGTCTCGTCGACGAGACCCTTGGAGATCGTGTTGGCGACCTCCACGGACAGGAAGGCGCCCACGAGGTTGAGGACGGCGGACATGGCCACCGCGACCTTGGGCTTCAGCGCGCCGGTCGAAATGGTCGTCGCCATCGCGTTCGCGGTGTCGTGGAAACCGTTCGTGAAATCGAACGCGAGTGCGGTTACCACCACAATCGCGAGGATCAGCGAGAAGCTTTCCATTTACCCAGGCAATCGTTCGAGGTCATTGGCTGGTCGACCGTAGGTAACCAGGGTGAACGGAAGATGAACTGAGGTGGGATTGGCGGTGACCCTGACAGGGGGGTGCCGTCCCGTCTCGTCCCAGCGGGCCGCGCCCGGCCCCCGACGCCCCCGTGATCCGGCCGTTTTCCCAGGTCAGAAGCCCACCATGGACCTACGCGGCCGGGCCGGGACCCGCTGGGGAGATCTCGGTCACCCGGCACCGCCGCCGCCCGCGCCGCCGCCCTGCCGAAACGCCCGCGGCGGCCACCCGGCCGGCGGTGTCCTCTGCCGGACGCCCGCCTTCCGGCCTACAGTGGCCCGGTCGTCCGGCGGGACGGCCGCGCCGCCGGACGACGGGACCGGCGGGCCGCGCACGAGGCCCGGAAGGAGACGCGAGGCGTGACGGAACCGGGGGAGAGGCGGGTGCGCGACGAGGAGGCACGCGCCTGGGCGGCGCTCGTGGCCACGGCCCGCCGCACGGTGTCGGACGGGCTGGTCGTCGGCACCTCCGGCAACGTCTCCGTGCGGGTCGGGGACACGGTCCTGGTCACACCGTCGGGCGTCCCCTACGACCGGCTGACGCCGGACGACGTGACCGGCGTCGGCCTCGACGGCCGGCGGGTGCTCGGCAGCCTCGTCCCGACCAGCGAACTGCCCATGCACCTCGCCGTCTACCGCGCCACCGACGCCCGCGCCGTCGTCCACACCCACGCCGTGCACGCGACGGCCGTCTCGACCCTCCTCCACGAGCTCCCGCCGATCCACTACATGGCCGCCGCGCTCGGCGGTCCCGTCCGGGTCGCCCCGTACGCGCCCTACGGCTCCGAGGAACTGGCCCGGAACGTGCTCCGCGCCCTCGACGGCCGCTCCGGCTGCCTGCTGCAGAACCACGGCACCCTCACCCACGGCGCCACCCTCGACCAGGCCTACGACCGCACCGCCCAACTGGAGTGGATGTGCCGGCTGTGGCTGACCGCCTCCTCGGTCCCGGGCCGGTCCCCGTCGCTGCTGTCGGAGCGGCAGCTGGCGGAGGTGGGGGAGAGGCTGCGGGGGTACGGCCAGAAGGGCTGACCGCCGCCCGCCGCCGTCCCGCCCGCGCGTCGTGCCCCGCCCTCCGGCCACGGCGCCCCGGCTCCCGGGACGCCGCCCGGACCCGCCTCCTCCGGTCCCGCCCGCGGACGCCGCCCCCGGTCCGCGCGGCCGCCACCCGCGGCCGCCCCACCACTGGCCGAAGACGGGGTCCGCCTGGACACTGGACCCGTGCGTACTGTCAAAGCGGCGGCCGCCGCCGTCACCATGGCCCTGGCAGCCGGCGCCGCCGGCGTCGCGGCCGGCAGGTTCGCCAGCGACGCCGCGCTCAAGGCGCCCCCGGGCGGGCCCCTGCCCACCGAACCCCGGCTCACCGTGCACGCCACCGCCGCGGGCCGGATAGCCCTCACCCGGCACCTGGCCACCCTGCGACCCGGCCGCTACGGCCTCGTCGGCGACGGCTCCCACGCGGTCGTCGGCCCCGTCCTGCGCACCGCCTCCCACTCCGCCGACACCGTCGTACGCCGCCTGGAACGGGTGACGCACGGCACCCTGAAACCCGGCGACAAGGCGTGGCTCACCCCCAACGTGCACGTCGGCGATCCGGGCGCCGCCCTCGGCCTGGACCACACCGACGTCGAGATCCCCGGCGAACTCGGCCCGCTCCCGGCCTGGTTCGTGCCCGGCGTACGGGACATCTGGGTCATCACGGTGCACGGCCTGGGCGCCACCCGCGAACACGCCATGAACGTCATGGAGCTCCTGCACCGCCACCACCTCCCGGTGCTCGTCCCGGCCTACCGCGGCGACCCCGGCGCCCCCCGTTCCCCGGACGGGCTCCACCACTTCGGCGAGACCGAGTGGCGCGACCTGGACGCGGCGCTCCGGTACGCCGTGCGGCACGGCGCCCGGCAGATCGTCCTGCACGGCTGGTCCACCGGCGCCACGATGGCGCTGCGCGCCGCGGCGCGCTCCGGACTGCGCCACCACGTCGCGGGGCTGGTGCTGGACTCCCCGGTGCTCAGCTGGGAGGCGGCGCTGCGCGCCCTCGCCGCGGCCCGTCACACGCCCGGGGTGCTGCTGCCGCTCGCGGTCCGCGCGGCCCAGGGCCGGGCCGGGATGCACACCGGCCACCCCGCCGGCCCCGCGGGGATCGACCTCGTCACGGTCCCGACGCTGATCTTCCACGGCCCGGACGACACGGTGGCCCCCTGGCAGCTGTCCCGGCGCCTCGCCGGCGCCCGCCCCGACCTGGTCGCCCTCCACACGGTCCGCCAGGCCCCGCACGCGGCCATGTGGAACGCCGATCCGGACGCCTACGAGGAGGTCCTGCGCCGCTTCCTGACCCCGCTGATGTGAACCCCCGCCGCGCCGGCCGCGGGGACCGGGGACGCCCCGCGTGCGGCTGGTGCTCCCGGGGCGTCGGCGGTGCGCCCGCGCGCCGGCGGCCCCGTCCGCCGGACCGCCCCGCCGGACGAGGACGCGCCCGGTGCGCGGACACGGCCCGGGGCGGCGCGGCCGGCGGTACGAGGCGGCCGCGCCGCCGCCCGCCCGGACCTGTCCGACACCCCTCGTCCACCCCCTCGCCCCGCTCCCGCAACCCTCCCCCGGTCCCGCCCGCCCCCCGTTCCGCTTAGTGCCGTGCCCCTGGCCTGATCCCGGCCCCCGGCGGCCCGCGCGGCCCGTGCGTTGGCCATTCCCGTCGCCCCCCGTGACATTCCGTTTGGGTTTTCGGACCGTCAACCGGAAGACTGCACCCGTGACGTCCCGTATCCCGCGCGACTCCAGGCTTCGACTCGTCCGCCCGCGACCCCTGGCCGCCGCCCCCAGAGCTGTGAACCAGCGGCGTCCCCGCCGCGCCGCCCCGCGCCCCCCGGAGGGCACGCCGGCCCCGGCGGAGCTGGCCAGAATGGCGCGCTCCGGTCTGGCCGGTGCGGTCCGCGTCGCCCGCTGGGCCGACGCCGCCCTCGGCCCCGGCCGCCGGAACGCGACCTCCGACGGCACGGCCACCCTCTCCGAGGCGACCGCCGAACAGGCGGCGGCCGACCTCGGCCTGACCGTGGCTCAGGTCCGGGCCGACTGGGACACCGCCCGCCTCGCCGGCCTCGTCGAGGTGCACGGCGACAGCGCCCGCCCCGGCTGGCGGCTGCGGGCCTGGGACCGCGACGACAGCGCCGTGCTGCGCGGCTGGGTCGCCCTGTTCGACGCCTGGTCGCTCGCCTGCCCGGAACCCGAGGGGCACGAGCCCGCCGCCGTCGCCGAGGTCGTCTCGGCGATGCCGCAGGTGCTCTCCTTCCTCCAGCTGTCCGCCGGCCCCGTGCCCGTGCCGCAGCTCCTGGACCTGCTGGAGCAGCGCGTCACCGAACTGCGCACCGAGCGCTGCGAGATCCCCTACGGCCCGCAGCCCGAGCCGCGGGACCCGCGGACCGCCGACGACACCCCGCTCGCCCCGCTCCTGGACTGGGCCCTGCGCGCCCTCGCCTCCGTCGGCGCCCTCACCTACGGGGACGGCCAGGCCACGCTCACCCCGCTCGGCAACTGGGCGGTCTGGGTCAAGCTGGAGCAGATCTGCGTCGCCGCCCAGAGCCCCGCTGGCAACATCGAGCAGTCGGCCGAGGACATGCTCCGCGGCTGCGCCCAGCTCCGCCCGAACGCGGCCCGCGCCGAATACCGCGCCTGGCTCGCCGCCCGCCCCGTCGGCAGCGCCGTCACCGAACTGCTCGACGCCGCCCGGGGCGAGGACGCCCTGCTGCGCGGCCTCGCCTTCGAGGCGCTGCGCGTGGTCGGCGCCCCCGCCGAGCCCGACGTCCGTGCCGTGGTCGACGAGCCGGCGCTGCGGCCGTACGCCCTGCTGTGGCTGGCCGAGCACGACGGGGTCGACCCGGAGGACGCCCACGAGGTCCTCACCCGGGAGGAGGCGACGTGGCTGTGGGTCGACACCGCCGCCGCCGTCGCCGACCACGGGGAGGCGCCGATGCTGGTGCGGCACCTGGAGTCCGCGGTGCAGCCGACCGTCCCCCAGCTCCTCGACGAGGTGCGCGCCGTCGGCCACCCGCGCACCGTGCAGGTCCTGGTCGCGCTCGCCGCCGCGCACCCCGACCCCGCGCTGGCCAAGGCCGTACGCCGGGCCGCCTTCCAGGTGCACACCGGAGGCAGCTGAGCGGGCGGCCTCCGGACCGTCCCCCCGGGAGGCGGCGCGCGCCGGCGCTCCGGACGCCGCCCCCGCCCCGGGCCGTGCAGCCTCCCCGGCGGCGGTCCCCGCACGCCGGGACCGCCCGAACGCCTGGACGCAGAAAAACTGGTTGCACGGCCCCGCTAGACTGGCCCCATGGCCATTCTCCTCGCGCATTAGACGGCGGGAACGTCCTCAGCCGCCCATCCCGCCCCCGTATCCGCCCAGGAGTCTGACCGTGATCTCCGCCTCCGGCATCGAGCTGCGCGCCGGTGCCCGCGTCCTCGTCGAGAACGCCACCTTCCGGGTCGCCAAGGGCGACCGCATCGGCCTGGTCGGCCGCAACGGCGCCGGCAAGACCACCCTGACCAAGGTCCTCGCCGGCGAGGGCATCCCCGCCGCCGGCACCGTCACCCGCTCCGGCGAGGTCGGCTACCTCCCCCAGGACCCCCGCACCGGCGACCTGGACGTGCTCGCCCGCGACCGCATCCTCTCCGCCCGCGGCCTGGACGTGCTGATCCGCAAGATGCGCGAGAACGAGCAGCGCATCGCCACCGGAAAGGGCGCCACCCGCGAGAAGGCGATGCGGCAGTACGAGCGCCAGGAGACGGAGTTCCTCACCAAGGGCGGGTACGCCGCCGAGGCCGAGGCCGCCACCATCGCCGCCGCGCTCAACCTGCCCGACCGGGTGCTCGGCCAGCCCCTGCACACGCTCTCCGGCGGTCAGCGCCGCCGCATCGAACTGGCCCGCATCCTCTTCTCCGACGCGGACACGCTGCTGCTCGACGAGCCCACCAACCACCTCGACGCCGACTCGATCGTCTGGCTGCGCGACTACCTGAAGACCTACCGCGGCGGCTTCATCGTCATCAGCCACGACGTCGACCTGGTCGAGACGGTCGTCAACAAGGTGTTCTACCTGGACGCCAACCGCGCCACGATCGACATCTACAACATGGGCTGGAAGCTCTACCAGCAGCAGCGCGAGGCCGACGAGAAGCGCCGCAAGCGGGAGCGCGCCAACGCCGAGAAGAAGGCCGCCGCGCTCAACGCCCAGGCCGACAAGATGCGCGCCAAGGCCACCAAGACGGTCGCCGCGCAGAACATGGCCCGGCGGGCCGAGAAGCTGCTGTCCGGGCTGGAGGAGATCCGCCAGCAGGACAAGGTCGCCAAGCTGCGCTTCCCCGAGCCCGCGCCCTGCGGCAAGACCCCGCTCATGGCGGAGGGACTGTCGAAGTCGTACGGCTCGCTGGAGATCTTCACCGATGTCAGCCTGGCCATCGACAAGGGCTCCAGGGTCGTCATCCTCGGCCTCAACGGCGCCGGCAAGACCACCCTGCTGCGGCTCCTCGCGGGCGTCGAGCAGCCGGACACCGGCATGGTCGTCCCCGGCCACGGCCTCAAGCTCGGCTACTACGCCCAGGAGCACGAGACCCTCGACGCCGACCGCACGGTCCTGGAGAACATGCGCTCCGCCGCGCCCGACATGGACCTCGTCGAGGTCCGCAAGGTGCTCGGCTCGTTCCTGTTCTCCGGCGACGACGTCGACAAGCCGGCCGGTGTCCTCTCCGGCGGCGAGAAGACCCGGCTGGCGCTCGCGACCCTGGTGGTCTCCTCCGCGAACGTGCTGCTCCTGGACGAGCCCACCAACAACCTCGACCCGGCCAGCCGCGAGGAGATCCTCGGCGCGCTGCGCACCTACAAGGGCGCGGTCGTCCTGGTCACGCACGACGAGGGAGCCGTCGAGGCGCTCCAGCCGGAGCGGATCATCCTGCTGCCGGACGGGGTCGAGGACCTGTGGGGCGCGGACTACGCGGACCTCGTCACCCTCGCTTGATCGAATAAGTGATCGACAGCGTATGGATCATTCGGCCGATCCGTGATCCCTCATCTGCGTGAGATCTCCTCGTACCGAGGTGTGTCCTCCATCGGTCGCGCGGCCGGGCCCTCATGTGCCGAGGGCCCGGCCGTCGCGCCGTTCTGACCTGCTCTTTCGTGAAGCGGCCCGTTCGACCGTTCGGACGCGAACCTGCGGAATGTTGAATTCCGCTTGTGCGGACGCACTCCCGTCGTCACAACCTTGTCTCACGGACCTTGCCGAATGGGTGGCCATCGGGGCCCGGAGGGGTGATCATGAGGAGACCAGAGCGCACTTCCCATGAGGAGGCACGGGTGGCCGAGACTCTGAAGAAGGGCAGCCGGGTGACCGGCGCCGCGCGCGACAAGCTCGCGGCAGACCTGAAGAAGAAGTACGACGCCGGTGCGAGCATCCGGGCGTTGGCCGAGGAGACCGGCCGCTCGTATGGCTTCGTGCACCGCATGCTCAGCGAGTCGGGCGTCACGCTCCGAGGGCGTGGCGGGGCGACCCGGGGCAAGAAGGCCACGTCGGCCTGACATCCCGGGCGGCCCCTCGACTTCGACGGTGGCCATCCGGCCGGCCGTCCTCCGGCGCCGCGAGGGGCCGGGGGTGACCCCGGACCGGCCGGGTGGTTACTGTGCAGTCACTTAGCTGTGTCGTCGAACGGCGTGCGAGCCGTCGCACGGCACGGACCGTGACCGCACGCATCGGAGGCGTCCATGGCATCGCCCGCCCAGGACCTGGGTCCCGCACTCGACAAGGACGGCGTACGGCTCACCGTCGACGACGCGATCGCCACGGTGACGCTGACCAATCCGGCCAAGCGCAACGCGCAGAGCCCCGCCCTGTGGCGGGCGCTCACCGAGGCCGGGCGGCTGCTGCCGGGCTCCGTCCGGGTCGTCGTGCTGCGGGCCGAGGGCAAGTCGTTCTCGGCCGGACTGGACCGGCAGGCGTTCACACCCGAGGGATTCGACGGCGAGCCGTCGTTCCTCGACCTCGCGCGCGGCGGCGACGCCGAACTGGACGCGACCATCGCCGAGTACCAGGAGGCGTTCACCTGGTGGCGGCGCAGCGACATCGTGTCGGTCGCCGCCGTGCAAGGACATGCCATCGGGGCGGGTTTCCAGCTCGCCCTCGCCTGTGACCTGCGCGTCGTCGCGGACGACGTGCAGTTCGCCATGCGCGAGACCAGCCTGGGCCTGGTGCCGGACCTGACCGGCACGCACCCCCTGGTGAGGCTGGTCGGGTACGCCCGCGCCCTGGAGATCTGCCTGACCGGGCGGTTCGTGACGGCCGACGAGGCCGTGAGCACGGGGCTGGCGAACCTCGCCGTGCCGGCGGCCCAGCTCGACGGCGCGGTGCGGGACCTGGCCGCGGCGCTGCTGGCCGCGCCGCGGGACGCCGTGATCGAGACCAAGGCCCTGCTGCGCGGCGCGCTGGAGCGGGACCACGAGGCCCAGCGCGTCGCCGAGCGGGCCGCTCAGGCACGCCGGCTGCGGGACCTGGCCGGACTCGGCGAATGAGCCGTGCCGGGCGCGCACGCCGCCCCGGCCGCCGGCGCCCCGCCCGGTCGCGCGACGGCATCGCGCGACCGGGCCGAGGCAGAGGACCGGCGGGCGGCCGTCGTCAGAACCCGTGCCGCACCCCGCCGTCCACCGGCAGCATGACGCCCGTCAGATACGAGGCGGCCGGCGACAGCAGGAACGCCGCCGCACGCCCGAACTCCTCCGGCGTGCCGTACCGCCGCAGCGGGATGCGGGACTCGGCGGCCACCCGCGTCGCCTCCGGGTCGGCGGACAGGCTGTCCAGCTGACGGACCCGGTCCGTGTCGATACGCCCCGGCAGCAGCCCCACGACCCGGATCCCGCGCGGTCCCAGCTCGTCCGCGAGGGACTTGGCGAACCCGGCGAGCCCCGGCCGCAGCCCGTTGGAGATGGTCAGCCCCGGAATCGGCTCGTGCACCGACCCCGACAGGACGAAGCCGATCACTCCGCCCGCGGCCAGCTCGGCCGCCGCCGCGCGGGCGAGCCGCACCGCCCCCAGGAACACCGATTCGAACGCCGCCTGCCACTGCTCGTCCGAGGTGTCGGCGACGAAGCCCGGCGGCGGTCCGCCCACGCTGACGAGGACGCCGTCGAAGCGGCCGAAGTGCTCGCGCGCGGCCGTGATGAGGCGCGCGGGCGTCGCGGCGTCGGCGTTGTCCGCGGCCAGGCCGACCGCGTTCGGGCCCAGCGCGGCGGCCGCGTCGGCGACGCTCCTGTCGTCCCGTCCCGTCACGACCACCTTCGCGCCGTCGGCGACGAGTTCGCGCGCGGAGGCGTTGCCGAGCCCCCGGGTGGCCCCGGTGACGACGTACACCCGGTCCTTCAGTCCAAGATCCATGGCCCTTATCCTGCCCCCTCGGTCCCGAACAGGGCGAGGGCGGTGTTCACCAGGCCGATGTGGCTGAACGCCTGCGGCACGTTGCCGAGCTGGCGGCCGGAGACGGGGTCGTACTCCTCGGACAGCAGGCCCACGTCGTTGGCGAGTCCGACCAGCCGCTCGAACAGCTCCCGGGCCTCCTCGGTACGGCCCGTCATGTGCAGCGCGTCCGCGAGCCAGAACGAGCACACCAGGAACGTGCCCTCGCCGCCCGGCAGCCCGTCGACGGCGGTGTCCTCGGTGCTGTAGCGGTGCAGCAGGCCCTCGTGGCCGAGCTCCTTGCGGACCGCGTCGATGGTGCCCAGCACCCGCGGATCGTCCGGCGGCAGGAAACCCACGCGCGGGATCAGCAGCAGCGCGGCGTCCAGCTCGCGCGAGCCGTAGGACTGCGTGAAGGTGTTGCGTTCCGGGTCGTAGCCCAGCTCGCACACCTCCCGGTGCACCTCCTCGCGCAGCCTCCGCCAGCCCTCCAGGTCGCCGTCCAGCCGCGGGTACCGCTCCAGGGTGCGCACGGCCCGGTCGGCGGCCACCCACACCATCACCTTCGAGTGCACGAAGTGGCGGCGCCCGCCGCGCACCTCCCACAGCCCCTCGTCCGGCTGCCGCCAGGCCGTCGTCAGGAAGTCCATCAGGGCGCACTCCACCGCCCATATGTCCGGCTTGGCCGGCAGACCCGCGTCCCGCGCCAGCGACAACGTGTCCATGACCTCGCCGTACACGTCCAGCTGCAGCTGCTTCACGGCGCCGTTCCCGATCCGCACGGGCCGGGAGCCGGCGAAGCCGGACAGCCAGGGCAGCTCGAACTCGGGCAGCCGGCGCTCGCCCGCCAGGCCGTACATGATCTGCAGGTCCGCCGGGTCGCCCGCGACCGCGCGCAGCAGCCAGTCGCGCCAGGCCTCGGCCTCCTCCTGGTAGCCGGCCGCCAGCAGCGCGCCCAGGGTGAGGGTGGAGTCGCGCAGCCAGCAGAAGCGGTAGTCCCAGTTGCGCACCCCGCCCAATTCCTCGGGCAGCGAGGTCGTGGCGGCGGCGACGATGCCGCCGGTGGGGGCGTACGTGAGCGCCTTGAGGGTGATCAGGGAACGCACCACGGCGTCCCGGTACGGCCCGTGGTAGCGGCAGCGGGACGCCCAGGCCCGCCAGTCCGCCACGCTGTGCCGCAGCGACTCGAACGGGTCGACCAGCGGCGGCCGCGGCTCGTGCGAGGGGTGCCAGGTGAGCACGAACGCGACCTTGTCGCCCGGGGTGACGGTGAACTCCGCGTGGGTGGCGTTCTCCTCGCCCCAGCTGCGCACCTCGGGTTCGCTGCGCAGCCACGCCGAGTCCGGCCCGGCCACGGCCACCCGGTGCCCGTCGGCCCTGCGCACCCACGGCACGATCGAGCCGTAGTCGAAGCGCAGCCGGAGCACGCTGTGCACGGTCACCTCACCGCGCAGGCCCTCGACGATGCGTACGAGGTCGGGGGCGCGGTCGCGCTGGGGCATCAGGTCGGTGACGCGGACCGCGCCCTGGTCGGTCTCCCACTCGGTGTCCAGGACCAGGGTGTCGGGGCGGTAGGCGCGCCGGGTGCAGCGCCCGGCGCCCTCGGGGGCGATCCGCCAGTGGCCGTTCTCCTCGTCGCCGAGCAGCCGGGCGAAGCAGGCGGCCGAGTCGAAGCGGGGCAGACACAGCCAGTCCACGGACCCGTCCATGCCGACCAGGGCCGCGGTCTGCTCGTCGCCGATGAGTGCGTAGTCCTCGATACGGGGGTGCACGGGATCCGGGTTCCCGGCGGGCCGCGGCGGCAATCAGGGCGGGACGGGGAAGAGGAGCGGAACAGGCCGGCGGCGCAGGGGACGGGGAGCGCCGGCCCGCGGGTGCGCGCGGCCCGGGACGGGCCGCGCGCGGGTCACACCGCTGCCGGTTCCGCCCGCGCCGTCTCCTCCCGCCGCGCCGCCTCCGCGCGTTCGCGGGCCTCGCGGCGGACCAGGACGAACCAGCCGACGGGAACGCCCGCGCAGAACAGCCACCACTGGATGGCGTACGCCAGGTGCGGGCCGATGTCGTCGTGGCCGGGGGCCGGGATCAGCTCCGGCGTGTCGCCCTTCGGTGCGGGCGAGGTCAGCTCGATGTAGCCGCCGAGGACCTGCTTGCCGAGGCGCTCGGCCTGCTGCTCGCTGTCGATCAGCATGACCTGGCGGTCCGGCAGGCCCCGGACGTTCTTGATCCCGCTGCCCTCGGTCGTCTCGTCCGGCATCAGCCGCCCGGTGACGGTGATCTCCCCCGAGGGGGGCGCCGGGATCTCCGGGAACGAGGTCTGGCTCGGCCCGTCGGCGGGGATCCAGCCCCGGTTGACGACGAGGACCTTGCCGTCGTCGAGCACGAAGGGGGTCAGGACGTGGTAGCCGACCTCGTCGTCCGCGTTGGTGCGGCGGCGCACGACGACCTCGTCCGCGGCGTCGAAGCGGCCCTTCGCCGTCACCCGGCGGTACAGGTTCTCGCGCCCGACCTCCGCCCCGGGCGAGGTCAGGGACTCGGCCGGCACGGGCTTCGCCGCCAGTGAGTCGGCGATCACCCGGTTCAGCGCGACGCGGTGCTCATGGCGGTGCAGCTGCCAGAAGCCCAGCTCGATCATCGTGGGGATGAGCGCGAGCGCCACGAGGGTGAGGATCACCCATTGGCGGGACAGCAGGAAGCGGTACACCCCACGACGGTACAACCCGGTCGCGGGGTGCACTCGGGCGGGTGCGCCCGGGCCCGTCCCCGGGGCGCGTCCGGAAACCGTCCGCGGGGTGCTCAGACCCGGTCGACGATGCCCGTCCTCCCCTCGGCGCGGGCGCAGTGGGCACCGCAGTACCAGTGGCCCTCGACCTCGACCCCCTGCCCGATGATCTGCACCCGGCAGTGCTCGCAGATGGGTGCCATGCGGTGGATCGCACAGGAGAAGCAGTCGAACACGTGCACCGCGCCCTGCGCGTGGACCTCGAAGGTCATTCCGTAGTCGTTGCCGCACACTTCACATGTCGCCATGCGCCACAGGGTGGGCGGTCGGCGCGGCGCGGGCGAGCGGGCGCCGGGCGAGTCGCCCGGCAATCACCCGTCCGTACGGGTGCCGTGCGGGTCCGGGGCCTGCCCGGGCCGGCCGTCCGCCGGCTCGACGTCCCGCAGCAGCTGCCCGAACGCCGCCTCGTCCACGATCGGCGTGCCGTACTGCCGGGCCTTGGCCACCTTCGAGGTGCCCGAGTCCGGGTCGTTCGTCACCAGCAGGCTGGTGAGCCGGGACAGGCTGGTGGCGACGTGCAGCCCGGCCTCGGTCGCGCGGTCCTCCAGCAGCTCCCGCTCGACGGAGGTGTCCCCGGAGAAGGCGACCCGCATGCCCTGCTTGAGACGCCCGCCCTCCTCGTACCGCCCGGGGTTGGGGTAGGGGCACGCGGGCCTCCTGCGGGAGGGGCGCCAGCCGCCCGCCCGGTGACCGCCGTACCCCGCCCCCTGCCCGGTCCGGGGCGCGGGCCGGTCCGTCCACTCGGTCAGCGGCCGGCACTCGTGCAGCGGCAGCCGCAGACCGCCCGCCGCCGCGGCCAGCAGGCTCGGCCGGAACGCCTCCGCCAGCACCCGCGCGTCGTCCAGCGCGTGATGCGCCCGCCGCTGGACCACGCCGAAGTGCGCGGCGAGCGACTCCAGTTTGTGGTTGGGCAGCGGCAGGCCCAGCTCCTTGGCGAGCACGATGGTGCACAGCCGCTGCCGCACCGGCGCCTCGCACCGGGCGCGGGCGTACTCCCGGGCGATCATCTGCCAGTCGAAGACGGCGTTGTGCGCGACGAGGACGCGGCCCCGGAGCCGGGCCGCGAACTCCTCGGCGATGTCCGCGAAGAGGGGAGCCCCTTGCAGCACCTCGCTCGTCAGGCCGTGGATCCACACCGGCCCGGGGTCGCGCTCCGGATTGACCAGCGTGTACCAGTGGTCCTCGACCTCGCCGCGCGCGTCCAGCCGGTAGACGGCCGCGGAGACGATGCGGTCGTCCCGGGCCAGGCCGGTGGTCTCCACGTCGACGACCGCGTACCCCTGCGGATACGCGGCCGGCCACGGTGCGGGGGAGGACGCTGCGGTCGTGTGGTCTTCGAGCATGGTCCCTGAGGATACGGGCCGCGACTGACAGCACCGTGGGCCAGGTGCCCGGTGCGGACCGCCCCTCCGGCCCCGGTGACGACGCCGGGATCACCACCTGATCGGCAGCGGCAGCGCCGTCAGCAGGCCCGACACCGCGACCACCGCCCCCAGGGCCGCGACCTCCGCCCACGCGGGGGAGCAGGCCGCCAGCGGGTCGGCCGCCCGGCGCAGCCGGACCCGCGCCCACAGGGCGAGGGCGGCGACGGCCGCCACCAGGAGCACCTTCGCCAGCAGGGTGCGCCCGTACGCCGTCGCCGTCAGCTGGTCCACCACCGTGTCCGGCGGCATCCGGCGCAGCGAACTGCACACGCCCGTCGCCGTGACGGCGGCCAGCAGGACGGCCGCCACGCGCGCGTACAGGCCCAGCAGGGCCGCGCCGGCCCCGGCGCGGGGCCACCGCCGCAGGGTGCGCAGCGCGTGCAGCAGGCCGCCCGTCCACAGTGCCGCGCACGTCAGGTGCACGAGCGTCAGCCCGGAACCGGCCAGGGGGGTGTGCTCGGTGGGCGGATGGGCGCGCAGGGCCTCCGCGACGACGACCGCCGCGAGGGGCCAGACCTGGGCGGCGGGCCGGCCCGAGAGGGCGCACAGCCCGGCCACGACGAAGGCGTTGACCTCCAGCAGGGCGAGCGCGCCCTCGCGGGTCTCGTACAGGCCGCCGACGTCGATGTCGGCGAGGGAGCGCGGCACGAGATTGCCCGTGGCCACCACCGAGGCGAGTCCCAGGGCGGCGAGGAGGCCGGCGGCGGCCGCGTACGGGGACCAGCTGCGGGGCCGGGCCGGGGGAGCGCCGGGCACGGCGCGGGCCAGCCGGGCGACGAACAGCTCACCGGCCGGGACGCACAGCGCCGCGAACAGCACCGTGCGCAGCAGGGCTATGCCCCCGGCGCCGGGCGGGGCGGCCTCCCCGGTGCCGTGCAGCGCGGCGGACGGGCCGAGCAGCGGGATCAGCGCGGCCAGCGCCACCAGCACGAGGACGGCCACGGCGCGGCCGGCGCCGGAACGCTCCGGGGCGCCGCGCGCGCCGGCCACCCCGGAGGAGGGTCGTGTCAGGGTCACTCCGGGATCTTCGCCACCGGCCGCAGGACCGGGCAAGTCAGGGGGACGACGGGCGGGCGGTACGGGGCGGGGCGCGCGGGAGCGCGTCCCCGGCCGCCCCGGTCCCGGCCCACCGGGGGGAACCGCCCCCGCGCGCCCCGGGGGACACGCCCGGCCGGCCGGGCCGCCGCGCGTACGGCGCCCACGGTGTGCGCCGGCCGTCGTCCACGGGACCGGGGAGGGCCGCCCGGCGCTGTCCGCGACCGCCGGCCGCTTCGCGCACAGCGCCCGGAAGCGCACCGGGGGTGCGGCGGACCGCGGGGCCGGCCGCCGCCGGGGCCGGGCGGCCGCGGGCGTTCGGGCGGCCGGGCGCGGGGACTCCCGTCCCGGCGCGTGCCGGGCCTCCCGCCCGGCGGACGAAGCGGGCCGGACGGGGCGATCGCCCCGTCCGGCCCGCCGCACGCGCGCGTCGTGCCCGCGCCGCTACCTGGTCACCGCGTCCAGCGCGTCGGCCGTGCCCCAGCCGTAGAAGCCGTTGCGGTTCTTCGGGCCCTCGCACACCGCGTCGACCTTGCCGTCGCCGTCGATGTCGTAGGGGTCCGTGCACGGCGTGGCGTCGGCCTGCGCGTACAGCAGGGTCTTCACCAGCGCGGGGGAGGCGTGCGGGTGCGTCGACCTGATCAGGGCGGCGACGCCCGCGACGTGCGGCGACGCCATCGACGTGCCGGCCATGTAGCCCCACTGGCCGCCGGGCAGCGTGCCCAGGATCAGGCCGCTGGTCGCGGGTGGCGCCGGCGTCTGGTACGCCGTCGAGTCACCGCCGGGAGCCGCGATGTCGACGACCCCCCGGCCGTAGTTGGAGAAGGACGACTTCAGGCCCTTGGCGCCGGTCGCCGCGACCGTGACGACACCCGGCAGCTGGGTCGGGATGTCGTAGCACCGGGACGGGTCGACGACCCGCTCCCCGGGCGTGGAGTCGTTCGGCGAGGACGGGTCGGCGATCTCGTCGGCGGCGAGGTCGTAGTTCTCGTTGCCGGCCGCCGCGACGTTGACCGCGCCCTTGCGCTCCGCGTACTTCGCGGCCCGGGTGACGGCCTCCACCAGCGCCTTCTGGTCGGGGTCGTCGGTGCAGTTGAAGTACCACGGGTCGGTGTAGTAGCTGTTGTTGGTCACGTCGACGCCGTGCTCGGCCGCCCACACGAAGCCGCAGACCACGGCCTCCGTGTAGAAGAAGCCGTCCGGGTTGGACACCTTGATGCCGGCGACCTTCACCCCGGGCGCGACGCCCGTCATGCCGACGCCGTTCTTCGCGGCGGCGATCTCGCCCGCCACGTGCGTGCCGTGCGGGCTCTCCGCCGCGCCCGGCCGCCAGGCGCCGTCGGTGGTGTCGGGCTTGCCCGACACGCAGTTGACCGACGCGGCCCGGTCGAAGTTCGGCGCGAGGTCGGGGTGGGTGTCGTCGACGCCGGTGTCGATGACGGCGACCGTCACCTCGCTGCTGCCGAGCGACTTCTCGTGCGCCCGGTCCGCCTTGATGGCGGGCAGGTCCCACTGCAGCGGCTGCAGCGGGTCCTGCCCGTCGGCGGCCCCGGCGGCCTCGGCGGCCTGGGCGGCCTCCCGCGCGCTGAGCACCTTCGGCGTGCCCATGTCGGTCGTCGCGGCCGAGGGCAGCGGCGCGGTGCGGGTGGCGCCCGCCGAGTGCACGCCGCGCACCGTGCGCACGGCCTCGGCGAAGCCGGGGTCCGCCGAGTGGACGACGATCACGCCGATCTGGTCGTACGACGTCACGATCGTGCCGCCGGCCTCGGCTATCGCCTTCTTCACGTGCGCCGAGGGGGCGTGCCCGGGGCGGACGTTGACGACGTAGCTGAGCGAGGTCCCGTCGGCCGCGGCCGTCAGGGCGTCCGCCGCGGGCAGGTCCGCCGCGGTGGCCGTGGCCTGGGGCAGGAACGCCAGAGCGGACGCCATGGCCATGCCCAGCGGGATCGCGATCGCGCGCCGCAGGCGCGGGTGAGGCGCTGTCATAGGTGAGTGTCTCCAGTTCGTTCGGAAGGCTTCGGGGAGCTGCGGTCCCGGGCGCGGGCTACTCGACCGCGCGCAGCGCGTCGACGATGCCGGCGCCGTAGAAGCCGTTGCCGCGCTTGCCGCCCTCGCACACCGCGTCCTGCGTGCCGTCGCCGTCCTGGTCGTAGGAGGCGGGGCAGGCCGTCTCGTTCGCCTGCGCCTTCAGCAGCGCCTGCAGCTGGGCCGGCGTAGCGTGCGGGTACTTCGACTTCAGCAGCGCGGCGACGCCCGCGGCGTGCGGCGAGGCCATCGAGGTGCCCTGCAGGAAGGCGTACTGGTTGTTCGGCATGGTGGACAGGATCCGGCCGTCCTTCGACGGCGTGTCCGGAATCTGGTAGCGGCGGTCGCCGCCCGGCGCCGCGACGTCGACGACGCCCTCGCCGTACGAGGAGTAGTACGACTTGAGGTTCTGCACGCCCGTCGCGCTGACCGTGACCACGCCCGGCAGCTGGGTCGGCACGTCGAAGCACTCGTGCGGGTCGATCGTGCGCGTCACCGGCGTGGAGTCGTCGGGGCTGGAGTCGTCGACGATGGCGTCCGCGTCCAGGTCGTGGTTGGAGTTGCCCGCCGAGGCCAGGTGCAGGATGCCCTTCTTCTGGGCGTACAGCTGGGCCCGGTTGACCGCGTCGACGATCGCCTTCTGGTCGGGGTCGTCCTCGCAGTTGTACAGCCACGGGTCCACGTAGTAGCTGTTGTTCGTGATCTCCACGCCGTGGTCGGCGGCGAACACGAAGGCGCACACGACGTTCTCCGGGTAGAACAGGCCGTTGTGCGGGTCGCTGACCTTGATGCCGGCCACCTTCACGCCCGGCGCGACACCGGCCACGCCGATGCCGTTGCGGGCCGCGGCGATCTCACCGGCCACGTGGGTGCCGTGGTAGTCGTCGGCGGTGTACGGCCGCCAGGCGCCCTCGCTGGTGTCCGCGACGCCGCCGACGCAGTTCGCCGACTGGGACGCGGAGAAGTTCGGCGCGAGGTCGGGGTGGGTGTCGTCGACGCCGGTGTCGATCACGGCGACGGTCACCTTGCTGCTGCCCGGGTTGATCCGGGCGGCCCGGTCGGCGCCGATCGCGCGCAGGTCCCACTGGTCGGCCTCCAGTGGCTCGCTGCCGGGGGCGGCCGCCGAGGCGGCCTCGACCTTCGCGGCCTCCGCGGCCGTCAGGTAGTCGGCCGCGCCCTCGTCCGTGGTGCCCGCGGCGACCAGCGGCGCCGTCCGCGTGGCGCCCGCCGACTGCACGCCGCGCGCCGCGCGTATCTGCGGGCCGAAGTCCGGGTTCGCCGAGTGGACGACGATCACGCCGATCTTGCCGTAGGTGGCCACGACGGTGCCGCCGGCCGCGGTGATCGCCTTCTTCACCGACGCGATGGTGCGGGCGTCCGCCCTGGTGTTCACGACGTACGCCAGCTCCGGCGCGTCCGCGGCCTGCGCGGCGGAGGCGGTCCGCGGGGCCGCCGACGCGGCCGCCGGCAGGAAGCCGAGCGAGGCGGTCAGCGACAGCACGACGGGCACGGCGAGGGCGAGCCGGCGTCTGGGACGCAGATGAGCCATGGGGTCTCCACATCATCCTGAAACGAAACCGGCCCGAGACACAGGTGGTGCTCGGGCAGGTACATGACGGTGGTGCAGGGTGAAGCTATCTCCCGAAGCCGCTGGCCAGCAATGATTTCCCGGAAGTGAGTTCGGAAAGAGCCCCGGAGGGTTGAACCGGTACTCGCGCGCCGCCGTGACGTTGGGCAGGGAGCACGAGCACGATCGAGCCCCCCTGTCGGATCGCGCCGGGGACGCCTACCATCGCCACCCGGCCCACGTGATCCACATCACTGTGAGGTCCATACCGCTCATGTCCGTCGTACGAGGAGACTCCGTGGCCACCGACGCACCGCCCCCCTCGAGAGAGCAACGCACCCTTCCCTCCGCCGAGGAGTTCAACGAGGTGCAGCAGAGCGCGGAGTTCGGTGAACTGCGCCGCTCCTTCCGCTCCTTCGCGTTCCCGCTGACCATCGCCTTCGTCGCCTGGTACCTGCTGTACGTGCTGCTGTCGAACTACGCGGGCGGCTTCATGGGCACCAAGCTGTTCGGCAACATCAACGTCGCCTTCGTCTTCGGCATCGCCCAGTTCGTCACCACGTTCGTCATCGCCTGGTGGTACTCGCGGCACGCCGCCGCGAAGCTCGACCCCAAGGCCGAGGCCATCAAGACCCGGATGGAGGGCGGCGCATGAGCCCCGCACAGCAGACCCTTCTCGCCGCGGGCGAGGCGAGCGAGCACCGGCCGCTGATCATCTCCCTGTTCGCGGTGTTCGTCCTGGCCACCCTGGTCATCACCGTCTGGGCGGGCCGGCAGACCAAGGACGCGGCCGACTTCTACGCGGGCGGCCGCCAGTTCAGCGCCTTCCAGAACGGGCTCGCGGTCTCCGGCGACTACATGTCGGCCGCGTCCTTCCTCGGCATCGCGGGCGCGATCGCCCTCTTCGGCTACGACGGCTTCCTGTACTCCATCGGCTTCCTCGTCGCCTGGCTGGTGGCGCTGCTGCTGGTGGCCGAACCGCTCAGGAACTCCGGCCGCTACACCATGGGCGACGTCCTCGCCTACCGGATGCGCCAGCGCCCGGTCCGCACCGCCGCCGGCACCTCCACGATCGTCGTGTCGATCTTCTACCTGCTGGCCCAGATGGCGGGCGCGGGCGTCCTGGTCTCGCTGCTGCTCGGCATCACCTCCGACGCCGGCAAGATCCTCATCGTCGCCCTGGTCGGCATCCTGATGATCGTGTACGTGTCCATCGGCGGCATGAAGGGCACCACCTGGGTCCAGATGGTCAAGGCCGTGCTGCTCATCGGCGGCACCCTGCTGATCACCTTCCTGGTGCTGCTGAAGTTCAACTTCAACATCTCCGACCTGCTCGGCCGGGCCGCCGAGAACAGCGGCAAGGGCGCCGCCTTCCTGGAGCCCGGCCTGCAGTACGGCGCCACCGGCACCTCCAAGCTGGACTTCATCTCCCTCGGCATCGCCCTGGTGCTCGGCACCGCCGGCCTGCCGCACATCCTGATCCGCTTCTACACGGTGCCCAACGCCAAGGCCGCCCGGAAGTCCGTGAACTGGGCCATCGGCATCATCGGCGCCTTCTACCTGATGACCATCGCCCTCGGCTTCGGCGCCGCCGCGCTGATCTCCCAGGACGAGATCATCGAGTCCAACCCGTCCGGCAACACGGCGGCCCCCCTGCTCGCCCTGCACATCGGCGGCGTCGACTCGGCCTGGGGCGCGATCCTGCTCGCCACCATCTCGGCGGTGGCCTTCGCGACGATCCTCGCCGTCGTCGCCGGCCTCACCCTCGCCTCGTCCTCCTCCTTCGCGCACGACATCTACGCCAACGTCATCCGCAAGGGCGAGGCCACCGGCGCGGAGGAGGTGCGCGCGGCCCGCTGGGCGACCGTCTTCATCGGCATCGTCTCCATCGCGCTCGGCGCGCTCGCCCGCGACCTGAACGTGGCCGGCCTGGTCGCCCTGGCCTTCGCGGTCGCCGCGTCCGCCAACCTGCCGACCATCCTCTACAGCCTGTTCTGGAAGCGGTTCACCACCCAGGGCGCGCTGTGGTCGATCTACGGCGGCCTGATCGTGGCGGTCGGGCTGGTGCTGTTCTCGCCCGTGGTCTCCGGCGACCCCAAGGCGATGTTCCCCGACGTCGACTTCGCCTGGTTCCCGCTGAAGAACCCCGGCCTGATCTCCATCCCGTTCGGCTTCCTGATGGGCTGGCTCGGCACGGTCCTGTCCAAGGAGGAACCGGACGCCGCCAAGTACGCGGAGCTGGAGGTCCGGTCCCTGACCGGCACCGGCGCCCACTGAGCGGACGCCGGCGCGCGGCCCCGCCGTGGCTTTCCACGGCGGGGCCGCGTCCCACGTGGTGGGCCGGTCCTGTGACGTTGTCGGCGGGGTCGCGTAGGCTCGCAGACACCGAGGGGACGTGCTCCGCGCACGATCCGCGTCGAGGGAGGGGCCCACGTGCTCATCGACACCTACGGCCGAGTGGCCACCGACCTGAGGGTCTCGCTGACCGACCGGTGCAATCTGCGGTGCACCTACTGCATGCCCGAGGAGGGCCTGCAGTGGCTGGCCAAGCCCGACCTGCTCACCGACGACGAGATCGTCCGCCTGATCGGCATCGCCGTCGCCTCCCTCGGTATCGAGGAGGTCCGCTTCACCGGCGGCGAGCCCCTGCTGCGCCCCGGCCTGACCGGCATCGTCGAGCGTGTCGCGGCCCTCGACCCGCGCCCCCGGACGTCCCTCACCACCAACGGCATCGGCCTGAAGCGCACGGCGCGGGCTCTGAAGGCGGCGGGCCTGGACCGGGTCAACGTCTCCCTGGACACCCTCCGTCCCGACGTCTTCAAGGCCCTCACCCGCCGCGACCGCCACAAGGACGTCCTCGAAGGTCTCGAAGCGGCCCGCGAGGCGGGCCTGACCCCGGTGAAGGTGAACTCGGTCCTGATGCCGGGACTGAACGGCGACGAGGCCCCGGACCTGCTCGCCTGGGCGATCGAGCACGACTACGAGCTGCGCTTCATCGAGCAGATGCCCCTGGACGCCCAGCACGGCTGGAAGCGCGACGGCATGATCACCGCGGGCGACGTCCTGGCCTCCCTGCGCACCCGTTTCGACCTGACCCCCGAGGGCTCCGAGGAGCGCGGCTCGGCCCCCGCCGAGCGCTGGATCGTCGACGGCGGCCCGCACCGCGTCGGGGTCATCGCCTCCGTCACCCGCCCGTTCTGCGCCGCCTGCGACCGCACCCGCCTCACCGCCGACGGCCAGATACGCACCTGCCTGTTCGCCCGCGAGGAGACCGACCTGCGCGCCGCCCTGCGCTCCGGCGCCCCCGACGAGGAGATCGCCCGCATCTGGCGGCTGGCCATGTGGGGCAAGAAGGCGGGCGCCGGCCTGGACGACCCCTCGTTCGTCCAGCCCGACCGGCCGATGTCCGCGATCGGGGGCTAGGCCGGCCGGGTCCACCCCGGCGCGACGCCCGGCGCCCGCTCCCGCCGCACCCGGCCGCGTCCGGTACGAGGCCCGCCGGGGCACCGGAGCCGAGCGCTCCGGAAGCCCGCGCCGGGGCTAGGAGTTCCCGGCCGCCGCCCACTCCTCGAAGCCGACGACGTCCTTCAGGAACCCGCGCACCCCGAGGAACTGCGACAGGTGTTCCCGGTGCTCCTCGCACGCCAGCCACGTCTTGCGTCGCTCCGGCGGATGGATCTTCGGGTTGTTCCAGGCGAGCACCCAGACGGCGGCGGCACGGCAGCCCTTGGCGGAACAGATCGGCGTATCGGGATCAGGGACCATCACACGCCGACCCTAACCCGGTCGGCGCACACAAGGACGACGCCGAGCAGCCACGGGGGGAGCTGCCCGGCGTCGGTCCGTCGCTCCGACGGGGGATGCGGAGCGCCTACGAAGTATGTCACGGTCGGCCTGCCGCCCGGCACCGGAACAACATGATTGATCTGAGGTTTTCCCGGGCCCGGCCGGAGCGGCCCGCCACCGTCCCGGCCCGCCGCGGTCACGGCCGCTCGCTCCGCGCGCCCGGCGCCGAGCCGGACGCCATGTCCTCCGCGGCGGGTTCCGCGGAGCCGTCCTCCGCCCGGGGCGGCGCGAGCATCGGCCGCGCCGGCGGCGCCACGAACGTCGACGGCAGCGACGGCGCGTTCTCCCGCCCGCCGTTGGCGATCACCACCGCGATGTAGGGCAGGACCGCGCCGAGCACCAGGGCCACGATCGCGACGTGCCGTTCCACGTTCCAGAGCGTCGCCGCGAGGATCACCGACAGCGTACGGACCGACATCGAGATCACGTACCGGCGTTGCCGGCCGCGCACGTCCTCCTGAAGGCCCGTCCGGGCTCCGGTGATCCGGAACACCTGGCCGTTGCCGCCGCCATGCTGCTTCCGCATCACATTCCACCATCCGCCCGCATAGGACCGTTCTCGCCCCCGCACCGGCCCGGGCCGGTCGGGAACCGGACCCGGACAGCTCCCACGGTACGCCGCGCCTGCGCCGTCCACGAGACCGGGTCCACCCCGGCCTGCACGAACGGCGTACGCCGGGTTCCGCACACCGGGTGCCCCGGATGGCCGTACGGGGCGTGCGCCGGACCCCGTACCGGCCGACACTGGCCGTACTGCTCACGTGGAGCCGGACGAGGAGGCAGCCATGGGCTGGTTGTGGGCGATCATCGTGGGATTCGTGCTCGGCCTGATCGCCAAGGCGGTCATCCCGGGCAAGCAGCACAGTCCGCTGTGGCTGACCACCCTCTGCGGCATCCTCGGCGCGATCGTCGGCAACGCCATCGCCCGGGGCATCGGCGTCGACGAGACCAGGGGCATCGACTGGAGCCGGCACATCTTCCAGCTGGTGGCCGCGGTCGTCATCGTCTTCTTCGTCGACATGGCGTACCTGCAGATCCGCGGCAAGAGGCGCCGGGCGTGAACCCGCACCGCCGCCCGGCGCGCGGGTCCGCGCGCCCCGTCGGGGCACGCGGACCCGCGCGGCGCGTCACGCGCCGGTGACCTCGACCGCCGCCAGGTTCTTCTTCCCCCGGCGCAGCACCAGCCAGCGCCCGTGGATCAGGTCCTCCCGGGCGGGGACCGCGTCCTCGCCGGCGACCTTGACGTTGTTCACGTAGGCGCCGCCCTCCTTGACCGTGCGGCGCGCGGCCGACTTGCTGGCCACCAGACCGGTCCCGGCGAACAGGTCCACGACCGGGCCCGGCTCGGCGACCTTGATGTGCGGCACCTCCGCCAGCGCCGCGGCCAGCGTCCCCTCGTCCAGCTCCGCCAGCTCGCCCTGGCCGAAGAGCGCCTTGGACGCGGCGATCACGGCGGCCGTCTGCCCGGCGCCGTGCACCAGCGTCGTCAGCTCCTCGGCGAGCGCGCGCTGCGCCGCGCGGGCCTGCGGGCGCTCCTCGGTCTGCCGCTCCAGCTCCTCGAGCTCCTCGCGGGACCGGAAGGACAGGATGCGCAGGTAACGGTTGACGTCCCGGTCGTCGACGTTCAGCCAGAACTGGTAGAACGCGTACGGCGTGGTCATCTCCGGGTCGAGCCAGACGGCGCCGCCCTCGGTCTTGCCGAACTTGGTGCCGTCCGCCTTCGTCATCAGCGGCGTCGCGAAGGCGTGCACGGTGGCGTCCGGCTCCAGCCGGTGGATCAGGTCCAGGCCCGCCGTGAGGTTACCCCACTGGTCGCTGCCGCCCTGCTGGAGCGTGCAGCCGTACTTCCGGTACAGCTGGAGGAAGTCCATGGCCTGCAGGAGCTGGTAGCTGAACTCCGTGTAGCTGATGCCCTCGGAGGACTCCAGACGCCGGGCCACGGACTCCTTCGTCAGCATCTTGTTGACGCGGAAGTGCTTGCCGACGTCCCGCAGGAACTCGATCGCGGACAGGCCCTGCGTCCAGTCGAGGTTGTTGACCAGCACGGCCGCGTTCCCACCCTCGAAGGACAGGAACGGCTCGATCTGGCGGCGCAGCCTCTCGACCCAGCCCGCGACGGTCTCCGGCGAGTTCAGCGTGCGCTCCGCGGTCGGGCGCGGATCGCCGATCAGGCCCGTGGCGCCGCCGACCAGCGCCAGCGGCCGGTGCCCGGCCTGCTGGAGCCGGCGCACCGTGAGCACCTGCACCAGGTGGCCCACGTGCAGGGACGGCGCCGTCGGGTCGAAGCCGCAATAGAACGTGACGGGACCGTCCGCGAGCGCCTTGCGCAAAGCGTCCTCGTCGGTGGACTGGGCGAACAGCCCGCGCCACTTCAGGTCGTCGACGATGTCCGTCACGGTTCTCGTTCTCCTCGAAGATCCTCGGCTGCCGGGGCGACAGCCGACTACGAGGTTATACGCCCCGGCTGACCGAGCTCATGTTGAAGTCCGGGACCCTGAGCGGCGGCATCGCCGCCCGGGTGAACCAGTCGCTCCACTCCCGCGGCAGCGTCTTCTCCGTGCGCCCCGCCTCCGTGGCCCGGCCCAGCAGGCCGACCGGCGACTCGTTGAACCGGAAGTTGTTCACCGCGCCGACGACCTCGCCGTTCTCGACCAGGTAGACGCCGTCCCGGGTCAGGCCGGTCAGCAGCAGCGTCGCCGGATCGACCTCGCGGATGTACCACAGGCAGGTCAGCAGCAGCCCGCGCCCGGTGTCCGCGACCATCTCGTCCAGGGAGCGGTCCGCGCCGCCGTCCAGCACCAGGTTGCCGATCGCCGGGGCCACCGGCAGCCCGGTCAGGGCCGCGCTGTGCCGGGTGGTCGTCAGGTGCGCGAGCTTCCCCTCGCGGATCCAGTCGGTGCCCCGGACCGGGAGCCCGTTGTCGAACACCGACTGGTCGCCCCCGGAGGAGTGCGCGATGACGAAGGGCGCGGTCTGGAGCCCCGGCTCGGCCGGGTCGCTGCGCAGCGTCAGCGGCAGCCCGCTGATCCGGTCGCCGACGCGGGTGCCGCCGCCCGGCCGGGAGAACACGGTCCGCCCCTCGGCCGCGTCCCGGCCCGAGGACGACCACAGCTGGTAGATCAGCAGGTCCGCCACCGCGGTCGGCGGCAGCAGCGTCTCGTACCGCCCCGCGGGCAGCTCGACGCGCCGCTCGGCCCAGCCGAGGCGTACGGCGAGCTCGGCGTCGAGCGCCGCCGGGTCGACGTCCGTGAAGTCCCGGGTGGAGCGGCCCGTCCACGCCGACCGCAGCCCGTCCGGCGACTTGGCGTTCAGCTCCAGCGTCCCGGTCGGCTGGTCGTGCCGCAGCCGCAGCCCCGTCGACGTGCCCAGGTACGTCGAGACGACCTCGTGGTGGGCGAAGCCGTACAGCTCCCGCCCGCCCGCCCGGGCCCGGGCGAACGCCTCCCCGAGCGCCGGCGCGAAGTCGGCGAACACCGCCGACGACGTCTCGGCGGGCGCGTCGGCGAAGCCGGGGGACTCCGGCACGCCCGCCACCAGCGGCTGCGCGTCCTCGGCCGGCCCGGCGCCCCGCGCGGCGGCCTCGGCCGCCCGCACCACGGCCTCCAGCTCGTCGGCGGTCACCGCCGAGCGGGAGACGACGCCGGAGGCGGTGCCCTCCCGGCCGTCGACGGTGGCGACGACGGTGAGCGTGCGTCCGCGCGTGACGCCGTTCGTGGTGAGCGCGTTGCCCGCCCAGCGCAGGTTGGCGGTCGAGTGCTCGTCGGCGATCACGACGCAGCCGTCGGCCCGGGACAGCTGCAGGGCGCGCTCGACGAGCTCGTGCGGCTTGTTCGTACGCGGGCTCATCGACCGGCCTCCTGGGTGGTGTTCAGAATGTTGACTCCCTTGAAGAGGGCGGAGGGGCAGCCGTGCGACACGGCGGCCACCTGGCCCGGCTGGGCCTTGCCGCAGTTGAAGGCACCGCCCAGGACGTACGTCTGCGGGCCGCCCACCGCGGTCATCGACCCCCAGAACTCGGTCGTCGTCGCCTGGTAGGCGACGTCCCGCAGCTGCCCGGCGAGCCGCCCGTTCTCGATCCGGAAGAACCGCTGCCCGGTGAACTGGAAGTTGTACCGCTGCATGTCGATCGACCAGGACCGGTCCCCGACGACGTAGACGCCCCGGTCCACGCTGCCGATCAGGTCCTCGGTAGACAGCCCGGCCGGGTCCGGCCGCAGCGACACGTTGGCCATGCGCTGCACCGGCACATGGGCGGGGGAGTCGGCGTACGCGCACCCGTTGGACCGCTCGAACCCGGTCAGCCGCGCGATGCGCCGGTCCAGCTGGTAGCCGACCAGGACGCCGTCCTTCACCAGGTCCCAGGACTGCGCCTCGACGCCCTCGTCGTCGTAGCCGACGGTGGCCAGGCCGTGCTCGGCGGTGCGGTCGCCGGTGACGTTCATCAGCTCCGAGCCGTACTTCAGCTTGCCGAGCCGGTCGAAGGTGGCGAAGGAGGTGCCGGCGTAGGCGGCCTCGTAGCCGAGCGCCCGGTCCAGCTCGGTCGCGTGGCCGATGGACTCGTGGATGGTCAGCCACAGGTTCGACGGGTCGACGACCAGGTCGTACACTCCCGGCTCGACGCTCGGGGCGCGCATCTTCTCGGCGAGCAGCTCCGGGATCTGCTCCAGTTCGCCCTCCCAGTCCCAGCCGGTGCCGGTGAGGTACTCCCAGCCGCGTCCGGCCGGCGGCGCGAGGGTGCGCATCGAGTCGAACTCGCCGCTGGAGTCGTCCACCGACACCGCGGTGAGCACCGGGTGCAGCCGCACCCGCTGCTGCGTGGTCACGGTCCCGGCGGTGTCCGCGTAGAACTTGTTCTCGTGCACGGTGAGCAGCGAGGCGTCGACGTGGTCGACCCCGTGGGCCGCCAGCAGCCGCGCGCTCCACTCGGCCAGCAGCCCGGTCTTCTCCTCGTCGGGCACGGTGAACGGATCGATTTCGTACGACGAGACCCACGTCCGGTCGGCGTGCACCGGCTCGTCGGCCAGCTCCACCCGCTCGTCCGACCCGGCGGCCTCGGTCACCTGCGCGGAGAGCTTCGCCATGGCCACCGCCTGCGAGGCGACCCTGGCGGCGGCGTCCGGCGTCAGGTCGACGCCGGAGGCGAAGCCCCAGGCGCCGCCGTGCACCACGCGCACCGCGTACCCGAGGTCGGTGGTGTCCGACGACCCGGCGGTCCGGGCGTCCCTGAGCCGCCAGGAGGCGCTGCGCACCCGCTCGAAGCGGAAGTCCGCGTGCTCGGCGCCGAGCGAACGGGCGCGGGCCAGGGCGGCGTCGGCGAGGGGGCGTAGGGGGAGTGCCAGAAACGACTGATCGATGTCATGGGGCACGGGTGGGATTCCCTTCGTGGCGACCGTTGGGTCCGTCCTGTCCGAGCCGGTGGCGCGCAGGACGGAAGTGAAGCATGTCGCACCACGCCGCACACCGGCACATTCCTCGGTGACAGGGGGACGCCGGACGCCCCGCCGGCCGGCCCCGCCTCGCGGCGGCCCCTGCCGGCGCGGCCGGGAAGCCCGGCCGGAACCCCGGGCCCGGGCGGGTGCGCGCGGTGGGCCGCCGCCCGGCCCCGGACCGGCCGCCCGGTACCGCGGGCCCGTCGCCGGGGGCGGGGGCCGCTCGGGGACGGCCACCGCCTCCGCCCCCGCGCCCGCCGGCGCCCCGGCTGTCCGGTTGTCCGCGGCACACGCGTGCCCGCGCGCGGGCCCGGCCGCCCGTGCCCCGGAGCCACGAGCCGATCCGGGAGCGCCGACTGTAGGAAACCGACAGGAGGCCGGGTGAGCCGCTGTGGGTGCCCGATTGTCCGCGGTCGGCCCCGGACCGATAGGTTTTCGAGGAAGCCGCCTGTCATCGCCGCCTGTCGTCCAGGTGCCGGGGCGGGGTATTCCAAACGCTTATCGAAAGGGTGATCCGTTGAGCCGCTCGGTTCTCGTCACAGGGGGCAACCGGGGCATCGGCCTCGCCATCGCCCGCGCGTTCGCCGACGCCGGCGACAAGGTCGCGATCACGTACCGCTCGGGCGAGCCGCCCGCGGCCCTGACGGATCTGGGCGTCCTCGCCGTCAAGTGCGACATCACCGACGCCGAGCAGGTGGAGCAGGCCTACAAGGAGATCGAGGAGGCGCACGGCAACGTCGAGGTCCTCGTCGCCAACGCCGGCATCACCAAGGACCAGCTCCTGATGCGCATGTCCGAGGAGGACTTCACGTCCGTCCTCGACACCAACCTCACCGGCACCTTCCGCGTGGTCAAGCGCGCCAACCGCGGCATGCTGCGCGCCAAGAAGGGCCGCGTGGTGCTCATCTCGTCCGTCGTCGGTCTGCTCGGCTCGGCGGGGCAGGCCAACTACGCCGCCTCCAAGGCCGGCCTGGTCGGCTTCGCGCGCTCCCTCGCCCGCGAGCTGGGATCGCGCAACATCACCTTCAACGTCGTCGCGCCCGGCTTCGTCGACACCGACATGACCAAGGTGCTCAGCGAGGAGCAGCGCGCGGGCATCGTGGCGCAGGTGCCGCTCGGCCGGTACGCGCAGCCCGAGGAGATCGCCGCGGCGGTGCGGTTCCTCGCCTCCGACGACGCCTCGTACATCACTGGAGCCGTCATCCCCGTTGACGGCGGACTGGGAATGGGTCACTGATCACCATGAGCGGAATCCTCGAGGGCAAGCGCGTCCTGATCACCGGTGTGCTGATGGAGTCCTCCATCGCCTTCCACACCGCCAAGCTGGCCCAGGAGCAGGGCGCCGAGATCATCCTGACCGCGTTCCCGCGGCCCACGCTGACCGAGCGCATCGCCAAGAAGCTGCCCAAGCCCACCAAGGTCGTCGAGCTCGACGTGACGAACGACGAGCACCTCGGGCGCCTGGCCGACATCGTCGGCGAGGAGCTCGGCGGCCTCGACGGCGTCGTCCACTCCATCGGCTTCGCCCCGCAGGACGCGCTCGGCGGCAACTTCCTGAACACGCCGTTCGAGTCCGTCGCCACCGCCATGCACGTCTCGGCGTTCTCCCTGAAGTCGCTGACCATGGCCTGCCTGCCGCTGATGCAGAACGGCGGCTCGGTCGTCGGCCTCACCTTCGACGCCCAGTACGCCTGGCCGCAGTACGACTGGATGGGCCCGGCCAAGGCCGCCCTGGAGGCCGTCAACCGCTACATGGCGCGCGACCTGGGCAAGCAGAACATCCGCTGCAACCTGATCTCGGCGGGCCCGATCGGCTCGATGGCCGCCAAGTCCATCCCGGGCTTCAGCGAGCTGGCCTCCGTCTGGGACACCCGCTCCCCGCTGGAGTGGGACCTGAAGGACCCCGAGCCGGCCGGCCGCGGCGTCGTCGCCCTGCTGAGCGACTGGTTCCCGAAGACCACGGGCGAGATCATCCACGTGGACGGCGGTCTGCACGCCATCGGCGCGTGACGCCGCCGGGCTGACCGGCGGCCGAGGGCCCGCACCCCGGGAGGGCGCGGGCCCTCGGCGTGTCCGGCGGGTCCGCGGATCCCGCGCGTCACCCGATCGGGCCACCGGCCGGGCGCGGCGCCCGGTGACCGCGCACTGTGGAGTACGCGTCCACCACGCGATCCCCTCCCCAGCACGGCCGAGGAGGTCCCCTTGTGCGCCTGTCCCGCAGCCTGGCCTCAGCGACCGTCGCCGTCGCTCTCGTGCTGTCCCTCGCCTGCGAGGCGATGCCGCACGCGCGGGTGGACACCGGAAAGTCGCCGGGGCGGCCGTTCGGCGCCGCGTGCCGGATCCGGGTCACCGGTTCCGAGGTGACCGCGTACTGCCACAACCCCTACCCGGACCCCGACCGGGTGCGCCTGCACATCGAGTGCGCCCGCTGGTGGGACCTCGACACCGACACCTCCCCGGTGGAGGCCGGGCCCGCGCAGACCGTGCGGCTGACCGGGCGCTGCTGGAAAGAGGTCGGTTCGGTGTGGATCAGTCACCGGAGGGCGGGCTGATCAGGAGGCGGGCCGGTCACCGGGCGGGCTGGTCGGGAGGCGGGCCGAACCGGCCCGGACGGCACAGCAGCGGATAGCCCGCCGCCTCCGCTCCGGCCGTCCCGGCGTCGCCCGCGCGGATCGCGTCGACCAGGCGCGCGTGGTCCATGTACGTCTCCGGCGTCAGCGCCGCGCCGACGTCCTCGCGCAGCCAGTCCCGCAGCACCTCGCCCAGATCGGCGTACATCGCGCTCATCACGTCGTTGTGGGAGGCGGCCACGACGGCCAGGTGGAAGGTCGCGTCCGCCGTCACGAACGCCTCCGTGTCACCCGACTCCCAGGCCTCCTCCCGCCGCGCCAGGAGCGCGTCCAGCTGCTTGAGGTCCTTCTCCGTGCGCCGCTCGGCGGCCAGTCTGGCGGCGGCCGACTCCAGGGTGGAGCGCAGCTCGGCGATGTGCCGGGGATCGGTGCCGGCGAAGCGGCGGTGCATCACGCCCGCCAGCTCGCTGGTCGCCACGACGTACGTGCCGGAGCCCTGGCGGATGTCCAGCAGGCCGTTGTGCGCCAGCGCGCGGACGGCCTCGCGGACCGTGTTGCGGGCGACCCCGAGCTGCTCGACCAGCTCCGGCTCCGTGGGGATGCGGGAGCCGACCGGCCACTCGCCCGAGGTGATCTGCTGCCGCAGCGCGGCGATGACCTGCTCGGACAGCACCGAACGGCGGGGATGGCTCAGGGGCACGGCACACCTTCGCACACCGGGTCCCGCAACCGCGGACCCGGGAATGGACAACCAATCATCCTATGATTCTATGATGAGCTTCATGACTGGCGAGGAAACCCGGACGCCGAAGTCCACGACCGTACGCGAACCGGCCGGAGGCGACGCCCGGGAAGCCGGGGCCGGCGCCCCGCGCGCGTGGGCGACCCGTCTGCTCGTCCTCGGCATCGTGCTGTCCGCGCTCAACCTCCGCCCCGCCATCACCAGCTTCGGCGCGCTCCTCGAGGAGGTCCGCGACGGGCTCGGCATGAGCGGCAGCGTGGCCGGCCTGCTCACCTCCATGCCCTCGCTCTGCTTCGCCGTCTTCGGCGCCGTCGCCCCCCGGCTCGCCCGCCGCTTCGGGCCCGGCGCGGTGGTGTGCGCCGGCCTGGCCGCCATCGCGACGGGCCTGCTGACGCGCCCGTACGCCGGCGGCACGGCCGGTTTCCTGGCCGCCAGCGCCCTCGCGCTCGCGGGCATCGCGGTCGGCAACGTGCTGATGCCGGTCATCGTCAAGCGCTGGTTCCCCGACCGGGTGGGCTCCATGACCGGCCTGTACTCCATGGCCCTCGCCTTCGGCACCTCGCTCGCGGCCGCGGTGACGGTGCCGATGACCGACGCGCTGGGCGGCGGCTGGCAGCCCGGGCTCGCCGTGTGGGCGGCGCTCGCGGCGGCGGCCGTACTGCCGTGGATCCCGTTCGTACGGGACCGGGGCGCCGGAGCCGCCGAGCAGGCGCCCGCGCGCGGGGAGACGCCCGCGCTGCGGATCACCCGGAGCCGTACCGCCTGGGCGCTCGCCGTGTTCTTCGGGCTCCAGGCCACCGCCGCCTACATCACGATGGGCTGGATGGCGCAGATCTTCCGGGACGCGGGCGTGCCCGCGGGCACGGCCGGGCTGCTGCTGTCCCTGACGATGGTGATGGGCGTGCCGCTGGCCTTCGTCATCCCGCGCCTGGCCACCCGGCTGCCCCACCAGGGACCGATCGTGCTCGCGCTCGGCCTCTGCGGCCTGGCCGGATACGCCGGCCTCCACTTCGCCCCGGTCGGCGGTGCCTGGGCCTGGGCCGTGCTGCTCGGGATCTCCAACTGCGCCTTCCCGCTGGCCCTCACCATGGTCGGGATGCGGGCCAGGACGGGCGCGGGCGTCGCCCAGCTGTCGGCCTTCGCGCAGAGCACCGGCTACCTGATCTCCATTCCCGGCCCGCTCCTGGTGGGCGTGCTCTACCAGCACAGCGGCGGCTGGGGCCTGCCGATCGCGCTGATGTGCGCCCTGATGGTCCCGCAGATGGTGGTGGGCGTGCTGGCGGGGCGCGCCCGCACGGTGGAGGACGAGGCCGCCCGCTGACCGGCCGACCCGCCGGGCCGCCGACCCGGTGGCACCGGGCCGGGTGAGGGATGGGAGACTTGCCGCATGCCAGTGCTCGACCCCAACCCCCAGCACGGTCAGAAGAAGATGCTGCTCGTCTTCGGCGCCTTCTTCGCGATCTTCGTGGTCATCGGGATCATCGCGTCCATCGCCTCGCCGTGACGCCGCCGGCCGGCGCGCGCCCGCCGCGCGGCCGATGGTGGGGCTAACCCCCCTGCCCCCTAGGGGGCGAGGGTCAGGGTCGAGTGGGTGGGACACCGGATGGGCGGGGCACCGGGCCTTCCGTAGTTTCGAGGTGGGGCCGTGCGGGGCGGCCTCACGGACCACTCGACGACAGCGGAGGCACCCATGTCGGCCCCCATGCACCCCCGGCCCCACCCGGCGACGCGGGCCGGCGCGGACATCCGGCTCCCCTGGTGGGCCCTCGCCCTGCCCGTCCTCGCCTTCATCGCGCTGCTCACCCTGATACTCGACCCGTCGGACGCGCACGCGGCCACCGGCGACCCCGCGCTCAGCCAGCTCCTGGAGCGGGTCCGGCAGCTCACCGCGCGCTAGGTGTATTGACCACGAGCAGGCGGGAGCGTGCCGGCGGGCCGCGAGGCCGGACCGGGCACCCCGGCCGCGTCTCGCATCGGTGGAGCCGCGAGTCAACTCCCTGCGCCGCGTGGCCTGTTTCATGCGAAGCTGGGCTCATGAGCGTCGAAGAACCCCGCAGGATCGTCCTCCTCCGGCATGCGAAAGCCGACTGGCCACAGGTGACCGACCACGAGCGACCGCTCGCCGAGCGGGGCCGCAAGGACGCCACAGAGGCCGGGCGCCGGCTGGCCGACACCGGCATCCCCTTCGACCTGGCCCTCTGCTCCACCGCCACCCGGACGCGGGAGACCTGGAAGCTGGCCGTCCACGAGTTCCCGCAGCGGCCGAGAACCGTCTACGAGGAGCGGATCTACGAGGCCTCGCCGGGCGAGCTGATCGCCGTGCTCGACGAAACCCCGGACGACGTGCGCAACGTCCTCCTCGTCGGCCACAACCCGGGCGTGCAGGGACTCGCCGACATCCTGGCCGGCTCGGCCGAGGGCGACGCCCGCGAGCGGATGGCCCGCCGCGGCTTCCCGGCCGCCGCCTTCGCCGTGCTGTCCTTCACCGGCTCATGGAAGACCGTGGAGCCCGGGGTGGCCACGCTGCTCGACTACTGGGCGCCGGCCGACTGACCCGACCGTCCGGCCACGCGCCGGGGCCCGGCACCGCCGCGGCGCCGGGCCTCAAGCCCCCGGGCCGGAGCCTGCGCGGCGCAGCCGCCCGCCCCTCGCGCGCCGCACGCACCGAACGCCACTCCGCTCCTGCCCGGGGAGCCGTCGAAGGGACCCCGGACGTCGCGCCGGGAGGCCGCCCGCGCCGTACCGGGAAGCCGCCGTCCGCGCGGATCAGGGCGGGCCGCCGCTGCCGGCCGCTCAGCGCTGGTCGAGCGTGTCCGCCGCCTCGACCTCTTCCCGGGTGATGCCCAGCAGGTACAGGACCGTGTCCAGGAACGGCACGTTCACCGCCGTGTGCGCCGCCTCGCGCACCACCGGCTTGGCGTTGAAGGCGACCCCGAGGCCGGCCGCGTTCAGCATGTCCAGGTCGTTGGCCCCGTCGCCGATCGCCACGGTCTGCGACAGCGGGACGCCCGCCTCCGCGGCGAACCGGCGCAGCAGCCGCGCCTTGCCCGCCCGGTCCACTATCTCGCCGACCACCCGGCCCGTCAGCCTGCCGTCGACTATCTCCAGCGTGTTGGCCTGGGCGAAGTCCAGCCCCAGCCGTTCCTTCAGATCATCGGTGACCTGGGTGAAACCGCCGGACACGACACCGACCTGGTACCCGAGCCGCTTCAGCGTACGGATCAGCGTGCGGGCGCCCGGCGTCAGCCGCACCTCGCTGCGCACCTTCTCCACCACCGAGGCGTCCAGCCCCGCCAGCAGCGCCACGCGCGCGTGCAGCGACTGCTCGAAGTCCAGCTCCCCGCGCATCGCCGCCGCGGTCACCTCGGCGACCTCGTCCTCGCAGCCGGCGTGCGCGGCGAAGAGCTCGATCACCTCGTCCTGGATGAGCGTCGAGTCCACGTCCATGACGACCAGGCGCTGCGCCCGCCGGTGCAGTCCGGCCGCGACGACCGCCACGTCCACGCCCAGCGCCGCCGCGTCGGTCACCAGGGAGGTGCGCAGCGGCTCGGTCGCCACGCCGGACACCGCGAACTCGACCGCGGTGACCGGGTACTTCGCCAGCCGGAAGATGCGGTCGATGTTGCCGCCGGCCTTGGTGATCCGGGCGGCGATCGCGGCGGTCGCCTCCGCGGTGAGCGGGTGGCCGAGCACGGTCACCAGGGAGCGGCCGAGCCCGCGCGGCCGGTTGTCGCCGATGCCGGAGATGATCTCCGCCTGCATCTTCATCGACTCCGCCCAGCTGTGGACGGTCGCCCGCAGATCGCCCTCCAGCCCTCGCGGCGGCTCGGTCACGAGCGCGCACAGCACGATCCGGCCACGGGTGACGACCTGCTCGATGTCGACCACGTCGACCGAGTAGGCGGCGAGGGTGTCGAAGAGGCCGGCCGTGATGCCCGGCCTGTCCTTGCCGAAGATCTTGACAAGGAGGGTGGGGACGTCGGAGGTCTGCGATGCGCTCATGGTGTTTCCACGGTATCCGGCACCCGGTGCCCCGCGCTGCCGAGGTCCGCTCAGCGGACAGGGAACAGCGGGTGGCGCACCGGCGTCGGGAACCTTGCGTTCCGTCCGTGTCCCCCGGTCGCCGGCGGGCTCGCCCGCGCCGGCAGCGCCCCGGCGGCCCCGGCGCCCGCACCCCGCACGGCCCCCGGGAACAGCGCGACCACCGCGCCCGCGCGCGAGGAGTCCGGCCGGCGCGACCACGCCGCCCGCCGCCCGCAAGGACCGCAGGAAGAAGCCCGACAGCAGCAGCGCACCGGCCAGGCTCACCCCGAGTGACGTGTTTTCGACGGTGGCGTCCGCCTCCGCGCCCATGAGACCGAAGACGGACACATCGCCGGACGGAACGACCGGACCCCCCGCCCCCAGGACCACGACAGCCACGGTCGCCGGCCCCGGCGAGCCCGCCGCGTCAACCTCCAGCAACCGCGGACCGAGCGCCGCGGTGCCCGCCGTCCCGATCAACGCCCAGCTCACGGAGGCGATCACGGACAGCAGGACGTCCGCCCGGGCATCCTCGCGCCGTACCCGGCGGCGCCGGCGCTCGTGGACGCGCCCCTGGCGGACCCCCGATCCGCGGCGCGGCCCGGCCGCCGCGCATGTTCCCCTCGCGCGGATCACCACTCCCCGGCCCGGTTTCCGCCGCGTCAACGGCACCGGCCCGTACGCCCGTACGCGGTTTTCACAAGGTCCGACTTTCGGTCAGAGGGCCGGGCCTGAAATAGTTCCCCCCGATGTTCGACATCCCTGGACTCCCCATGTCGGGGGCGACTCGGGGGACAACTCAGTGGGGCATGGAGTGCCGGAACTCGTACTGGAAACCAACGGACGGACGTGGACGCTCGATCCGTCCAGGTCTTACACGCTCGGACGCGATCCGCAGGCGGACATCGTGTTCGACGACGCCAGGGTCTCCTGGCGGCACGCCACGGTCAGCTTCGACGGCCGCGGATGGGTCATGGAGGACCACGGCAGCACCAACGGCACGTTCGTGCAGGGGCAGCGGATCCAGCAGGTGGAGCTCGGTCCCGGCACGGCCGTGCACCTGGGCAACGCGACCGACGGACCGCGCCTGAACCTCTCCGGCGCCGCGGCGCCGGCCGCCCGGCCCCGGCAGCAGCCGTACGCCCCCCAGGGCGCGGGCCCCGGCTGGGCCCGGCAGGCCCCCGCCGGGCCGGCGCCGCAGCAGGTCCCGCAGCAGCCGCAGCAGGCCGCCCCGCACATACCGCAGCAGCAGGGTCCCGGCGGTGCCGCGGGGGCGCCGCCGGTGTACGGCGACCGCAGCCCGACCACGTTCCACCAGTTCTCCCTCGGCCGCGTGATGCGCATCGGCCGTGCCCTGGAGAACGACCTGGTCGTCTCCGACCTGCAGGTCTCCCGGCACCACGCCGAGTTCCACGCGACGCCCGACGGCCGCATGGAGATCCGCGACCTGGGCTCGCACAACGGCACGTACGTCAACGGCCAGCCGATCCCCAAGGGCGGCGCGCGGCTGCTCGGCCCGGCCGACATCGTCGGCGTCGGCCACTCGACGTTCCGGATCGTCGGCGACCGGCTTGAGGAGTTCGTCGACACCGGTGAGGTGTCCTTCTCCGCCCGCCACCTGACCGTCACGGTCGACGGCGGCAAGCAGATCCTGAGGGACGTCTCCTTCGGCGTCCCGGAGAAGTCGCTGATCGCGGTCATCGGCCCGTCCGGCTCCGGCAAGTCGACCCTGCTCAAGGCGCTCACCGGCTACCGCCCCGCCGACCAGGGCGAGGTCCTGTACGACAACCGCGACCTCTACAAGCAGTTCGCCGAGCTGCGGCAGCGCATCGGTCTGGTCCCGCAGGACGACATCCTGCACAAGGAGCTGACCGTCAAGAAGGCCCTCAAGTACGCGGCCAAGCTGCGCTTCCCCGCCGACACCACGGCCGCCGAGCGCGAGGCCCGCATCGACGAGGTGCTGCGCGAGCTGAAGCTGGACGTCCACAAGGAGAAGAAGGTCACCTCCCTCTCCGGCGGCCAGCGCAAGCGCGTCTCCGTGGCCCTGGAACTGCTCACCAAGCCGTCGCTGATCTTCCTGGACGAGCCGACGTCCGGCCTCGACCCGGGCATGGACCGCGACGTCATGCAGCTGCTGCGGAGCCTGGCCGACGACGGCCGCACCGTCCTCGTCGTCACCCACTCGGTGGCCGAGCTGGCGCTGTGCGACAAGCTGCTGGTGATGGCGCCGGGCGGTGCGGTCGCCTACTTCGGCCCGCCGGAGGAGGCGCTGAACTTCTTCGGCTACGACACCTGGGCCGACGTCTTCTCCGCCTTCGAGAACTACCGCGACTACGACTGGGCGGGCCGCTGGAAGGGCTCGCAGCACTACCAGATGTACGCCGCGGACATCGACGCGGTCGCGCCGCAGTCCGTGCAGGTCGCGCCGATGCAGGCGATGAAGCCGCCGAAGCCGCAGGGCTGGTTCTCCCAGTGGGGCACGCTGGTGCGGCGCTACCTGTCGGTGATCGCCTCCGACCGGGGCTTCCTCGCCCTGATGGTGATCCTGCCGGCCGTGCTCGGCGCGGTGAGCCTGCTCATCGACCCGGACCGCGGCCTGCTGCCCAACCCGCCGAACCCGCGGACGGGCCGGATCGTCCCCAACGGCACGGCCACCACCGTCCTGCTGATCCTCGCGGTCGGCGCCTGCTTCGCCGGCGCCGCGAACTCCGTCCGCGAGCTGATCAAGGAGCGGGTGATCTACGAGCGGGAGCGCGCGACCGGCCTGTCGCGGTCCGCGTACCTGATGTCCAAGGTGTTCGTGCTCGGCCTGATCACCGTCGGGCAGGGCCTGCTGGTCGGCGTCATCGGCCTCGCGAGCCGGGAGATCCCGCAGGAGGGCCTGGTCCTCGGCGGCGCCACGCTCGTCGAGCTGTCCCTGCCGGTCATGGCGCTGGGCTTCACCTCGATGATGTTCGGCCTGATCATCTCGTCGCTGGTGAAGACGGCCGAGAAGACCATGCCGCTGCTGGTGATGTTCGCGATCATCCAGGTCGTGTTCACGGGCTGTCTGTTCGCCCTGAACGGCACGGTCGGCGTCAACCAGGTCTCGTACCTGATGCCGTCGCGCTGGGCGGTCGCCGCCGCGGGCGCCACGCTCGACTTCAACAGGATCAGCCCGCCGGAGGAGGGGGCCGGAACCGACCCGCTGTGGGACCACACCGTCGGCACCTGGGCCATGGACATGGCCGCGCTGATCGCCCTCGGCGTGATCTGCGGCTTCTTCGTGGCCCGCTTCCTGCGCCGCCACGAGCCCGAGGTCATGCGCAAGTAGCACCGCCGTACGACGCCGAGGGGCGGCACCCCGTCAGGAGGGCGCCGCCCCTCGGCGTGTCCGTGCGCGGGAGGGGGCCCGCGCCGGCCTCAGTACGCGCTGTCGACGTTGTCCATGGAGCCGTACCGGTCGGCCGCGTAGTTGCAGGCGGCGGTGATGTTGGCGACCGGGTCGTAGATGTTCCAGGACGTGCCGGGCACGTGGTAGGCCTGGAAGGTCGGCGGGATGACCTGCAGCAGACCCTTGGAGGGGACACCGTTGGCGGCGTTGATGTCCCAGTCGTTGACGGCGTTCGGGTTGCCCGAGGACTCCCGCATGATGTTGCGGTGGATGCCGCTGTAGGACCCCGGGATGCCGTGCTTCCGCATGATGTCGAGCGACTCGCGGATCCAGCCGTCGAGGTTGTCCGGGTAGCTCCTCGCGGCGACCCGCTCGACCCCGGTGCGCCGCGCGGCGCGGCTCGCGGCCTCCTCTGCCCGGCGCTCCTGCGCGGCCTTCCGGGCCGCGGCCGCCGCGGCCGCCTTCTTCCTGGCCGCCTCGGCGGCCTTCCGCACGGCGGCCGCGGCGTCGGCCTTCCGCTTGGCCTCGATCCGCTCGATCTTCAGGCTCGCGCCGGCGAGCTGGTCGGTGACGCCGGCCCTGACGTCCGTGATCCGCTCGGCGCTGTAGGTCACCCGGTCCGCCGGGACGGCCTCGACCGCGGTCGTCCGCGCGCCGCCGGGTACGGCGGAGAAGGCGACGGCGGCGGCGCCGAGCGCCGCGACACCGGCTGCCGCGATCCTGTGGGTACGAGGCAGGGCGCGACCACGGCCACCGGGGCCGGAGCTATCGGACATGCGGAACGGACCTCTTCGAATAGCGCGGAGGTCGCTCTTCGGCCGGTTCGTCCGGCGGCGGGCGCGGGTGCCTCCCGCGCGAACGCCGCGGGCGAGGGCCCGCGGCGTTGAGCGACGGGAGCCATTCTTAGCGGCCGCGAAAAGCCGGAACAAAGGCGTGACGTACGAAGCCCGGTAGTGGAACGGGGGCGGGCGAAGCGGCGCAGATCCCCTTGTTCTCCCCGATCAGGCCGAACCCTCTTCCTCCTATTCCCCTTCGTACGTGACGTGCGCCCTATGGGAGGGCTCACACGGACCCCGCCCCGGTCTCGCACTCGGTTGCGTAAGCAATGCACTGGGTGAGGCCCGTCCTCCCGGAGGAAGGCCCGCCCCCGGGATCCGTGCCGGGGCGCGGACCGGGCGGCGCCCCGGTGACCGACGCCGGCGCGGCATCCCTTCCCCGGTCCCGGCGCCCTCCGGTACGCGTGTCCTCGACGAGGGAACCGGGACCGTCCCGGCCCCGGGCCGCGCGGGCGGGGTCCTGGGCCATCGGCGTAGCAGAGGGCCGTCGCCGGTCCGATCCGCGCTGCCGCGACCCGCCGGTACCGTGAAGACATGAGTCACGGCCCCCGGTCCGGCCTCGCCGCGGTGAGCTCCGCGCTGCTGGCCATGAGCAGGCACCTGGAGGTGCGCGACGTCCTCAAGACGATCGTCGCCTCCGCCCGCGAGCTGCTCGACGCGCAGTACGCCGCCCTCGGCGTCCCCGACGACCACGGCGGCTTCGCCCAGTTCGTGGTCGACGGCGTCAGCGACGAGCAGTGGAAGGCCATCGGCCCCCTCCCGCGCCAGCACGGCATCCTCGCCGCGATGCTGCACGAGGCCGAGGTCGAGCGCCTCGCCGACGTCCGCCGGGACCCCCGCTTCGGGGGCTGGCCGTCCGCCCACCCCGAGCTGGCCGACTTCCTGGGCCTGCCGATCCGCGACGGCGACGAGGTCATCGGGGCGCTGTTCCTGGCGAACAAGAACTGCCCGAAGCCCGAAGGCGGTTGCGGCTTCACGGCCGACGACGAGGAACTGCTCTCCATCCTCGCCCAGCACGCCGCCATCGCCCTCACCAACGCCCGCCTGTACGAGCGCAGCCGCGAACTGACCATCGCAGAGGAGCGCTCCCGCCTCGCCCACGAACTGCACGACGCGGTCAGCCAGAAGCTCTTCTCCCTCCGCCTGACCGCCCAGGCCGCCGCCCGCCTCGTCGACCGCGACCCCTCCCGCGCCAAGGGCGAGCTCCAGCAGGTGGCCGCCCTCGCCGCCGAGGCCGCCGACGAACTGCGGGCGGCCGTCGTCGAGTTGCGGCCGGCCGCCCTCGACGAGGACGGCCTCGTCGCCACCCTGCGCACCCAGACCCAGGTCCTCGACCGCGCCCACAGCGCGCGCGTGACCTTCACCGGCCGCGGTGTCAGGGCCCTGCCGTCCGCCCAGGAGGAGGCCGTGCTCCGCGTCGCCCAGGAGGCGCTGCACAACGCCCTGCGGCACTCGGGGGCGGAGCACGTCGACGTGACCCTGGAGCGGCGCGGCGCCGGAGCGGTCCTGCGGGTCACGGACGACGGCAGCGGCTTCGACCCGCAGGCGGTGCGCCGCGCGGGACGCCACCTGGGCCTGGTCTCCATGCGGGACCGGGCGAGCGGCGTCGGCGGCCGGCTGGGCGTGGAATCGGCGCCCGGCAAGGGCACCACGATCGAGATGGAGGTTCCCGGTGGCTGACGCGATCAAGGTGCTGCTCGTGGACGACCACCAGGTGGTCCGCCGGGGTCTGCGCACGTTCCTCGAGGTGCAGGACGACATCGAGGTCGTGGGCGAGGCCGCGGACGGCGCCGAAGGCGTCCGGCGGGCCGAGGAACTCGGACCCGACGTCATCCTCATGGACGTCAAGATGCCGGGCACGGACGGCGTCGAGGCGCTGCGCCGGCTCCGCGAGCTGGACCACCCCGCGCGCGTGCTCGTCGTCACCAGCTTCACCGAGCAGCGCACGGTGGTCCCGGCCCTGCGGGCCGGCGCCGCCGGGTACGTGTACAAGGACGTGGACCCGGACGCGCTGGCCGGCGCCATCCGCTCCGTCCACGCCGGTCACATCCTGCTCCAGCCGGAGGTCGCGGGCGCCCTGCTCGCCCAGGAGGAGGCGGGCGCCGGACAGGGCCGGGGAGCCTCCCTCACGGACCGGGAACGCGAGGTGCTCGGTCTGATAGCGGACGGCCGCTCCAACCGGGAGATCGCCCGCGCGCTGGTCCTCTCCGAGAAGACGGTGAAGACCCACGTCTCGAACATCCTGATGAAACTCGACCTGGCGGACCGCACCCAGGCGGCCCTGTGGGCCGTACGCCACGGCCTGACGGGCTGAAACCGCGCCCCTCACGGCACGCGGAGCCCCGAAAGGTTCCCCTCCGGACTGAGATTCATACTGTCGTGGGAATGTCCCCCACTCGGCGTATCCCGCGGCGGTCTCCGCCGTTCTCCAGTGCGTGCCGCGGCGACTGCCGCGGAATCGCAAGGAGGACTGAGAAGTGAAGAACCTGAAGAAGGCAGCGGCTGTGACGATGGTGGCCGGCGGTCTGCTCGCGGCCGGCAGCGGCATGGCCTCCGCCACCGACGGCGACGCGGTGGCCCACGGCACCGCCGTCGGCTCGCCGGGCGTCGCCTCGGGCAACGTCGTCCAGGCCCCGGTGCACGTCCCGGTCAACGTGTCCGGCAACAGCGTCAACGTCGTCGGTGTGCTGAACCCGGCCTTCGGCAACCTGGCCGTCAACCGCTGACCCCGGCCCGCCGGGCCGGCGCCGACCTCCGGTCTCCCGGGCCGCCCGGGAGACCGGTCACGCACGTCACCGGCGCCCGCGGCCCGGGGGACCGGCGGCGCCCCGGCACGCCCAGGGCGCCGCCGGTCACGGACACCCGCCTCACCCCCTGCCGCGCTCCCGCTCCTCCACGACGGAGTTGTACGCGGCGACCTGCGCCCGCCGGGCCGTCCGCTCCACCGGCCGCAACGCGGCCGCCCGCGCCGCCATCTCCGAGGCGCTCACCGCGCCCCCCTCCCCGCTCCGGTACGCCAGCGAGATCAGCACCCCCACCCGCTGCGCCAGCTCCAGCACCCGCACCGCCCGCGGCGGATACCCCGGCGCCGGCACCTCCCGCCCCCGCCCGCCCGTCACCCGGCCACCGCTGCGCGCCGCCCCGCCGACCCGCGCCCGGTACGCGTCGATCGCCGCCTGCGCCGCCGGCCCCGACCCGGCCACGTCCAGCCGCGTCAGCACCTCGGTCGCCTCCCGCAGCGCCTCCGCCAGCTCCCGCTCGGCCTCCCCGAGCGACGGCACGTCGGCGGGCGGCGCCTCCCGCACCGGCAGGCAGTGCCAGACGACCTCCACGTGCACGTCGCCCTCGGGCCCGGCCTCGTGCACCTCCGGCACGAGACCCAGCGCGGCGCCGTGGCAGACCACCGCCTCCCGAGCCTCCAGCGCCCGCGCGTTGAACTCCGGCGGCCCGCTCAGCCCCAGCGGATGCCCGGGCACGGGCAGCGCGACCCGCAGCCCGGAGGCGCCGAGCGTCCGCAGCCGGCCCAGCGCCAGCGTCAGACCGACCGGGGCCGACTCGCCGGGCAGCCCCTCCACCCGGTGCGCCGCGTCCTCGCCGACGATCGCGAGCACGGCGTCATCCGGAGACACAAGTCCGGCAATCAGGGCGTTTCCCCAGGCGGCAAGGCGTCCTGAGCGTGGTTCCGAGAGCATGCCTCCACCCTAAGGACCGGACCGATGGAATGCCCGGGCCGACCGGTGGCGTAGATTTCGTTGAGGGCTGCGCCCACCGGCGCGGCGGACCGAGCCACAGGCGTACGCGACAGCCGAGACCGGCCACACTGCAAGGGGAGACAACGCGCTCATGAGCGATGTTCTGGAGCTTCAGGACGTATCCGTGGTCCGCGAGGGCCGGGCTCTGGTGGACCAGGTCTCCTGGTCGGTCAAGGAGGGCGAGCGCTGGGTCATCCTCGGCCCGAACGGCGCCGGCAAGACGACCCTCCTGAACGTCGCGTCCAGCTACCTCTTCCCCACCAGGGGCACCGCCACCATCCTCGGCGAGACCCTCGGCAAGCCCGGCACCGACGTCTTCGAGCTGCGCCCCCGCATCGGCATGGCCGGCATCGCCATGGCCGACAAGCTGCCCAGGCGCCAGACCGTCCTGCAGACCGTGCTGACCGCCGCGTACGGCATGACGGCCGGCTGGCGGGAGGAGTACGAGGACATCGACGAGCAGCGCGCCCGCGCCTTCCTCGACCGCCTCGGCATGTCCGAGTACCTGGACCGCAGGTTCGGCACCCTCTCCGAGGGCGAGCGCAAGCGCACCCTCATCGCCCGCGCCCTGATGACCGACCCCGAGCTGCTGCTCCTCGACGAGCCGGCCGCCGGCCTCGACCTCGGCGGGCGCGAGGACCTCGTGCGCCGCCTCGGCCGCCTCGCCCGCGACCCCATCGCCCCCTCGATGATCATGGTCACCCACCACGTCGAGGAGATCCCCCCGGGCTTCACCCACGTCCTGATGATCCGCCAGGGCAAGGTCCTCACCGCCGGCCCCCTGGAGCTCGAACTGACCTCCCGCAACCTCTCCCTCTGCTTCGGACTGCCGCTCGTCGTCGAGCAGGTCGGCGACCGCTGGACCGCGCAGGGCCTGCCGCTGTCCTGACAGCGCCCGCTTCGCGCCCTGTCCCCGGCGGCGCCCGCGGACCTACCATGACCGTGTGAACGACATCGACGCATGGGTGTGGTGGCTCGTCGCCGCAGCAGGGCTCGGAATCCCGCTCGTTGTGACCGCGATGCCCGAGTTCGCCATGTTCGCGGTGGGCGCCGTCGCCGCCGCGGGCGCCGCGGGATTCGGCGCCGGCATCGTCGTCCAGGTGCTCGTCTTCGTCGTCGTCTCGGTCGCCCTCATCGCCGTCGTACGGCCCATCGCGGCCCGGCACCGCACGCAGCGGCCCCAACTCGCCACCGGTGTGGACGCGTTGAAGGGCAGGCAGGCCGTCGTGCTGGAGCGCGTCGACGGCTCCGGCGGCCGGATCAAGCTCGCCGGCGAGGTCTGGTCGGCGCGCTCCCTCGACACCGACCGCGCCTACGAAGCAGGCCAGGAAGTGGATGTCGTGGACATCGAGGGGGCCACGGCGATCGTCATCTGACCTCGTGGGGCGCAACTGGGGCGAACACCTCGCAAGGCAGGCGACGGTCTGTCAGACTCGACCAGCAAGATCTTCGACAACCATAAGATCTGCCGAGAGCGCCAAGGCGGAGAAGGGTACGGGGAACGACGGTGGAACCGGTCATCATCGTCTTGATCATCCTGGTGGTGTTGGTCTTCATCGCCCTGATCAAGACCATCCAAGTCATCCCACAGGCCAGCGCCGCCATCGTCGAGCGCTTCGGCCGCTACACGCGGACGCTGAACGCGGGCCTCAACATCGTCGTCCCGTTCATCGACACCATCCGCAACCGCATCGACCTGCGTGAACAGGTCGTCCCGTTCCCGCCGCAGCCGGTGATCACCCAGGACAACCTGGTCGTCAACATCGACACCGTCATCTACTACCAGGTGACCGACGCCCGGGCCGCGACGTACGAGGTCGCCAGCTACATCCAGGCCATCGAGCAGCTCACCGTCACCACGCTGCGCAACATCATCGGCGGCATGGACCTGGAGCGCACCCTGACCTCCCGCGAGGAGATCAACGCGGCCCTGCGCGGCGTCCTCGACGAGGCCACCGGCAAGTGGGGCATCCGCGTCAACCGCGTCGAACTCAAGGCGATCGAGCCGCCGACCTCCATCCAGGACTCGATGGAGAAGCAGATGCGCGCCGACCGCGACAAGCGCGCCGCGATCCTCCAGGCCGAAGGCGTCCGGCAGTCCGAGATCCTGCGCGCCGAGGGTGAGAAGCAGTCCCAGATCCTGCGCGCCGAGGGTGAGGCCAAGGCCGCCGCCCTGCGCGCCGAGGGCGAAGCCCAGGCCGTCCGTACGGTCTTCGAGGCGATCCACGCCGGCGACCCGGACCAGAAGCTGCTCTCCTACCAGTACCTCCAGATGCTCCCGAAGATCGCCGAGGGCGACGCCAACAAGCTCTGGATCGTCCCCAGCGAGATCGGCGACGCCCTCAAGGGCCTGTCCGGCGCCGTCGGCAACTTCGGCGCCATGGGCGGCGGGGCGCCGGGCAAGGGCGGCCCCGACGGTGCGGAGCGCCGCGAGAAGCCGTCCATCGACTGACCGGCCGTCGCACGGCACCGGGGCCCGCCTCCTCACGGAGGCGGGCCCCGGTGCCGTGCCGTACGTCCTACGCGGCGTCGCGCGCCAGCCACCCGGGCAGCGCGTCGAAGTCCTCCTGCCCCAGCGCCAGCAGCATCGCGTCCGCCGGCGTCGGCTCGAAGGGCTGCCGCAGCAGCGTCATACCGGCCTCCTCCGGAGTCCGGTTCGCCTTGCGGTGGTTGTCCTCGGCGCACGCGGCGACCGTGTTCAGCCATGTGTCCCGGCCGCCTTGCGACCGCGGCACCACATGGTCCACGGTCGTCGCCCGCCTGCCGCAGTACGCGCAGCGGTGCCGGTCCCGGACCAGCACGCCCCGCCTCGACCACGGCGCTTGTCTCCGGAAGGGCACCCGTACGTACCTGCACAGCCGGATCACGCGGGGCGCCGGTATGTCGACCGCGGCTCCACGCATCCGCAGTTCGGGGTGGGCCTGCTCGACGACGGCCTTGTCCTGCAGGACCAGAACGACGGCTCGGTTCAGCGTCACCGTCGACAGCGGCTCGAAGCTCGCGTTCAGCACCAGCGTGTCCCGCATACCAGCCCACCTCCCGTGTGCCCTGGCCCACCCCTTGGCGGGCTGGGATCAACTCTGGCCGGGCACGCCGGGACGGACAACGCAATATCCGCTGCTCCCACGGGGAGTGACCCCGCGGCCCCCCACGACAAAAATGCCCGCCTCCGATCACTTCCAAGACCGGAGACGGGCAAACGTCCCGTGAACGTCAGGCTTCGGCGGGCACCTCGTACTCACCGATCAGCTGGGCCCGCGCGATCGTGTGGAACCGCAGGTTGAACCCCACGAACGCGGGCGTGGCGTCCGCGTCCGGCCCGAGCTTCTCCTGGTCCACGGCGTACACCGTGAACACGTACCGGTGCGGTCCGTCCCCGGCCGGCGGCGCGGCACCGCCGAAGTCCTTGGTGCCGTAGTCGTTGCGCGCCTGGATCGCGCCCTCCGGCAGACCCTCGAACTCGCCGCTGCCCGCACCCGCCGGCAGCTCGGTCACCGAGGCCGGGATGTCGAACACCACCCAGTGCCAGAACCCGCTGCCCGTCGGGGCGTCCGGGTCGTAGCAGGTCACGGCGAAGCTCTTGGTCCCGGGCGGGAAGCCCTCCCACCGCAGGTGCGGCGAGGTGTTGCCGGCCGCGTAGACCTGAGCGTCCTTGAGCGTGGCCCCTTCCTGGACGTCCTCGCTCGTGACCGTGAAGGACGGCACGGGCGGATGGAAGTCGTGGGGGAGCGGCCGCCGCTTGAGCTCGGTCACCTGGGTACCTCCTGATCGGTTCGTTGCCTGCGGGTCGAGCCTAGAACCAGTTGCGCTTGCTGCCGACCTCGGCCAGCCACTGGTTGAGGTACGCCGCCCAGTCGGTCCCCTGATAGTCGTTCAGCCCCACCTGGAACGACCGGAAGGTGTCGCTGCCCTCGCTGAACAGCCCCGGCTTCTTGTCCATCTCCAGCACGACGTCCATCGCCTGCTCGTCGGCCACGAAGCTCAGCTCGACCTGGTTCAGACCGCGGTACTGCTGCGGCGGGAGGAACTCGATCTCCTGGTAGAACGGCAGCTTCTGCCGCGTGCCCCGGATCAGGCCGCGCTCCAGGTCCGCGTTCTTGAAACGGAAGCCCAGCTGGACGAAGGCGTCGAGGATCGCCTTCTGGGCCGGCAGCGGGTGCACGTTGATCGGGTCCAGGTCACCGGAGTCCACGGCCCGCGCGATCTCCAGCTCCGTCGTCACGCCGATGTTCATCCCGCGCAGCGCCTGCCCGTCGATCATCGTGATCGGCGTCTCCCACGGGATCTCCAGCCCGAACGGCACCGCGTGCACGGCGTTCGCCTGCAGCTCGAAGGCCCCGCCGAGCCGCACCTTCGTGAACTCGATGTCCTGCTTGTACTCCTGGTCCCCGCTCTCGACCTCGACCTTGGCCTGCAGCCCGACCGACAGTCCCTCGATCTGCTGGTTCACGGACCCGCCCTGGATCCGCACCTCGCCCTGGACGACACCGCCCGGAACGACGTTGACCTCGTTCAGCACCGTCTCGACCGAAGCCCCGCCGGCCCCCAGGCTCGCGAGCAGCTTCTTGAACGCCATGTCTCTCCCTTTCCAGGCGGCCCCAGGGGCGGCGCCCGTTCCGTCGTCCGGCCTCTGACTTGCGAGGGAATCCTCGAGCGGACCCCTGACCCCTACAAACGCGATCCGGCCGTGGCCGGTTCCTCGCCCCGGCAGGGCGAGCGGCCCCCGACCGCCCCTGCCGCCCCGTCCGTCTGCGTTACCCTCGGACGGCATGATCGCGACCTCTGACCGTACCCCTGTGCCCCGGGAGTTCTTCGACCGACCCGTCCTGGAAGTCGCCCCCGACCTCCTGGGCCGCATCCTCGTACGCACCACCCCGGACGGTCCGATCGCGCTCCGCCTCACCGAGGTCGAGGCCTACGACGGCCCCAACGATCCCGGTTCCCACGCCTACCGGGGCCGCACCGCCCGCAACGGCGTGATGTTCGGTCCCCCCGGCCACGTGTACGTCTACTTCACCTACGGCATGTGGTTCTGCATGAACCTGGTCTGCGGTCCGGAGGGCAGGGCGAGCGCCGTCCTGCTCCGCGCCGGCGAGATCGTCGAGGGCGCGGAGCTGGCCCGGGAACGCCGTCTTTCGGCCCGCAACGACAAGGAACTCGCCAAGGGGCCGGCCCGCCTGTGCACGGCCCTGGACGTGGACCGGGCCCTGGACGGCACGGACGCGTGCGCCGCCGGCGAGACGCCACTGCGCGTACTGACGGGCGCGCCCGTCCCCTCCGAGCAGGTACGCAGCGGACCGCGCACCGGCGTGGCGGGTGAGGGGGGCGTCCACCCCTGGCGTTACTGGATCGCCGACGACCCGACGGTCAGCCCGTACCGGGCCCACGTACCGAGGCGACGCCGGGGTTGACGCGGGCCGGGGAGATACGTAATGTAGTCCGAGCCGCTGAACCGGGTACTGTGATCGTCAGCAGCCGGAGCGGCCAATCCACTACCTACGCCTTTCCCTCAGCGGGGATGAATTCGGCATGTCCGCATGTCTGAATTCGAAACCTGTGGGACTCGATTATGAGTCGAGCGGGGAATCGGCTAACGTAGTGAATGTCGAAAGGCCGCCGGGCGAAAGCCCAGCCCGTAGACAAATCCCGCCGACTGGGAATCGGATCGGAAAAGGATCTGATAGAGTCGGAGACACCGAAGGGAAGCGCCCGGAGGAAAGCCCGAGAGGGTGAGTACGAAGGAAGCGTCCGTTCCTTGAGAACTCAACAGCGTGCCAAAAGTCAACG